>DATJMU010000094.1:0-28524 GCA_035508555.1 Occallatibacter sp. | reverse complement strand
GGAGTAATCAAGCCAAGGTCCTCGGCCACAATGGGCAAAGGGCCGAGTTTCGATTCGAGAGTGCGGAAAAGCTCAAGGCCGGGTGACGCAACCCACTTACCCTTGATGGCGGTCTTCTCTTCTGCCGGAATCGCCCAATATGCTTCGAATCCACGAAAGTGATCCAGTCGAACGATGTCGTAAAGACTGGTTGCGCGACGAACGCGCTCGATCCACCAGTCGAAGCCTCCCTCCGCCAGAACATCCCATCTGTAGAGCGGATTGCCCCAGCGCTGGCCAGTTGCGGAAAAGTAATCGGGAGGCACGCCGGCAACTCGGATGGGCTGGAAGTCTTCGTCGAGTTCGAAGAGTTCAGGGTGAACCCAGACGTCGGCCGAATCGAAATTGACGAAGATGGCGATATCGCCGAGGATACGGATTCCGTGACCTGCGGCAGATTTGCGAAGGGCGGTCCACTGGCGTGCAAAGGCAAATTGAATCGCTTGCTCACATACGAGGTCGCGCGCGTGGCTGGCGGCGACGTCCGCGAGCGCATCGGGATGCCGGCGGCAGATGGGCTCGGGCCAACTGGTCCATGCACCCGTGCGAAAACGACTGCGGAGCACAGCGTAGAACGCGTAATCGTTCAGCCAGGAGGACTCAGCCCGGCAAAACTGCTCGAACGCACGCCATTGATCTGCGAGCGTGGCGTCGCGGGGGCCTCGCGCCACAAAGCTATTTGCAGCTTCGTAGAGAAGCGGCCGCTTATACTGATCTACTTCACTGAAATTGACAGCGCCGTCTGCATTAGGGAGGTCTGCGACACGATCCGATGCGATCCAGCCCCAGTCCGCCAGATGTTCGAGACTAATGAGCAGCGGATTACCGGCGAAGGCTGATGACGCGGCATACGGAGAGTTCCCGAAGCCTGTGGGAGCCAAAGGAAGCACTTGCCACACGTGCTGTTTGGCTGCCGCGAGGAACTCGAGGAACTCGTGGGCTGCCGGTCCGAGATCGCCGATGCCGCCGACCGACGGCAACGAAGTGATGTGGAGCAGAACCCCTGAGGAACGTTGGAACTCCATGGCCCCATTATCAAGGCCGCGGGGAACGGCGGGGAATATAATGCCGTTGTCTGCAATTCGATTCAAGCCCCTGGAGATGGTTGTTTGAAGATGCGCGTGGGTGGTCTTTGTCCCTCCGTTTTGATGTTGGCGCTGGCGATGACTCCCTTCGCGATGGCAGCCAGTTCTGGCGTGCCCGCGCCCGTCACGCTGGGGACGGGCTGGCAGATGCAGTTCGCCGACAAGATCTCGCAGCCGCCCGCGCAGATTTCCGGTGAAGGCTTTGACGCGAGCGGCTGGTACGCGGCCACGGTGCCGGGGACGGTGCTGACCGCACTGGTGGACGACCACGTGTATCCTGAGCCGCTGTATGGCGAGAACATTCGGCCCGATGTGATTCCCGAGAACCTGGCGCACCAATCGTACTGGTATAGGACGGAGATGCGGGTGCCGCGGTCGTATCGCGGACGGCGGGTCTGGCTGAATTTCGAGGGCATCAATTTCTCAGCGGATGTGTGGGTGAATGGCGTGGAGGTGGGCACGATCCGCGGGGCCTTCATCCGGGGGATCTTCGACATCACCGATCAGGTGCAACCGGGCAAGAACGCGGTGGTGGCGGTGCTGGTGTCGCCCCAGCCCCACCCGGGGGTGCCGCATGTGCATACGGTGCAGGCGGGGATCGGACCGAATGGGGGGATCAGCGCCATTGACGGGCCGACCTTCCTGTGCACGATCGGGTGGGACTGGCTGCCGACGATTCCGGACCGGGATACGGGGATATGGCGGAAGGTGTATCTCTCGGCGAGCGGGCCGGTGGTGGTGAAGAACCCATATGTGACGACCAACCTGCCGCTGCCGCCGACAGACTCGGCCGATGTGAGCGTGGAGGCGACGGTCGAGAACGTGACGGACCATAACGAGCATGGAGTGCTGCAGGGGACGATAGGCAAGGTCACCTTCAGGCGGGAGGTAGACGTGCCGGCTCATGGTTCGGAGCTGGTGCGGTTTGACCCGAAGAACACCCCGGTGCTGCATTGGGAGCATCCGCGGCTGTGGTGGCCGAACGGCTACGGGCCGCAGAACCTCTACACGCTGCACCTCGCCTTCAAGGTGGGGCGGAAGGTCTCCGATGCCCAGGACGTGACGTTCGGGGTGCGGAAGATCACCTACAGCGTGCCGGGGTCGGAGACACTGACGATCTCGGTGAACGGGGTACCGGTGTTCATCCGCGGAGGCGACTGGGGGTTGGATGAGGCGCTGAAGCGCATCCCCGAGGACCGCATGGACGCCGAGATCCACATGCACGCTCTGGCGCATCTGAACATGATCCGGAACTGGGTGGGGCAGAGCACCAGCGAGGAGTTCTACGAGTTGTGCGACAAGTACGGGATCCTGGTGTGGGACGAGTTCTTCCAGCCGAACCCGGGCGACGGGCCGAACCCGGACGACGTGCCGACCTACCTGGCCAACGTGCGCGATAAGATCCTGCGCTTCCGGAACCACCCGTCGATCGCGTTGTGGTGCGCACGCAACGAGGGCGATCCGCCGCCGGAGATCGATGGGCCGCTGCGGACGATGCTGGCCGAACTGGATCCGAACCGGCTGTACCAGCCGAGCTCGACGAGCGGGCACGGGGTGCGGTCGCACGGGCCGTACTCGTGGCGGGCGCCGCGGGATTTCTATACGGTCACGGACGACTACTTCAAGACGGAGACGGGCAGCGTGAGCGTGCCCACGCTCGAGTCGATCGAGGCGATGATGCCCAGGAAGGACTGGGACAGCATCAACAACGACTGGGCGGAGCACGACTTCGCCAAGGGCAACTCGGGAGCCCAGAATTACCCGGCGGAGATTGCGGCGCGGTATGGGGCGTTCCGGAACTTTCCGGACTTTGTGCGCAAGGCGCAGATGGCGGACTACGAGGCGTTCCGGGCGATGTACGAGGGAAGGAATGCGCTCCTGTTCCATCCGACGACGGCGGTGCTGACGTGGATGAGCAATCCGGCGCAGCCGAGCTTCGTGTGGCAGATCTACGACTACGACCTGGAGCCGTTCGCGTCGTACTTCGGGACCATGCACGCGGCGGAGATGGAGCACATCCAGTTGAACCAGGCCGACGGCGACGTTCAGGTGATCGACAACGAGCCCACCGCGCTCGATGGCGCGACGGCGCATGTGGCGATCTATAACCTCGACGGGTCGCTGGCGAGCCAGTACGATGCGCTGGTGACGGCGGCGGCGGAGGCGGCCACGAACCTGGGCGAGTTGAAGCTGCCGACGCCGCTCTCGCCGGTGTACTTTGTGGAGCTGACGCTGAAGGGCGCGGACGGTGAGACGATCTCGCGGAACTTCTACTGGCGCGCGGCGGCGGACCACGAGGACGACTTTACGGCGCTCCAGACGATGCCGGAGGTGACGCTCGATGTCCACGCCAAGGAGACGGACGCGGACGGCAAGCGCGTGGTGACGGTGACGCTGCACAATCCGACGACGCACATCGCGCTGATGGCGCATCTGCAGTTGCGGCGCGGCTTCGATGTGCGCGTGCTGCCGGTGTTCTACAGCGACAACTACGTGTCGCTGGCGCCGGGCGAGAGCGAGACGGTGACGATCACGGCCGACGAGGACGAGTTCCTGGGACAGAGCGCGCAGGTGGACGTGGATGGATGGAACACAACGGTGCAGGCGGCGAAGTTCGGGAAGGTCTCGGTGGCGCCGAATCTGGAGGCAGAGCCCGAGCTTTGGCCGGCGACCGGATTTACCTACCGCGCGGGCGAAGAGCCGGCCCAGCGAGCTTTTTAGCGGCGATCGAGTTTAACCGTAGAAAAAGCGAATATTGTGTGAATGCCAGATGAATTGGATAACCAACTGGTTACCGAATTCATTTTGGATAACATACTTATTTTCAATTATTTGAGTGAAATCCTCAACTTTTTGGGAGCGCACCGGCGGCAATTGCCGTCGGGCTTGGGAGGGTGCGGTTTCCGGGGTGGGTAAACGGCAGATAAGTTATTTTTCCTGAGGCGCTTGCGACGGACCTCCGGGGTGCATTCCTGAGCGGCAAACTCCACAGTTTTACAGTTTCACCTGAAATTGAGGGGGGTATAGGGGGGCGCCCGGCGGGGCGTGTTCTGTGCGGCAAGTTGTTCATTTTTAGATGGATGGTTCGGCGAGCGCGGAGCGCGAAGGCTGAATTGGGGGGCCTGCGGGGGCGTTTTTTGCGCGCAACCGGGCGAATCTTCATCGCCGGCCAGGAAGAGCGTGCGGGCGGCGCAGGCAGGCTGGCGGGATCGTCGCGGTCGGGTCGGGGCGCGTTGCGCATGGGGTGGCTCCTGGAGATATTGTGCGCCGGGGAGGGGAAATTCTCTGCAGTGGGTCACGAACACAAGTGATCACCACTCCGGCATTGCTGTAATTTGCGGCGGCTGCCGCGATCGCCAGACGAATCGGTGGCCAGCAATCGGATGGACTGGGGCCACAAC
Source organism: Occallatibacter sp. (assembly GCA_035508555.1). Lineage (GTDB taxonomy): Bacteria > Acidobacteriota > Terriglobia > Terriglobales > Acidobacteriaceae > Telmatobacter. The sequence goes on along the minus strand of DATJMU010000094.1, from coordinate 23,999 downwards.
CGCATTGATCTCCGCCGGGGTGAGGACTTGCCCATGCCCTTCCTGCCCAGTGACGTCGCACGCGCGATGCCGATCTGCCGCGTCGAACAAATCCAGGTTTGCCGCATAGGGCGGATCGTCCGTGTCTCCAATTTGGAAGCCGCGAAACCCACCAGCGGAGATCGTATAGATTGGGCCGGGCGAGTGGGGCGAACCCAATCGCTTGTTCACCGGGCAAGTGGCGGCATAACGATGTACGCAGTGGGGGCATGCGATTGTCGCCAGCCCGCTCGTTTTCGAGCTGTTTCGCGGGTTGGCCTCCGCCTTGCGGAGGTGGCGGGTTCGCGGGCTGGCGGCAAAAGACGCGGCATGGGCATCCGGGGAGCGGAGAAGAGCTGGGGCTTTGGGCCAACCCCACCCTAGCCGCAAAAACAAAGACGCGGCGAGGGTGGGGCACCCGGGGTGTCTGGAGATGGGAGCATTTTTCCCAGGTCTCAGAGTCGAGACCTGGGGCACCCTGAGGCATTGGCCAACCCCACCCTAGCCGCAAAAACAAAGACGCGGCGAGGGTGGGGCACCCGGGGGGTGTGGAGATGGGGGCATTTTTCCCAGGTCTCAGAGTCGAGACCTGGGGCACCCTGGGGCTTTGGGCCAACCCCACCCTAGCCGCAAAAACAAAGACGCGGCGAGGGTGGGGCACCCGGCAAAAGAGAGCGCATGGGCATCCGGAGAGCGGAGAAGAGTTGGGGCTTTGGGCCAACCCCACCCTAGCCGCAAAAACAAAGACGCGGCGAGGGTGGGGCACCCGGGAGGGTGTGGAGATGGGGGCATTTTTCCCAGCACCCGGGGGATCTTTTTGACGTGAAGGGATGCGCGCTAGAAACGGAGGAGGTAGCTGACTTTGAGGTAGATGGTTTTGCCGTCGTTCATCAGCGAGGAGTAGGTCGAGGGGAGGATGGGGTCCTGGGGGTTGCAGGCGCCGTCGGGGTCGCGGGTGCAGAGGGAGCGGTCGATGTTGGCGAAGTTGCCGATGTAGCCGAAGTAGACTGCGGTGCCGGGGTGGGGCATGTAGGTGAAGAGGGCGTCGGCGAAGAGGGTCTTGGAGTTGGTGAGGTCGGTGGAGTCCTGGTGGGGCAGCGTGGAGATGTACTGGCCGGTGAGGTTGAAGGATGCGGCCTTGGTGAGCTGGTAGTTCCAGCGCGAGATGAGCTCGTGATTGTCGTAGACGTCCGCGCCGCTGTCCGGCTGGGTGAAGTGGGTGTAGACGTAGCTGGTCTGGAGGTCGAGGCCGGCGGCGGGCTTGATCTCGAGGTTCATGTTGGGGGAGGACATGTTGACGGGGGCGGGGCCCTGGCTGGCGGGGGGCGAGTAGTTGACCACGGGGCCCTGGTTGTAGCCGGCGCCGAGGGTGAAGTAGGGGGTGGGCGCGGAGTAGAAGTTGACGCCCGCGGTGTGGCTGTGCCACTCGACGTTGTTGGTGAGCGCGGAGTAGTCGATGGGGCGGAGGCGGTCCTGGCCGAGGTCGAGATAGGCGGAGACGCTGGTGCTGTGGTGGAAGTTGATGAAGTAGGAGGGATTGAAGTAGTAGTCGAGGGGCAGGCCGGAGTGGTCCCAGATGCGCTCCATATAGATATTGGGGCCGTGGGAGAGGATGGGGCCGTGGGCGGGGCGGAAGGTGTAGCCGATGTGGCCGTTGGGCTCGCGCACGTCGGGGCGCTGGAAGAAGCCGGTGTCGGTGATGAAGCCGGCCGCGGTGTCGCTGTAGGCGGCCCACCAGTTCCAGTGGAGATCGCTGTAGCTGACCTGCTGGGTGAAGGCCTGGCCGCTGCAGGTGAGGGAGGTGTTTTCGCACTCCTGCTCGCCGGAGGTGGAGTTGCTGAGGTTGCGGGTCTCAGAGGTGAGTCCCTGGCCGGTGACGGTCCAGCGGCTGCCGAGGCGCAGGCGGTAGTCGGCGCCGCCGTCGCGGTTGAAGGAATCCTGGTACTCGCGGTCGGCGTAGATGAGACCGGCGTTGGAGAGGGAACCGAGATCGCGGTCGAGGCGGCCGACCCAGAAGCGGGCGCGGGTTCCGAACCCGGGAGTGGCGGGAGGGACCGACTGGCCGGGGCTGCGGTCGTCGACGCCGAGCAGGCCCATGGCCCAGCGGTCGAGCTTGCCGGTGAGGCGGGCGCCGTACTGCGGGGTTTCGATGTTGTTGGTGTAGTAGAGGTTGATGGGGGTCATGAAGTAGCTGCTGTTCTCGATGAAGAAGGGGCGGACCTCGGCGTAGTAGGGCGGGAAGCGCTGATTGGGGACGGCGGGGTTGTCGATGCCGACCTGGCTGAAGTCGGGATTGAAGGTGGTGTCGAGGACGAGGCTGTTGCGGAGGATGAACTTGGCGTCGAGGCCGCCATAGCCCTGCAGGTGCTTGTCTTCAAAGTAGGGATCGACGGGATTGATGGTGTTCAACTGGCGCAGATTGCGGGCGATGGAGTAGGGCTCGAGCTGGAGGTTCTGGCCGTGCTCGACGTCGCTGAAGCCTTCGATCTTCATCTCCTGGGTGAGGCGGCCGGCGATGTCGTGGCGGCTGCGGGGCCAGTAGTCGCTCTCGTCGGTGTGGGAGACGTTGCGCTCGAGGATGATGCCCCAGGTGCGCATCGCGCCGGGCGCGGTCCTGGCGAAGTAGAGGCTGGAGAAGGGAATGCGCATGAGAACGATGTAGCCGGCAGGAGTGCGTTTTCCCCAGGTGTCCCAGACGGTGTCGAAGGAGTAGTCGTAGCCGCTCTGCTCGCTGTACATGGCGTCGGCCTGGATGCCGAGGGGGTTGCTGGCGAAGACGAAGGCGCGGCGCTCGTCGTGGAAGGTATCGAGCATGACCTGGACGGTGTCGTCGTCGGAGAGGGAGTCGCGGGCCAGCATGTGGGCGCGGATGAGAGCGGGATGGCGGTCGTTGCAGATGAAGGCGACGAAGAAGTACTTGTGGGTGTAGCCGAGGAAGGCGGTGGTGGGCTCGTTGGGAGGGTTGCCGTCTTCGGGATAGCGCTGGATGAAGGAGTTGATGCGGAGCATCTGCCGGGCGCCGCCGGCGAGGGAAGGCTGCAGGAAGTCCTGGAGCGTGGGCGCGACGTAGAGGCGGGGAACGACGACAGGTTGGGCGGGGAGGAGCATGACTCCGCCGGCGGGCGCCGCGGGATCGGCGAGCAAGGCGGCCGGCATGGGCGCATCCGCGAGCCGCGACACAGGCGTGCACGCCGCTGCGAGAGCGGCGCACAGCATACACAAGCCCAAAGGCAGACTGAGCGTCCGGGCAAGACGAAGATCCATAGATTAAGCCGAAATCCCCTGGTTATCGAGCAGTTCTCCTCGAACCCTGCGCCATCTCCGGTGTGCCCCAAGAGGTTTTTTGAATGAAAAGAGCACTTAGCCGGCCGGCGTCGGTATACCGATCGAGGAGGGCCCCTGTCAGCCGATCCCACCGCCGGCAAAGAGCAGCCCGCGGCTCGCAAACAAAGAGACAGCCCCCATTCTTATTTTAATTGGACGGATGGGTGCGGCATGGGGCGGGAAGCCTATACCGGTTCGTGGGGATGGAGGTCGCGGTCGCGGACGCCGATGAGGTAGAGCAGGCCGTCGAGGCCGAGGGAGGAGATGGATTGGGGGGCGGATTGGCGGACGAGGGGCTTGGCGCGGTAGGCGATGCCCATGCCGGCGAGGCGGAGCATGGGGATGTCGTTGGCGCCGTCGCCTACGGCGACCACCTGCTCGAGGGAGATGTCTTCGCGGGCGGCGATCTGGGCCAGCAGCGCGGCTTTGCGGTCGCCGTTGACGATGGGAGGAAGAACGCGGCCGGTGACGGCGCCGTTGGAGATTTCGAGCTGGTTGGCGTGGACGTGATCGATGCCCAGCTTTTCCTGCAGGTGATGGGCGAAGAAGGTGAAGCCGCCGGAGAGGATGGCGGTTTTGTAGCCGAGGAGGCGAAGGGTGCGGATGAGGCGCCCGGCGCCTTCGGCGAGAGGGATCTGGGCGAGCAGGGAGTGGACGCGTTCGGCGGAAAGGCCCTGGAGGAGCGCGACGCGGCGGGTGAAGCTCTGGTCGAAGTCGAGCTCGCCGCGCATGGCGGCCTCAGTGATGCGGGCGACCTGGGGGCCGACGCCTGCCATCTTGGCGAGCTCGTCGATGACCTCGCCCTGGATGAGGGTGGAGTCCATGTCGAAGGCGAAGAGGCGGCGGTTGCGGCGGAAGATGCTCTCGCGCTGGAAGGCGACGTCGATGGAGAGCTCCTGGGCGGCGGCGAGGAAGTCGGCGCGCATGGCGGGCTCGGCGGAGAGCGGGCCGCTGACGGCGAGCTCGACGCAGGCGTTGAGGGGCAGGGAATCGCCGGCGGGGGCGGCGAGGGGAAACTGGGGCGCGAGCTGGCCGGAGAGGCGGTCGATGCGGTCGATGTTCATGCCGTGGGCAGCGACGATGGCCGTGACGCGGGCGAGATGGCGGGCGGTGAGGGAGCGGCCGAGGACGGTGACGATGAAGTGCTGCTGGTGGAGGCCGCGGAGCCAGTGCTCGAGGGGGCCGGGGCGGATGGAGGTGAAGCGCACCTGGAGATCGAGCTCGTGAGCGCGCTCGGTGAGGTCGGCTTTGAGGGCGGCGAGGCCGGCGGCGGGCGGGAGCTGGATGAGGATTCCCAGAGAGAGCGCTTCATGGACGACGGCCTGGCCGATGTCGAGGATGGGGGCGGCGTGGTGGGCGAGCGCGGCAGTGAGGCTGGCAGTGAGGCCGGGGCGATCGTGGCCGGAGAAGTGAAGGAGGAGGGTTTTGGCGGGATCGAGGGAGGACATGCTGATTCAACTATAGTGGAGGGCCGGTTTTCAGCGCGCCATGCGGGGTATAATCCTCTCCACGCAACACAGGTTTTCGTCAAAAGACAAAGCAGGAGACCGCATGCCCAGGAGCCGGCGATGGAGGGTGGTCACGATTCACAGCCGTTCCATTCCGTTCACCGCGGAGAAGTTCATTCGCCGCTGCACGGACGATGTGGCGCAGAAGCGGTACGCACCGGGCGAGCGATATCTCGATTACCTCATCGAGGTCACACGGCCTGGCGGCAGATCCGTCTCCGTGCCCGAAAGGGTGCTGCGGGTGCCAAACCTTACCAGGGTTTGAATCGTCTCTTGTATGCGGGAGGGATCGACGCTGCGCAGGGCGCGGGCAATGGCGGGGTCGGCCGCGGCGGGGGCGACGGGGGTAGCGTGCAGGGCGAAGTCCGGCTGGGCCGGAGCCCAGGACGCAGCCAGCGCCATGGCGCACACAAATAATGTTTGAGCAACCTCCATGCGTCTATTCTCCTGGGGAATTGCTGCGAGCGGAGGGAGGTCCAGGCCCTCTTGACCGCGGGCCGGGTTCTCCCTAAAACTAGCGATGGTTGTACAGCAAGAAGCTTCGATCCCGCAATGCGAATTGTTTCAGAAAGAGAGGAGGCTGCCATGCCCAGCTGCCCTGAGTGCGATAGCAATCTGGATGTCGAGTTGGACGAAATTGAAGAAGGCGATGTGATTGCCTGCGAAGAGTGTGGAACCGAGTACGAGGTGGTGGGACTGGAACCGCTCGAACTCGCCCGCGTGGACGACGACCTGGACGAGGACGACGAACCGTACGACGAAGAGGAGGAAGAAGAGTGAAAAACCGTCGCGCGGCGTGCCTCACTGTCCTGGTGCTCGCCGCCCTTTCGGCCGGAGTGGTTCCCTCGCCTACGGCGGGGATCGCCGGACCGAGCGCCGCCGAGGCGCAGAACATCGGCGAGCGCACCGTCACCGGGACCGTCTTCGACTCGGATTCCAAACCGGTAAGCGGCGCCACCGTCTTTCTCCAGAACGAGAAGACCAAAACCATTCGCAGCTATATTTCGGACACCGCGGGCAGCTTCAACTTTGCCCAGGTGGATATGTCGCAGGACTTCGATCTATGGGCCGAGAAGGGCAAACTGAAGAGCGCAACCAAGGTCGTCAGCTCCTGGGACTCGCGGACAAAATGGATCGGCGATCTGAGACTTAAGTAGGCGCCGGTGCGGCTCCGCTCCACATCTCCACTCTGATTAAGCCGGTTGCACGCCTGATTACGCCGGTTCACGCCTGGTTAAGCCGGTTCCACGCCGCCTTCTTCGCGGCGCAAGCGAACCGGCTCCTCACCCTTCCAGCTTTTTCACTACGAGCTCGTTGAGCAGCGCCGGGTTCGCCTGCCCTTTGGACGCGCGCATGGCCTGGCCCACGAAGAATCCGGCCAGGGTCTTTTTGCCGGCGCGGTACTGCTCCACCTGTCTGGGATTGGCGGCGATCACCTCGTCGACGATCGTCTCGATGGCCGAGGCATCCGTGATCTGCTCGGGCTTCTCGCGCTCGTAGACGGCGGGAAGATCCTCACCCTTTTCGAATGCGATGTCGAACAACTGCTTCATCTGCTTCGAGCTGATTTTGCCCTCGTCGAGAAGGTCGGCGGCCATCACGATCCCCGCCATCGACACCGGCGACTGGTCCAGCTCGAGGCCAAGCGCCTTCAGCCGGCCGCCCACCTCGCTCAAGAGCACGTTGGCGACGCGCCGCGGATTGCGCGCCGTCCGCGCGGCCGCCTCGAACCGGTCCGCGAACTCGCGGGTCGCGGTCAGCGTGTGCGCATCCTTGGGCGACAGTTCGTACTCGGCCACCATCCGCGCCCGGCGCGCCTCCGGCAGCTCCGGCAGTTTCTTTCTGGTCTCGGACAAGAGCTGAGGAGAAACGATCAGTGGCGGCAGATCCGGCTCGGGAAGATAGCGGTAGTCGTGCGCCTGTTCCTTCGAGCGCATCGAATACGTTCGCCCCTCGTCCGCGTTCCAGAGGCGGGACTCCTGCAGCACGCGGCCGCCCTCTTCGATCACTTCCACCTGGCGCTCGATCTCGTACTCGAGAGCCGCGCGGATAAAGCGGAAGCTGTTCACGTTCTTGACTTCGACCTTGGTTCCGAAACGCTCCGCGCCCCGGGGCATGACGCTGACGTTGGCGTCGCAGCGGAGCGAGCCCTCTTCCATGTTGCAGTCGGAGACGGCGGTGTAGAGCAGGATCTCCTTGAGCCGGGTGAGGTACTCGAAGGCCTCGTCGGGGGTGCGGAGGTCGGGCTCGCTGACGATCTCGATCAGCGGGGTTCCGCAGCGGTTCAGGTCGAGATAGGTGCGCGTGGCCGAGTCCGCAAACCCTTCGTGCAGGCTCTTGCCGGCGTCCTCTTCCATGTGCACGCGGGTGATGCCGATCCGCTTTGTCGCGCCATCCGCCGCGGGCACCTGGATCCAGCCGTGCTCGGCGAGGGGCCGGTCGTACTGCGAGATCTGGTAGCCCTTGGGCAGGTCGGGATAGAAGTAGTTCTTGCGCGCGAAGATCGACTGCTCGTTCACAGTGCAGTTGAGCGCCAGTGCGGCCAGCGTGGCAAACTCGACGGCCCTGGCGTTGAGCACCGGCAGCGCTCCCGGCAGTCCCAGGCACACCGGGCAGATGTTGGTATTGGGCGCCGAGCCAAACTTGTTCGCGCAGCCGCAAAAGGCCTTGGTGGCCGTCAGCAGTTGCACATGCACTTCGAGCCCGATCACGGGCTGGTACTTGGCCATCACTTCAGGAGACAAGGCTGCGGCCGGCATAGTTGAATTTTAGCGCGGAGCCGAGCAATAGCGCTGTTGCGCGGCTGTCCGGTGCATCACGGCTTAATCACCGGCAGAGTTGTGTCCTCGCTGTCGGAGTTGAGGAACATCACATACTCGATTCCCAGGTTTTTCGTTAGTAGAACACCCGGACCATGAATCGGGAATTCTTTTCCGTCGCTATCGACCCAGGCTGCCTCTTCGAGAAAGACCTCATGCGCCTCATCTTCGTCAGAGTATTTGCGTATCCAGCCAATAACAGATCTTCCGCCCGAGATACCCACTTGCACAAAACCCTCGATATCGGAAAAGACATCGTTCCACACCGAGCTTCTCGCCGACCGCTCCGAGACCCTTAACCATCGAAATGGAGACGTAAGCCAGTTGTGATTAATGCTGGCTGAATAGAGCGTCCCCAAAACAACGGCGAGAACGGCCAACGCCATCAGGTGCGGCCAAACGATGAAAACCTGCCATGTGCCGGCAGGTTTCCCATTGCCTGGGCGCCAGGCAACAGGAAGAGAATAACCAAAAAATGGAAGGGTAATCAGGTAGACCAGCAAGCTGAAAATCAGCGCTTCAACAATCTTGTCGAGGTCCGACTGTTTGCGCCGCGCAGCGAGAAGCTGAACCAGATAAGCCGCGGCAAACCCTGGAAGTAAAACCAGAATTATGCCCAGCGCCTCGGCGTTCTCAGGCATTTCGGCTCCGGTTATTTGCTCTTGGGAACGACCACAGGCTTGGGGCGCACCGCCCCAGCTGGAGCAGGGGGATTATACTTCCACGGTTTATCTGGTAGGCGCCGCGAATCTTTCATGGCACTATCTTGCGCGCGGCCACGTATGGTCACGCTTCCGCCAGACCTGCATTCTGAAGCATTCCTGGCTTCTTCAGTCAAGGGCAGCTCCTCCCTGAGAAAAGTATGCTCCATTGGTATAGGCATTGCAAGGATCGACCGATCCCGTTCCGGCTGAACGGCCCTTTGGACACCCGGCCTCGGCTTCTTATCCCATATCGAACTTCAATTCCAATTCAGGCCTTGGATGCCGCAATTCATACCAACTTTTGATTACCCAATCCCGCCTTGCGTCGTAGTCTCATTCTGTGCCCATACTCTCCGTCGATCTCGCTTACAGCCACTGGTCCGATCTCGGCATCGTCGTCCTGGACCGTAAGCCGGACCCGATTCTCGACCGTATCTTCGACCGCGTCCCAGCCAGCCCACAGCCCGGTTCCGGAAGCGTGGCCTGCGAGATTCTTCCCTTCAACACTCCCGGCCTTGGCCCGGAGATCGATCACGGCCCCGTCGATGCCGAGCTGCTGGCCGGCCGTCTCAACCACCTTTGCGGCGTGCGCGGGATTCGCGTCATGATGCTCGACGGGCCCCAGGCGTGGAAGTCGGAATCGAACGGGCTGGTCCATGCCCGCGTGAGCGAGCGCCAGCTCAACACCGCGGCCAAAACCGGACTGCCCGGGACGGTCAAGCCGCTTTCCTATCGCCGCTTCGCGGAGTTCTGCCTCGACGTCTACGAGGCGCTGTGCCGGCGCGGCTGGCAGCGGCTGGGCACGCGCGGACAGCCCGCCTCTCCGCAGGAGCGGGTACTTGTCGAGAGCTATCCGCACGCGGCCTGGAAGTCGCTCGGCCTGGCGCCGCTGCCCTCCAAACGCCGCGCGCGAATCAGCGATCTGGCTGAGGCTTATGCGGCCTTGCGCGCGGTGATGCCCTTCACCACCAACCGGCCGCCCAACCACGATCAGCTGCAGGCCATCGTCGGGGGTTTGCCGGGTCTGGCCATCGAAGAGCGCAATGCGGCAGCGCTGCGCATCGTGGGCTCACCACCCTGCCGGGAAGAGGGCCATTGGCGCGAGGGCTTCATCGTCCTGCCCCTGCCGCCCGCCACTCCCGTTGAAGTGCGCTGGCTGAACTAGAGGCGCCTGGGCAGAACGGCGTGGCCGCTGCATCGTTGTTCTCCGCCGCATCGCACGCGGTCCGCGGCTCAGGACCTCATCACGAATTCGGCCGCCGTCTGCCGGTCCCCTGCTTGACCAGGGCCGGAAGGCTGCCGCGTGGAAAGGCCGTGGATTGCCGCACCACCAGGCGGGTGGCGATCTCCCACTCCCGACGCCGGGCCTTCGGGTGTTCCGGTTCGATGCCCGCCCGCAGGGCCTCCACCGCGGCCACGGCCAGGTCCTTGCAGGACATGCGCACGGTCGTGAGGGGCGGCAGCATGAACTGCGCGAGGTGAACATCGTCGAAACCCACAACCGAAATCTCATTGGGTACGCTGTGGGTGGTGCGCTCCAGGGCGTGCAGGGCGCCAATCGCGGTCATGTCGTTGGAGCAGACCACGGCGGTAGGCAGCTCGGCCAGTTTCACGAGCCGCTCCATCGCCTCGAGGCCGCCCTCCATGGTGTGGTTGCCTTCGGCGATGTGCTCCATGGGCACCGCCAGCCCCAGTTCGGCCATCGACTTCACGAACGCGTCGCGCCGCGCCACCGCCGAGCGCAGATGCAGCGGCCCGGTGATGAAGGCGACGGAGCGATGCCCCAGGGCGGCAAGATGCTGCACCGCCTGCCGGATTCCCTCCGCATAGTTCACCTTCAGCACGCGGATATTGGGCAGGTCGGGCCCCGCGTCCACGAACACCAGCGGAAACTCCCGCTCCACCAGCTTCTTGACGAGCTCTTCCTCGATGCCGAAGGTCATGACGGCGACGCCGTCAACGTTGCGCTGCAACATGCGCCGGATCAGCGCCTCGGTTCGCGCGGGATCGTAGTCGGTCGAGCCGATCATCACCTCGTATCCCTGCGCCACGGCCAGGTTGTCGAACTCCTGCACCAGCTCGGGGAAGAAGGGATTGGTGATCTCGGAGACGATCAGTCCGAGGATGTGGCTGCGGCCGGAAACCAGCGCGCGCGCCTGGGTGTTGGGCACGTATCCGGTCTCTTCCACTGCCTTCCAGACGCGCCTGGCCAGGTCGGGGTCGACGCTGGTGATGCGGTTCACGGCGCGGGAGACGGTGGCGATGGAGACCCGCGCCCGCCGCGCCACGTCGCGGATGCTGACGGCCTGGCGCCTGGCGCCGGTGCGGCTTTTTCTGGTCGTGCCCATGTCAAGGGCGATTATACGGTTTCCCGCAGTTTCTCGAAGGGGATTTCGGCCACAGTGGCAACAAAATCCCTTTACTGGCGGGCAGCGCGCCTGCGGAGAGGGCTTTGCCGATTCTCGGCCGCGGGAACGGGGAGGCTGGGTGGCCTGGAAAGCGTTTCCGCGAGGCTGCCTATTCGCCGTCCTCGCGGGCCTGCACCCGCACCATGAGGTCGCCCGCCTCGTGGCGGAAGGCCACGGCCAGCGCGTGGCGGGTGAGGGGGAGGCCGCAGAAGCCATCGGTCTCGACCGACGACTCGGGCAGTGTCATGGTGCAGGGCCGGGGCAGGGAGGCCTTGATGGTGCCCGCGATCATGTTGGCGATCTCGCGCGCGGCATCGAGGGTGTCTGCCTCGGCGATCTGGTGCAGCGGCTGCAGGAGCATGGCCGCCGTGGCCGCGTAGGCCAGCCGTTCGGCGAGGCGCACTTCGATCCGCCCGGTGCACATGCCCATGAGGCTCACGCTGGCGCGCAGGTGGCCCGCGCCCACGAATATCCGGCTGTCGGCGGGCACGTGCTCGAGGTGCATGGCCAGCATCTGCTCCCAGAACTGCTGGCTGGCGCGGATCACCGTCTCCTCATTGACATGGGTTAACAAACCAACTCCCGGCGACTGCAGGGCTCAGTTTTTCTTAATCGCTTTTGAGCTTATCGGGCGGTTCCTGGATTCCATTAAGCCGGGGGCCCGACGTCAGCCGTCTGCGCAGGCTTCGTGTGCGTCAACGTGGTCACCGGAGGGCCGCTTCTCAAGTGATCTAAATCACGCATCTGAGTGCTCCACGGCACATCCCACTGTTTGCGCAGGTGGCACGCTTTTTGATGCGAGGTCTCTGCGATGACGCAGACAGCGATGCACACCTGGATGGCCCGTCCAGCCACAATTCTGGTCGCCAGCGACCTGAGCGACCTCGATCGCCTGATGCCGCATGCCTTCGATCAGGCCAAGGCCACGGGCGCACGGCTGATTCTTCTGCACGCCCTCCCCGCCATTGCTTCCGTCACCGCCGATGCCGCGGGGATGCCCTATTACGACACCGCCAGCGCACTCGAACTCGCCGATAAGATGCTCCAGCCGTGGTGCGACGAGGCCCGCCGCCGCGGCATCCGCTGCGACGCGCTGGTCCGCGAAGGCAACGCCACGCAGCAGATCGCCGTGGCCCTGCGCCAGTTCCGCGCGGACCGCGTGCTGGTGGGGACCCGGAGCCGGAGCAAGCTCGGCAAACTTTTCCTGGGCTCGGTTGCAGAGCAAGTGCTGCGCTCGGTCAACCTCCCGGTCATGACCGTGGGACCCGAGGCTCATCTCGCGGCGGCTAACGGCGTCGAGCGCGCCGTACTGCTGGCCACCACACTCCGAGAGACCTCTCGCCCGAGCGCGGCACTTGCCTGCCAGATCGCTGCCAGCCAGAATGCACGGCTGGTTCTCCTGCACGTGCTTCCGCCCGTCGACGAGATGCGGCGCAAGGGCCTGCCCACGGGTCTCGACTCCGCAGCGATGCAGGAGCTGCGGCAGCTGGCCGCCGAAACCGGGGCCGGCTGCGGCACGGAGGTCGAACCGGTGGTTGCGCACGGCAATCCGGCTGTCGAAATTCTGGCCGAGGCCGCGCTGCTCCGGGCGGGGCTGATCGTGCTCGGCGCCACGCAGCGGTCCGCCTTTGAGAACCTGACCCGCGACCGCACCGTCTACCGCGTCCTTGCGCACGCGCGCTGCCCGGTCCTGACCCTGCGCGAACCCCAGGCCGTGCCGGTTGAACAGCACATGGAAGCGCTCGCCATGCACCGCTGATGCCAGGCCGCGGATGGCCGCCTGTTGCAATGGGAAGAGAGCAAGAAGGAAAGATCAGCGCTCTACGCGGTCAGCCGCTCGAGCTGATCCGGTTTCACGATGGTCAGGCTGGTGCCCTTGATGGTGATCCACTGGTCGCGGCGGAACTGGTTCAGGAGCCGGGTCACGGTTTCGCGCGAGGTGCCCGCCATGTTGGCGATCTCCTCGTGGGTGAGGGCCATGGTGAACCGGATCTCCGGGCGCCCGTTGGCCGCCGTACGGCCCCAGTCCAGCAGTAAGCGCGCCAGCCGTCCCGCCGCCGAACCCGAGAGCGCCAGCCGCTTGGCGTCGTGAAAGACCGTCATGTACTCGGTCGAGAGGGACTGGGCCGCGTGCATCGAGGCGATCCCGTGCCGCCCCAGGAAGTCCACGAACTCCTGCCTGCGCACCGTCTTCACCTGGCAGGGCTCGATGGCCTCGGCGGTGACCTCGTGCGGAACGTTGGCCAGCACCGCGCTCAATCCCATCACGTCGCCGGGACCGGCGATCTTGAGGATCATGGTCTTGCCGTCGCGGGAGGTCGATGAGATCTTGACCTGGCCGAAGCAGATCACGAAGACATTGCGGGCCGGATCGCCTTCGGAAAACAGCTTGGCTCCCCGGGCGTGATTCATCATGATGCCGATCTGGTCGTAGTCGGCCAGGGCCTCCGGCGTCAGATTGCAGAACATGCGAAGGTGCCTGTGCTCGCAGTTCAGACAGTCTTCCGGCGGGTGATGCATGTGGGGTAAAACCATGTTTGTCCCGTAGATGGTCACCGAGAAGTATAGCGCAATTCCAGTTCCGGTCATACCGGAGATTTCGGGCGGGAGATTTCGGGCTTAATGCCGGGCGCGCCCGCGCCCGGCTGCCAGGCTGCCCTCTGCTAGAGTGAAAAGGCGGGGCCATGCGGCCCGCCAGACCGGCGCCCGCCGCTGTCGCGCCAGAAGCCTTTTATCCCGCGAAGGATATCGAAGTACGCATGATTGCCGATCGCCAGGCCTCCCCTCCCCAGTTGGCTCCTTTCCGCATGGAGCCCCGTTTCGATACCCGCGTCTGGGGTTTTCGCGATCTTCGCCCCTGGTACGACCGTGTTGCCGACGGGGACCCCATCGGCGAGGTCTGGCTCACCGGCGACGCCTCGCTGGTGGCGACGGGCGCGCACGCCGGCAAGCCGCTGGCCCGGCTCTTCGAGGAGGCGCACGCCTCGCTGCTCGGCCCATCGGCTGGTTCGTCGCAGTCGCCGCTTCTCATCAAGGTTCTCTTCGCCCGCGAAAAGCTCAGCGTCCAGGTTCACCCCGACGACAAGATGGCGCAGAGGTACGGCGAGCCGCGCGGCAAGACCGAGTGCTGGTACGCCCTGGCGGCGGGACCGGAGGCACAGGTTGCCGTGGGCCTCAAGCCGGGCGTCACTCTGGCCCAGGTGGAGCGGCAGATTCACGATGGCACCCTCGAAGAGAGCCTGAATGTGCTCTCGGTTGCGGCCGGCGACGTGATCTTTGTGGACGCCGGCACCGTGCACGCGATCTGGCCCGGCGCCATCCTGCTCGAGACGCAGCAGAACAGCGACCTCACCTATCGGATGTTCGACTACGGCCGCCCCCGCGAGCTGCACGTCGAGAGGTCCCTCGAAGCCACCAGGCTGGTGACCCGGGCGGGCAAGATTGCGCCGGTTGCGCTTGCTGACCGCACGGTGCTGATCGACGTCGAGTACTTTCGCGTCGAGCGCATTCCGGTGCAGGGCAGCCGCAGCCGGGACGCGCTGGCGAGCCCCGCCGAAGACGGCCCCAGGCTGGCCTGGCTCTTTGCCGCGGCCGGCGCGGGACGCATCACGGGCGCGGGCTTCGATCCCGTCGACCTGCCTGCCCGTTCCATCGCGGCCATTCCCGCGTTCTCGCCCGATTTCGTCCTGGAAGACCGGGGCGGTCTCGACCTGATCCGGATCACGCCCAACTGGCCGGCCGCCGCCGCATGAATCCCCAGGACTGGCGCCAATCCGTGATCGGCTACATCCGCGCCGAGGCCCGGCCCGAGGACAAGTACGGCCACCAGCCGCGCCTGTACGCTCTTGCCTGCCGTATCGGCGAGGGGATGGATTACGACGACGATGTGCTGTTCGCCGCCGCCTGGATGCACGACCTGGGCGTCTTCCTCGGGCATCGGCCCCAGGCCCCGGAGCAGCTTGCCGGCTGGGACCATGTACCGTACACCATCACCCGCACCTGCGAGCTGCTGCCGGGCTGGGGGTTTCCAGAGGCAAAGATCGAAGCCGTTGCCGAGGCCATCCGGACCCACCAGGCTCACGACCAACCCACACAAATTGAAGGACTTTTGCTGCGCGATGCCGACATCCTCGAGCAGCTTGGCGCGGTGGGCGCGCTGCGGGCTTTCGTCAAGGTCGGCCGCGACACCCGCTACCCCACCTTTTCCTCGGTCCTGCCTGTGTTGCGGGGCGCCGCCGACAGGCTCCCCCATAAGTTGCACTTCGTTATGGCACGACAGATTGCCGTATCGCGTGTTCAAATATTGGAGGAGTTACTCGCTGCCATCTCGATCGAGGCAGGGGAACTTCTCCATTAGGGCCATTCGACCGCATCGAAGCTACGGATGTCTTCGCTGAACGATGCGGCTCCTGATGAAAAAATAATTTCGTCCGTAAAGGACCTTCCCCATTGCCTCGTCGAAGGACACGTCCTGCAATTTGAGAAGGAGTACCTATGCGTTTGAAGCCAGCCCCCAGCCTCATTGCCGCGGCACTTTTTCTAGCCGTAACCCTTCCCATCTCAGCCCAAACTGCTCCCGCTGCGGAGCAGGGCGGCATACCAATCGTTGTCGGCGCCGGCCTCTCCTACTTCAATCTCGATTGGGGAAGCGACTCCGGCGTGGCGCGCACCATGGACGGCCCCGCAGCCTGGGTCGATTGGAACCTCAACCGCCTGCCCGGCCTGCTCAGTGGATTCGGCATTGAGGCCGACGGGCGCGCTTTGATGTATGACGAGCCGTCGTCGCTTCAATACTATGGCAGGATGCGCCAGTACACCTTCCAGGGTGGAGCCATCTACACGTGGAGGCACTTTAAAAAGTTCGATCCCTACGTAAAGGCGCTGGCGGGGATCGGCAGCATCGATTTCCCCGCCTCTCCTCCTTTTCCGAACTACACGCACGACACTTTCACCATCAATTCCTTCGCTGGCGGCGGGGAGTACGATCTCTACCGGCCCATCTGGATACGCGCCGACTGGGAGTACCAGTTCTGGCACCACACTTTCGGTCCGAATGACCTCAACCCCCATGGCGTGACCGTGGGCCTTGCTTACAACTTCGGCCAGATGCGGTTTCACAGGTTCTAGAGCGTTTTCGCTTCAGTTATCAGCATTGCTGCCTTTTTCAAGGTGGCCTTTTCTTAAGGAAAAGGCCACTCGGCAGTACTGGTTCTGTAGGCGGTAGAAGCGAAAAATGCTGCAGGTCTTTGCCGGGATGGTTTTGCAGCTGGGATCGCCCGTCCCAGGTGCCGAAATCGGGACCTGGGGCACCCTCAGTTGTGCAAGATCAAACGGTCAGCGACTCAGGCCGGGCTTGGGGTACATCGTGGTGGGTGGCGCGCGTTTCTGATTCGCGCGCCCCGGATCCGGCCACGTCTCCGGTTGGGTTTCAGACAGGAAACGGCCTGGCGTTCCCGATGGCGTCAGTCGGCCGCAGCTGATTTCGGCTGGTATTTCCCTGGCTCCGCGCGAAACCCAATGGCGATCCGGTTCCACGAGTTGATCTGGGTGACGGCCAGCGTCAGCCGCACCAGTTCGGCCTCTGTGAACTCCCGGCGCGCCTCCTCGAAGACCGCGTCCGGGGCGTGGCCCTGCTGGATGTTGGTCAGCGCCTCGGTCCACGCCAGCGCCGCCCGCTCCCGCGGTGTAAAGAACGGGCCCTCCCGCCAGGCCGACAGGGCATAGATTCTCTGCTCGGTCTCACCGGCGGCGCGGGCGTCCTTGGTGTGCATGTCGATGCAGAAGGCGCATCCGTTCATCTGCGAGGCGCGTATCTTGACCAGATCCAAGAGGGGGCCTTCGAGCCCGCTCGCGTGGATCGCCCGTTCCATCACCTGCATGGCGTGGATTCCCTCCGGAAACGCCTTGGCATAATTCAGCCGTTCTTCCATCGCCGACCTCCTGCGTGTTCGATGCGCGGCCTCCCCGGGGGGTTATAGCTTTGTGCGGTCTCAGTGGTTTCCTTCTGCGGCCCGCAGCCCCTGCCCGGCTGCGATTGGTTTTGCCGGCGCGGAACTTTTCTGCACCGGCCGTGTCCTTTATTACTGACAGCTCGCGCCAAACCTCGTCTAATGAGGCAAGCCCGGATGGAGCTGCGAGGGGAATATTTGAGGGTCATTACGCCCGGCCGCGCATCTTAAGTGCCGGGATGGGGCCTTGGGTTGAGGAGAGAGAAGATGATCGAGCGCTCACGGTTAAAGAGAGCAGTTCCGTTGCTGGCGGTTTGGTCCGCGCTGCTGCTGGCGCCCGCGGGGACCGCGGTCCTGGCACAGGACAACGCCGCCCAGGCACAGCGCACGGACGGCCAGATCGAGATGGACGTGGTGAAGGCGCTGGACGCCTCCAGCGCGCTGAAGAACGACCTGATCACGGCGGCCACCATCCAGGGCGAGGTCACGCTCTCGGGCACGGTGTCAGACCAGGCAGCCAAGGATCTTGCCGGCTCGATTGTGAGCCACGTGGACGGGGTGACCAAGGTTCACAACAACCTTGCGATCGGCAACCCGCAGCAGGCGGCGCAGAACGAACAGCTTCCGCTCGACGACGGGTCGGCGCCGGCGCCCGCCGATCAGAGTCAGGGCCAGCCGCAGAATCAGGGCCAGCCGCAGGATCAGGGCCAGTACGCGCCCCAGGGGCAGTATCCGGACCAGTCGCAGAACCAGGGCGCGGCGCCGGCGCCGCCGAGCGCGCAGCCCCCGGCCAACACGCCCTATGGCTACCCCGGCACGGACCAGCAGCAGGCGGGTCAGTATCCGCCAGCCTATCCTCCGCCGGCCTATCCTCCGCCGGCTTATCCGCAGGGCCGGCCCGACTACCCGGGCGGCTATTCCCAGCAGTACCCGCAGCAGTACCCCGCGCCGCGCCAGCCGCAATACCAACAGGCCACGGGGCCGGTTACCATCCCACAGGGCACACTGCTGCAGCTCCGGACCAGCGAGCCGGTGGATAGCAAGCGGGCCGCGGCCGGCACGGCGGTTCAGTTCGTCGTGATACAGGACGTGAGCTATGGCGGCGTTCTGGCCATCCCGCGCGGAGCCGTGGTTCACGGAGTGGTGACGGATGCGCACCCGGCGGGCCAGCTTGGCGGCAGCGCGGAGCTCGCACTCCGCCTGACCTCGCTCGACCTCGGCGGCCAGACCTACCCGCTGCAGTCGGACCTGTTCAGAGTCAAGGGCCCCAACAAGGCGGGTGAGACGGTGAACAACGCGGTGGGCGGCGCGCTGCTGGGAGCGATCATCGGCGGCATCGCCGGCCGCGGCACCGGCGCGGCCATTGGTGCGGGCGCGGGCGCGGCGGCGGGGACCGCGGCAACCGCGGCCACGCCCGGGCCGAGGGCCTGGATTCCGGCCGAGGCTCTGGTCACCTTCCATCTCACCGCACCCGTCACCGTAACGCCGGTCAGTCCCCAGGAAGCGGCCCGGCTTGCCGAGGGCCTTTATCCGGGCGGCCCTAACCTCTATCGGCGCGGCTACCGGCCTTACGGCGCGTACCCCTACGGGCCTTACGCGGCGCCCTATGGACCTTACGCCTACGGCCCTTATCCCTATTACGGGCCAGTCTTCTACCGGCCGTACTACATGGCCGGCGGTTACTACTACTGGCGATAAACGGCGGCCCTCCCTCGAATGCGAACGGGCATCCCAGGCGGGATGCCCGTTCGCGTATCTGCCCACCCTGGACGCAACGCTCGTCTATAATGGAAACGTCGCTTCGAGCGAGATTTGCACCTGCAGCGGCTGCCGTTATGCGCTTCGCTGCCGCGCCGGCATGAGCGGCGGCGCCCTGTGAGAGTTGATCCATGATCCGTTTCCTGCAAACCGACAATCGCGTCACCAAGGCGCTGTTCATCGTGGTCATTGCCGCCGCCTCGGTGGGCATGGTCGTGTACCTCATCCCCGGCCTGGCCGGGCTGGGCTCGCCCTCGGCCGGCGCCTACGCGGTGGTCTATCCGCACTGGTACAGCCGCATCTTCTCCTCCGGGGCCACGGTTACCGAGCAGCAGGTCGACACGGTCACCGACCAGACCATCCAGACCCGGTATCCCAAGTACGCGGGCAACGCGGTGATCACCAATCTCATCAAGGGCCAGGTCGGCCAGCAGCTGGTGGAGCAGCAGGTGCTCATGCAGGTCGCCGACCAGCTTGGCATCCGCGTCTCGGACGCCGACGTGAGCAACTTCCTGCACCAGGGCCAATTCGGGGAGTTTCTCTTCCCCAACGGCAAGTTCATCGGCGAGGACGCGTACGCCGACTTTGTCGCCACCCGGTTCAACATGTCGGTGAAGCAGTTTGAGAGCGAGATCCGCACCGAGATCGCAGTGCGGCGGCTTCAGGCCCTCATCACCGCTCCGGTGGCCATCAGCGACCAGCAGGTGCGCGACGCGTACATGAAACAGAACGTCAAGATCAAGTTCGACTACGCGGTTCTCACCGCGGACAGCCTGCGCAACACCATCAATCCCTCCGACGCCGAGCTCGAGGCCTACTTCAAGAAGAACGCGGCGCGCTACGCCAACGCCGTTCCCGAGCGGCGCCAGATCATCTACTTCGCCTTCACCACCTCCGACCTGCCGGGCGGCGTGCCGCAGCCTAGCCAGGCCCAGATCGAGCAGTACTACAACGACCACAAGAGCAGCTACACGGTGCCCGAGGAGGCGGACGCGCGGCACATCCTCATCTCCGTGCCGGCCAACGCCGACGACAAGACCGTGGCCGCCGCGCAGGCCAAGGCCGAGTCCATCCTGAAGCAGTTGCAGGGGGGCGCCAACTTCGCCGCGCTCGCCAAGAAGGACTCCGACGACCCCGGCAGCAAGGACAAGGGCGGCGAGCTGGGCTTTGTGCAGCGGGGCGAGATGGTCCCGGCATTCGACAACGCCATCTTCACGCAGAAGATCGGCGAATACACGATTGTGCGCAGCCAGTTCGGCTTCCACGTGGTGCAGGTGGAGGCGCGGACCCCGGCTCACGAGCAGCCCCTCAACCAGGTCCTGCCGGACATCCAGGCTACCCTGATCCGCAACCAGACGGGCGCTGCCGAGTCGAGCTTCGCCCAGCAGCTCACCTCCGAAGCCGACAAGAACGGGCTTGCCAGGACGGCGGCCGCGCACCACCTGCAGGTCGTGACCACCCCTTACACGGGCGCCCAGGGAACCATCTCCACAGTGCCCGACGGCTCCCAGATGCTTTCGAAGGCTTTCTCGATGAAGGAGGGCGGCGCGCCGCAGTCGGCGGCCACCGGCGAGGGCTACGCGGTCTTCCAGGTCACCGGCATCGAGGCGGCTCACGCGCCCACATTCGCCGAGTGGAAGTCCAACGTCCTCTCCGACTACCGCGACCAGCAGCTCCCCGCTCTGCTCGACCAGAAGACCAGGGAGCTTGCCGACAAGGCCCAGTCCATGAATGATCTGGCTGCTGCCGCCAAGGCGGTGGGGGCCACGGTTCAAACCAGCGACCTGATCGGCGAGACCAGCCAGGTCCCCAACCTTGGCGAGGTCGGCCAGGTGGCCCCGCAGCTCTTCAAGCTGAACGTCGGCGCCATCAGCGGCCCCATTCTCACCGGGCAGTCGGGCGCGGTGGCCAAGATCGTCGACAAGCAGCAGCCCACGGCGGCCGAGGTGGCGCAGAATCTTGACCAGACCCGCGACGCAATGCTCAACGAGCAGCGCGAGGACGCTTTCAACGTCTTTGTCAGCGACGTTATGGAAAACTACCGCCGCCGCGGCCTGATTCGCATGGCCAAGCAGCCCACGCAGCCCAATCTCTAGCAAAGTAGGGAAAGGCGGGGAAGGTACGGGGAATCCGGGCCGATGCTTCCGTCATGGGCGAAAGCCTGTGTTTTTCCGGGCCGGTGATGTGCGGGCGGAAGACCGTTCGCTTCAGGGGCCCGGTTCAGGAACTCGGACGGGCGCATGTACCGAAACAGTAAGCATTTTGGCGAATCTTTTACCGGGTGGCATTGACTGCGAACCCGGTTGGCGCTACTCTTCAGCCAGATAAAGGACTTGGTCGCGCTCACCAACCCGCTTCTCACTCCCGCTCATCCCAGTCTTGTGTGCGCCTGCGTGCAGCCGGCTCAAGAGTTTTGCGCCAGCCTGCCGGCGGAGCGCTCAAGAGAGTCCCAAACGCCAACAGGGCCCGCAGCCCGGGCCGCCAGGGAGGCCGTCTGAATATCAAACTGGAGATCACGCCCAACCTCGAGCCCCTGTTCGGGACCCGCGATGAAAACCTCAGGCTGATGGAAGACTCGCTCGGCGTACGCATCGATCTCCGGTCGGACGCGGTGCACGTGGAGGGCGCCCAGGAGGGCGTGGCGCGGGTGGAGCGCATCTTTCAGGACTTCGAGACGCTGCGGCGGCTGGGAATCCATCCCCACAACGGGGAGCTGCACGGGATGCTGCGGCTGGTGGTGGCCGATCCGGCGGCCACACTCAGGTCGGTGGCCGAGGCGGGCAAACAGCGCTCGGCGGGGGTGAAGCGCAACATCCAGCCGCGTTCGCTGAACCAGCGGCGGTACATCGAAGCGATCGAGCAGAACGACATGGTGTTTGGCGTGGGGCCGGCGGGCACGGGCAAGACCTATCTTGCCGTGGCCATGGCGGTGGCGGCGATGAACGCCAAGAAGGTGAGCCGGATTGTGCTGGTGCGGCCGGCGGTGGAGGCGGGCGAGCGGCTGGGCTTTCTGCCGGGGACGCTGCAGGAAAAGGTCGATCCGTACCTGCGGCCGCTCTATGACGCGCTCTACGACCTGCTGGACCCGGAGCGGGTGGACAAGATGCTGGAGAAGAACGTGATCGAGGTGGCGCCGCTGGCCTTTATGCGCGGGCGCACGCTGAACGACGCCTTCATCATCATGGACGAGGCGCAGAACACGACCATCGAGCAGATGAAGATGTTCCTGACGCGCATGGGCAACAACTCGAAGGCGGTGATCACGGGGGACATTACGCAGATCGACCTGCCTAACCCGCGGCGTTCGGGGCTGGTGGACGCGATCAACGTGCTGGACGGCGTGGAGGGGATCGAGTTCTGCCACTTCGAGGATTCGGACGTGGTGCGGCACGCGCTGGTGCAGCGGATCGTGCGCGCCTACGAGAGCGCCAAGCCACAGCAGCAGGAGCTGCCGCTGGCGCTGGGCGAGTCGATCGAGGTGGGCGGCAAGCAGGAGGAGAGCCGGGTGCACGCGGCATCGAAGCCGCAGTAAAGCAGTGGTCAGTGAACAGTGGTCAGTGGTCAGTGAACAGGGAACAGTGGTCAGTGGAGGCAGGCGCTGATCGATGTGGTGGCTGTGCTCGAATTAACCCTTAGCAGCCTGTGGTGCAAGTCAAACTTTGGCACAAACCTTCCCTCAGCGGCTAAAGCCGGGTTGATTTTAGATACTTTGCGGCACCCTTCGGCAAGCTCAGGGCAGGCTGGAAGTCGTGCCCTTTCAAAAACGGACTTTCGCCGGAGGTTGTTAGGGGTTGGAGTCCTGACGCCTGCCGAATCTGAATGGCAAGGACCTCCGCGGATCGATTGTTCCTCTATTCCGCCTGACGCGTGAACGACAAGGACGCGGAGTTGATGCAGTAGCGCAGGCCGGTGGGGCGCGGGCCGTCGGGGAAGACGTGACCGAGGTGGCCGCCGCAGCGGGCGCAGGTGACCTCGATGCGGCGCATTCCGTGGCTCAGGTCCTCGTGCTCTTCAACGGCCGTGGAATCGGCGGGGATCATGAAGCTGGGCCAGCCGCAGCCTGAATCGAACTTGGCTCCCGACAAGAACAAGAGCGCGCCGCAGGCGGCGCAGTGGTAGTTGCCGGTCTCATGATTCTCGGTGAGGACGCCGGTGTAGGGGCGCTCCGTGCCCTTCTCGCGGAGCACGTGATACTGCTGGGGCGTGAGCATGGCGCGCCATTCGGCTTCGGTGTGGATGACTTTTTCAGGAGCGGCGGAGGTTGTGCTGGAATCGGGTTTAGGCATGGGGAGGCTCCAGTTAGCGAGTTAGCGAGTTAGCAAGTTGGCGAGTTGGCAAGTTGGCAAGTTGGCAAGTTGGCGAGTTGGCAAGTTAGCAAGTTAGTAAGTTGGCAAGTTAGCGGAGTTAGTAAGTGACCGGGTTCGCGGATCAGGCTTCGGCGATCATCTCGATCTCGACGAGAATGTCGCGGGGAAGGCGGGCGACCTCGACGGTGGTACGCGCGGGCAGGCCCTCTTCCGCGTCTGCGAAGTAGGACGCGTAGACGGCGTTCATGGTGGCGAAGTCGTTCAGGTCCTTGAGGAATACGGTGGCTTTGACGACGCGATCGAGACTGGTGCCGGCCTCTTCGAGTACGGCCTTGAGGTTCTCGAAGGTGCGCACGGTCTGCTCGCGCACGCCGCCGGAGACGATGTGGCCGGTTGAAGGGTCGAGCGGGCCCTGGCCGGCGGTGAAGACGAGGTTGCCCACGCGGACGGCCTGCGAGTAGGGGCCGATGGCGGCGGGGGCGCGGTCAGTGGCGATGACGGTCTTGCTCATGGAGAGATTGTAGCGGGTTGGCGGCCGAGGTGGCCGCGGGCTACTTGCGCTTGAGGGCTTCCAGCTCTTCGAGCGACCGGGGCCAGTCGGAGCCGAGCAGGCGGGAGAGGCTGCGGTCGGCGAGGAGCTTGCCGCCGGTCTGGCAGATGGGGCAGTAGTTGGTTTCGTTGTCGGCGTAGCGGATGCGCTGGATGGGCGCGGAGCAGCGCGGACAGGGCTGGCCGAAGCGGCCATGCACGGCCATCTCGGGACGGAATGCCGTCACGCCCTCGGGGAATTTTTTCTTTGCTTCGGAGACGAGGCGGCTGGTCCAGAGCGTGAGCGTGGACTGGGTGGCGGCGAAGAGGGTTCGCCACTGGCTATCGGTGAGCTTGTGGGTCTGGGTGATCGGCGAGAGCTGCGCGGCGTGGAGGATCTCGTCGGAGTAGGCGTTGCCGATGCCGGAGACCAGGCGCGGGTCGGTGAGGGCGCGCTTGAGGGTGCGGTTCTCGTAGCTGAGGGCTTCTCGGAACTCGTTCAGATCCGAAGAAAGAACCTCGATGCCGCCGGGGTCGAGGTCGCGGAGGGCTGCCTCGCCGCGGATGAGATGGAGAGAGGCGCGGCGCTTGCTGCCGGCTTCTGTCAGAACAAGAGTCCCGCCCGAAAAGTCAAAGCCCGCGAGGGCTTGGCGGCCGGAGAGTTTGGCCTGCGCGGG
>DATJMU010000093.1:0-3590 GCA_035508555.1 Occallatibacter sp. | reverse complement strand
CGACTGGAAGAGGATCACCTCGTCGAGACGGTTCAGGAACTCGGGGTTGAAGGTCTTCTTCACCTCGTTCTTGACCAGCTCCTCCACCTTCTCGCTGACGATGTCGTCGCGGTCGCTCTGGAAGCCGAGGCCCTGCTTCTTCTGCAGATGGCGCGCGCCGATGTTCGAGGTCATGATGAGGATGGTGTTCTTGAAGTCGACGGTGTTGCCGAGGCCGTCGGTCAACTGGCCGTCCTCAAAGACCTGGAGCAGGATGTTGAAGACATCCGGATGCGCCTTCTCGATCTCGTCGAGCAGGACTACCGAATAAGGCGAACGCTTGACGCGCTCCGTCAACTGGCCGCCCTCCTCGTAGCCCACGTAGCCCGGAGGCGAGCCGATGAGCTTCGACACCGAGTGCTTCTCCATGAACTCCGACATGTCGAAGCGGATGAGCGCCTTGTCGGACCCGAACAGGAACTGCGCCAGCGTGCGCGCCATCTCCGTCTTGCCCACGCCCGTGGGGCCGAGGAACAGGAAGCTGCCAATGGGCCGGTGCGGCGACTTGAGGCCGGCGCGCGAACGGCGTATCGCCCGCGCCAGGGCCGAGATCGCCTTGTCTTGCGAGATCACGCGCTTGTGCAGCTCTTCTTCCACGCGCAGGAGCTTCTGCGTCTCTTCTTCCTTGATGCTGGTCACCGGCACGCCCGTCCAGCGGCTGACCACGTCTTCGATGTCCTCGCGGCCCACGATGCCGGCGGCCGAGTCGTCGAGGTGGTACTTGTCGCGCAGGGCGCGCAGGTTCTCGCGCTCCTTGCGCTCCTCGTCCGAGTAGAAGCGGGCCTTCTCGAACTCGTGGTTGGCGATGGCCGAGTCCATGCGGTGCACGATGAACTTGATCCGCTTCTGGACCTCCGTGATCTCCTCGGGCAGCGAGGTCTGGCGCAGCTTGACGCGGGCGCCGGCCTCGTCGATCAGGTCGATGGCCTTGTCGGGCAGGAAGCGGTCGGGGATGTAACGGTTGGAGTGCGACACGGCGAACTCGACTGCGGCATCGGTATAGCTGACCGCGTGGAACTTCTCGTAGCGGTCTTTGATGCCCATGAGGATCTTCACCGCATCGGCCTCGTTGGGCGGCGGCACCTTGACCGCCTGGAAGCGCCGCTCGAGGGAGCGGTCCTTCTCGATGGACTTGCGGTACTCGCCGGGCGTGGTGGCGCCGATGCACTGGATCTCGCCGCGGGAGAGGGCCGGCTTGAGGATGTTGGCGGCGTCGAGCGAGCCCTCGGCCGAACCCGCGCCCACCAGCGTGTGCAGCTCGTCGATGAAGACGATGGAGTTCTGGTTCTCCATCAGCTCCTTCATGATGGTCTTGAGGCGCTCCTCGAACTGGCCGCGATACTTGGTGCCGGCCACGATCAGCGAGAGATCGAGGGCCAGCACGTGCTTGTCGGCCAGGAAGCTGGGCACCTCGCCGTCGGCGATGCGCTGCGCCAGGCCCTCGACGATGGCGGTTTTGCCCACGCCGGGCTCGCCGATCAGCACCGGGTTGTTCTTGGTGCGGCGGCAGAGGATCTGCACCACGCGCTCGAGCTCGCCGTCGCGGCCGACCAGGGGATCGAGCTGGCCGTCCATGGCGGCCTGGGTCAGGTCACGGCTGAACTCGGCCAGCAGGCTCGACTCGCGCTGGCGCTGCTGCTGGGGCGCCTTCTCCTGCGTCACCCGGGCCAGCTCGTCGCGAATCTGCGCCAGCTTCAGGCCGCGCTCCTGCAGGATCTCCGAGGCAAAGCATTTCTCCTCGCGCAACAAACCAAGGAGCAGGTGCTCGGTGCCGATGTGCTTGTGGCCCAGCCGCTCAGCCTCTTCGGCCGCGTAGGCGAGCACCCGCTTGCACTCGTTCGAAAGCGGCAGATCGACACTGGTGGAAACCTTCTCGCGGATCGTGGTATGGGCTTCAATCTGTTTGCGAATCGACTCCACTGAAGCGTGGGTGCGCAAAAAACGGTTGGTTAACGCCTTGTCCTCGCGCAAGAGCCCGAGCAGCAGGTGCTCGGTCTCGATATAGGGTGAGCCGAACTGGCTGGCCTCATACCGCGCGAAGAAGATCACGCGCCGTGCCTTCTCCGTATAGCGTTCGAACATGGTGTTTCACCTCATGCAGGCTGTCGGCTGGAGTGGCCGTCCGGTTCGCTTCTCCCATCAACCCCGGCTCGTCGCGCCGTCCGTCGATGGAAACGCTGATTCCGGCCTCGGCCCTGCCCGCGCGCGCCTCCCTGTTACATCGCCGCCGAAGGTCCTTTGGAAAGTTCTTGCCTCGCCTTCGAACAGCTCTTGTGAATGGTTTCGGAGCCGCTTATGCTCTCCTCTGGTCTTTGCGCGCCGCGGCGCCCAAAGATGCCCATCCATCCTCTTCAGCCTGGAAGAGTCGTGATTCCGCCTTTTCCAGGCTGCTTACGTGTTTAGATTCAAAAACTAGCGGAATGTTGCTGTAGCCCGCCAAAAGGTCCTTAAGTCATGCGTTTGGGGCCGCGCTCCCTGGTTGGGGAGCCGGGGCCATCTGGGTTAAGCAGCCATTCTCCAGCCGCAAGGCTCGCGTACATCGTGCCGCGAGATCAAGGTTATGCGTCACAAGAATCGATGTGAGCCCGTGGTATGCGTGCAGCCGCGAGACCAGCTCGAAGACCTGGGCCGCGGTGACGCCATCCAGGTCGCCGGTGGGTTCGTCGGCCAATAGCAGCCGGGGATGGTTCACCAGCGCGCGCGCCAGCGCCACGCGCTGCTGCTCGCCGCCGGAGAGCTCGCCCGAGCGGTGATCGCCGCGCTCCCCCAAACCCACCTCCTTGAGCCACCCCGCCGCGGCGCTGAGCGCCTCGTGCTTTTTTACGCCACGCGCCATCAGCGGCATGGCTACGTTTTCCAGCGCCGAAAACTCCGGCAGCAAATAATGGAACTGCCAGACGTAACCGATCTCGCGATTGCGAAAGGCTGCGGCCTCGCGCAGCGTGAGCCGGGTCACATTGGTTGACGCGCAGTATACAGTTCCTGCGGAGGGCGCATCAAGCGCCCCCAGAATGTGCAAAAGTGTGCTCTTTCCTGCGCCCGACTGGCCCACGATCGCCACCATCTCGCCGGCGGCGATCTGGAGATTGAGCCCCTTGAAAAGCTGCAGCGTGCCGCGCGCGGTGCGGTAGGACTTTTCCAGCTCCCGCACTTCGACGACCGGGGAAGTATTTTGGGAGACAGTCCCCACCCGTGCCTCCGGTTCCCGCTGGCTGCGGGATGCCGGGCCGGCGGCCGCTGGAGTGGTTTCTACCATTCGATTGCATTCAATTTTACATGCGGAGGCGGATACTGCCGGCAATCCCACCGATTGGGGAGCCGGATTTGAGATTACCGGGAGCGCTTACCGATGGGGGATGCCCGCTTTTTGCGCAGGCTGCACAGCCGCGGGCGGCAAGGCTGCCGCGGCCGGAATGGCGGAAGGGTCGAGACGGGCGATGCGGCCGTTGGGGCCGACGACGAAGGGCAGCGAAAGGGCGTTCCAGTTGCCGTTGTCGATAGGCTGCCAGGTGCGGCCGTCGTCGCGGCTGATATCGGAGCCGTTGGCGCCT
>DATJMU010000092.1:0-30220 GCA_035508555.1 Occallatibacter sp. | reverse complement strand
CCTTTCGCTATCTGGCCGGTGAAACTTCCTATCGGGAGAGGCACCAAAGCGCCAAATCCTGGGGGTGTGGGGGCAAAGCCCCCACAAGCATCTGCTGACGACGCAGACCGCCTTAAGCAGGGCGCCCTCTCATAATGCGTGGTTTAGCGATGATGCGTCAATTGAGCACCAGCTGTGATCTATGGCTTATCGATCCGTGCGAATGTCGTGGGAGTGAGACGATGGGGGTAAAAAAGGAGACAGAACAAAGCAAAGATCGGATAACCGCATCTTCCGCGCCAGTGAAGCTGTCACAAACGATGAAGAGCCGAGGCGTAGAGCAGAGAGAGCACGCGGTTTGAATGGTACGGAGCGGATTTCAGGGATGCGTGCAGCCCTTCGATATCGCGCTTCCCGATGGCCTTCCAACGATGGTTGCGCTGCGGGGTGCGGCGGGTTTGCGTCCGCCCGAGCAAGACCAGGGTCACGGCATCCGTTCCGGCGTCTGTCAAAGCCGCTGCGGGTTTCGCCGACTTGGCCGCACTTCATCCGCAATCCATCAACATCCGGAATCGATCGACCCTGGTCCTGCCCTACTTCGAGCAGCGGATTACATCGGTTCAATCTGCACGATGGATACGCGGTCGGTGACGGTGAGAGAGGTCATGCTTCCGGACATCGGCTGGTTGAACCGGGTCACGTTGCCGTTGGAGTCGAACTGATAATCCGCGACCGCCTGGTGCGAACCGTCGAGGAAGATGCCGATGTTTTCGGGCGTGACGGCGATCGATGTATCGGTGGCCGGGTTCCAGCAGCTTTCTTCAAGCCAGAGAACGAGCCAGAAGGAGCCATCGCTCTTCTGCAGGAGGAGATGATCGAGGTTGGAGTCGGCGCCGGTGATGGAGTAGGCGAGCGCGCCGGGGGTGAAAGAGGTCCCGCCGGGATCGGAGAGCAGGGAGAGAAGATTCTTCAACGCCACGAACGCGGGCTTTTCGCTCATGTCGCTGCGCAGGAGGCCGTAGCCCTGCGGCGAAGAGGGATCGTCGAGGAACTGATAGAAGAAGGTCTCCTGATAACCGTTCTTGAAGGCCAGCAGCAGGGTGCGGGGCACGTACAGCGCTTCCACGCTTTCGGGAACGGTGTAGGGAGTGGTCGTGGCGGGAAAGGAGATGTAGCCGGTCTCGGTAATGGCGGGCACGATGCCGGGGGCGTCGATCGCCGACTGATCGAGCCAATAGGCAAAGCTGCCGAAGCTGTTGCCCTGCGCGTCAAACTCTCCCCATCCGGCGCTTCCCGGATTGCGTCCGCCGAAGTAGAGGTGCATGCTGTTGAGATTGATCAGCGAAGAGAGGTTGCCGGCCAGCAGATAGGACGAGGGCAAGACGAAAGACGGGCCGAGGAGTGGAACGTGCAGATCTTGGGCGGCGGCTTGCAGGGTGGGGAGGAAATTTACGACGTTGGCGATACCGGTGGCGCCTCCGCCGCCGCAGTCGCCGAGGATATCGCACTCGTTCGGGGCTTCGATGGCTTCCATATCCTGGACTTGAGCGGCGAACTGCTCGATGGTCTGCGGGGTGATGGAGGGATCGTAAGGAATCACGTAGTCGGTGGTAATTCCGGCACGAATCAACTGCTGATGTTCGGCGAAGATGGGCGAACCCGGAGGCAGGTCGGTCAATCCATCGCGGATGTGGCGAACCCCAAGGGACTGGAGGTCGCTGAAGACCTGGGGCCACTCGGTGTAGTACGGGGTGTCAGTGTAAGTGAGATGCGTGACGACTCCGGAGGTGTTCACGAGGGCTTGAGCCGGAGCGGCCTGCTCGGAAGGCAGGGATTGGGCCGGGCTGCACCGGGAAAGGAGAAGGACCGTTGCAGCGAGAAGGGTTGCGAGGCATGAAAGGCGGAGAGAGGATTGACGGTTGACGGAGGAAGATTGAAGACAGTGATTCACTCTACGTGGCCAAAGTCGGGCTGACCTGGCCGCCTGCGACAGCTTTAAGATGCTCAAAGCACACTTCCCCTGGGCAAGCAGAAGGCTCGGCGAAGACGGACGATTCGCGCAAGCGGGGGCTCTGCGTGCCGCTGGAATTGACCCTATAGACGTGCTCGTGGGTTGCTTCTAACCTAGCCCATCAGCAGTCAATGTGCAAGAGAAATCAGAAGGTGATGATGCGGTGCCTGGCCGAATAGATAACGAGGGATGTTCGGTCGTCGACTTCCAATTTGCGGAAGATTGCAGTGAGGTGATGGGAGACGGTGGCGCAGCTGATATGAAGGCGGTCGGCTATCTCCTTGTTGCGAAGGCCGCTGCAGACGAGGTTGATGACGTCATGTTCGCGGCTGGTGAGAGTGGCAATCTTGAGTTCGTCGGGATCGGGAGCCTTGCGGCGCGCCACCAGCTCGCCAAGAATCTGTTCGGCGACATTCTGCTCAAGCCACACGCCGCCGTTGGTCACCTTGCGAATGGCGAGCGGGATCTGGTGGACGGGCCAGTCCCGATGAAATACGCCTTTGGCGCCGCAACGCAGCGCCGCCTCGAGAAAATCGGTGTCTCTGCGGCTGGTGAGCAGAATGACGCGTGTCTTGCCCGTTCCCATCACGAGGGTCTCAAGGGCATCAAGCTCCTCCTTGAGAATCTCGGCGCCGACGACCAGAACATCCGGAGAATAGTCGCGGACTGCCATCATCAGGGTTTCGTGACTGTGGCATTCGGCCAGGACCTTGATGTCAGCTTGATCGGCCACCGCGCTGCGCAACCCGGAAAGTGTAAGCGGCTGGCTGTCAGCAAGCATAACCTCGATGCTGTTCATATACCTCCCTGGATCTCAATAGCGGTAACTCTGTTCGCCAAGGCGCATCGGCTTGCAAGGCAATCCACGGCCACCCTGAGCGAACGAATCGTCTCACGCATCGACGAATCTCAGGTTGGCAGCGAATATATCGCCCGTACCAGGAAAGGTCTATTATTAGCCGCATCTTTTTTTATTTATTCGTTTTAGACGCGGGCTAGCATACTTGCATCTTTCTATTAGACGCCCTGCCAGCGAAGTTGGTTGGGCGCGGCCCTATGAAATGGATCACCCCTTTCGTTTCCTGCACATGGCTGGCGTCGTCTTTCCTGCTGCTGGCTCTAGTCCTGCGCGGACGGGATTCAGGTGGCCGTCCACAAAGGACTTTGAAGTCTTTCGCGGCGACAGATGGAGCGTTTATCCGCGAACCGGCGCAAAGCGCTTTTGCGTTTGTCAACAGCATTGGCATCAATACGCATCTGAATTATTTCGACCGGCTCTATGGGAATTTTCCGCTGGTGGAGCGCGAGCTGGCATCGATTGGCATACGCCATCTAAGAGACGGAGTTCATCTGCAGGACCCGGCGTATAACCGGATGCTCTACGGCCGCTGGGCGGCACTGGGGAAGCTGGGTATCCGCTTCGACGCTGTGATCGATCCACGCAGCAAGCTGGGACCGATCACGGCCACGCTGCTCGATCGCGTGGAGGCGCTGTCGGGTGACACGATCGAGGCGTATGAAGGGCCGAACGAACTTGACATCAGCCGGATGGCGGACTGGCCGGAGATCGATCGCAGTTACAGCAAGCAGATCTTCGACGCGGTGCGCTCGATGCCGGCTGGCGACCCCGTGGAGGTGATCGGCCCGTCGATGGCGTTCGCCGGCCGCGGTGCGGCGATAGGGGATTTGTCGGGGCAGATCGATTTCGGCAACCTGCACGCATATCCGGCGGGGAAGATGCCTTCGATCCTGTTCCCGGAGCAACTGCTGGAGGCGCGCATTCTGTTCGGGGCACGGCCGGTGATGATCACGGAAAGCGGCTACCACAACGCGCTCAACGACCACAGCGATCAGCCGGGTGTCTCGGAGGCGGCCGCGGCCAAATACATTCCGCGCCTGTTTCTGGATGCCTTTGCGCACGGAGTGGCGCGAACGTATCTCTACGAGCTTCTGGACGAGGCGCCGGACCCGGAGCTCAAGGACAACCAACTGCACTGGGGGCTGATCCGCGCGGATGGGACGGAAAAGCCGGCTTTCCATGCGCTCAAGAACCTGATCGCCGAATTAAACGACACAGGGGATTCCACGCATCAGGGGAGCCTGGCGTGGTCGCTGAGCCCAGCAAATCCGAAGATCGACCATCTGCTGCTTGAGAAGTCCGACGGTGAGTTCGACCTTATTTTGTGGCAGGCCGTTCCCAGTTTCAACTGCGCGCGGCAGGTGGACATCTCCAACCCTCCGGTGACAGCGGAGCTGACTTTTGCGGACCAGACGCGCACGGTTTCGTTGTACGAACCGGTAGTGCAGGCGGCTCCGGTACAAACATATTATGCGGTCAAGCGAATTCCGGTGGAGATTCCCGATCATCCGCTGGTGGTGCGCATTGTGATGGGCGGAGAGGCCGGCGGGCGCACCTAAGCGAGCCGCGATACAACGCCGGCTCGCTGGGGCGCGGCTAGTTCGCGATAGACGTTCTCGACCTCGGAGGCCATCACGCGAATCGAGTAATTGGAGATGCCCTGGCGGGCCCAGATGCGCCACTGCAGCCGCTCTTCCTCACTGCAGAGCAGGTCGCGGAGGGCGATGGAGAGTGCCAAGGCGTTTCGCGCCGGGACCAGGATGCCGGCGCGCCCCCAGTCGAGCGCCTCGGCAACGCCATCGACATCCGTTGCGACGATGGCACATCCGGCCTGGCGCGCTTCAACGAGCACCAGTCCGAAGGACTCGCGGCGGGAGGCGAGAACAAAGACGTCGGCGGCGCGCATGTAGGCGCGCGGCTCCTTCTGAAATCCCTCGAAGTGAATTCTTTGCGCTTGCCGGGAGCGCGAGGCGAGCTGCTCGAAGAGCTGGCGCTGCGCGCCGTCGCCCACCAGATAGAGATGAGCATCGGCGATGTCTTCGCCGACCATCTCAAAGGCCGCGATGAGCTCCTGAATGCCTTTGCGATGGGTCATTCCGCAGACCGTGACCACGGCCGGGTGCGCAAGGCGGGCGGGCTCGATTTCGTTCAACGGCGCGCAACGGGGAGTGTCAAGGGTGCGGTTGAGAACGACACGCAGCTTGTCTTTCGAGATTCCGCGCGCCACCATGGTCGCGCTTACGGAGTGGCTGACGGCGATTACGCGGTCCGCCAGTCCCATGAGGATCGACTGAGGATCGTGGACGTTGTGGAGATGACCGACGAGGGCAAAGGCGCTGGAGCCCCTGCAAAGCCAGGCGAGCACGAGGCCCGTGCACATGTGCGCGTGAACCACGTCGGGGGCGAAGTCGCGGAGCAAGACCCGGAGCGACCGCAGGGCGCGGACCAATCGGTCCGGCCGCCGCGACTGGTCGAGCCGGCAATGCAAGATGCCGGCGCGGGCGAGCAGCGGCTCATATTCTCCTCCCGCGGAGATGACGGCGACCGCGTACCCGAGCCGGGCCTGTTCCAGGGCTAGATCGACGGCCGTATTTACGATGCCATTGCCGCGACCGGTAACGTCGTTAAGGATATGCACAACTCTCATAGCCACCTCTCATGCCGCGACAAGATTGCTGGATTCATACCCTTCCCGCTCCTGTTGACGGTCCGCCTCTTCCGCCAGATCGACGCGCGCAAGACACATGGAGGCGAAGATCCAGACCATGAACCCGAGTATTCCGATGAGAATGCTGTTGAGCAAACACTGCGCAAACAGCCCTACAAGAATTGCTTTGGACGAGGTGAGAAATGGGTCGCCGCGGACGTTGCGCATAATACGGATTCCGAGCAAGACCAGGCCCAGGGCATAGATCGAAGAGCCGATCCAACCGAGCGAATAAAGGATCTCGAGGAGGGTGCTGTCGTGCGGGCCGATGATGTCGTCATCGCCTTCGGTGTTATGGAAGGTGTCGGTGCTGCCCAGGCCTTCTCCGAAGGGCTGGCGGGAGATTTCGCCGAAGGCCTTTTCGTGCCCCTGAATGCGCGCCGAAAAGCTCACGTCCTGATTGGGATCGGCGAACGTATCGACCCGCTGCGAGACCATGTCCTTGATGGCAGGAAGCTGCGCCAGACCGAGGAGAAAGAGACCGCAGACGAATGCGGCCGATACAAGGCGCATCCGCTCACGCATCCCCATGCGGAACATCAGATAGACGAATCCGACGACGAGCGTGATCCACGAAGCACGGCTGAGGGTGAGAATCAGCGCGAGGAATCCGCACGCGGCGGACAGGAGCCGCAGCCTTCCCTTGAGATTGGCGAGGAGCAGCAATCCGCAGGCCATGACGGCGGCGAAGATAGCCGGCGCGTTCATGGTGCTGAAGACGCGAATCTTCATGGCTTCGACGGCGCCGAATGAGTTCATTTGAACATTCAGCATCCACATGCGATCCCAGGCCGGGAGGTTGAAGAACTGGTAGATGCCGTAGATGCCGGTCACCAGCACACCGTAAAGAAAGGCCTTTTCGATGGCACGGCAGAACTGGGAGTACAGCGACCTGTTCTTGTAGAGGAACAGGCCGAAGATGACGGGAACGAACCAGTTGAGGGCGGCGCGAAGAACGTTGAAGAGAGGAATGTAGACGAAGCCGAGAATCAACCCATAGAGGATGGCCACGAAGGCACAGATGAAGGGAAGAGTCCTGCGGCCACCGAGGTCATGGAGGCGCATCAAGAGTGTAAGGCCGGCGATTGCGGCCGCGAAATAAGGCGCCAGCTCTACCGGATTCTCGAGCGTCCAACCGGCCTGGTAGTCGGCCATGCGGTCAAGGAAGGGAGTTACAAACCACAACCAGCAAACCAGGCCGACATAGAGAGGCTTCGAGCGCCAGAGCAGGAACGCGCTGACGACAAGACTGAGCACGGGAAAGACAATGCGCAGCAGACCGGCCTGATTGCCCGCGATGCAAAGGGCCGGCACGAGGACCATGACAAGCAATGCGGCCGTCGTCTGCATCCGGTACTGGGCAGGCGGAGCGGTCTGCACGCCGGAGTAGTCGGGGAGTTGCTGTTCGGGCATCATGCAGTCCGCTCCTTGAGCAGTCCCCGCATCGCACCGCCAAGCATCCGGAGGTCTTCAGCGCCGGGCACGAGGCGGGGCGGCCTGGTCTTGAGGAATATTCCAAAGCCGGCACAGACGAAGAGGAATCGCGCGGTGGTAGAGACAAGCAGCGAAATCACGGCGCCATCGATGCCGTAACGGGGGATGAGCAGCAGCATCATGGGGATGCACAAGGAGAGCCCGAGGGCCTGGAGAACGGTGACGACGCCGGGCCGATTGAGGGCCATGAACGCCTGTGCGAGCACAAAGGTCATGCCGGAGAGGATGGCCTCCAGAACGAGAAAGCGCAGAGCCCCCGCGGCGGCCGCATACTCCGGCCCGTAGACGACGCGCAGCAGGTCGGGCCCGGCGATGCACACCGCCGCGCCGCAGACGGCGGTAGCGAGCACGCTGATGCGGACCGAGCTCCCGGTTACGGCGAGGACATGCTCTTTGGAACGGCCGGCGGCCTTGGGAAAGAGGACCATGACGACCGAGGTTTGAAATACGTTGAGCATGCGCGAGATGCTGAGGACGACGACATACGAACCCATATCGCGGGCGCTCAGAAGGCTGACGACGAGCACCTGGTCGACCTGGAGAGCGAGGGTGCCGAGGATGTCGATGCCATAAGAACGGATGCCGTAGCCGAGAATGCGCTTAAGGACGGCGAACTGGATGCGCGCCACTCTCAGTCCGGCGCGCCAGATGCGATCCAGCATCAACAGGAAGGAAGGTAAGGAGGCGACGATGTAGGCAATGGCGGCGGTATAGGGATCGAGTGAGTGGGCAGCGAAGAAGAGAAGCAGCACGACCAGAGTCGCCAGGGGCGTAAGCGTCTGAATGGTATTCGATGCCGAAAAGTCGTGCGATGCCTCCAGGGTGGCGCGGCCCGCCAGGGTCATGGAACAGAGGGGCACGGTGAACAGGAAGCACTCCGCGTAGCGAATGACCGAGGCCGAGTATCGATGCAGCCACCAGGGCAGAATGACCGCGGCCACGGCGGCGGCCGCGAGCCCCAGCACGGTGGCGAGCAGAAAGCCGTTGGTAGCGAGGCCATCGCGCTCCTTGGGACGGCAGCGCATGTAGTAGATCAGGGAGCTGGGCACGCCGAAGGTGGTGGTATTGGCGATGAACAGCGGCCAAAGAATCATCGCCGCCAGTTCGCCACGGCCTGAAGGGCCGAGGATGCGGGCGGTAAGAATTCCCGTCCCGGCCTGCAGAGCCAGAATGAGGGACTTGCTGGCGATGGACTGGAGCACGGCACGAAAGCCGCGGCGGGCCGGCGGGGCAACAACGGCCGGAGTAGACGGCTCGAGCGATGCCGAAGTCATCCCGCCCTCCGGCGCAGCATTTGAAGCTCCCGGGCGGCGGGCGATACGCGGGCGAGAAACTCGAGTATGCGCTCCTGAAAGATGTGAATGTCGTAGCGCTGCGAATGTCTGCGGATGGCGAGAGGATCCCACGTCCGGTCTTCGAATCGCTCGAGCGCGTCGATCAAGCACTCCACCGACTGCTCGCGAAAGAGCAATCCATTCATTCCTTCGACGACCGTCTCGGTGGCGCCTCCCGCGCCGAAGGCGACCACGGGGCGTCCGGCGGCGTTGATCTCGAGCGGGGTCATGCCAAAGTCCTCCTCGCCCGGAAAGAGGAGCGCGCGGCAACGATTTGCGTAGCGATTGACAACCTTGTCGGGCTGGCGGCCGAGAAACGACACCGTTGGCCCGGCCATCGACTTGAGGCGTTCGCGATCGGAGCCGTCGCCAATCACGATGAGGCGACGGTGGGTCCGAGAACATGCCTCCACGGCGAGATCGATCCGCTTATAAGGCACGAGCCGGGAAAGGATGAGATAGTAATCCTCGGTGTTGGCAGTTATCCAGAAGCGGGAGGTATCGATGGGCGGCTCAATGACGGTCGATTCCACCCCGAACGCATCTTTGAGACGGCTGGCCACGATATGTGAGTTTGCTATGTAATAGTCCGGCCGGGCCGCGGCGCGAAGCTCCCATCGCTTCAAACCTTCCACCATCGAGCGGAGCGCAATCTTGACCGGGCGGCTGAATTTGTCGCGGGCGACATACTCCGAGAAGCGCCAGACCCAACGCATCGGGTTATGGCAGTAGCAGACGTGAACCGCATCGGAGCCACGCTTCACGCCTTTGGCATATCCGCAGCAACTGCTGACGATCAGATCGAAATCCTGCATCGGCGCGGATTCCACGGCAAATGGATAGAGCAGGAAGTAATGCCGATAGAGCTTGGACTTGGCGGGCAGTCTCTGCATCCACGTGGTCTTAGGATGGAGATCTCTCAGGTACGGCGAGATACGCTCGGGAACGGCCAGGGTCGTACACAAATCGGCCTGCGGGATGGCCTGGTGAATCGCTTCGGTTACGCGCTCGGCGCCGCCATTCTGTGCAAGGTAGTCCTGAAACAACGCAATTCTGGCCATAGGGTTTCCTCATCGACTGCCGTAGCCGGCAATCGCGGGTTTGGCTCGCAGGACGGACTTCGGCTGGAGCGAAGACTCCATCTCCAGGTACAGCCTGCGCAGATCACGATGAAAACGCTCGAAAGAGAATTGGGGAGAAGTGGTGCGATGGGCAAAGTCCGCAACTTGCCGGCGTGCGCTGTCGGCGCCGGAGAGCTCAAGCAGCTTGCCAGACAATGCGGCGGAATCGCCCGGTTCGATCAGCCAGCCGTTGGCCCCGTCCGTAACAATCTCCGGGACGCCGCCAACGCGGGTAGCCAGAACCGGCGTGCCGCAGGACATAGCTTCAATGAGGACCAGGCCAAATGGCTCCTCCCGGGAGTTGAGGACCAGAAGGTCGGAGGCCTGGAGGGCCGGAGCGACGTCCTTGAGCTCGCCTGTAAAATGCACGCGCCCGGCAAGGTCCGCATCCCGGACGGCCTGCAGCAGCGAGTTACGATACTCCTGCTCGTGCGCGAAGACCGCCTTGCCAACGATAACAAGGTGCAAGGAGGGAGCACGCAAACGAATCGTCGCGAGGGCGTCTATCAGCTCTTTGATCCCCTTGCGCGCACAGATCTGCCCCACTGAGCAGACTACGAAGCAGTCATCCGGAATACTCATTTTCTTCCGGAAGGTTGAAATGGCGGCCCGCTTATGGGGAAAGCGGGCCAGATCGACGCCATTGTGGATGGTACGAACCTTACATTGCAACGGCAATCGTCCACAGAACTCGCGCGCCGTGGCATGGGAGACCGCGATAATCCGGGTGCGGCGCGAAGACCACGCGAGCAGGCGGATGATCGAACTTAACGGATGACGGGGGAGGCTGTCGTGGACGTGCCATAGAACCACCTTGCGCAGGCCCGCGGCGCCGAGTGTGGCAACGATCCCCGCGCGTATTGTATTGGCGTGGATGAAGTCGGGCCCAAGATTTTTCACGTATCTGCGCACACTGCGCATGACGCGCCAAACTTGAGCAAGAGAGCGCAGGATTGCCCTGGGGCGCAAGGTAAAGCGCGCCTGCAGCGGCGGCAGCGGCAGCCAGAGCGCGCCTTCTTCCCAAGCTGCCTCGGCGAGACCGCCTTCCGCCGGACAAAGCACCCACGGCTCATACCGCGAGTGGTCCAGCCCGCGCAGGACGTTCAAGAGCACATACTCGGCTCCGCTGAGCTGGCCGGTGTGATTGACATAGAGAACGCGGGTTTTTCGCATATGGGTCATGCCGCACCGGTTCCTTTCACAACAGCGGGAATGGTCTTGGCAAGGATGATCCAATCCATCAGCAGCGACCAATGATCGATGTAATGCAGGTCGAGGGCGATCCAGCGGTCGAAAGAGACGTTGCTTCTGCCGCTTATTTGCCATAAGCAAGTAAGCCCCGGCTTCATACTGAAGCGGCGC
Source organism: Occallatibacter sp. (assembly GCA_035508555.1). Lineage (GTDB taxonomy): Bacteria > Acidobacteriota > Terriglobia > Terriglobales > Acidobacteriaceae > Telmatobacter. The sequence continues at coordinate 19,353 of DATJMU010000092.1, read as the reverse complement.
ATCAACCATGCTTCGGAGAATCGGCCCACGTCACGCAAGTTGAGAGGCCGCGGTCCAACCAGAGACATTTCACCTTTGAGGACATTGATCAGTTGCGGGAGTTCGTCAATCGACGTGCGGCGCAGAAATCTGCCGACCTTTGTGATGCGCGGATCTTTGAAGATTTTGAATACCGGTCCAGTGTTCTCATTCAAGTGTTCCAAGGAGGCCTGGGCCGATTCCGCGTTCACAACCATGGTGCGAAACTTAATGATGCGGAAGATGCGCCTGCCCAGCCCGTAGCGCTCCTGGCGAAAGAAGACCGGGCCCCTGCTGGTTGCCTTAATAGCGATGGCGGCTGCAGCGAACAGCGGAGCAAACAGAATCAGGCCAGTGAGCGCGCCCACAACATCCAGCGCTCTCTTGATGCGGGAGCGATAGTCCTGCTGGACCATCGTAACCACGACTCTGCGCCGCTCCTGGGCGATCCGGCGATGCTGCTGCGACCACGGCACATCAAAGAGATCCTCGGGGTACTGCACCTCGACGCCAACCCGCGCGCAGGCGGCGATGACGCGCTCGATGGTTGCGTAATTGGATTTGACCGCGAGCGCAACGATGACTTCATCGACGACCTGCCGCATCAGGACGCTCTCAAGGTCCGCGATCCTTCCCAAAGAAGCGCCGTCCGACTCCGATGAGTTGCAGGCATCCTGATGGAGATGGCCGAGGATCTCATATCTCCACTCGGGATGGTGGGCAAGTTCTTCGCGCAGGCGATCTGCGCGGGGACCTGAACCGACGATCACGGCAATCCTTCTGCGGCGAAGGAGAGGGCGAGCATAGAAGTGGAAGGCGCCGACCGCGACGCGCACCAACAGTACGCACAACAGACCGGCCAGCCAGCAATCGAAGAAGGCCGAGAGGAGATGACCGTGGTGCCACTCGAACGCAATGGATTCGCCGGCGACCAATGCGGCCAGGCCGGTCGCGAGCACCAGGCGCCCGAACAATCCCCCTGCTGACTTGATATGCTGGCCAGCGTACAAGCCGCAATAAGTAAAGATGGTCCGCCATAAGACCCAGCAGAAGGCGAGGAGCACAAAATGACCAATGGTCATTTTCATGGACAGCAGCTTCCACAGACCGCCCGAAGGCTGCGCCGCCCCGGCGCAAAGGGCGAAGTACACTAAGGTGAGGCTGAGGAAGACAAGGTCCGCGACGGCAACGGCCCGCCCTGCGATGCCGCGCGCAACTGCCGGATGTATTCTTGCCCAATCGGCGCCGGCCGATGGCGGCGGCGCCATTAGTTGAAGGCTCGCAGTTCCCTTATCTTCCGCATGCAAATCAGGCCGCATAGAGATCTCCATGGTTTGCGAACGACAAACACCGTTGTTTCCGCCGGGTCGAGCGATAACTGCTCTCGTAACACCACTTAGATTGTGAGTTACGGAATGGCGGGAAATGGGTTGAAGTACACTCCCAGATTCGTGGCCTTGACAAAGTGTGAAAAGTGCGCGAGTTTGTTTTGCGTGACGAGCAGCATGTCGCCGGGCTCCAGCTCGATGTCGCGTTCGAGTTCCGACCGCTTCTTGATGTTGTGCAGATCGAGCCGGCGAACTTCGGCGGTGTCTGCGTTGATGTGGCGGAAGAGAATGACCTGGGTGTCACGCGCGGAGCTGGTGAATCCGCCTGCAAGCAAGATGGCCTGGAGCGCGGTTGTGTCCTGCCGCAGCTCGATTTTTCCCGGTTTTGCGACTTCACCGGCAACCACGACGTACGGCTCCTGAAACTCCTTGAGAGTAACCGCCAGTTCGGGATGATTAAGCTGGAACGACGCACGTTTCACGACCTCATCGTGAAACTGGGTGAGAGTAAGTCCAGCCGCCTGGAGGTTGCCTACGATGTCCAGATCGACATGGCCATCGGGCTGGACGGTGACGGTCTGATCGAACTCGGGAGTAAGGCGATAGTGAAGCGCGATCACATCGCCGATGTGAAGCGTGTAGACGGGCCTTTGGCGCAGCTGAACATCGGCGCGCGCGAATAACGGGAAGGAGCCAACAACCGCCGCGATCAGGGCGAGCGATACTCTCATGGTTTTCCTTTCCTTTCGTGCGAAGTTACGCAGCTAGAGCCGGCAGTAGAGCCACTCCGGCACATCGTAAGTTCGCTTGTTCAGGATGTAACCAAGGACCGTGCCGCCGGCGGCGGTGATTCTGCGCCTGGCCACGCAGGGATCTTCCCTGTGGGTACGATTGGCTTCGATCACAAGAATCACGCCGTCAACAAAGGGGGCAACGCTCAGGACGTCACCGGACACCTTGAGAGAAGGGCAGTCGATGATGGTGTAATCGAACTCCGAACGCAGGAGATCGATGCAATCCCGGCGGTACTGCCAACTGCCCTCCCAGGGGCTGGAGGCGCGCCGCTCCACGGAGAGAGAAGTGTGTTGCGCGGCGGCGGGACCGGCGCCGGCCGCGACGAGACCCGACGGGAGGCCGGAGAGCGACTTGCGGATTGCCTCCAGCGTGGGCTCGTGCAGTTTGCGGAGAAAGCCGACGTTCACTCCCGCGACCGAAGTAAACTCGCAATTTCCCAACTCGTGGATGAGGGCCCTTGCGACATAAGTGACGCCCTCACCCGGATTGGCGGAGCTAAGAGCCACCACGATTCCACCCGAGGCGGTTTCACGAGGCTTTTGAAAGATCGTATAGAGCAAGGTGTGAAATACCGAGTCCTGCCTGGCGGCGCCCCGTGACATTGCCATGCGAACCCGCGTATCTTCGATGGCCTCTCTCATACAGCTTCCGGCTCCTTTCGATATCGAATCAGGGATGGACTTCGGCCCGGGCTCCCATTGGGCGCGGCCGAAGTCATGCCGATAAAGACCGGCGCAAACTCAACGCGCTTGATACCGCGGGCGTGGTCGAGCGGCACGGTCGCCAGGACGGGCAGACGCGCGTAGCGCTCAACTTCCGCCGACGATGCGAACGTGCCCCTCCCCATCTCGGCGAAGAAAACCATGAAGCTGGCGAGAAAGACGGCGGTAAAGGAGCCGAGGATCAGGTCGACGACCGGCTTGGGACGAAATGCGGTTACGCCATAGGTTGGATTTTCCGCGACGGCGACGTTGAGCAGCCGATTCTCGTTCATCGCGTCCGCCATGCGCGCCTCATCGCTCTTTTGCGTATACAACTGATAGTTGTTTTCGAGTTCGGCCACTTTCTGACGCAGCGTGGAGAACGGCACCGTCGAACCTTCAACCGTGGAGAGCTGGCCTTGCAGCTTCTTTATCTGGTCGGCAAGAGCGCCGTCCTTGGCCCTCAGGGCTTCCCGCTCGGTTTCGTTCTGAATAATCGACCCGGTCACGGATTGCCATACGGGGTTGATGTCCGTGTCATGCTCCTGCGAAGTCATACGCTCGGCGTTGGCAAGGGCTAGCTTTGTATTCGCGATCTGGCGGTTGATCTGTTGAACTAGACGGTCTGACGGGGTGAATTTTGTGAGCAGGGCGGTGCGCTGGTTCTCGAGCTGGGCGATCATCGTATTCAGACGCTCAATCGAGTAGTCATTGGGAATGGTGCGCACCTGCGTCATTTCCCTTGGCCGAATGCCCTTGAGCTGATAGGTTTGGGTCGATAGCTCCTGACTGAGCGCGCTGATTTGCGCATCGGTAGCGCGCTGTTCCGACTTAGCCTCGTTGATTTCGCTGTCGAGGGTCTGCTCGGAGTTGGCGAGGGTTACGACGCCCTGGGTCTGCTGGTATTGCGCGAGCTGCTGCTGCGCCTGATCCAGCTGCTGTTTGTAATGGGCGGCCTGGGAAGCAAAGAACTGAGCAGTTCCAGGCGGCTGGGCGATCTGGCGTTGTTTGAGCAGAAATGCATTCAAGAGACTTTGAAGCACAGCCGTAGCGGTCCGCGGATTGTGTGCGACATAGGCTACGTGAATTACGTTGGATTTTCGAATCATGCTCACGGAAAGGTGCTTCTCGAAGTTGGCGACGGCTTTGTCGTGGGCCTTGAGCTGCTCCCGCGTGAGCGTACCAGCGGAGCGACTATCCCACTGAGGGTCGACGACCAGGTTGGCAAGGCCGTTACTCCGCAATAACTGAATCTCAGAGTTGATCTGCTCTTCAGTGACTCCATTTACGGTGATCTCACCGCTGATGCGGTCCGGCGTGATCTGTTCGTCGCCGCGTTTGTTCTGGACCAGAAGGTCCATTTCAGACCGATATTCCCTGGGAGCAAGAATCACGTAACAGGCGGTAAGAACGATGAGGCTCAGAACGACTAGAAACCACATGCGGCGGTATCGAAACGCCGACTCCACGATGGGCCGGAGCGAGTTGGTTTCCTGGGGGGCGAGAGCTTCGGTTTGCATTGGCTACGGATTACTCCTTAGCATTAGCGGTTGAAGTCCTATGTTGCCCACGTGCGTTGTATTCTCACGGTCAGTAACTTCGTTCAATCGCGCGCTTTCCCTGAAACTTGCGCACAAGATCAAAAATAACGCGGTCGGCTGTGAGTTCACATCGTCGGAATTTGCCTTTATTTATGGAAAGTTTTGGCTAATCGCAGATGGAAGCTATTTGCCATGCACAATGGGAGATATCTGCCCCTATTTCGAGTCAGTGCCGGAGCTCCAGGATAGTAGAGAGGCTAGCGTGGTCCGCCGGAGATACAGGATGTTATTCAGCAGGCAGGCAGGGCGGAAGACAGCAAGGGCCAAAGTGTCTGCGTGAGAACTCAAATTCTTCTGGCGGGTTGGCGACCAAATGCCCGCGGCTAAAGCCGATCCTCCGTTCCGCGCCCAATTCAGCAGCCTGAAGGCTGCTGCTCCCTCCGATTTGCGCAAGGAACGTGTCCTGAATCGAGTTCTCACGCAGACTGTAAAGCCCGACCCTTATTTTGAAGCGTTTACGGCACGAGTGAACTCGTGCCCTGATAAGAAACAAAAATGCAAGTGCAACAAAACAAGAGATGAATTCTACGGACTCCCACCCATCGGACAAAAACAAAGACGTCCGATGGATGGGGCACAGTTTCATCCCCCGGGGGTCGGCAACGACGGTGGAGGACTGTTACAAGACCCTCTCGCATCGAGCTTTTCCGCATCCCACAAGGCCCGTGGCTCTCTGCGCGCTGCCGCTGCGAGCAGCGGCGAAGGCTGACGGTTGGATTGCGGGGACGGTCTGGATGCACCATGCGCCATCTGCGGGTAATCTCCGCATAGGCGACAGACCGCGGGATGCTCAATTAAGCCTTTGCAGTGATCGCTCACAAAGGTGGAGTGAGAACGAGATTTGTGCTGTTTGCGGCGAGTCGGTGACGAAGGTGGGATTCCTCGCCCGTTCCGCGGCAGGCTAGAATGCCGTGAGCTATCAGAAGGATGTCATGACCGCAATGGTCGACTACTACGAGTTTCTTCAAATCAGCCCCAACGCCGACCTGGATACAATTCACCGCGTGTACCGATTCCTGGCGGCGCGCTTTCATCCAGACAATCCGCGCTCCGGCAACCCCGAGCACTTTCGGCTGCTCAAGACCGCCTACGACGTGCTGTCAGACCGGGAGCGCCGCGCCGAGTATGACACGCTCCGCAAACGGCAGCCGCCGGAGCCGTTCTCTTCCTCCGTCGACTTCATGGATAGCGTGGAGGGCGAACTCAACCGGCGATTGGCAGTGCTGGCAGTGCTCTATCACCGGCGGCGCGCCAACACAAATCTCCCTGAAGTCTCGCTTGCCGAGATTGAACAGCGCATGGGTTTTCCGCGCGACTACCTGGATTTCACGCTTTGGTATCTGATGAAGAAGGGATACCTGACCAAGGCCGACAATGCGCAATACACCCTGACGGCCGAGGGCGTTGACTTTGTGGAGGCTCAGCGCGTCGACTTTCCCACCCTGAACAAGATGCTCACCAGCGGCCGCGAACCGACGGCCGAGGAGATTCAGCGGGCGAACGGGCGGGCGGCGGCGGAGCCGCGCGCCAAACCGGCGCAACCCATATCCGCCTCGGGGCCGATCATTCTGCCATCCTCGATGGACAACGATTATGACCGGCGATCAAGAAGACCGGAGCGCCGCGCGGGCGCGGCCGATCTCCGCGCCGCTAAAGTGGAGCGGCGCACGGGACCGCGAGACCGGCGAGTGAATCGTCCTGCCAGCCAACCTGCCCCTCTGCACTCGCCGGATGCGAATGTCGGCTCCGGGCTCGGCCAGCCACCCGCTGTAACACCATCGACGGGGCGGCGGATTGCGGAACGGTGAAGATGCAGTCTCGCCATCGCAATGGACGGCGGCAGCTTGCATCTTCGGTTTCCGGGGGGGATGACCGGCTGAGCGGAGACCACGGTTTTCCCCCCGGTGCAGCCATGGCGGAAGGCGACCGCATATCCATGACTCCGCCTGATGCCACCGGCCCTCAACATTCCAGTTGGGCCACCGGCAGGGGGAGACTGGCGCAAGAACGGCGATGGTCCTGACGAGATAATGCGTGCCCTACAATCGAACTGACGCGCGAGCGCCGCGAGGAGCCTGGCCGATGAGGGTACGGCTGCAAGACATAGCCGACGATCTGAACCTTTCGAAGATGACGATTTCGAAGGTGCTGCGCGGCCAGGCCGACATCAGCGACGCGACCAAGGCGAGGGTCCTCAAGCGGGTCAAGGAACTCAACTACATTCCCAACATCAGCGCGAGCAGCCTGCGCACGGGGCAGACGCGGACCCTGGGCCTGATCCTGCCCTCGATTGGGAAGCCGTTTTTCGGCGAGGTCGCCGCGGGCATCACGCACGCGGTGGGCGCGGCGGGATACGGGCTGATCGTGTCCTCATCGCAGGAGGACGCGGACGCGGAACAACGGCAGATCGAGGTCTTTCTATCTCTGCAGGTGGACGCATTGCTGATCGTGACACTGCAGGAGACGAGCGCGTTCTTCAACCAGGTGGGCCGCTTGAAGGAGACGCCGGTGATCTTTCTGAACGGGCGGCCGGCTGGAGCGAAGGGCAGTTATGCGGGGATCAACGAAGAAGAAGTGGGCCGGATTGCGTGCGAGCACCTGATTCAATGCGGGTGCAAGCGCATCGCTTATATTCGGGGATCGCACAGCGCGGCGGGGGACATGCGCTACAAGGGTTATCTTGAGGCGCTGGCGCGGCACCGGCTGACGGCTCACGCGGACCTTGTGGCGGAGAGCATGAATGCGGACGAGAGCGAGTTTGTGCGCGGGTACACGGCGATGGAGCGGCTGCTGGCGCGGCGGGGCCGGCCCGATGGGGTGATGACGTATACCGACATGCTGGCCGCGGGGGCGATGGAAGCGGCGGGCGGCGCGCGGGTGCGCGTTCCCGAGGATATCCGGTTTGTGGGCTGCGGGAACGATGCGGCGATCTGCGGGATGCGGATTCCGCTGACGAGCATGGACGTTGGTGGGCGCGAACTGGGGCAGAGGGCCGGCAAGCTGGCGCTGCGCGTGATTCACGAAGGGGGCCGCAGCACCTACCGTGCCCTGGTGAAACCGAGGCTGGTGAGGCGGAGATCGTCGGAGGGTTCGCGCCCGGGGCGGGCGATGGAAAGAGAGTGATCAGCGAGAGGGGAGAGAATGGCGGGAAAGCAAGCGGGCAAAGAGGCGAAGTTCGACCTGGTGGTCTTCGGGGAGTTCTTTTCGGACATGATCTTCTACCGGCTGCCCCGCCGGCCGCGGTTCGGCGAAGAGTCGAAGACGGGTTCGTTTCTGGTGGCGCCGGGCGGGGGCCTTTCGACCACGGCCATCGCCGCGAGCCGGCTGGGGACGGTGACGGGGATCATCACGCGGGTGGGCGCGGACGCGGAGTATCTGCCGACGTGGAACCAGATTGTGCAGGAGAAGCTGGATATTGGGGCGTGCGAGTACCGCAAGGATGCGCCCACGGCGCTCACGGTATGCATTGCCTACAAGACGGACCGCATGATGGTGACGCATGAGCCGATCAACCAGCGGCTGGAGGAACTGCTGGACCGGCCGGCGGTGATGGCGAAGCTGCACCAGGCGCGGCACGTGCATGTGGCCTGCGCGCTGCGGCGGCCAGCCAAGTGGCAGCCGGCGCTGCGCAGCCTGCGGGACAGGGGAGTGACGGTCTCGGCGGACTTTGGATGGAACCCCGACATCTCGGTGAAGCAGTTGATCTCGATCATCCGGCACTGCGATTTTGTGTTTCCCAACCAGCGCGAGGCGTGCGCGGTGACGGGGGCGACGACGCCGATGAGCGCGCTCGAGAAGCTGCAGGACTGGGTGAAGGTGCCGGTGGTGAAGCTGGGAGCCAAGGGCGCGCTGCTGATGTCGGAGGGCAGGATCTACCGGCAGCCGGCGCCGGCGTTGCCGCTGGTGGACGCGACGGGCGTGGGGGACGCGTTCAACGGGGGCTTTCTGCATGCGTATCTGCACGGGGCGGGGTGGGACGACTGCCTGCGGGCGGGCAACCTGTGCGGAAGCATGGCGGGCACGCAGCCCGGCGGCTCAGAGGGACTGCCCGGCCCGCAGGAGTACAAGCGGCGGCTGGCGGAGATGCGCAAGAGATAGGGCGGATGGGCCTGCGCGGGCGGAACTCAGGGGAGCATTCCGATTTTTTTGTTGACAACAAAAAGAACCGCGTGTAAATTTCGAGTCAATCTCGTTACCGGTAAAGTAAACCGGAGCCGACGGCCCAGCACGAAAGACAACTTCCCCAAGTCAGGGAGACGAACCTGACTTTCCGGGGCGCTCAAGAAGCGCCGCACCGGGCGGCCTTGCGGTATGCATCTCGTTTTGATTGCGGCTGGCCGCGGATCGCGCGACCAGCCTGCCGAGGGTGCGCGCGCGTACACGGCATCATGAGCCGCGGCCAGCGCTCCTCGATGCGCAGCCGAAAGAATGCAGTCTGTCCGATCTCAGTCCGACTTAAGGAGGTCCGCACCATGCATGGTTTCGAATCTTCCCAGAAAAGAGCAGTTACGTGGGTCAAGCAGGCGTGCCTGGCACTGTGCCTGACCTGGATGACGGCGATTGGATCTTATGCGCAGACGGACACCGGCTCGATTGTGGGCACGGTGCAGGACAAGAGCGGGGCGCGGGTTGCGGGCGCATCGGTTGAGGTGATGGATGCGGCCACGGGAGTGACGCGGAGCTACACCACGAACAGCGACGGCGAGTATGTTGCGGTGCAACTGATCCCGGGGACCTACACGGTGACGGTGAAGCAATCGGGATTCAGCACGGAAGTGCGGCAGAACGTGACGGTGAACGTGCAGAGCCGCCTGGAGGTGGATTTCACTCTGAACCTGACCTCGGTGCACGAGCAGGTGGTGGTGAACGAAAACGTGGCGCAGTTGCAGACGCAATCGGCGGCGGTAGCGGCGGTGCTGAGCAGCCGGACGGTGAATGAGCTTCCGCTGAATGGGCGCGACTACGATCAGCTTGCGCTGCTGGCGCCGGGCGTCTATCACGATCCGAGCGGGGAGGTCGCGAACGCAGCGGAGGGCCGGTTCAGCTCGAATGGGAACCTGGAGCTGCAGAATTATTTTTCGCTCGACGGGATCGATAACAACACGGGGTCAGAGAACCTGCAGGAGCAGTCGGTGCAGGCGGTGATTCCGCCACCGGACGCGTTGCAGGAGTTTGCCGTTCAGACGCGGACCTATTCGGCGGAGTTCGGGACATCGGCGGGCGCGGTGGTGAATGTCTCGACCAAGTCGGGGACCAACAACTTTCACGGCGATCTGTGGGACTACGTGGAGAACAGCGTGTTTGACGCGAACACGTGGTTCAACAACTACGGCGATGTACCCAAGGGGCACTTTGAGCAGAACCAGTTCGGGGCGACGGTGGGGGGGCCGATCGTGCGGGACCACGCGTTCTTCTTCGCCTCGTATGAGACGCTGCTGAGCCGCGAGGCGGAGACGGTGACGTCGACGGTGCCGACGGCGGCGATGAAGACGGGGGATTTCACCAGCGTGGAGAGCACGCACCCGATGACCGCGGTGGCGCAGGGGCAGACGGGGTGCATTACGGGCAATGTGATTGCTCCCGGCTGCATCGACAAGGTGGGCCAGGCGATCCTCGACCTGTATCCGGACCCCAGCCCGCAACTGGGCGATGTGAACGCGTTCACGGGAGCGCCGAACTATCAGTTCGTCACCAGCGTGCCGAACGACACGCGCACGCTGGACGTGCGCATCGACGATACGCTGAACGCGAAGAACCAGCTCTTCGGGCGCTACGCCAACGACATCTCCGACTACGAGTCGCCGCTGTGGACATCGAATCCGATCGCCGGCAACGGGGATTTCTCGACCGACTACATTTTGCACGATCAGTCGCTGGCCCTGGGGTGGACGATGACGCCGAGCTCGTCGCTGGTGAACACGGCGCACTTCGGGTACCTGCGCGACTTCTCGCACAGCGATCCGGTGGGCCTGCCGATCGGGGTCTCGGACGCGCAGCAGTTCGGGCTCAACGGCATTCCGGTCTCACCGGCGTCGGCGGGCATTCCAGCCAACTACGTCTTTGGGCTGACGACGATCGGAACGGCGATTTACAGGCCGCAGTTCCAGGTGGCGCAGGTCTTCCAGGGCATCGACGATCTTTATAAGCTGATCGGGAAACACAGCCTTCAGTTTGGCTACGAGTACCACGAGAGCTCGCTGAACTTCTTCGACCTGGAGGCGCCGCAGGGCGCGATTCTGGCCGAGGGAGTTTACACGCAGACGCCTGGATTCGGGATCGGCGACTATCTGCTGGGCGATATCACGGAGGCGATCCTGGAGAATGCGCTGGAGGTGAATAACTACATCCGGGGCAACTCGTTTTACGGCCAGGACACATGGCGGATGAGCCCGAAGCTGACGGTGAACTACGGACTGCGCTACGAACTCTATCCGCCGTTCTGGATCAACCGGACGAACAAGACGGCGAACTTCAGTTCCGCGAACGGCGGCGAGATGGTCACGGCGAGCTCGGGAGGCGGGCTCTACGGGCGCACGCTGATTCACCCCGACGATCTGGACTTTGCGCCACGGGTGGGGTTCGCGTATCACGCGCTGGGGCCGGTGGTGCTGCGCGGCGGCTATGGAGTCTTCCACCAGTTCATCAACAGGATCGGGTCGGAGTCGATGTTGCAACTCAACCCGCCGTTTCTTCTGGACGACTCTCTTTCGCAGCCTTACGGAAGCACGACGCCGGTGTTTCAGTTGAAGAACGGGTTTCCGTCGGCGCAGCTCCAGGCGCTGGGCGTGTCGCTGCCCTCGCTGCAGCTACGGGCGCAGGACCCCAACGAGCGCACCACCTATGTGGAACAGGCCAGCTTCGGTCCGCAGTTCCAGTTGAGCAGCAACACGCTGTTCAACCTGACGTGGGTGGGAAACTGGGGGCGGAAGATGAACCGGCTGCGCAACGCCAACCAGGGGGTTGTGACCGGCTTCAGCGGCGCGACGCCGATTGTGACCTTCCCGTACGCCAACCTGAATACTCAGGTGCAGGCGGTGGGTGGGGCGGGGCAGCACTCATTCCTCGAGCTTGCGACCAACGACGGCAATACGGACTACGAAGGGCTGGAGATGAATGTCCAGCGGGAGTTCAGCCACGGGCTGGCGTACCAGGTGAGCTACACGTGGTCGCATAACATGGCTGACTTTGTGGACAACCTGACGGGCGGCTCGACGCCGCAGAACGCTTACGACTACGCGCACGAGATGAGCAACTCGGCGCAGGACGTGCGGCACCGGGCGGTGGGCAGCGCGACGTGGGTGCTGCCGGTGGGGCAGGGCGGCCTGGTGATGAACAACGGCAGCACGGCGGCCAAGCTGATCGGGGGGTGGCAGGCGAATGCGATTGTCAGCCTGCAAACGGGCATCCCCTTCGACGTGACGGCACCGGATGTGAGCGATACGGGATCGAATCACGCCGCGTATCCCAACTGCGTGGGCGACGCGTTCTCGGGCGCATCGAAGGACCCGAGCCAGTACGCGGGCAGCAAGGCTCCGGGGGCGTATATCGATATCAAGGCGTTCGCGATGCCATCGCTGGGAACCTTTGGGAGCTGCCGGCCGCGGGCGTGGCACGGGCCCGGGATCGAGGAGACGGACCTGAGCCTGTTCAAGAGCTTTTCACTGGGAGAGGCGCGCAAGCTCGAGTTCCGCGCCGAGTTCTTTAACGCATTCAACCATCCGAGCTTTGCCAATCCCTCGGCCAATATCTCCGAGCCGGGGGCGTTTGGCAAGAGCACCGCGACGACCACGAACCCGCGCCAGATCCAGTTCGTGGGCAAGTTTTATTTCTAACGCGAGGCCGGGGGCAGCGGCGCAGCGAATCTCCAGCAGCTTAAGTTCGCTGGGGCGGCCGCGCCCGTTGGCCGCCGGATTGCCGCCTGGACGGGGCGATTCGATCACACCAGGAAGTGGGACACATGATGAAGAGAAGTGGAAGTCCGCACTCGACTGCAGTGCGCGCGGCGTTTTGGGCTCTGGTGGTTTTTTCCAGCGTTGGGGCGAGGGGCCAGACGCCCTGCCTGCCCCAGGGCCCGGCCCGCCAGGACGCGATGCCGATCCCGGAAAACCGGGGAGCCGCTGCGCTCGATGTGGTGCTGAAACAGCTCCACACGCGCGCCAGCCTGTTGATGATCACGGCGCATCCGGACGATGAGGACGGGGGGATGCTTGCCTACGAGGCGCGCTCGGTGGGCACCCGCGTGGACCTGCTCACGCTGAACCGCGGCGAGGGCGGCGCCAACGTGATGTCTCCGGATCTATGGGACTCGCTGGGACTGGTGCGCACCGAAGAGCTGCTGCAGGCCGATCGCTATTACTGTACCTCTCAGTATTTCTCGATAGCGGCGGACTACGGCTTTTCGAAGAGCCTGAAAGAAGCTCTGGAGAAGTGGGGCACGGAACGGGTTTTCTACGACGTGGTGCGCGTGGTGCGCATGACGCGTCCTCTTGTGATCACTTCGGTCTTTGTGGGCGGGCCTTCCGACGGCCACGGCCATCACGCCGCGGCGGGCATGTGGGCGCAGAAGGTCTTTGAAGCGGCAGGGGATCCGAATGTCTTTCCCGACCAGATCAAAGCCGGACTGCGGCCATGGAACCCGCTCAAAGAGTACGCGCTGGTTCCGTTTTCTCTTGAGGAAGGACATGTTTCGCCCAAGGGTCTTTATGACTATGCCACGCATAACTGGGATCCGGCTGGGGTGGAGAACTATATCACCGGTAAGTTCGAGCCGGGCGCGGTAAGTGCGACGGTGGAGATACCGACGGGCACCTATAACATCGTCGATGGGCTGAGCGACCAGCAGATATCGCGCACCGGGCTGGGATTCCAGAAGTCGCAGAGCGGCGGGGCGCGGATACCCGCGGACGGACCGGCCGAGTCGTCCTATCACCGCTTCGGCTCGCGGATCGCGGCGGGGGACAAGGAGAATTCGTTCTTCGAAGGGATCGACACTTCCCTGATGGGCATCGCCGACCTGGCCGGAGACCAGGAGCACGCATTTCTCACCGCCGGGCTTGAGAAGATCAGCGGGCTGGTGGACGAGGCCACCCGGAACTACTCGGCCGCGGACCCCAGCGCGATTGCGCCAACGCTTGCGGAGGGGCTGGCCGCGACCGATGCGCTGATTACCGCAGTGAGTGGAAGCTCGCTTTCAGACGATGCGAAGTACGACGTACTGCACGAACTGCGCGTGAAACAGGAGCAGTTCAACAACGCCGTGGCGCTGGCGCTGGGCCTGACGATGAGCGCCGAGGTGACGCAGGAGCATCCGCCAACGGGGCCGTTTGCGCGCTTCATGACGCAACTGCCGACCTTCCAGATGGCGATTCCCGGCCAGCAGTTCCCGGTGCTGGTGCATATGGCCGAAGCCAGCCCCGTACCCGTGACGATCGACAAGATCTCTCTGCATCTGCAGGGAGCCGACGACTCGGCCGTCCATGCCGAAGGCGACAGCGCGGGGGCCTTAAAGGGCGGCGGAATCTTCGATGCGCGGTTTGGCGTGCAGATTCCCGAGGACGCGCCGTTTACGCGTCCTTACTTCGACCGCCCCGGGCTGGAACAGGCGTACTACGACCTGCGCGAGCCGCAGTACCGGGATCTACCCCTGGCGCCGTATCCGCTGGAGGCTGCGGTAACGGCTTCATATCACGGCGTGGAGATTCACCTGGCCGAGGTGGTGCAGACGATTGCGTTCGAGGTGGGACGGGGAACGGTGTATCAACCGATGCCGATCGGTCCGGCGATCTCGGTCACGATGCAGCAGTCGGACGGCATCGTGCCGCTGGGCGCCGCATCCTTTTCAGTGGGCGTGCGCATTCACAGCAACGTGAAAGGGCCGGCGCAGGGCAGCGTCCGCCTGGATATGCCGGCAGACTGGCGATCCGAGCCGGCGACGGCCAAGTTTTCTCTGAGTGCGGACGGGCAGGAGCAGTTCATCAACTTTGAGGTATATCCGGCTCACCTGGCCGAGCAGCCGTATGAGTTGACGGCGGTGGCGAGCTATGACGGCCGGGAGTACAAACAAGGATATGTGGAGACGGGATATCCGGGGCTGCGGCCTTATTTTCTCTATCATCCGGCTGACTATCGCACCACCGGAACCGACGTGAAGATCGGACAGAATCTGCAGGTCGGCTATGTTGAAGGCAGCGGCGACGACGTGCCCGCTTCGCTCGAGAACCTGGGGATTCACGTGCATTTTCTGGCGTCAGAAGACCTGGCCAGCGGCGACCTGGATAAGTACAACGTGATCCTGATCGGGGTTCGGGCTTATGCGGTGCGGCCGGACCTGCGCGCTTACAACGAGCGGCTGCTGAACTACGTGAAGCGAGGGGGACTGGTGGTGGTGCAGTACCAGACGCCGGAGTACGACCACGACTTCGGGCCCTATCCCTACAGCATGACTTCGGATCCCGAAGAAGTTACGGACGAAGGCTCGCCGATGACGTTTCTCGATCCGGGCAGCCCGGCATTGAACTGGCCGAACAAGATCACGGCGAAGGATTTCGAGGGTTGGATCGAGGAACGCGGCTCGAAGTTCATGCATTCGTGGGACCCGCGCTATGAGGCGCCGCTCGAGACGCACGACCCCGGGCAGGTTCCGCAGAAGGGCGGATTGCTGATTGCGCGGTACGGGTCGGGCGTCTATGTCTATACGGCGTATGCGTTCTACCGCGAGCTGCCGCTGGGGGTTCCGGGGGCTTACCGGCTGTTTGCGAACCTGCTCAGTCTTCAGAAGAATCCACTTTTCAAACCGGCGGGCGAGTGACTTGTCTTCGAACTAAAGCAGCATTCGAAACCAGACTCGAGACCAGACTCAAGACCAGGGCTGAAAGGTACAGTGTGGGGCCGCCGCTTTGAAGATCGTGAGTTCCGATCAGGCAGCAACGAAGAGCCAAGGGATCCAGGACCGCCAGCAGCTTGAACGCGGCCTGGGGCCATTGGGCGCGATCTCGACGAACGTGCTGAACATGGTGGGGGTGGGGCCGTTCCTCACGATCCCGCTGGCGATAGCCGCCATGGGAGGGCCGCAGGCCATGGTGGGGTGGGTGCTGGGCGCGCTACTGTGCCTTTGCGACGGATGGGTGTGGGCGGAGCTGGGCGCGGCGATGCCCAGCTCAGGCGGCTCGTACTACTATCTGCTGGAAGCCTACGGCCGGCACAGCTGCGGGCAGCTTATGAGCTTTCTGCTGGTGTGGCAGACGCTGCTGATCGGTCCGCTCTCGATCGCCGCGGGCGCGGTGGGATTTTCGCAGTACTTGAGCTTCATCGATCCGCATCTGAGCCACGCGGAGCTGGGATGGACGGCGGTGGGCGTGTGCCTGCTGAACGCATGGCTGCTCTACCGCAGCATCCGCTCCATCGACCGGCTCTCGGTGGCCATGACGCTGGTGGTGATCGCCACCTGCTGCTGGGTGATCGTGGCGGGCGCATCGCACTTTCACGCGTCGATGGCGTTCGACTTCGCGCCTGGAGCGTTTCATCTTTCGCGCTCCTTGTGGGCGGGGCTCGGGGCGACCACGCTGATCGCCGTGTATGACTACGGCGGCTACAACAACGTGTGCCTACTGGGCGGCGAGGTGCGGCAACCGCGCAGGAACATTCCGCGCGCGGTGATCTTCTCGATCCTGCTGGTCGCGTTTTTGTATCTGCTGATGAATCTGTCGATCATCGGAGCGCTGAACTGGCGCATCGCGGAGCACTCCCAGGCGGTGGCGGCCGACTTTATGCAGGTGATCTATGGACACTGGGCCGGAGTGCTGATCTCGCTGCTGATCCTGGCGGTGAGTTTCGGCGCGGTCTTTGCCAATATGCTCGGCTACTCGCGCATTCCCTACGCGGCGGCGGCGGAGGGACGCTTCTTTGCCTCGTTTGCGCGGCTGCACAAGACGCAGAAGTTTCCAACCGTCGCGGTGATCTTCATGGGCGTGTTCTCTTCGGCCGCGTGCGTGCTGAGCCTGGGCGATCTGATCAAGGTGATGATCGTGGTGCAGGCGCTGTTTCAGTTTGCCGCGCAGTGCATTGCCGTCGAGCTGATGCGCCGGCGAACTCCAAAGGGCGCCGATGTCTATCGTATGCCGCTTTATCCGCTGCCGGCGGCGGTGGCGCTGATCGGCTGGATTTACGTGGCGGCCAGCAGCGGTGCGCGTTATGCGGCGATTGGAATAGCGATGGTGGCGGCGGGATCGGCTGTCTATCTCATCAAGTCGAAGTATCAACGGGAGTGGCCCTTCGAGGCTATATGAAAAGATACGACGTTGCCGTAGTTGGAGAGATCTACGTGGACCATATCTTCACGGGGTTTGCCAAATGGCCGGAGCCCGGCGAAGAGGTGTTCACGAACGAGTATGCGCAGGAGCTTGGCGGCGGGGCGGCGATTACGGCGTGCGCGCTGGGCAGGCTGGGCCGGTCGGTGAGTTTAATTGGGAAGGTTGGCGAGAAAGAGGCGGCCTGGATCGACCAGCGGCTGGCGGGTTTCGGAGTGTCCAGCGAATGGCTGTACCCGGACCCGGCGAGTACGGGAGTGACGGTGAGCGTGTCGAGCAGCCTCGACCGGTCGTTCTTTACATACGTTGGGGCGAATACCGAGTTGGGAAGTCTTCTTGGCGAGGCGGCTTTTGTGGAACACATGACGGAAGCACGTCATGTTCACTTTGCGATGCCGATCGGGGCGGCGCTTGCGGAAAGGATCCTGGCGAGCTTGCGCGACGCTTCGTGTACGACCTCGCTGGACGTGGGGCACCAGGCGGCGTGGCTGAGCGACGGGGCCAATCTTGCGACCTGCGCGGCGGTCGATTACATGCTGCCCAACGAACGCGAGGCAAAACTCATCTGCCGTGGCGACGCGCAGGACTATCTCGAGTTCACACGAAGAAACAATTGGCCGAGCGGGGTGGTGAAGATGGGATCGGCGGGAGCGATTATGCGCAGCGAGAGCGGCGCATTGCGGGCGCAGGCGCTGCGGGTTCAGACGGTGGACACGACCGGGGCCGGGGACGCCTTCGACGCTGGATTTATCGACGGCCTGCTCGATGGGGAGCCGGGCGAGGAGTGCCTGCGGCGGGGGTGCGTGTGCGGCGGGCTTTCAACGCGCGTGGTGGGGGCGCTCAAAGGGCTGCCGGCGCGGGGCGAGCTGGTGCAGAGCTACGAGGCGATCTATGGGTAAAGCGGCATGTATCGGCGGCGGCGGGGTGCGCACCCCGCTGGTGATCTTCGGCATCAACGAGTGCGCCCGCCAGTTGGACATCGACGAGGTGGTTCTCTACGATCCGGACGGGGAGCGCGCCCGCACCATGGCGGCACTGGGCCGCGCGGTGGTGGAGCGCGAGAGCGGCACATTGCGCGTGCGCGACAGCGGCGATCTGGAAGAGGCCGTGGAGGGGGCCGATTTTGTGCTGAGCAGCATTCGCGTGGGCGGAATCGCGGCGCGGGCGCGCGATGAGCGCATCGCGATTGAGCACGGTTATCCGGGCCAGGAGACGACGGGGCCGGCGGGGATGGCGATGGCGCTGCGCACGGTTCCGGTGGCGGTGGAACAGGCGCATATCGTGCGACGGCTGGCGCCGCGTGCGTGGCTTATCAATTTCACGAATCCGGCGGGGCTGATCACGCAGGCCATCCTCGAACATGCGGGCGCGCGCGCGGTCGGGATCTGCGACACGCCGTCGGAGCTGATCTATCGCATTGCGGTCGCGCTCGGGGCGTCTCCCTCGGAGGTGCGCTGCGAGTATGTGGGGCTTAACCATCTGGGGTGGATTCGCAAGATCGAGTTGCGCGGCGAGGATGTCACCGAGCGCGTTCTGAGCGACGATGCGCTGCTGGCGGCACTCTATCATGCGCCCATGTTCGACGCGGAGCTGATTCGCAGCATCCGCCTGATTCCCACCGAGTATCTCTATTTCTACTACTGCCGGGGGCGCGCGCTCGCCAACCAGAGGGCACACGGCAGCACGCGGGGCGCCGAGATCGCGCGGCTGAATGAGGCGCTGTTTCAAGAACTCGGGAGATTGACCGCGACGCGGGATGCGCGGGGGGCGCTGACGGCTTATATGCGCTACCTGAACGAGCGCTCGGGGAGCTACATGATGCTTGAATCGACCGGCGAGGACGGAACGGACCCGCGCGCCGCGGAGGAAGATCCTTTTCGCGCCGCGAACGGCTATCACCGCATTGCTCTGGATGTGATGCGGGCGCTGCGGGGGAGTGAGAGCAGGCGGCTGATCGTGAATGTGCGCAATCGCGGGGCGATCGACGGAATCGACGCGGACGACGTGGTGGAAGTGCCGTGCAGCATCGCCAACGATGCGATTGTGCCCGAGACGTGCGGAGCGTTGCCGGCGGCGGCGCGCGGGCTGGTGATGGCGGTAAAAGAGTACGAACGCGCGACCATCGAAGCGGCGATGACGCGATCGACAGAGATGGCCCGCAAGGCGATGCTGCTCTATCCGCCGATCGGCGAGTGGGAGCCTTCGGGCGCATTGCTGCGCGATCTCCGCGGCGCATCTTTGCTTGTGCATTAGTGTGGTCCGCCGGAGATACAGGATGTTCTTCAGCAGGCAGGCAGAGCGGAAGACAGCAAGGGCTAGAGCATTTTCGCTTCACTTAGCGACATTGCGGCATCTTCCAAGGTGGCTTTTTCTTAAGAGTTTATCCGTAAATAGTGCCAGACTTGGTTCTCCCCGCGGATTATCTTGTCCGTGAGGGCCGGACATGGGCGAAGATGCGGCTTGAGATGGCACAGATCAGATCATGGACTGTTTCGGATGCCTTATGGTCTAAGGTCGAGCCCCTGATTCCGGTGGTCAAACGGGCGGCGGGTCGGAAGTATCAACGCAAGCCGGGAGCCGGGCGCAAGCCCATGGCCGCGCGGCA
>DATJMU010000091.1:0-24521 GCA_035508555.1 Occallatibacter sp. | reverse complement strand
CCCTGGCCCGGAACGCCATGCAAACCGCCGCCGGCGACGTGACCATCCATCTCGCCGGCGGCACCTACCGGCTCACGCGTCCACTTGAACTGCAGCCGGAAGACTCCGGATTGAACGGCCACAACATTGTCTACGAGGCCGAGCCCGGCACGCGGCCCATCGTCAGCGGCGGCGTGCGCATTACCGGCTGGAAGGTCTTCAATGCCAAGAAGAACATCTGGTCCGCTAAGGTTCCGGCGGACGTGATGGGCGCGCGACAGCTTTACATCGACGGCGTGCGCGCCACGCGTACCCGCGGCCGGTTGCCTGTTGAGCTCACCATGACGCCGACCGGCTACACCGCTGCCAACGCTACCATGGCTTCGTGGAAACACCCCTCCTGGCTCGAATTCGTCTACACCGGCGGCAACTCCGAGTGGTCGGAGCGCGATGAAGGACTTGGTTCGTGGGACGAGCCGCGTTGCCCGGTCGAGAGCATCTCGGGAACCACCATCGTCATGCAGCAGCCCTGCTGGGATAACTCCACCAAGCGCGTGATGCTGCCCAGCGGCCAGCGCACGGCCAACCTGGTAGGACCAATGAGCGTGGGCAAACAGCCCAGCTACGTGGAGAATGCCTTTGAGTTGCTGGGCACGCCCGGCCAGTTCTTCTTCGACCGCGACACCAGGACCATCTACTACGTGCCCCGCCCCGGCGAAAGCCTGGCCACGGCTGACGTGGAGCTGCCGGTGCTTCAAACTCTCATCCAAGGCATCGGCACGCCGGCCGATCCCATCCACAACATCGTCTTCTCGGGTATTCAGTTTTCGTACGCCACGTGGCTGGGACCGAACGGCCCCGACGGATTCTCCGAGATCCAGGCCGGCTACCAGGTGACCGGGCCGGACGGTTACGCGCGGCAGGGGCTGTGCACGCTCGTCCCCGGCGGCGAGTGCCCTTACGGCGACTGGACCAAGGAACCCGGCGAGGTGCGTTTCGCATTCGCCCACAGCGTGAAATTCGACCGCGACGACTTTGTGCACCTCGGCGCTGCTGGGCTCGACCTGGGCGAAGGAGCACAGAACGACGTCGTCGAAGGCTCCGTCTTCAAAGACATCTCCGGCAACGGGGTCGAACTGGCCAGCGTCAACGCGCCACTGGCGCCGCCGGACGAGTTCGCCTCTTACAACACCATCGACAACAATCTCTTTGAAGACGAGGGCATGGAGTACCGCGGCGGCATCGGCATCGTGATCGGTTATGCCAACCACACGCTGGTCACGCACAACCTCATCGAGCAGCTTCCCTATGCGTCCATCTCCATCGGCTGGGGCGGCTGGCCCGATAAGATCCGCATGGCCGGCCTAGCCAACAACTCGGAACTGAACACGATCTCCGATAACCGGATTCACAACGAGATGCTCGACCTCTCCGACGGCGGCGGCATTTACACCCAGGGGCTCACCGGCCCGTCGCTCCAAGACGGCGAACACGTCACCGGCAACGTCGTCTACAACCAGTTCAGCTCCGGCCACGCCATCTACACCGACAACGGCGGCTCGATGATGACCATCAGCGGCAACGTGATGTTCAACGACGATCACGACAACTGGGGCGCACGCCACCGCGACTGGTACGACGACAACGATGGCAAAGTGGACGACCCCACCGACGTCGAAGGCAACTACTGGGAACAGGGCGACCCCGACTCGTCGAAAGAGAACGTGACCGAAGCGGACAATCACCTGATCACCGCCATGTCCGAGGCGCCGGCGACCATCCTCTCGAACGCCGGGCTCGAGCCCGACTTTCGCAGCATCACCGAACTGCGTTTTGCCAAGGCCGCGCCGCCCGAGCCGCCCATGCGCGTAGGCGCCTGGGGCGGCAACGGCTACGCCGACGTCACCTGGAACCCCTCTGTCCAGGAAGGCGCATCGCCGGTCGAGGCGTACATTGTTCGTGCCTCGAACGGCGCCACCCTGCGCGTAACCAATGCCGACTTCTGGAAGTACGCCTATGTCAAGTTTGCCGGCCTGCCCAACGGCCAGCCGCTCACCTTCACGGTAACCGCGGTCAACCACCAGGGCGAAAGCGTCGCGTCCATGCCCTCGCTGCCGGTCACGCTGGGCGGCCGCACCATCGAACCGCCAGCAGCGCCGCTGCATGTGAGTGCGCTTCCGGGCAAAAACGCGGTCAGCATTCACTTCGGCCTTCCACCCGAGAACCACGGGAACGGCGAGGCGAGCCCCATCCTCGCCTATGAGGTTACAGTGAACCCGGGCGGGCGTAAGGTGACATTCACCGGCCGGCGCGTCGTGGTTCTCGAAGGCAGGCATGTCACCTTCGATGTGATTGGTGGCCTCGAATCCGGCCAGGCCTACACCTTCAGCGTTTCGGCCGTGAACAACGCGGGGGCTGGCACGCCAACCGTAGTCGGACCAGTCATCGTAAAGTAGGAAATACCAGAGGCGCGCAGGCGCGCGGAATCGCCGCGCGCCCGCACCCGTTTCAACGCAACATTCAGTAAGGAATCTTTGCGTTCGATGCAATCCATGCGGCAAAACTGGCCCATGCCTCTTCGCCGAGAAGCTGCGTTGCGGGCAGTGCGCGCGCGGATCCGTCCTTGCGGAACTCTTCGTAGAGAAACGCGTCATCGAAGCCGGCCCGCGCCGCATCCGCAGCGCAACTGCCGTAGTAGATCGCGTCGATCCGCGCCCAGTACGACGCGGCCAGGCACATGGGGCAGGGCTCGCAGCTTGTGTAGAGCTCGCAGCCAGCCAGCGTAAACGTGCCCAGCGCCTTGCACGCCGCGCGAATCGCGTTCACCTCGCCGTGCGCCGTGGGGTCGTGCGTCGCCGTCACCGTATTCACGCCCTCGCCCACAACTTTGCCGTCGCGTACAATGAGCGCCGCAAAGGGACCGCCCCTCCCGGACTGCGCGTTTTCGGTAGCCAGCGCAATGGCGCGGCGCATGAACTCTGGATTTCCCTCACTCGCCATCTGAACTTGCCCTCGGCCTCCCTGACCGGCGAAAGTAATGTCAGTATGGCACATGCAATTCGCTCGACCCGGGTGCTGACGCCGGAGGGTCTGGCGCCCGCAACCCTCGTGATCGAGCAGGAGAAGATCGCCGCCATCGGCGCATGGGACCGGGCTCCCGCAAACGCCGAGCTGCACGACTTCGGCGGCTTTGTTGTGCTGCCGGGCCTGGTGGACACACACGTCCACATCAACGAACCGGGCCGCACCGAGTGGGAAGGCTTTGAGACAGCAACGCGCGCCGCAGCCGCCGGCGGCGTCACCACTCTTGTCGATATGCCGCTCAACTGCGTGCCCGAAACCATCAACACTGAAGCTCTCAAAGCCAAGCGGTGCGCCGCAAAGGGCAAGGCCTGGGTGGACTGGGCCGCCTGGGGCGGCGTGGTGCGCGGGAATGCCGCCGAGTTGCCAGCTCTGATCCGCGCCGGCGTCCCGGGCTTCAAGTGCTTCATGATCCACTCCGGCATCGACGGCTTTGCGTGGGTTGGCGAGCGCGATCTGCGACAGGCCCTTGAACAACTGCGCGGGAGCGGACTGCCGTTGCTGGCTCATGCTGAAGTCCCAGGCCCTGTGGATGCCGCGACGCAGTCTCTCAACGCATCCGGCGCGGACTGGCGCAAGTACTCCACCTATCTTGATTCGCGCCCTGACCCTGCCGAAGTTAACGCAATTGCATTGCTCATCCGCCTGGCCGAAGAGTTCCGGACACCCATCCACATCGTGCACCTGGCCACCGCGCAGGCCCTGCCGCTGCTCGATAAGGCGCGGGAAAAAGGTCCGCCCATCACTGTGGAAACCTGCGCCCACTACCTCTGGTTCGCAGCCGAGGAGATTCCGGACGGTGCAACTGAGTTCAAATGCGCGCCGCCCATTCGCTCGGCCGCCAACCGCGAAGCCTTGTGGAGCGCCCTGCTCGATGGATCGATCGATATGGTGACGACGGACCACTCCCCTTGCCCGCCGGCGATGAAGCGCCGCGAACCCAATGGCGAGATTGCCCGCTGGGATCAGGCCTGGGGCGGCATCGCCGGCCTCGGCCTCGCGCTGCCTGTGCTGTGGACAGCGATGAAGCGGCGCGACATCGGCATCGAACGCATCGCCGCGTGGATGGCCGCCGCGCCCGCGCGCCTTGCCGGACTGGCGGGACGCAAAGGAACGCTCGCAGCCGGCGCAGACGCGGACTTCGCCGTCTTCGATCCGGACCCAACGTGGACCGTCACAGCGGACGATCTGCACTTCCGCCACAAGCTCTCGCCATATCTCGGCGCGGAGTTGCAAGGACGCGTGCTTGAAACCTGGCTGCGCGGCCAGCCGGTCTATCGCGCAGGCCATTTCATGAACGAAGCTTTGGGCAAAGAACAGGTGCGCCCGTGAGAGACCGCGCGCTGCGAGCCATCGCCGAGTGCCAGCGCATCGCCGCCATGAGCGAAGAGTCCGGCCGCATCACGCGCCGCTTCCTCACGCCGCCCACGCACGAAGTGCACGCGCACCTGCGCCGCCGCATGGAATCGCTGGGAATGATGGTCCAGGTAGACGCCGCGGGCAATCTGCGCGGCCTTTGGAAACCCGAGAGCCCAAGCGGCAAGCGCCTCCTCCTCGGCTCGCATATCGACACCGTACCGGACGCAGGCGCCTACGATGGAGTCCTCGGCGTGATGCTCGCCCTCGAATGGGTCGAGCTGGCTCGGGAACTCCATCTTTCGATCCCCATCGAAGTGATTGCGTTCTCCGAGGAGGAGGGCGTGCGCTTTGGCGTTCCCTTTATCGGCAGCCGCGCCGCGGCCGGCCGTTTCGACCCCGTGTTGCTCGCGCTCATCGACGCGGACGGAGTCACGCTCGACGCCGCGATTCGCAACTTCGGCCTCGATCCAGCCCAGATTGCCGCAGCCAAAATCGGCCCCGATGTGTGCGGCATGGTCGAGATGCACATCGAGCAGGGGCCGGTCCTTGAAGCCGAGAGCCTGAGCGTGGCGGCCGTGACGGCGATTGCCGGACAGACCCGAGCGGTGCTCGAATTCACCGGCCACGCGAACCACGCCGGCACCACGCCCATGCGCCTGCGGCACGATGCCTTGGCTGGCGCGGCAGAGTGGATCGCCGTCGTCGAGTCGCTGGCGCGGCAGAGTGAAGACCTGGTCGCCACGGTAGGCAAGCTGGACGTGACGCCCAATGCGAGCAACGTCATATCGGGTGCCGTGACCATGAGCCTCGACCTGCGCCACGAGCGCGATTCCGCGCGAACGGACGCTGTTGAAAAGCTGATCGAACAGGCGATTGCGATTGCCACCCGGCGCGGACTTTCGCTGCACTGCATGCGCCAGGTGGACCAGCCCGCCGTGCCCATGGACGAAAAACTGACGGCTTATCTCGCCGAATCGATCGAAGCCGCAGGATTCCCCGTGAAACACATGCTGAGCGGCGCCGGCCACGACGCTATGGTGATGGCCGCGCGCGTGCCCGCGGCCATGCTCTTCCTCCGCAGCCCCGGCGGCATCAGCCATCATCCCGACGAAACTGTCCGCGAAGAAGATGTCGAAGCCGCGCTGCTCGTCGGCCGGCAGTTTCTCATGCGTCTTGCCGCCGAGGTCCGCTAAAATCGAACAACGCCACAGCGAGGTCACGCGTGCATCATCTGGGAGCAACACGGAGCAGTCTCAAGGCCGACCATCTTCTGCAGACCCCCGACACATTCATTCGCACGCCCGTGCCCGGCGCCGAGGGGGTCGATTTCATTGTGCACATCGCGCCGCAACGGGGCGCCCGCTTTACGCAGATGACCGCCGAGTTCGCCGCGGGCGGCTCGCTGGGCCCCGCGCCGGAACAGCGCTTCCTCTACGTCCTCGAGGGTGAACTCGAACTCCAGGCCGGCGGCCAAAGCTACACCCTTGCTCCCGGCGGGTTCGCGTATCTGCCCAAAGGCGCGGCGCACACGGTTCGTGCGCTTGCCGCCTCGCGTGCAGCCGTAATCGAAAAGCCGTACGAGCCGCAACCCGATGCGCAGACGCCCAAGATCGTCGTCGGCAACGAGCAGCAGATCGCGGCGACTGCCCTCATGGGCGATGAAAGTCTGCGCGTCCGCGCGCTCATGCCCGACGGCCCCGCTTACGACTTCGCCGTGAACACCATGACCTACGATCCCGGCGCCGCGCTCGCCATGGTCGAAATTCACGTGATGGAGCACGGCCTGCTGATGCTCGAAGGCGGCGGCATCTACCGGCTGGGCGACGCGTGGTACCCCGTCGAAGCCGGCGACTTTATCTGGATGGCGCCCTACTGCCCGCAGTGGTTTGGCGCGCTCGGCAAGCAGTCCGCAAAATACCTGATCTATAAGGACTGGCGCCGCCATCCCCTCGGAGCGTGAACCATGGACCCACATACCCAACTCTCGATCGACGGCCTGATGGCCGAGCTTGCCGCGCTGGCGCAGATCTCCGAAGCTGAGCCTCCTGTTGTCACGCGCGTGGTCTTCGGCGAAGCCGATCTGCGCGCGCGGGCCTACGTCAAGGGGCTCTGCACTGCAGCCGGACTCGCGGTGACCGAAGATGCCGTCGGCAACACCTTCGCGCGCTGGCAAGGCAGCGAGCCCGGCCTCGCGCCCATCGGCACCGGCTCGCACATCGACGCGATCCCCAACGCCGGCTCTTACGATGGCGTTGTTGGCGTGCTCGGCGGCCTTGAAGCCATTCGCGTGCTTCAGAAGCTCGGGTTCAAGCCGCGCCGCTCCATCGAGCTCGTCATCTTCACGGCGGAAGAGCCCACGCGCTTCGGCATTGGCTGCCTGGGCAGCCGCATGATGGCAAGCGTGCTCTCGCCCGCCCAGGCGCTTGCATTGCGAGACAAGGAAGGCCGCGGTCTGGAAGAGTTGCGCACCCACGCCGGCTTCACCGGTTCTCTCGAGTCGGTCGCGCTGCCGCGCGGACGCTTCCATCAGTTCGTCGAGCTGCACATTGAGCAGGGCCCGCAGCTTGAAGCCGAGGGCATCGACCTGGGCCTGGTTACGCACATCGCCGCGCCCGCCAGCCTTCGCATCAATATCGAGGGCGAAGGCGGCCACGCCGGCGCCAAGTTGATGCCGGGCCGCAAAGACGCGCTCGCTGCCGCGGCCGAGCTCATCCTCGCGCTCGAGTCTGCAGCCAAATCCACCGGCGCCATCGACACCGTCGCCACCGTGGGCGTTTGCGAGGTCTTTCCCGGCGCGGTCAACAGCATCCCCTCGCGCGTCCGCCTTGAGACCGACATCCGCGACATCGACGGCGCGCGCCGCGATGGCGTGCTCAGCGCCCTCCGCGCTGCCTGCGTGGAAGTTGCCGCGCGCCGCGGCGTCAAAATTACAACCGACCTCGTGAATGCCGACCCGCCCACCACCTGCGATCCCGCCATTCTTGCGGCACTCGAAGAAGCTGCCGTCAAAGCCGGCCGCTCCTGCAAAAGAATGGTCGCCCGCGCCTACCACGACTCATCGTTCGTCTCGTGCATCGCGCCCGTGGCTATGCTCTTCATCCCCTGCCGCGGCGGCGTGAGCCACCGCCCCGACGAGTACGCCTCGCCCCAGTGGATCGCGAGCGGCGTGCGCGTGCTGGCCACAGCGCTTGCCAAGCTGGCCTCATGAGCGCCGCGTTTTGAATCTGCGCCGCGCCGATGTATCCTAACCCACAACGCGCGGCAACCCTCCGTCTCTCCACGCATGAGCACAAACCCGACAACCCGCATCGTTGGCGCCGCCGTCCCGCGCAAGGAAGGCGTGGACAAGCTCCTGGGCCGCGCCCGTTACGTGGATGACATCGAGCGCGAAGGCATGTGGTACGGAGCCACCGTGCGCAGCACCATCCCGCGCGGCCGCATCCGCTCCATCGCCTTCGATCCAAACATCGACTGGAGCGAGTTCGCCGTAGTCACGGCCGCCGACGTGCCCGGCAAGAACCGCATCCAGCTTATCCTCGACGATCAGCCCTGCCTTGCCGACGGCCAGGTAAATCACTGCGACGAAGCCATCGTGCTCGTCGCGCATCCCTCAAAGACCAGGGTACGCGACGCCGTCTCCGCCGTCACGGTGGAGTACGATCCGCTGCCGCCCGTCTTCAGCATCGAGGAGAGCGAGCAGCAGGAGACCATCGTCTGGGGCGAAGACAACCTGCTCAAGAGCTTTCTGCTTGAGAAAGGCGACGTCGATTCCGCATGGGCCACGGCCGCGCACATCGTCGAAGGCGAGTACCGCACCGGCGCCCAGGAGCACCTCTATATCGAAAACAACGGCATGATTGCCGAGTGGAGCGCCGATCGTGGCATCACCGTCTGGGGCTCGCTGCAGTGCCCGTATTATGTGTATAAGTCCCTGCTCTCCGTCTTTGCGCTGCCTGAAGAGAAAGTGCGTGTGGTCCAAACCGAGACCGGCGGCGCCTTCGGCGGCAAGGAAGATTACCCCTCCACGCTG
Source organism: Occallatibacter sp. (assembly GCA_035508555.1). Classification (GTDB taxonomy): domain Bacteria; phylum Acidobacteriota; class Terriglobia; order Terriglobales; family Acidobacteriaceae; genus Telmatobacter. The sequence goes on along the minus strand of DATJMU010000091.1, from coordinate 16,072 downwards.
GCCTGCCACGCCGGCTTGCTCTCGATGAAGTGCGGCCATCCGGTGAAGATGGTCTACGACCGCATGGAGGATCTGGCCGCGACCACCAAGCGCCATCCATCTCGCGTCCGCCATCGCACTGCGCTCGACAGCAACGGCAGGCTGCTGGCGATAGACATTGACCTTGCCACCGACGGCGGTGCCTACGCCACGCTCTCTTCCACGGTGCTTTCGCGGGCCACATTGCACGCATCCGGCCCGTACTCGTGCGCCAACATCCGCATCCGCTCGCGCTCCTGGGCTACTAACAGCGTGCCTTACGGAGCTTTTCGAGGTTTCGGCGCGCCCCAGGCCATCTTTGCCGTCGAGCGCCACATGGACGAGATCGCCGCCGCAATCGGTTTCGACCCCATCGAGCTGCGCCGCCGTAACTTCCTGCACGACGGCGATACCAACGCTACCGAGCAGGTAATGCGCGAACCGGTTATTCTCGACCGCTTGCTCGACCGCGCGCTTAGCGAAAGCGATTACCACGCCAAGCGCGCGCGCTACGCGCGTGATAACGCGGTCAGCCCCGTCAAGCGCGGCATCGGCATCTCTGCCTACTATCATGGCTCCGGTTTCACCGGCTCCGGAGAGCGCATTCTCAACTCCCTTGCCGGCGTAGACGTAACGCCCGAGCCCCGAGTCCGCGTCCTAGTCTCGAATACCGAGTTCGGTCAGGGCACCAACACCGTTCTCACGCAGATCGCATCTGAAGCGCTCGGTGTCAGCTACGACGACCTCACCATGGCCCCGCCCGACACAGGCGCAGTCCCCAACAGCGGACCGACGGTGGCTTCGCGCACGGTGATGGTCGTCGGCCGCCTCATCGAGCGCGCCAGCTCGCAGCTCATCGCCATGCTGCGCGAGCACGCCGGCCTGCCCGCACCGCACACGCGCGAAGAGTTCTTCGCAGCCTGCGAACGCTACCGCGCCGCGCACGGCAAGGTCGAGTCGCTCTGCCGCTATGAGGCCCCGCCCGGCATCTTCTGGGATGACCAGAAGTATCGCGGCGAGGCCTACCCAGCCTATGCGTGGGCCATCCACGTGGCGCAGGTCGCCGTTGACTCCGTCACCTACTCCACCGAGGTGGAAGGCTTCTGGGCCGTGCAGGAGATTGGCCGCGTGCTGCATCCTGTGCTTGCCGCAGGACAGATCGAGGGCGGCATCGCCCAGGGCATCGGCTACGCGCTCTACGAAAAAGTGGTCTCCGAGAACGGCCACATGGCCAACAACCAGATGACCAACTACATCATGCCCACCGCCGAGGATGTTCCGCCCATTCACGTCTTCTTTGAAGAGATTCCTTTCCGCCATGGCGGCTACGGGGCCAAGGGCATCGGCGAGCTGCCGCATGACGGGCCCGCGCCCGCCATCGTCAACGCCATCCGCGACGCCACCGGCGTGAGCTTCAACTCGATCCCGCTGCTGCCCGAGGATTTGTTCGTCCGGCTCTGCGCGCTTCTGCCTGTCGAGGAGCCAGCCATCCAATGAATGCAAGCTGGCCGGCAATCCGTTTCACCGTCAATGGCGAACTCCGCGCGGTGAGTGTGCCACCCATGAAGCGCCTGCTCGACGTGCTGCGCGAGGACCTCCACCTGACGGGAACCAAGGAAGGCTGCGGCGAAGGTGAGTGCGGCTCCTGCTCTGTGCGCATGAACGGCGACCTGGTGAACAGTTGCCTTGTGCCCGTGCTGCAGGCCGAGGGCGCAATCGTCCAGACCGTTGAAGGCCTCGCCACCAAAGGCGTGCTGCACCCGCTGCAGGAAGCGTTCCTGAACTGCGGCGGCGCGCAGTGCGGCATCTGCACGCCGGGAATGTTGATGGCCGCGGCGCAACTGCTCGAACAGACGCCGCATCCTACGCTGGCCGAGATTCGCGAGGGGCTGGCGGGCAATCTCTGCCGCTGCACGGGCTTCATGCGCATCTTCGAGTCGGTGCTCGCCGCTGCGACGCAAGCCGAACCGGAGCAGCCTCATGCGCGGTAACGCCGAGACGCACCAACTGGTCGCGCCCGGCACGCTTGCGGCCGTGCTGGAGCTGCTCGCCGCGGACCCCGGCGCCTGGACGCCCATCGCCGGCGGCACCGAGCTGATGGTTGCGCACGCCGCCGGCCGGCTCACTGCGCCCAGGCTCGTCAGCCTCTGGGGCATCCCCGATCTCCGCTTCATCCACGCTACGCCAGAGACCATCTCCGTCGGCGGCGGCGCCACGTTTCTCGATCTGCGCCGGAATGCTGAGTTGGCCGAAGCCTTTCCATTGCTGGCCCTGGCCTCGGGCTGGATCGGCTCCATCGCCAACCAGAGCCGCGCCACCATCGCCGGCAATCTGGTCAACGGTTCGCCCGCTGCCGATTCCTCGCCCGCGCTTCTCGTCTACGATGCGGAGATCGAGCTCGTCTCTGTCCGCGGCAGCCGGCGCGTTCCCTACTCCGCGTTCCACACCGGCTACAAGCGCAGCGTCCTCGCCGCCGATGAGCTGGTCTTCGCGATTCATCTGCCGCGCCGCTTCGTCCGCCACCGGCAATATCTGCGCAAAGTGGGCACGCGCCGCGCCATGGCTATCTCCAAAGTCGCGCTCGCGGCGACGGCGCTCACTCAGGCCGGCGTCATCAGCGAGATTCGTCTCGCCGCCGCCAGCCTGGCGCCGTTCCCCACGCGTCTCCTCCGCACGGAAGCCGCGTTGCTCGCCCAGCCCGTCACGCGCGGGACAATCGTCGCGGCCCGTGCCGCGCTGCTCGGCGAAGCCCAGCCCATCGACGATATTCGTTCCACGGCTGAGTACCGCCGGCGCGTTGGCGCTAATCTGATCGAAGAGTTTCTACTCGAACTGCAACAGGAGACTCAGCGCCCGTGAACGCTACGCTTGCAGCCTGGAACGCGACCGATGCATCGAGTGCCCTTGAAGCGATGCTCGCCTGCTGCGGCGCGCGCCGATGGGCAGCGGCAATGGTCGCCCTCCGCCCCATCGCCGGCGTGTTCGTGCTGAGTGAAGCCGCAGACCGCGTGTGGAGCACCATGGAAGAAGCAGACTGGTTGGAAGCCTTCGCCTGCCATCCCCGCATCGGCGAGCGCAAAGCGGCCCACGCATCGGCGCAATCGTCCGCATGGTCCCGCCAGGAGCAGTCTTCCACAGACGCCGCGCGTGCGCAGGTGCTCGCCGAGCTGGCCGCGGGCAATACGGAGTACGAGCAGCGCTACGGATTCACTTACATTGTGTGCGCCACCGGCAAGAGCGCTGAAGAGATGCTCGCGATCCTCAAGCGCCGGCTCGAGAGCGACCGCGCAACGGAGTTGCGCGAGGCGGCCGAGCAGCAGCGGCAGATTATGCAAATTCGATTGGGAAAGTGGCTGGTGGCATGAGCGCGATTACGACCCATGTGCTGGATACGGTGCTCGGCAAGCCTGCGGCCGCCATCGCCGTGCGCCTCGACAGGCAGGAAGGCGACGCATGGACGGCCGTCGCTGCCAGCGCGACCGATGCGGACGGCCGCTGCCGCGATCTCGCGCCCAACGCCACCGCGGGCCTGTACCGAATCACATTCAAGACCGGCGGTTACATGGCGCGCAGTCAGCGCAAGACGATTTATCCTGAAGTCTCCATCGTCTTCACCTGCGATGGCGAAGCGCATTACCACCTGCCGCTTCTTCTCAGTGACAACAGCTACACAACCTATCGAGGGAGCTAGCGCATGGCAAGACTGGGAGAGAATCGCTACGGAAAATCTCGTGTGCGCCTGTCGCGCATCGTGCGCAAGGCGGAGCGCCATGAGTTCAGCGAGTGGACCGTGCAGGTTCTTCTCTATGGAGACTTCGAGACCAGCTTCACCGAGGCGGACAACAGCAAGGTGCTGCCCACCGACACGATGAAGAACACGGTCTACTACGTGGCGCGGGGCTCGCAGGCCGCGGCCATCGAGGAGTTCGCGATGGAGCTGGGCGATTACCTTCTCGATAATCATGCGCAGATCGGCAAGGTCAGCGTGGAGGTCGAGGAAAAATCCTGGCAGCCTCTGACCTTCGATGGTGTTGCCGAGGCCACCACCTTCAAACTGGGCGGGCCCGAGCTGCAAACGGTTGCCGCCCTGCGCACGCGCGGCGGCCCGTGGGGGATTACCTCCGGCGTCGACGGCCTCACCATCCTCAAGACCGCCCAATCCGCATTCACCGGCTACGTCCAGGACAAACTCACCACGCTGAAGCCCGCCACGGACCGCATCCTGGGCACCCGTGCAACCGCGAAGTGGGAGCATGCCACATCGGCCACGGACTTCGGCTGTGTGCGCAGCCGCGTTGTCCCCGCACTGCTCAAAACCTTTGCCGCCCACGGCAGCAAGAGCGTGCAGCATACGCTGTTCGACATGGGCAAAGCCGCTCTGGACGCGGCGCCGGAGATCGTGAGCATCCATCTCGCCATGCCCAACCTGCATCACCTGCTCGCGGACCTCTGCGCCTTCGGTCTCGACAATCCGAACCTCGTCTTTGTACCCATCGACGAACCGCATGGTACCATCGAAGCCACCATCGAGCGTTAGGTAACCGCCAAAATCAGACCGAAAGGCAAATGCGAGAGGCAGAGCATTGACCGGCCAGACGACCACCAGGGCCAAAGTGTATGCCGCGCAGACCGGGACGGAGGACTACGGTCTGCACGCCGGCGCGCTTGGGCCCATTGAAACGCTGGCGCAATCGGTCTCAGCCATCGCTCCCAGCACCACCTCGTCGCTCACCATTCCACTTGTCTTTGCACTGGCCGGCAATGCCACCTGGCTCGTCTACCTTGTGGCCACCTGCGCCATCCTGCTTGTCGGCTTCTGCGTTAGCCGCTTCGCGCGCCTCTCGGCTTCGCCGGGCTCACTTTACACGTACACGGCCGATACGCTGCCCCCGTTCTTTGGCGTGCTGGCCGCGTGGGCGCTGCTGATCGCGTATCTGGCCACGGGCGCATCGGTTGCCGGCGGCGCGCTCTACTACGCGACGGTTCTCATGCAGCAGTTCTTTCACCATGCGCCTTGGCCCCTGCTCACGCTCGCGCTGGTTTGTGCCATTGCCGCATATATCGCGTATCGCGACGTGAAGCTTTCAGCAGAGGTCATGCTGTGGATCGAAGCAGTCTCGGTCAGCCTTATCCTCATCGTCCTGGCCCTGCTCGTCTTCCGCTTCGGCTTCCAGTTCGACCTCGATCAGTTCCGCTTTAAAGGCGCGTCGTTCTTCGGCATCGGCCCCGCACTGGTGCTCTCCATCTTCAGCTTCGTCGGCTTTGAGAGCGCCACTACTCTGGGCAGCGAGGCGCGTAACCCCCTCCACACCATTCCCCGCGCCGTGATGCAAGGCGCTCTGCTTGCCGGTATCTTCTTCATCCTTTGCTCGTACTCTGAGGTGCTGGGCTTCCGCGGCGAGCCCACGCGCCTCAGCGACACCACCAGCCCGCTGCACCTGCTCGCAGCCAAAGCCGGCGTCTCGCCCCTCGGCGTCGCCATCGACTTCGGCGCATTCGTAAGCATGTTCGCCTGCGTGCTGGCCTGCACCACGGCGGCTGCGCGCGTGCTGTTGCGCATGGCGCACAGTGGGTTGCTTCCGTCCGCCTTCGCGCGCACCAGCCCGCGGCATCGCACCCCCGGCACTGGAATCCTTCTCTCGGGCCTGCTCATGTTTGCCGCCACTGCCGCCATGTCGCTGAATCATGTGGACGGCGCCGGCACCTACGACCTGCTCGGCTCGCTCGCGGTCTTCGGCTTCCTCACCGCCTACGCTCTCGTAGCTCTCGCGCTTCCCTTCGCCCGCCGCGCCCGCGGGCAGCACTCGCACATCGTGGCCGCCGTCAGCATGCTCACCGTCGCGGCCATTGTCACGATTGTCCTCTTTGACCTGCGCTCGGCCTCCGACGCCGTCCATGCACGGATTCCCTATATCTATCTCGCATATATCGGCGCCGGGCTGGTCTGGTACGCACTCCGGCGCAACCAGACTGCCGTACGGGCCTGATCGCTCTACGGCTGCGTCTCCGTCTCCGGCCGCATCAGAAACAGCAGCACGATCCCCACCACCGCAAAATTCCGGAAGGCTGCCTCCTGCCCGTTCCACTCACGCGACTGCCACATCAGGAACCACTCCCCGCCCACCGCCAGAAACGCCACCAGCCACATCAGCAGCGACAGCGTCAGCGCGATCACCGGCACCCGCTTGGCCGTTTCAAAAGCCGCCGGACGCAGGCGCAGCGCGCGCAGCAGGTTCGCCGATCCCCACCAAAGCAGCACCATGGTTACGCATTCCCACGCGATGATGCTCCAATAGAAAATCAAATGGACCGCGGGCGCGTCGATCGCGCGCCACATTCCGCGATTGCCGGCGAACGTCGTATCCATCATCAGCACGTGGCGCACAAACTGATAGTTCGAGTTGAAATCGGTGAGGTTGTTCAAGACCACGAAGGAATAAAAGAGCGCAATGCCGGCGAGCAAAAGCAGCTTGGCTGTGCGTGTGATCATGGCTTTCTCCTGGCCGCGTGGGTAGCAACGGAAAAGGTGCGGAAGTAGGCAGTCAGCGCGTCGAGGGTTGCCTGGTCATAATCGCCATGCGCGGGCATCCTGGCTCCCGGCGTCACCGACTTGGGATCGTGGATGATCCGCTGGAAGCGCGCGCTGTTGTGGCGAGCCATCGCCCCAAGCTGCAGCCATGAGTGGCCGGCCATGGTTCCGCCCTCGACGCCCATGTTGTGGCAGCGAAAGCAATCCTGCCGCGCAATCTCGTAGCCTTGCTCGACCGGCGAGTTCGCGGGCCAATTCCCGCGCGGCTTGATGGCGCCAAACACTTCTGCCTGCGGATGAAACTCGATCCGCACCACGCCAAACGGAATCTGCGGCTCGTCCTCGTGCGAGAGCACTTTGAATGTCGGCTTGAAGTACGGATGCGAGATCAGGTACGGCCCCAGCGGCCCGCCGTGCTCCGACTTCGGCCAGCCCGCGCGCGCCTGTCCGTTAATCCGCAGCACCAGCAGCGGACGATGCTCGGCCACGTAGTCCATTGGATAATTCGTACGGTACCGGTCGTAGCAGATCGCCACAATCAGCGCCGAGCTGGGCGAGCCCGCAAAGAGCTGCGCCAGCATCGCCAGCGGCACCCCGCTGATCTTCGTGCCGTGCGGCAGGTTCGAGTCGTCGTTGACCGTGTAGGTCTCCTGGGGCAGCCGCAGCAGATCCTCGTAGCGGATGTAACGCGTCGCACCCGGCGGCAATCCCGCCAGATCGCCGCCAATTTCGAGGTCTCCCGCCGACGCCCGGCTCACATGAAGGATGTTCTTTGCATTTCCCGCAGATAGGAAGGCCAGTCCCACCCCCGCCAGCCCCATCGCCAACGCCTTGAGCATGGCTTATCCTAACGTGAGAACGGTCTTTGCCCCAAAATCCCCCGCACCCATGCTGGAGTCGAAGACAAATGCCAAACCTCAGGACCCCTGAAGAAAACCTCACCGCCCTCGGCCTCACCCTGCCCGCGCTGCCTTCCCCCGGCGGCAACTACGTTCCCGCCAAGCGCGTGGGCGCGCTCGTTTATCTCTCTGGAGTCATCTCCAGCGGGCCCGACGGCATCATCACCGGCACGGCCGGGGCAGATAGCTCCGTCCAGGCCGGCTATGGCGCCGCCCGCGCCTGCACCCTCGCGCATCTCGCCGTGCTCCGGCGCGAGCTGGGCTCGCTCGACCGCGTTGCCGAAGTGGTCAGCGTAAACGGCTACGTAAACGCCGCGCCCGGCTTCGCTGACTCCCCCGCCGTCATCAACGGCGCCTCCGACCTTCTCGTCTCGGTCTTCGGCGACGCCGGCCGCCACGTGCGCGCCGCCGTCGGCGTCAGCGGGTTGCCGCGCAACGCTCTGGTAGAAGTGCAAATGACCGTGCGCGTGAAAGAATCGTGACCGAGGAGCCATGACCGAGCACACGCTTTCCGCCGAACCGACGCACTCCGTCTGGGACCGCTCGCTCGCGCCCCGGCTCCGCATTGCCCCCGGCGACGAGGTCCAGATCGAATGCGTGGATGCCAGCGGCGGCCAGGTGCGCCCGGGCATGAAGGCAGCGGAATTCCTCGCCATCGACCGCACCCGCATCCACGCCCTCACCGGCCCCATCTGGATCGAAGGCGCCGAGCCCGGCGACGTGCTCGAGATCGACGTACTCTCCACGCGTCACAGCGGCTGGGGCTGGTCCAGCGTCATCGAGGGCCTCGGATTCCTCAAAGACCGCTTCCGCGAGCCGTATCTCTTTCACTGGCACCTCGAGGGCGAGTCCACCAGGTCCCTTGCTCCGGCCGTGGTGCCGCTGCGGCCGTTTCTCGGCGTCATGGGCGTCGCCCGCGCGGAAGACGGCTCTTTTCGCACCCGCCCGCCCGGCCCCTTCGGCGGCAATCTCGATGTGCGCGAACTCTGCGCCGGCTCAAGGCTCTATCTGCCCGTCTACAACCCCGGCGCCCTCTTCAGCTGCGGCGACGGCCACGCCGCCCAGGGCGACGGCGAGGTCTGCATCAACGGCATCGAGTGCCCGCTCGACGTCACCCTGCGCTTCCATCTGCATAAGCGCCAGCCGCTCTCCGGCCCGATCGTCGATGCCAGTGAATCCGCTGCGCCCGACTCCCGCGCCGACGCCTGGGTCGTGGTCGAAACCGGAACCGACCTGGCCGCAGCCGCCCGCGCCGCCACCAACCGCACGATCGATCTGCTCGTCAGCCGCTGGGGCTTCAGTGAGGTTCACGCGTATATCCTCTCGAGCGTGGCCATGCGCCTCCGGCTGAGCCAGGTCGTCAACGAGCCGGTCCACACCGTCAGCGCCGCCATCGCCAAAGACGTTCTTCCCGAGCGCGAGCTCTTCCCTGCCCATGCAGATTAACGATCCCGAAGTCGTCGCTGAACTCAGCGCCCTTTACCCGCGCTACGAGCAGGCCCTCGTCTCCAACGACGTGGACACTCTGATGGCCATGTTCTGGTCCGGTCCCGAGGTGATGCGCTTTGGCGCGACAGAGAACCTCCACGGCCCCGAAGAGCTGGCCGACTTCCGCAAATCCCGGCCCGCCGCCAACCTGGCCCGCACCGTCACCCGGCTCGACATCGTCACCTTCGGCCGTGACTTCGCCAGCATCACCCTCGAGTTCGAGCGCATCACTCCCAACGGTCCCGTCCACGGCCGCCAGAGCCAGACCTGGGTCCGCTTCCCCGAGGGCTGGCGCATCGTCTCGGCACACGTCTCGTTTCTTTCCCAACAACCGGAGCCCCCGGCTGCTAACTCTTGAAGATTGCCAAGGAAAACTGTAAATCCTTAGACGATTTTTATGCGTTTAACGCTATCCTAACGTCACCCCGTAGTTCAGTTCGGACCAGTAAAACTAGCGAGATCGACTCGCAGCCGTCTTCACTCTCTTATCTTTTTTGCACTCTGGCGATATCCGGAGATTCGCGTTCCTTAGACTTAGCAGCCAGGCCATCTCGGTCCGCGGCCCTTTTTTGCCGCGTACAGGCTATCTGCAGGTAACGCCGTCTCGGAGTCCGCCTTTGCGAAACCCAGACGCCCGTGCTCACTCAACTGGGGCTTCCTCCGAGATTGCAAGAGCCTATGGGGAAAACCTTCATTGGAGGCATGCGAATTGAAGTCTTTTGGACCTTCCCATCAGAATCTGTTCTCACGGCTGCTGGCCATCGCCGCAGCCGTTGTGCTATCTGGCCTTCCCCTGGCCGCTCAGCAAACCCTCGGCGGCATCACCGGCACGGTTACTGACCCCACCGGCAGTGTCATTCCCAACGCCTCCATCACCGCCGTCAACGAACAGACCTCCTTGACACGCTCCGCCACCTCCAACGGCACCGGCGGATACACCTTTGTCGACCTCCCCATCGGCACCTATACGGTGACCTTCACCGCCGCCGGCTTCCAGACCCAGAAGATGCTGCACATCGCCATTCAGGCTGACCGCACCGGCACCCTCAACGTGCAGCTCAAGGTGGCCGCCGTCAAGGGTGAAACCATCGAGGTCCAAGGCACGCCGCTGATGAACGCCAGCACCACCACCAACGGCTACACCATGGAAAGCGCCCAGATTCAGCAGGTGCCGCTAGCCACGGGCAGCTTTACTGAGCTGGCCATCGCCTCGCCAGGCGTCGACGCCGAACTGCCCACCGGCACCGGCGCCAACTCCGGCCTGGGCAACGCGCCCATCTGGGCCAACGGCCAGCGCGACACCTCCAACAGCTTCCTGCTGAACGGCGTCGACGCCAGCAACCTCTTCAACGGCAAGAGCACCAGCGACGTGCCCTCGGCCCGCGTCATCAACAGCACCGGCGTCTCGTCCAGTTCCGGCGCCGGCGGCGTCATCCCTACCGTCGCCTCCATCTATCTCTCCATCGGCAACGCCCTGCCCACGCCCGCCCCCGAGTTCCTGCAGGAAGTTCAGGTCAACGCCTCCATGTACAGCGCCGACCAGGGTTCGACTTCCGGCGCTCACATCGACATGAGCACCAAGTCCGGAACCAACGCCATGCACGGCAACCTCTTCTACCATCGCGGCACCGACTGGCTCAACGCCGCGCCCTTTTTCTTTAATCAGGACGACGACATCCCCGCGGCCGACAAGGTCCCGCAACTGCACCGCTACACGCTGGGCGGCACGCTGGGCGGCCCTATCGTCAAGGACAAGCTCTTCTACTTCATCGGCTACCAGCACGTACACGTCTCCGACCAGGAAATCGGTGACTCGATCTTCGATGTGCCCGTGGGCCTGAGCGACAGCAACCGCACCGCCGACGGACTGGCCACCCTGGCCAACAACAGCTTCGGCACCAGCCTCACCGGCGCCAATATCGACCAGGACGCGTTGGTCCTCTTCAACTCGCCCGCTCTGCCGGGCGAGCCCGGCAAGTGGCTCATCCCCAACGACACCCTCATTACACAGGGGCAAACTCCCACTGCCGCTCATATCGACAACGCCTTCCTGCCCGGCACAGGTCGGTTCACCGCGGACGAGGCCGTGGCCGATCTCGACTACGACGCCACCAGCAGGGACACGCTCTCGCTCAAGTACTTCTACCAGCACGATCCCAGCCTCGCGCCCTACTCCTACTCAGACGTCCCCGGCTTCACCGAACACCTCGACTCCGGCGCACAGCAGATGTCGCTGACCAATACCTTCATCGTCAAATCCAATCTCAGCACCATTGAAACCCTCGGATTCCTGCGCGAGAAGGACTGGGCTGACAACCAGCAGCCCTTTGGCCCCGGCTCCATCCCCGGCGGCGCCGCCGGCACCGGCTCCATCAACATGTTCGGATCCACCTACTTCCCCGGCATCTCCGTCTACAACGTGCTCGGCGACAATCAGCCCGCCGGCGTCTCCACCGCGGTCCTGAACATCGGCCCCAACGCCGAGGGCCAGGCCTCCAACACCGGCATGTTCCAGAACCGCATCGCACCCTCGGCCAGCGCCATCTGGATCCTCGGCAAGCACACCGTCAACTTCGGCGCCAGCTACACTTACTCCCAGCTCAACACCATCGACAAGCGCACCGGCACGGGCACCGTCGCCACCGACGACCTCAGCCAGATGCTGCAGGGCTTTGTGACTCCCGGCAGTTCGGCCACCGGTTTCTATGTCAGCTCCTTCCTACAGGGCAACGCCAGCCGCTATTACCGTGCCAACCAGCTCGGCATGTACGTCGAGGATAAGTACCAGTTCACGCCCAACCTGGCCTTCACCGCGGGCTTGCGCTACGACTGGGATGGTGGCCTCACCGAGAAATATGGCCGCATCTTCAACTTCGATCCCAGCCTCTATAGCTACGATGTCTCTACAGACACCATCACCAACCCCGGCCTCATCATCGCCGGCAACAACGCCAACGGAACCAAGGGCGTCAGCGACACCACCCTCACCGGCCGCCAGTGGGGCATCGCACCCCGCGTCGGAGCCGCCTGGCAGCCCGCCGTCTTTCACAGCAAGGTGGTCGTCCGCGCCGGCGCCGGCATCTATTACGACCGCGGCGAACTCTTCAGTTACTTCTCGCCCGGCTATGCCATCGGCACCGTCACCGGCGGTCCCTTTGGCGTCAACCAGCAGTTGCCCTTCGTCAATGCCTCCACCTGCCCCACCGCCTCACAGTCGCTGTACGAGTACTACATCCCCACCTGCGGCGGTAACGGCGGATTCGGTCCGCCCACCGGCCCGCCCACTGCGCAAACCGGCAACCTCGAAAACCCCTACGGCACGACTCTCCAATACACAGCGCCGTCCAGCCCCAAGGCCTCGGATCTCAGCAGTTATCTGCCCAATGCCTGCAGCATTGAAAACTACGGCGCGGCCGGCGTTCCCGGCGTCTGTCCCAACACCACCAACGGCGAGATCATCAACAACGGCGAGCCCATCTCGCTCGGCGTCTACGACCGCCGCAACAAGCTGCCCTACACGATGAATTACACCCTCGACATACAGTGGCAGCCGCGCAACGATCTTGCCGTCGATCTCGGCTATGTAGGCAACGTCGGCCGTCACCAGGTCATTCCCGTTCCCTTCAACCAGCCCAACATCGCTTCACCCTCCAATCCCCTCCTCGGCGGCGGGTCCTACGCCCAGGATTACAGCTATGGCTACAACGTCGGCGGCGCAACCCTGCCGGACGGCTCCAACTACCAGGCCAACTACGAGGGCGGCAACGTCGATCTCCGCGTTCCCTACATCGGATACGCCGCCGAATCTATCGACTACCTCGCCGCGGGCGTTTCAGAGTACAACGCCCTCCAGGCCCACGTTGAGAAGCGCATGAGTCAGAACTTCCAGCTAGGCGTCTCCTACACCTGGTCGCACGCTCTCGACGAACAGAGCGGCCTTGGCCTCTTCTACAACGGCAACAACCCGCTCGATCTGCGCAGCGGCTACGGCTCGGCCGACTTCGACCGCACCCACGTCACCGACATCAACTACATCTTCCGCCTGCCCAACTTCGTGAAGACCAATAACCTGGCCGGCATGCTCTCCGGCGGCTGGTCCCTGGTGGGGATGACGATCCTGCAAAGCGGCCAGCCTTACAGCATCATCGACTTCTCCGGCGCCGTCGCCAGCATCTACTACTCCACCGCCGACGGCATCACCAACCCCATCGTTCCCCTGGCCCAGGGCTGTACCGCCAAGAATGCGCTCACCGGCGCTTCCGGCGCGTGGACTCCGGGCGGCGGCCAGCCCGCTCTCAAGCCCCAGTGCTTCACGCTTCCCCTGCTCCCGGCCGGTGGCCTCAACGGCGCCATTCCTACCTCCGACCCCTACGAAACCGGCTACACCACCGGCCAGCGCAACATCTTCCGCCAGGCCTTCCAGAAGCGCGCCGACGCCTCGCTCGTCAAGATGACCTCCTTCGACCACGAGCGCTACAGCCTCAAATATACCTTCGACGTCTTCAACCTCACCAATACCTCCAGCTTCGACATTCCGGGCAACGAGGTCTCCCAGAACCAGGGCTACAACGCTTTCCCCGCAGCAGGCCTGACGCCCCTCCCAACCGGATGCACCGCCAGTGGCTCGCAAACCAACACCAGCTTCTATAACTGCCCCTCCGGCCTCGGAATCGTCACCCACACCATCGGCGCCCCGCGCCAGATCCAGATGTCCCTGCACTTCGACTTCTGATCCTCACGCGCAACGAAAGAAGGCCGGTTCCGAATGGAACCGGCCTTCCTATTTCCTCTGAAAACAGAGGCCGCTCAGCCGCGACCTATTCAGTCAGAGTCACGGTCAGCTTTTCATCACCCGCTGTCGTGTACCCAGCCTCCAGCTCCGCAGAAGTTCCGAACGTCTTGCCTTCCACATGCCGTGCCGGAAACGTGAACTTGAGCTCCGGCTCCGCAAACGGCCACGGCGCCAGCCGAAAATGCCTTGGTGAAACCGGCAGCACCTTCACCTCGCTCGTTCCGCCGCCGTTCAGCGGCAGCGGATGCAGCAGATGCGCCGGCGTGCTATAGGCGACACACGTCAGCAGCGAAAGGTTATCGCAAGCCTGCAATAGTCTGAAGTGCTCCACGATCGCATGCTCCGACTTCTCTTCCGGCTTAATCGTCGCATCCGCCACAATCCGTAAACGCAGCTCGCCCTGATACGCCCGCTGCCGCTCCAGAAACCCATCCAGCAATGCCAGCCCGTCGGGTGCGATCGTCGCACGGTCCGCATGTTCGGTCAACAGATTGTAGGTGTGCATCGAGATCAGCAGCCCGGCGTAAGGATCCTCTTCCGCGATGATCCGCACCGCCCGCTCCCGCACCGCAAGGTACTCTTCGAGGTCGATCTCCTCAAACGCCGAATACTTGCCCACCAGCTCCGTCGAAAACGCCGAAGGCTTCCCTTGCCGCGTAATCGCCGGATGCGCATCGCGCGCCGCCCACCCATCGTCGTGGCACGCAATCCCGTTCAGCACCCGCGCCCGCGGCTCCGGCCGCCGAAACCGCGCGTTCCCCCACGCCGCCGCAAAATCACCCGCCAGCCGCGCATGATCGGGATGCCGGATCAGCCACCACCCCGTCTCCGTCTCCATCCGCAACATCGATACTCTCCCCTACTCCGCCGCCCGGCTCGATTCATGCCAGTTGTGCAGCGCCAGCCACTCGAAAAACATCACCGTAAAGAAAAACAGAAACCCCAGCACCGTGGCCCCGATCACCAACGCAAACAGGTAGGCGATCTCCATCTGGTTGCTCGCGTAGAGAATCGCGTACCCCAGCCCGCCCTGGCCCACTCGCGTCGATCCCGCAAACAGCTCACCGGTAATTCCGCCGATCACCGCAATCCCCGCCGAGATTCGAACGCCGGTGAAGAAACTTGGCAAAGCATTCGGGAGCCGCAGCCGGAACAGAATCTGCGCGGGCGATGCCTTGTACATGATGAACAGGTTGATCAGGTTCTCGTCCACGCTGACCAGTCCCTGCGTGGTGTTGGCGATAATCGGCGCCAGACAAATAATGAAGGTCACCACCGTCACCGAAAAAATCCCCGCCCCCGCCCAGTTGATGATCAGGGGCGCAATCGCTACGACGGGCACCGTCTGCAGGAGGATCGTGTAAGGATAGAGCGTCTGCCGCAGCCATCGCCATTGCGCAAACACCATCGCCGCCGCCACGCCCGCCACGATGCTCGCGGCCAGCCCGCCCGCGGCTTCCTCCGTCGTGATGTAGAACGAACTCAGCAGCGACGGAAAGCGATCCTTTAGCGCCTTCGCCACCGCCATCGGGCCCGGCAAGATATACGCCGGCAGGTGATTCATCCAGATGATCAGTTGCCACAGCCCCACCAGGCACGCGAAGACGATCACGCTGTTGAGCACCAGCAGTCCCTGTTTCTTCATCGCTGCCACACTCCTCTCAGCAGCCGCGAGGCCTGCGTCACCGCCTCTTCGTACTCTTCCGTCTCGCGCGTCTCCGCCGTCCGCGGCCATGGCAGATTCACCGCAATCTGATGCGCCACGTGTCCCGGATGCGCCGCCAGGATCACCACCCGCGTCGACAGGAACACCGCCTCCGCCACCGAGTGCGTCACAAACAGCACCGTCCACTTCTGCTCCGCATACAGCCGCAGCAGCTCCTCGTTCAGCCGGTCGCGCGACATCTCGTCCAGCGCCGCAAACGGCTCGTCCATCAGGAGAATCCGCGGCCGGCTCACCAGCGCACGCGCAATCGAAACGCGCATCTTCATCCCGCCCGAGAGCTGCCGAGGAAAGCGCTTCGCCACGCGCTCCAGCCCTACCAGCTCCAGCATCTCTGCCACGCGCACCCGGCGCACTGCCCGCGCGGCATAATCCAGTTCCAGCCCCAGCCCCACGTTCTGCTCGACGGTCCGCCAGGGCAGCAGCGTCGCATCCTGAAAGATGAAGCTCATCATCTCGCGCGCGTTCACCGGCGTCATGCCGTTCACCTTCACCTCGCCCTCGCTGGCCGGGCTCAGCCCCGAGACCAGCTTCAGCAGCGTCGACTTCCCGCACCCCGACGGCCCCAGAAATGTCACAAACTCCCCGCGCTCCACCGCCAGAGAAATCCCCTCGAGCGCCAC
>DATJMU010000090.1:0-54545 GCA_035508555.1 Occallatibacter sp. | reverse complement strand
TCTACGGTCGCTCTTCAGTGTCTTCTCCAACGACCTGGCCATAGACCTGGGCACCGCCAACACGCTCGTTTTTGCGGCCAACAAAGGCATTGTCGTCAACGAGCCGTCGATTGTCGCCATCAACAAGAACACCGGTGAAGTCGAAGCCGTCGGCAAAGAGGCCAAGGAAATGCTCGGGCGCACGCCCGGCAACATCGTGGCCATCAAGCCGATGAAGGACGGCGTCATCGCCGATTTCAAAGTCACCGAAAAGATGCTGAACTACTTCATCCAGAAGGCGCACAACCGCAAGATGCTGGTGCATCCGCGCATTGTCATCGGCGTGCCTTCCGAGATCACGCAAGTAGAAAAGCGCGCCGTCGAAGACTCGGCTTACCGCGCCAAAGCCAGCGAAGTCTATCTCGTCGAGCAGGCCATGGTGGCAGCTATCGGCGCCGGCCTGCCCATCACCGAGCCTTCGGGCAACATGGTCGTCGACATCGGCGGCGGCACCACCGACATCGCCGTCATCTCGCTCTCCGGCATCGTCTACTCGCGCTCCGTGCGCATGGCCGGCAACCAGATGGACGAGGCCATCACCAATTACCTCAAGCGCAAGTACAACCTGCTCATCGGCGAGCGCACCGCCGAGCAGATCAAGATCGAAATCGGCTCGGCGTTTCCGCTGGACAAGCCGCTCGCTATGGAAATCAAGGGCCGCAACCTGATCGAGGGCGTGCCCAAGACCATCACGATCGACGACAGCGAGGTCCGCGAGTCGCTCGGCGAGTCCATAGCGGTCATCATGAACGCTATCCGCGTAGCCCTGGAGCGCACCCCGCCCGAACTTTCGGCCGACATCAGCGACCGCGGCATCGTCCTCACCGGCGGAGGCGCCCTCATCAAGAACCTCGACAAGCGTATCCGCGAGGAGACAGGGTTGCCGGTTTCAGTAGCCGACGATCCACTGGCCTCCGTGGTGCTCGGCACCGGCAAGATGCTTTCCGACTTCCGCCTGCTCCGGAAGATCAAGATCGACTGAAGACAGTGGTCAGTGAACAGTCGTCAGCGATCAAGAACGCAGCATGGCCTTTGATTTAATATCCGCCGA
This sequence comes from Occallatibacter sp., assembly GCA_035508555.1. Taxonomy (GTDB): domain Bacteria; phylum Acidobacteriota; class Terriglobia; order Terriglobales; family Acidobacteriaceae; genus Telmatobacter. The sequence goes on along the minus strand of DATJMU010000090.1, from coordinate 53,455 downwards.
ATTCTCTTTGAGCGCAGGTCGATGGAAGTGCGGCATTTCTTACAAACTGACCACTGACCACTTGGTGTTATGGAATCTCTCTTCGTCCGCTACCGAAACCTCGTGGTGCTGCTCGTCCTGCTGGTCGCGCAGATGATCGGGCTCGCCACGCAGGTCCGGCACTCGGCGGAGGGCCGCAACACCCTCGATCCGCGGGACCAATCGGGCGTCCGCCTGATCCGGCTGTGGGCCAATGCAGTGGTTTCACCTCCCGAAGAGGCCGTTCACTTTGCCAGGATGGGCGCCATCGACCTCTGGCAGAACTACGTTGATCTACAAGGGGTTCGCCAGCAGAATGCCGAACTCGAGAAGACCATCGGCCGCTTGCGGCTTGAGCAGGCCGAGTTGCTGCAGGATGCCGAGCAGGGCCAGCGGCTACAGGCGCTACTGGGCTTCCAGGAGCACTACATCTACAAGACGGTCGCGGCGCAGGTCTACGGCTCCGGTGGCAGCGCCCAGTCTCACGTCTTCTACATCGACAAAGGCTCGGCCGACGGCCTCAGGCGCGATATGGCAGTCGTGACCGCCAACGGCATCGTGGGCAAGGTCCGCGACGTCTTTCCACGCTCCGCGCAGGTGCTCGCCATTAACGACCAGACCAGCGGTGCGGGGGTCATTTTGGCCACCACACGCATTCGCGGTATCCTCCGCGGCAACGCGAATGGCCAACTGGAAGTGGTTGGCGTTCTGGCCGACGAACGCATCAAGCCGGGCGAAAAGGTTCTCACTGCTGGCGGCGATCTCATCTTTCCCCGCGGACTCCCGGTGGGCGAGGTTGCCAAGGTGGTGCCCGATCCCGAGCGCGACGCTTTCATCGATATTATGGTCGAACCTGCCGCCCATCTCGATCGCCTCGATGAGGTTCTGGTGATCACTTCGATGGAGCCGCGTTTCTCTCAGCAGGAGAAACAGGACGAGGCCACCAGCGAGGCCCTCGAAGGCGCGCAGGCTGCGGCCATCGAGCAGCAGCAAAAGGCCGCTCAGATCAACGCCGAGCGCCTGCCCAACCTGATCGTGCCGAATCTGCCGCCTGAACAGCAGCCCATCAACGAGAGCTCCAATCCGGCGCCGATGGCGCAGCCGCCGCAACCGCTGCATCCCGATGTGTTTTCGCCGCCAGCGGGGACGATGGAGACGGGCGCACCGGCCGTCGATGAAGAGGGCCGTCCCATCGCTCCGGCTGCGCCGAAGAAATCAACTCCACCGGCAGTCGGCGCCGCGGCGCCTCGCAGTCAACCTAAATCCTCCAAGCAGCGGAGGAACCCTTAACCATGTCCGTGCTCGGCGCGAACCTTCGCCGCGATCTCGAGATCCACCGCTATCCTGTTCTGGTTTACGCGCTGGTGCCCGTTGCTTCGCTTGTCCTGCAGGCCTGGCTGCCACGCGTCCTCGGACGCTATGCCTGGGTGGACCTGCCTCTCGTAGTTACGGTCTACTTCGCCCTGGGCCGGCGCAGTCCCATTCAGGGCACCATCATGGGAGCTGTCATCGGCCTCTTTGAGGATGCGCTCTCGCAGCGCGCTATCGGCGTAAACGGCATAGCCAAAACCGTGGTGGGCTTTCTGGCCGCTTCGGTCGGCATTCGCATCGATGTCGAAAACCACCTCATCCGACTGTTTCTCAACTTCCTGCTCTCACTCCTCTCCAGCGCCATCTGTATCTTCATCTACCGCGTCCTGTTGGGGCTCCAGTACGATTGGCAGTGGTTCACGGAGCTCTTCATCGCCATCGGCAACTCCGTCGTCGCCATCATCCTCTTCCCCCTGCTCGACCGCCTGCAGATGCGGGAGTAACTGGAAGCACATACTTATTGTGTGTATATTCGCGACTGCGCTGCTTTTCCGGAGGCGAATATGACAATCATCACGGCGGCCGACCTGGTACAAAAGGCTGGTGAGATTCTCGATCGAGTTATGCCCGCAGAACGAAGCATCACGGCGGCCCAGGCGCTTGCCGACCTGGAGACGAGGCTGACTCCGTCGCAGGCGGCCGCTTGGCTCAGGTATAGCCGGGAAGCCCCGGGGCGTGGCCGAGGAAGCGAGCTTCGATAGTTTTATTCCGAACGCGAGCGCTGCATTGCCACAGGCGCTGGGACGGGTCAAGGGTGATTCGGCAGCAATTTGGCCGCCGGTTTGCCCTCGATCGTCACACGCGCAAAACGCGGAAAATAGATGTTCATGTCCGTCGCCAGCCGTGCATCGGAGCTGTTGGCCGTGTAGGTGACGACGAGAACGGCGCCGCTCAGCTTCGGGTGCGCCTTTTCGCCGTAGACGAATGGGTCCGGTCCGTCGGATTCTGGCGGGCGGTAAATCGGCTCTGGCCCGCTCCATGGCCCTTCAAGGCGCGGTGCATGACGAAGGACGACGGTCGATGCGCCAAATCCTTCGCCGCTTACTTCAAGAAAGCCACCGCGGGGATCGTGCTGGACGCTGAACTCGCTGCCGGCGTTGGGAATGACAACCTGGCGACAAGTAGAATTCGCCTGCCAGCCCTCGCGCCGCCGCACCACCAATGCGGCGAGTCCAGGCGGCCTACGGCTGCCGCTGCGACTTGCCAGCGCAGAAGATAGGCATTGAAGTTGCCGCCTGTCCCGTTGTTCAAGTCGAAGGCGTAGAGAAGTCCGTCTTGGCGCAGAAGCGCCATCCCAACCAGCATCGGTCCGCGCGCGTCGGGGCCGCCCAGTTTGCGGAGAGTCCACTGCAAAGGCGGCGCGTCGGGATTGCCTACGAGGAAGCCGCTCCAGCCAACGGATTGGAAGCCGAGTGAATGTGGATCGCGGTTCCGGGCTATACGCATGTAGAAGAGCAGCAGGCGATTGCCCAGCCGGACCCCGTCCATCGGCCAGAACCAGTCCGCGCCCTGTTCCGGTATGAACGCGGCGGGTTTGCCGGCGCGACGGCCGGAATAGAAATGGATGGCGGCGTGCGCGGGATTGTAGCCGGTTTCGATGGCCACGCTGTTGTGGACGAACGCGGCCTGGCGGCGGGTCTGGCCGGGTTTGGTAGCGATGAAAGAGTCGCCGAAGAGCCAAAGAATGCGGCCGTGGCCAAGATCGACGGAAAAAGCCCCGTCGCCGCCCGGCCAGAGCGGATCGGAACGGAACAGACGGTCGGCCTGCGGCCAGGGAGCCGCACGGCTGGATGGAGCAGGCTGGCAAAAGGCCGGAGCCGCGCAAAGCAGAAGCGCAAGAACGCAAATGCCGGCGCAAAAACGCGGCGAAAGAGACTGCATCGTCACTCAAGCAGTATCTTCCGCCTCTTCGCGGCGTGCAACGAATGCGTACCGGTACCGCCCTAATGAAGCGGCGGGGGATTCCGCGGATTGTACCGGCTCGCCAGTTCGGGCGTGGATACGACATCCTGGGGCGGCGGGTTTATAGCTTTGGCAACTTCCACGCCGAAGACATAGCTGGGCCCAAACATGTTGCTCGTAAAGATCACCATCGTCCCATCCGGCGAGAACCGCACGTTAGGCTCCTCGCGGTAGTAGTGGTGCGCCATGTTCACCAGGTGCTCGGCATGGAAGACGCCCGGCTGCCAGTAGGTGGAGCTGTTGATCGTGCCGGGGCCGTCGGTGATCATCTGCGGCCGCAGTAGCTCGATCCATTCTCCATCCTTGGCGCGCGCTACCTGCCCCGGATCCCCCCCGTCGTCGCAGAACAGCTTCAGGTCGCGCGTCAGGTTAAAGTGGATGCCCCACTCGTTCCGCTGCATGTGGTAAGCAATCCGCTCGCCGGTCTTGAGGTTATAGCTGGCCAGGAAGAAGTCCTCGCCTTTCGGGTACTGCCAGTCATACCAGATCGTCTCGCCGTCCAGTCCCCAGAACTCGTGCCCGGCGATTTCCATATACATCGTGCGCTTGTGAATCAGCGTGTTGTGCGTCCCGTCCGTGTGGATCATCCAGATGCGGTCTACCTTCTGCCACGGCCCCTCGTGGCAATACATCAGCAGGTCCGGATCGGTCGGCGAAAACAGCAGATGATTGATCCAGTCCGTCGAATGCAGCAGGATCTTTACCTCGCCAGCTTTCTCCCCATGCGGCCCAGGCTCCAGCCGGATCGTAAACAGTACCATCGGCAGATGCGCCGCCAGCCGCCTCTCCATCATTTCGCCCTTGTTGGAGGGCTGGAAATGCGGCCCCTGGGTTTCGCTCGCCACCCGGTTATCCGGCGCCCGCTGCCCAGGCCGTTGGGCGCCCTGCATCGATGCTCCGTAGGCTTCGCCGCGCGAGCCCCCCACAATGTAAGTCCCTACGGCCAGCGTCTCGTCCGCGTTCACGCTCACGATCATGTGGTTCGCCGGCAGGTCGATCAGCTTCCGGACCGCGCCGGTGTTGGTGTCAGCCTTGTACACCGCGGTCACATGCGTCATGGGATCGGTTCTGGTGAAGAACACGCTGTTGGACTTGTGCCCCACCACGATCGCATGCACCATCCCCGGATAAAATGGTCCCCGCGCGTCGGCCGGTCGCGGCGGATTCGAAACCAGCAGCTTGGTCTCCCGCGTCGCCAGGTCTAGCACGTGGATGCCGTCCGGCGCCGTGTACACCATCTGCTTCAGGTCCGGCGTGTACGCATTCACATTGAAATAAAAGCCCCCCGAGTTGGGCTCGTTGCTCAGCCGCCACACGCGGTGGCCGGTATCCTTGTCCACCCAGGTCTTTGGCGGCACGAGGCCGTCCGGCGCCGTTTGGGCGATGCAGGCGGCGGGAACGGCAAAGAGAGTAAGTGCAGCGAGCGTACGAAGGCTCATGGCCAGCTTCTCCTCGTTTGCGGCGTCGTGTCGAACGGATCAGCCCCTGGTGGTGCTTTCGCTGGCCGCACTTTGAGCGCTCGCCTGCGTCAGCCCCGGGGCACAACACTTATACACCGTCGAACTATCGATTGGAAAATTATTTTTCTAAAGGAACTGATTCCACTCTCAACCCGACTCCCCGGCCTATACTGGGTACCGAATTCGAGACGGCTCCGCGCCGCTCTCTGAAAGGGAACCATGACAACGATGAACCGCCGCAGATTCCTCGCGGTCGCCGCCAGCGCAGTGGTTGCGAGTCGCCTTGGCGCACAAAGCCAAAGCGCGGCGCAGGCTACCCTGACTCTTCCCGCCCAGGCCACGGGCCCCCACGTGCCCGTCGACTTCGTGGGCCTCTCCTATGAGGTCCAGCAGCTCGCCGATGCCGCATTCTTCTCGCTTAAGAACACGGGCCTCATCCGCGAGTTCAGGGCGCTCTCGTTCCATGGCGTCTTGCGTCTTGGCGGCAACACCAGCGAGTTCGAGTGGTGGAAGCCTACACCAGGCTCGCCTGAGCCCGAGCATCCTGAGACCCGCGAGGTAGTCGGCGAGCCCAAACCGATGTACTATGCCGTCACCGCCGAGGCGGTCCGCAACCTGGCCGAATTTCTGCGCGCCACCGGGTGGAGCTGCCTCTACGGCATCGGCATGGGCACCAATACACCGGAGCGCGCCGCCGCCGAAGGCGAGTTTGTGGCCAAAACCCTGGGCTCGAGCCTCCAGTACTTCCAGATCGGCAATGAAGTGGACCTCTTCGGCCGCCATCTCCGTGACCCTAATACCTGGTCTGCGAAAACCTACCTTGAGGAGTGGCTCGCCATGGCGCGCGCCATCGCCGCACGCGTCCCTGACGCAAAGTTCGGCATGCCCGACGTGGCCTCGAACGTCGAGTGGCTCACCGAGATCGCGGCGATGTGGCCTGCGATTGGGAATCCACCCCATGTAACAACGCTGACCCACCACTACTACTTTGGCGGGCCGGCGACGAACCCGGAGGTGAACGTCCCCAACCTGCTCAGTGCGGCCGCCATGGCCAAAGTGCAGAAGACGGCCGACATGGCTACCTCTGCAGCACGGAAGATGGGCGTCCGCGTGCGCATGACCGAGGGCAACACCTGCTATCGCGGCGGCAAGCCGGGAGTGTCGGACGTCTTCGCCGCGGCGCTTTGGGCCGCCGACTACTCCCTGCTGCTGGCCAGCAACAACTACTCCGGTGTCAACCTCCATGGAGGGACCGGCAAGTCCGTCGCCAACTCAGTCGGCGGAGTTTTGCCCGGCGACGTCATGCTCAAAGAGACCGGCGAAACGCCTCGGGAGATCGCTTCGCACCCTCATCCGTTCTACACGCCCATCGCCACCTTCGGCTCCGAGTACATGCTTGAGCCCGTCGCCTATGGCCTCAAATTCGCCGGCGCGTTCTCCGGCGCCACCTTCCTCCCCGGCGATTTCACGGCACAAATCCAGGCCGCTGGGGTCGACGCGACTGCCTACGCAGTGGAGCTCGCCAGCGGCGAAACCTCCGTGGTCGTTCTCAATAAAGATGCTGAGAAAGACCTGACCCTGCATGTGGATTTTGGAAGTGGCAAGGCGGGAATGGTGGAGGCCGAAACGCTGCACGCGCCCGCACTCGACAGCCGGGATGCACGCATCACGCCGTCCTCTAGACACGGCCGCCTGAAGGACGGCAAGTATGCCGTCACTGTGGCTCACGCAACCGGTCTTCGATTGACTTTGAAAGCGTGATGACGAGTTTAAGGGGGCTAACCGCGCCGCCGCTTCCGAGGGGCGGCGCGATTGTTGCGCTCACTTGTGCCGGATGAACGTCCCGTCTTGCAGTTCGTTCATCGCCTGCCGGAGCTGTGCCTGGGTGTTCATCACGATCGGACCGTACCAAGCAACCGGCTCCTCGAGCGGCTTGCCCGAGACCAGCAAGAACCGGATCCCCTCCGGCCCCGCCGTTACCACGATCTCATCCCCGCGATCAAAGAGCACCAGCGAATGGTTCTTCGCGTCGTACACCGGCGTAGCATTTGGATCGACAGCCGACTCCGTCAGCACCGCCTGCGGGTCCGAGGCGTTGCGGAAGGTTCCGGCGCCGGCAAATACGTAGGCGAAGGCGTTTCGCGTTGTCTCCACCTTGATCGTCTTGCGCTTGTTCGGCGGTACCGAAATATCGACGTAGCGCGGATCGGCCGCCACGCCTTCCACAGGGCCCGCCTTGCCCCAGAACTCCCCGCAGATGATCCGCGCCCGTGTCCCGTCGTCCTCCGTAACCTCGGGAATCGCGCTCGAAGGGATGTCCTGGTAGCGCGGGTCGGTCATCTTCAGCGAAGCGGGCAGGTTCGCCCACAGTTGGAACCCGTGCATCCGCCCACGCGCGTCGCCCTTGGGCATCTCCTGGTGCAGGATGCCGCTGCCGGCGGTCATCCATTGCACGTCGCCCGCCGTCATGCGTCCCTTGTTGCCCAAGCTGTCCCCGTGCGCCACCTCGCCGGCGAGCACGTACGTGATGGTCTCGATACCGCGGTGCGGGTGCCAGGGGAAGCCGGCGAGGTAGTCGGCCGGGTTTTCGTTGCGGAAGTCGTCGAGCAACAGGAACGGGTCGAACTCCGCGGTCTTGCCGAAACCGAAGGCGCGCTGAAGCTTCACGCCCGCGCCCTCGATCGTAGGTTTTGTCTGGTAAATCTCTTTCACTGCCCGAAGGGACATGATGGACCTCTCAGTGCGATTCTCCACTCGCTGCACACGGTTCGCAGCGTCTTTCCGGGCCCCTTTCCCGAGGAAATGCGCTCTGGCCGATGCGCCCGGGAACAAGCGCCGGGGACAATCGCTCGATACAGATTAGATGTGCGAAAAGAATATTTGTTGCAACAACTAATTTTGCGGCCAAGGGCCATAGGATGAAACGCCTATGACCCTTCCTCTCCTTACGCCTTGATGAACTGCACGTCCAGCGTGATCGTCACGTCCTCGCCCACCAGCACGCCGCCCGTCTCCAGAGCCGCATTCCAAGTGAGCCCAAAATCCTTGCGATTGATCTTCGTCGTGGCCGAAAGCCCCACGCGCATATTCCCCCAGGGGTCTTTGGCCGGTGGCGTCGGCCCTTCTACATCGAACGTGACCGGCTTCGTCACGCCGTGGATCGTCAGGTCGCCCGTCACCGTCAACTCTCCGGGATGCTTCACTTCAATGCTCGTGGACTTGAATTTCATCTCGGGGTGCTGTTCGGCGTGGAAAAACTCGGCGCTCTTCAGATGACCGTCGCGCTGCTCGTCGCCCGTGGTGACGGTAGCCAGTGGAATCGAGGCTTCGACCACGGAGGCGGCGAGATTGGCTTCATCGAGGGTCAGTGCGCCGGTGAGGCCGCTGAACTTGCCCTTCACGTTCGAGATCATCATGTGTTTCACCTTGAACTCGGCGGCTGAGTGGGCGGGGTCGATGTTCCAGGTGGTTACGGTGGCGGGGGTGGCGGTGGAAGTGCTCATAGCGGTTAGCTCCTTTTATCTGGTTTCGATGCTGGAGTCGAATATTCGTTGCAACAACTATTTTGCGGAGCTGTGAAATTTGTGGAATGGGTGCAGCGACTCGACCGCTACTCCCCGAGGAGGGTGACGGCGAGCTCCCGGTGGCGTTCCGGGTCGGCGATAAGCTCGATGGCCGCGATCTTGCCGTTGGCGATCGTGAAGCTGAAGGCTATCAGCAGCTTTCCGCCGGGGGCCACGGCGATACTGGACTCTCCGGCCACAACCGCGCGCTGTAAGCTGGTGGCTCGGCGCGCAACGCGCTCCGCCACGGTTTCGGCGCCGCGGGACTCGGCCTCCGCGCCGAACTTCTGAGCGGCGGCATCCGAGCGGACAACCACGTTGGGATCGAGAAGCGCGAGCAGGCCCTCAAAGCTGTGGTCGCGGGCAGCGGCCAAGAACGCATCGACAATCTGCTGGCGGCGCGCCGGGTCGGCCTCGCCTGAGGGGGATGCGCCCTGCACGCGCCGCCGTGCCCGGCTGGCCAGTTGTCGCGCCGCAACTGGAGATTTGCCCACAATCGAAGCAATTTCATCAAAAGGCACATCGAACATGTCGTGCAGGACGAAGGCCACACGCTCGGAGGGGCCCAGTGTTTCAAGGACAACGAGCATGGCGAGCCCCACCGAGTCGGCCATCACGGCTTCTTGCTCCGGGTCGGCCGCGGCGTCGCCCTCGGCAGCCGGTTCCGGCGCGTCTTCGGCGTCGAGCGACTCCTCGCGCCGGGAAGTTCGCGAGCGCAGCATATCCAAACACACCCGCGCCACGACCGTGGTCAGCCAGCCGCTGAGATTGGCCACACCCTCCGCGCCCGTGCGGCTTAAGCGGAGCCAGGCTTCCTGCACGGCGTCGTCGGCTTCAACCGGCGAGCCCAGCATTCGGTAGGCGACGCCGCGGAGCCGGCTCCGGTTCTGCTCGAATTGTTCGGCCAGGAAGTCGTTGCCCTGCATCGATCAGATTCTCTCAGGCGCGGGTTCTTTCTGCTACCGCGCCGGTTCTCCCAGGCTGAGCCCCCGGCCAAAACAGCGATCCGGCGATTCGGCTGGGCGGACGAAGGGCCCACGAGATCAGCGTGAGCAGCGCGAAGCCGGCGGTTACCCAAACATTCCAGGCGCGTGTGCCGGATATGGCATGGGATGCGGCGGCTCCAGTCATCTCGAAGAAAACGCCGGCATAGGCCCACTCTTTGAGTCGCGGAAAACCGGGTGCGAGGAGGGCGGCTGCTCCCAACACCTTCCATACGCCCAGGATGGTGAGGATGTAGGGCGGGCAACCAAGCAGACGCATCACTTCAAGCGTGCCCCAGGCGTGCGCCAGGTTGGCGACGCCGCCGCCGATGAGCGCGAGGCAGAGCAGCGCGGTGGTGATCCAATAACCGATGGCTTGTGCCTTCATCAGTCTGTCTCCTCTTGATGGACGGCGACAGCGGCTTCAGGTTGCCTCGTCAGGCAAGCGTCCTTTGCGATCGATTCGGGCTTTGCAAGTCTCTCGACCCGAGGCCTGCCTGTCACCTTTTGATCGAGCGTTCCGTCATCGTGATGACGATTGAAAGCGCTCCGTTGTGACGGGGCGCGAGAAAGGGGGGCCTCGGGAATGCTGGTCTTAATCCTTCTCATTGCTGCAATCCCCACCGCGATCTTTACCGAGCGGTATGAAGGTGGCCCTCGGCCGCAAAACCGCATGGAGTGGTCGCGCACCATCGCGTATTGGATCTTCACGATGTTTGTGGCGTTCGAGATGGCGGCGGGCGCAATCTGGGACCTGCTGCGCATCGAGTATGTTCGGGTGGTCCTGGCGCGCCTAGGCTACCCCATGTACCTGCTCGTCATCCTAGGGGTGTGGAGGATCCCGTGCGCGCTGGCGCTGCTGGCTCCGCGCTTTGAGCGGCTCAAGGAGTGGGCCTACGCGGGTTCGATCTTCAACTACACCGGCGCGGCCGCCTCCCACCTGCTGAAGGGCGATGCGGCCGGCTCGTGGATCGGCCCGCTCGTCTTTGCCGGCTTCGCACTTGCCTCGTGGGCGCTGCGTCCGGCGGCGCGACGACTTCCACGGTCCGGCGATACGGCCGGCGCAGGGTGGGCAAGCTGGCTTGCCCCTGTCCTGACCGTGGCGGCGATGGTCGGCGCTGCATTCCTCACGCTGCCCAAGGGGGCCCCGCCGCAATGAGGTCCCCGAAAACCTTGAAAGTCAATTCATGTCACAAAGGAGAATGATCAGCATGCAACCTCGCATAAAAAACCCCGCCATGCTCATCCCCGGCTCCATGGAAACACTGCAGGCGCTGGGCAAGCTAACTGAAAACACGGGCCTGCCGCAGAAGACCGTGGGCCTCATCCACCTGCGCGCCAGCCAGATCAACGGCTGCAGCGTCTGCGTCGACATGCACGCGCGCATGTCCGGGCATTCCGGCGAAACCAACGAGCGGCTCTTCGCTGTGGCGGCCTGGCGCGACGCTCCGTATTTCACCGATGCCGAGCGCGCCGCCCTCGCGCTCACAGAAGCGGTAACGCGGCTCAGCGACCGCGCAAATCCGGTTCCTGATGAGATTTGGGACGAAGCCGCACGTTACTACAGCGAACGCGAGCTGGCCGGGATCGTCCTCGCCATCGCTGCCGTCAACGTTTGGAACCGGCTGAACGTCGCCACCCGCCAGGTCGCCGGTGAATGGATGAAGTCGCCAGAGGCGCGCAAGTGGGTGGAGAAGCGGCAGGAAGAGGTGGTGGCTGCTGTTCGGTGAAGCGAAGCGGGCGGGGCGCCACGTTTGCCAGAAGCGAGAGCCCCGTCCCGCCTTCCCGCCCTTCCAGGCTTCACTTAAGCAGCGTCACGTAAAAGGCATTGTTCCTGCTGCGCAGATCCCTGCCGTAGGAGAAGACCAGCCCCGTGCTGAACACGCGCAGCTTCGCTTCAGCGCCCGCGTCAAACAACCACTGGTGCGAGCCCAGCCCGGTTCCGGGGTCCGTAATTTTGCCGATGTCCACAACCGGCGCTAGCCGCACGCCCACCGGCCCCAAGCCGATGATGTTTTTGTTCGTCTCCCAATGCTCGAGGAAGTAGTCGCGGCCCAGCGGCGCGCTGCCCTTGCGGCCATCGCGCGTGCCAATGTGCGCAATCATCGGCAGATCGTTGTCGCGCTCAAGGCCCAGAATGAACAACTCATCGAGCGGAGGCTGCCCCAAGGTGCGCCCCGCGCGAAAGCTCTCCCTCGTCTCGTAGTCGTCGCCCGCGGCTCTCGGGAACCAGTGCCACGCAACCTCGCCCGTCAGCTTCTCGAATCCACGCTGTGGATCAGACCAGAGCCTGGCGGCCTCCGAGCCCAGCGCCGTATTCGCCTCAAATCGCCGCTCGGGAACTCGCCACACCGTAGCGTCGAACCGCGCCGTCTGCTTCAGCTCGTAGCCATTCGACAGCATCTGCGGCGTCAGAACCGCGCCCGCGCTCACGTTCCTGAAACCGCGATGCGATACCCTGCCTCCTGCGGACCAGCTCCATCGTTCGCTCGCATATGACGCCAGACTGAACCCGACCGTCCCTGTTCGCATGTTGAAGCCTGCCAGCACCGGCGCAGCGCCCGTAAACGAGCTTCGGATGGCCCAATTCTCATCGCGAAGATCGGCTGCCAGGTTCCAGCGATACTTCGCGCCGCCCTCCAACGGGCCGGAGACATGCACAAAAATCCGGCGCTTCTGCGCATCCCAACGGAATATTGAATCAAAGTTGATCGCTTTGTGATGGAAGTTGGAATAGTCCGGATCGATTTCCTGAAATCCCACCCCGCGCAGCACCCTAAACAGGGCTTCCAGCTTGCCGCTTCCCAGGCCGTCCATCTCGTCGTTGCGGAAATCCGCGTTAAAGTGGCCGTTTGGCAGCGCATCAAGTTCAAGTTGATACTCCGGAAAGACTCCGAGCCCCCGGATACGCGCTTTCGTCGAGAGGAACTCCGGCAGAAGCAAAGTGCTCGCCGGCGAGAACTCAAACGCCCGGTCGAGCAGCACCGGCGAGACCTTAGGTACCGGCTCGTATTGCACCGCGTCGATCTCCGGCTTACCGACGCGGTTCCAGTACTTGAGCGCGGCGATAAGGTTGCCCTCGAGAAAGAACACCGTGCCCAGAAAGTTGTTTGCGTATTCGTCTTTCGGATCGATCCTGAGCGCCTGCCGCAGCCGCCGCGCGGCCAGTGGATATTCTTTCCCATTGAAGGCCACGCCCGCCAGCTCGACCGGAAACCGCACATCTCCCGGCGCCAGCCGCCGCCCGGCCTCGAGCGCTTCTCGCGCTGCGTGCCACCGGCCCAGGTGCGCCAGCGCCATTCCGTAGTAGTAGTCCTGGTCCGCGTTCCGCGCCTTGAGCGGGTCCATCCGATGCACAATCCCGCTCCAGTTTCCGGCGGCGAAGAGCTGCTGCAGCGTCTGCTGCGAGAGCGCCGATTGCGCGGCTCCGCCCGCCCCCAGGTACGCCAGCGCACCCACCAGCACCACAGCTCGCATCCTCGCGTGGCATCGCATCGTTCGCAGAGTTGTCAGCGTGCGGGCTCCCTGGGAACGGCCAGCAGCGTCCAGTTGCCAGTAGCCTTCCATTGCCGCTCGAACGTCGCGGCATCCTGTTTCGCCAGCTTGCGCCGCGCCGGGTCGTTGAGTAAAACCAGATGATCCGGTTCGTCGAGTCCCGCCACTACCACGTAGTGCAGCTCGCCGCCCGGGCCCGGCTTCACCGCCGCAATCAGCGGTCGGCCCTTCGCCAGCTCCCGCTCCAGGTCCGGCCATTGCCCCGCAAACGCGAACGCCTGATAGCCATGGCCCTCAAAGTAGCCCGTCATCGCCCTGGCATAGATTCCGTGTGCGGACTTCGAATAGAGCTCCCGCAAAATTTGTTCGGGATCGGAGCCCGCCCCATTCTCCTGGTGGTCCTGCTCCTGCCAGTACTGCATCACCATGGCGATCGCCGCTGCGCCGCAGCCGTCTCTTTGCTGCTTCACAAACGGCACATTCAGCCACACGTTGGCTTCCGCGGCCCACGCCACAGACGCGCCCATCACGAGCACGCCCACCCGCGCCATCGATCTCAGCATCTTCGCGCCTTTACACCAGTGCGAGCAGCAAAATCAGCAGAATGATAGCCAGCAGAATGAGCACCAGTTGCATGTCCGAGATGCCGCCGGCGGCAAAATCCTTCTGCGCCTTCTGTGCCCGGCTCGCCAGTTGCGCCAGCTCCTGGTCGTTCAGGCTCGACACCGCCTTCCTCACCTCTTCCGGATCGGCGTGGGCCTCTTTGAAAGCCTTCTCCGCCTCGGGCGTTGAAAGCTCTTTGCGCAGGATGTCGATATTCTTCTGGCGCGCACGCGAAGCCTCTACTGCCGACTGCTGCAGCTCCGACGGCGTCACCAGGTGGTTGCCTGTCTGCGCGGGGAGAGATGTGGGTACTGTGAATGCAGCGGACACAGCCGCTGCGGTCAGCAGGCGGGCAAACTGCCTGGTTTCAATGTGCATGGTTCGCAACCTCCGGGGGTGTGGGAGCGAAAAGCAAAATAGAATTCAATGTGCGCCCGGCTGCATGTCCAGGGCGCCTGGATTGCCGGCAAAAAATCCTTCTGCCGCAATGCAAACGCTTCAGAAACTAAGGTATTAGATGTCCCCCGGCAACGCCCAAGTTGCCTCGCTTTCCACCTCTTCCACACCGCTCATTTCGCCCTCCGACGTATCCTCTTACCTGAGCCCCTCATGTCCGACTTCGCCCAGTCCGTCAAGCAGCAGGCCGACATCGTCCGCATCGTCGAGGGCTACATCCGCCTCCGCAAAGCCGGCGCCCAGCGCTACGCGGGTCTCTGCCCCTTCCACAAAGAGAAGACCCCGTCCTTCTCCGTCAACGCTGAGCGTCAGTTTTACTATTGCTTTGGCTGCAAGGCCACCGGCGACGTCTTCGGCTTCGTCGGCCAGATCGAAAACGTCACCTTCCCCGAAGCCGTCCGCATCGTCGCGCAGAAATGCGGCATTCCCCTGCCCAAACGCGAGTACTCCTCCCCTGAAGAAGCCGCCGAAGCCCGCCTCCGCGGCAGGCTCCTCGATCTCCACGAAACCGCCGCCGCCTGGTTCGAGGAGCAGTTGCGCTCCCCTGAGGGCGCCGTCGCCCGCGAGTACCTTGCCGGCCGCGGCCTCACCCCTGAAGGCATCCGCACCTTTCGCATCGGTTACGCCCCCGACAGCTTCAACGCTCTGCGCGACCGTCTCGGCCCCCTCGCCGACCAGGAAACCCTCCGCGCCAGCGGCCTCTTCGCCTCCAAAGAACACGACGATGGGACCCAGGGACCGATCTACGACCGCTTCCGCAAGCGCGTGGTCTTCCCCATCGCCAACGAGAGCGGCCGCATCATCGCCTTCACGGCCCGCACCCTCGAAACCGGCGACAAAGCCGGCGCCAAATACATCAACTCCCCTGAAACCCCCCTCTACTCCAAGGGCCACGTCCTCTTCAACCTCGACAAAGCCAAAACGGCCATCCGCCAGGCCGGCTTCGCCCTCCTGGTCGAGGGCCAGATGGACGCTATCAGCGTCTATCTGCGCGGCATCCAGAACGTCATCGCCACCAGCGGCACCGCGTTTACTCCGCACCAGGTAGCCCTGCTCAAGCGCCACACCCCAAACCTAGCCGTCAACTTCGATCCTGATACGGCCGGCGCCGCAGCCGCCGAGAAGTCCATCGCCCTGCTCACAGAAGAGGGCTTCACGATCCGCATCGTCACCCTCGACGACGGCCTAGACCCTGACCGCTATGTTCGCGAGCGCGGCGTGGAGGCCTACATGGCCGCCATCCGCGCCGCCCGCCCCCAGGCCGACTACCTCATCGAACGCGCCCGCCAGATGTTCCCTGGCGCCGGCGCGGACCAGAAGGTCAAGGCCATGCAGTTCCTCCTGCCCCATATCCGCCTTATGCCGGAGGCGCTGGCCCGCGGCCAGTTCGCCCAGGACGCCGCCCAGAAGCTCGGCATCGACTCCGCCATCCTCCGCGAGGAGCTTCGCCAGGCCGCACTCCACCGCCGCGACCGCATTGAAATCCGGGCCACCACCCTCACTGAGGTCGAGCGCGTTCTCCTCCGCGCCCTCGCCATCACCGATCCCGACTGCGAAGCATCTCGCCGCCTCGCCGCCGAGGCTCTCGCCGCCCAGCCTGCATGGTTCGAGGCCCTTGGCTGCCATCCAGCCATGCAGGCCCTCGCCGACCGCCGCGCCGCCAACCCCATCGAGGCCGTCGAAGACCCTGCCCAGAAGGCCCTCCTCGCGGAAGCCCTCATGACCGAAGTGCCTCCGCCTGAGGAACCCGAAGTTCGCGGCGCCATCCAGGAGCTCGAGGAGCGCGCCATCCAGAGCCGCCAGCGGGAGCTCCGTTCCCTCATCGCCGAGGCCGAACTCCGCGGCGACTTCGCCGAGCTTGCCGTCCTCACGCAGCAAAAACTCGAGCTCGACCGGACCCTCCGCCGTCTCCACAACCCCGAACCCTTTGGCGACGCCGCCTGAGGCCTCGATTTCCAGATCATTCGCCCTGCCTTTGCGTCGTTTTGGACCGGCTCCGCGTCTAAACACTTGACAGCAGGGACCGGAGACGCAAGGATGGAGCCGGCCCGGACCCCAAAGGTGGCCGCAAAGTTGAGATATTGCCGCCAGCATTGCTGGCGCCGCCCGGGTCCAGTGTGGTATTCTATTGATCTCTGTGAGGATGCGCGCCTTTTTGCCCAATTATGAGCTGCGGCTCCGGGCACTCCAGGCACTACCTGATGCGCGTTCATCCTGTTCCGAGCCATGATTTCAAGCCGCTTCCTTTTTGCGGGTCGGAGCGGGGTTGTGCCTGTGGGTGCGCCGGGGCTTTCACACGAAAAGCTCTCCGCGCGCATCCAACAGACCAGGTCCGGCGCGGCCGCGCGTTGCCGGTGGCGGGAGAGTAGGAAAAGTTTTGGCGATTGAAGACAAATACGAAGACGAGATTCAGGGCCTGATCGACGCTGGCAAGGAGAAGGGCTATCTCACGTACGGGGACGTCAACGACATGCTCCCCGATGAGATAGGCTCGCCCGACGATCTGGACGACCTGATGACAACCATCAACGGCCAGGGCATCGATTTGCTCGACGCCCCCAAATTCCCCGGCGAGAAGGACTTCGATCTCGAAGAGGGCGAAGACGTCGAGCTCGACCTGACCCCGGGCACGCTCGAGAAAACCAACGACCCCGTCCGCATGTACCTCCGCGAGATGGGCACTGTTCCCCTGCTTACTCGCGAGGGCGAAGTCGAAATCGCCAAGCGGATTGAGCGCGGCCAGATGCGTGTGCTCAAGGCTATCTCGCGCTCGCCCATCGTTATTCGCGAGATCGCCGCCCTCGGCGAGGATCTCAAGCGCGGCGTGCGCAACGTCAAGGAAGTGGTCGTCTTCGACGAAGAAGAACTCACGGAAGACGTCGTGCAGGCGCGCGTCCGCGCCACCGTTGCTCGCATTGACCAGCTCGTCAAGCACCAGAAGAAGATTGCCTTTCTCGAAGAAAAGCAGGTTCCCGCGGCCGCGGCCGCGGCCACCAGGGCGAAAGCCCGCGAAGCGCGCCGAATCCGCTGGGCCATCGCTCGCGAGAAGGTTTACATCTCCCGCATCGTGCGCGAGCTCAAGTACACGCCGCTCGAGCGTAAGCGCCTCCTTGACAAGGTCAACAAGACCGTCGACAACATGCGCACTCTCGAGCGCCAGATCCGCTCCCTCGATCAGAAGTTCGACGCCTCCAAGAGCGAAGAGCTCAAGAAGGAGTACCGGAGGCAGCAGAAAAACTGCCGGACAGATCTTGAAAAAATCGAGGCCGACGCCGGAGTCTCCATCGCCGAGCTCAAGCGTACCCAGCGCGAGATGATCCAGGGCGATATGGACGCCGAGCAGGCCAAACGCGAGCTCATCGAAGCCAACCTGCGCCTTGTGGTATCGATCGCGAAGAAGTACACCAACCGCGGCCTCCAGTTCCTCGATCTCATTCAGGAGGGCAACATCGGCCTCATGAAGGCGGTCGACAAGTTCGAGTACCGCCGCGGCTACAAGTTCTCCACGTACGCCACTTGGTGGATTCGCCAGGCGATCACCCGCGCCATCGCCGACCAGGCCCGCACCATCCGCATCCCGGTCCACATGATCGAGACCATCAACAAGCTCATTCGCACGTCTCGTCAACTGGTCCAGGAGCTCGGGCGCGAGCCCTCGAGCGAAGAGATCGCTCGCCGCATGGACATCCCTGTCGCGAAGGTCCGCAAGGTCCTGAAGATCGCCCAGGAGCCCATCTCGCTCGAGACCCCCATCGGCGAAGAGGAAGACTCGCACCTTGGCGACTTCATCGAGGATCGCCAGGCCGTGTCTCCGTCTGAGGCCGTCATCAGCGTCAACCTCAAGGAGTACACCTCGCAGGTCCTGCGCACGCTCACCCCGCGCGAAGAGCGCGTGATCAAGATGCGCTTCGGCCTCGAAGACGGCTCCGAGCACACCCTCGAAGAGGTCGGCCAGAGCTTCCAGGTCACCCGTGAGCGCATCCGCCAGATCGAAGCCAAGGCGTTGCGCAAGCTGCGTCACCCCTCGCGCAGCCGCAAGCTGAAGGCCTTCGTCGAAGGCGTTAAGGAGATGTAAGTCGGAGATGTAACCCGGCGCCCCCATAGCCGGTCAGAGCCGCGGCCAGTGGAAGGGTCGCGGCTCTTCTTATTATTTATGACAAGGGCGCGTTGCATTTACCTTTCTTTTGGCTCAGGAATCCGTTCCTTTATCCACATGTAAGGGCCGCTCCAGGTGATGAGTATGCGCCCGCAACTGCACCGCAGGGCGGCGTTATCGCGCATCGAGGCCTTGGTCTGGTGCAGCTTCCACACCAGGGAGCATTCGCAGGTTACGAGAGTGGCCGGCATCGAGCGCTACCTCGCTTGCGTCAGATTCGCCCGACGAGTTCTTTCTATCAGGGAGGCTGCAAGTATAGCGCAAGCAAAGCAGCTCCGCATTAGAGCACGATTACTGTGCAAAGCCGCCCCTCGGCTATAATCGCCGGTTGACTGCAAACGAGGTAAATCGTTGATGACTGGTTTCACCCGCCGCCAGTTTGGCAAGACTGCCGCTGCGGCTGCTGCTCTCTCCCAAGTCTCCCTCCCGCGGCTCTCCTTTGGCCAGTTTCCTTCAGGCGACCTCGCATATCCTCCCGGATTTATGTGGGGTTGCGCAACGGCGTCCTATCAAATCGAGGGCGCCGTCCACGAAGACGGCCGCAAGCCCTCCGTCTGGGACGTCTTTGCCCACACTCCCGGCAAAATCTTCGAGGGCCAGACCGGTGACGTGGCCGACGACTCTTATCACCTCTACAAGACCGACGTGCAGCTCCTCCGCGACCTGGGCGTACAGGCTTACCGCATGTCCATCGCCTGGCCCCGCATCTTCCCCGACGGTACCGGCGAACCCAACCCCAAGGGCCTCGACTACTACAAGCGCCTCGTCGACGAGTTGCTCGCCAACAACATCACGCCTTACATCACCCTCTTCCACTGGGACCTCCCCGCCGCCCTTCCCGATGGCTGGCAATCCCGCGACACACCCAAGGCCTTCGCCGCCTACGCCGCCTACGTAACGAAGCATCTCTCCGATCGCGTTCACCACTTCATGACCACCAACGAGTTTGTGTGCTTCACCGACCTCGGCTATCGCAGCGGCCGCTTCGCCCCGGGGCTCAAGCTGCCGAACCCCGAGGCCAACCAGGTCCGCCACCACGGAATCCTCGCCCACGGACTGGGCGTCCAGGCGATCCGTGACAGCGCCGTCGGTCCCGTCCGGGTTGGCCTCGCGGAAAATGCCAACGTATATGTTCCCGTCATCGAGACCCCCGAGCACATCGAGGCTGCCCGCCGCGCCACGCGCAACGAAAACGCGCCCTTCCTCACCGCCGTCATGGAGGGCCGCTACATCGAGAGCTACCTCGAGCGCGAGGGCTCCGAGGCTCCCCGCGTCCAGCCCGGCGACATGGAAGCCATTGCCAGCCGTCTTGACTTTGTCGGCCTCAACGTCTACACGCCCTCGTACGTCCGCGCCGCGAACACCCCGAAGGGCTACGAGATTCTTCCCTATCCTGCGTCCTACCCGCACATGGCCTCCGACTGGATCTATCTCGGTCCCGAGTCCATCTACTGGGCCGTCCGCAACGTCTGCGACCTCTGGCACCCCGCCGGTATTTACATCACGGAGAACGGCTGCTCCTCCGACGACGTCCCTACTTCCGATGGCCGCATCGAAGACATAGATCGCTTGATGTATCTCCGCAACCACCTTACCCAGTTGCACCGCGCCGCCGCCGAGAGCTACCCCGTCAAGGGCTACTTTCTCTGGAGCCTGCTCGATAACTTCGAGTGGGACGAGGGCTACAGCAAGCGCTTCGGCATCCACTACGTGGACTTCACCACGCTCTCCCGCGCTCCCAAGCTTACGGCCGAGTGGTATAAGACGGTCATCGCCCACAACGCTGTTGTGTAGCCTCGATGGGCTTCTGAACCGGCTCACGTCGCAACCCGCAGCGCTCATTCATGCGGCTCCGCGACGCGCATCCAGACCCTTGCGGCCACGGCTCACACCGCGAACCCCGCCAGTTCTGTCTGTGCCCGGTCCAGATCTTCCGGAACACCGACATCTAAGAAGATTCCCTCCGAGCGAAACGCCGCCGGCCTGAGCCGCGCGATCTCTAGCATAAGAAAGTCCCTCTCGAACGAGAACTTCTCCGGCAATCCGGCCGGCCACCTCAGATCGCGGCGCACGATGTACGATCCCGCGTTGATCCAGCCCGCGCCCGTCCGCCCTTTTTCCTCGAATCCTGCAACACGGTCGCCTTCCAGCCGCACGCCGCCGTACCGTCCAACGTCTTCGCGCCACGTTACTGCCATCGTCAAAGCCGTGCCCTGCGCCGTCTGCGTCGCTGCCATCGCCTTATAGTCCACTTCGAGAAATGTATCCCCATTGAGCACCAGCACGTCATCCTCCACCGTTCGTCCCAGCGCCCTACGAATAGCTCCGCCCGTCCCCAGCGGTTGCTGCTCAATAGCGTAATCGACATTGAGCCCGCGATAGACCGCGCCAAAATGGCTCTCAATCACCGGGTGCAGGTGTCCCACCGAGAGCACGACGCGCACGTAACCAGCCTTCTTGAGTTGGCCTAATACGATCTCGAGGAAGGGCCGCCCCGCCACCGGCGCCATTGGTTTGGGAATCCCATCGAGGCGCGCCGCCAGCCGTGTTCCCAGTCCCCCCGCCAATACGATCGCTTCCATCGAGCTATTCCTGCCCTCGAGTCGGTCACTGACTTTGAATGAGCTGCATCCCTCTCCATGCCGGTGGGACAAAGCATTTTCATCATATACGCCAGGCTACGGTAGTGTTATTCGGGATGGCGTCGACATGAGAAGGATGCCTCTTGAAGAAGTTCTCTCCTTCATGCCGACCGAGAATATCCGCCCGTCGCTCAAGCACGCGGCCAGCCCGCTGGCTTGCTGCCCCGCCAACTCGCCGGCGAGCCTCTCACGGCACCCTCCACGCCTTTGCCCCGACTTGCGTGAAGTGGCACCGGTAGGCCGTGCCCCCTTCGTGGATGCCGCGCAGCGCCGCTTCCACTCGGCCCTTGTGAATCGGATCCGTCAGGAACCACATGAACCCTCCGCCGCCCGCTCCGGAGATCTTGGCGCACAGCGCTCCTGCTGCCAGCGCCGCTACGTAAAGCTGTTCGATCTGCGGGTTCGTGATCTGGCTCGCCATCCGCTTCTTTGATTCCCAGCTGTTCCGCAGAACCTCATGCAGATGCGGAAAGTCGCCGCGCAGGAGGCACTCTTTCATCTGGAAGGCCTCTTCCTTGATCGAGTGCATAGCGGCCACGGCCAGAGCGTTTCCCTCACGCACATTTCGAGACTGTTCCTCGATGATGTCAGCCGACGTGCGCGATTTGCCCGTGAAATAAAGCAGGAGCGAAGCTTCGAGCTCCGAGACAACCCAATCCTTCACCCGAAGCGGGTTGACCAGAACGCGCCCATTTGCACCGAACTCCATAAAGTTGAAGCCGCCGAAGGCCGCCGCATACTGATCCTGTTTGCCCCCCTTGAGCCCCGCTTCTTCCCGCTCGATCCTAAAGGCCGTGTGCGCCAGTTCGTAGTCGCCAAGCGGCAGGTTCAGCCACTCCACGAACGCCGCAAGCATCGCTACCACCAGCGTCGATGAGGATCCCAAACCCGACCCTGCCGGCACGTCCACCTGGGTGCTGATCCGTACGCTCAGCGGCTTGCCGCCGTTAAATTCCCGCACCACGTGGTTGTACACGGCCTTGAAAAGATCCAGGTGTCCATCAGGCTCCAGCCGCGGAGCGGAAGCGTACGACGCGTTCTGCTGCAGGTCTGCCGAAACTAGTTCCACCCTGGGTGAATCCAGCGGCTCCAGAGCCGCGTAGGCGTAATAGTCGACGGTCGCGTTCAGGATCGCCCCGCCGAACTGATCGCAATACGGGGATACATCGGTGCCACCGCCGGCGAGGCCCAGCCGCAGCGGCGCGCGCGAACGTATCAGCATAGAATGAACCGCTCCCCACCCGGCATGGCCTATGAATATACAGCACCCAGAGCGCCGTCAATGATGCCGGTGGCCTCCGCGACGATGATGTCTCGGTAAGGAAGCTCCCCGTGTGCGACGCGACCGCGGAATCTACCGCAACCACCTGACTGCCTACTGAATCACGCTGAGTGACGCGGCACCCAGCGCAAACTGCGAGAACATCTGGGACCAGTTCATCACGCCCAACAACGCAGAGGGCTTGAAGGTTTTCTCGGGAACCACGAGGGTGTCGCCGGGGTAGATCGGCAGACTATCGAACTCGTTGCCCACCCAGGCGTTGTGAACGGTCTCGCGGCTCAATACTTCGCCGTCGGCGCGAATGATGAACTCGTGGCGGCGGTCGGCGTCCCGATTGGGCCCACCCGCAAGCCGGAGGTACGTCCCTGCGTTGCGACCTGTTGAATAGAGGAACGAATTCTGGTCGTAGACGGCGCCGACCACGTTGACCGTGGCGGGAACATGGGGAATGACAAAGCGGTCGCCGTTCTCCAGGGTTATATTGGGGAGGCTGTTCACGCCGCTGGATCCGGGCTGAAAGGCGAGCACAATGCGTCCAGTGGCGCGAATCTGGCGGAGACTCGCAAGCAGATTGCGTTCGTTCGACTGGGCGCTGCCAGCCATGCTCTGCGCGGCGGCCGAGGGTGAGGCGGCAAGGGCGAGGCCGCTGTTCTGGATGCGCATGCTCAGGTTCTGTACATACTCGTCAATGCGCGCTTGCTGGATTGCGCGCGTTGACTCTCGCGTAAAATCGGATCCATAAAGGTAGGCGTTCGGCGTCAAACCCCCTGCGCGCTTCACCAAGTCCCGCAGAGTCTCGCCCGGCCGCACCGAATATACACCTGCGTGAACAAACTCCCCGGCCAGCGTGACCAGCTTTGTCTGCTGCGCGATCGGCACCTGAATGTCGGCGGTTGAGAAGATTGTTACTACGTCGCCGGGTTCCAGCACCAGGTTCTGCGAGGCATCGTGGTCCAGAACCAGCTTGCCCAGATCGAACGGAATCAATTTGGTCTTCAAAGTCTCCGGGTCCTGCCGTTCGATCACTGCATAGTTCCAGTCGATTTCGGGCGCCAGCAACTGGACCCGCGTACGCGGCGCCTCGGGAAACATCTGCCTGGAAGGATTTGACTCTTCCGCGGCCAGCGACGCGCTCCCAGCCCGCTGCTGCGCGCTCAAATTCTCCTGGTTCTGAGCCAATCCATACGCATCCGACTGCGGCCCATTCGCCCGCTGGCTCGAGTCGTTGGACCCATTGCGCCACCCCTGTGTGCCTTGCCCGGTTCCATACTCGCCGGATTCCGCCCCGGTCTCATCGAGTCCCTGCGCCCCAAATTGATTTGCGCGTTCCTGTTCTTCCCGCTGCCTCAGGTTCATCTCGATCGGTTGGTCCTGGGCCGGCTGCCGCATCTGTGAAAGCCCCAGCAAGGGCTCGAACTCGGGAGACGGCAGACCCAACTGTGCGCGCCGCCACCAGTAGTTCCTGGTGATCAGCGACTGCTTGTCGGGAATCAGGTCGCTGACCCGCATTCCCGGATGCCACGCGAACCGTCCAGGGTTCGCGGTGTTGCCCCGCAGAATCACCGTCTTTTCGTACTTTGGAACCATTGAATAGACGCGGATCAAATCGCCGTCGGCCACCTGAGTCGCCAGTCCAGCAGCATCGAACGCGACGTCCATCGCCTGCCGCGTCGCATGATCCTCAATCCGCTCGATCGAGACCCGGGTCTCCGATGCCACCGGCGACGCGCCTCCTGCATCCGCGAGCAGGCTCTCCAACGTTTCGCCGGCCCTTAGCTCGTAGATCCCCGGATTCTGTACGCTGCCCGTGACTGCGGCTTGCGGACCTACCGGAGGAATGAAGATTACGTCGCCCGGTAGCAGCTTGGCGTCCTTCGACTTGTCGCCGTGGATCAGCAGGCTGTAAAGATCGAAATCTGTTACTACTGTTCCGTTGCGTCGGAGTTCGATGTGACGCAGCGAGCCGTGCACCGAAGGGCCCCCGCTCGCGAAGATCGCGTCTACCAGCGTGCTCAGCGAACTCACCGTGTACATGCCCGGCCGCCGCGCTTCGCCGGAGACATACACATCGATTGAGCGGATCTGCCCGAGGTCGACCGTCAGGTCGAAGTTGCGATAGACGCGGCCGATCGCCGCCCGCAAGTGCGGATCAAGCTGGGAATACACCAGGCCCGCCACATGCACGGCGCCCACTTGCGGGAGATAGATGTCGCCGGACCGGTCCACGCGCACATTGGCCTGAAAGTTAATCTGGCCCCAGATTCGGATGCGCAGTACGTCGTCCGGTCCAATCACGTAGTCGGGAGGCACTGGAGAGTTGGTGACAGGGGCAAAGGTCGACGGCACGTTACGAAACAGGTTCGCCCCGTAAATCGGTAGAATCTGCCCGGTCGTCGATGCGATGAACTCCTGAAACTCGGTCAGCGGCTCTGGAGCAAGGACCGTCGGCTGCGCCTGTGCAAGCGCCGCCTGACGCGACCACTGCTCGAGGTCCGAGTACCCTTGCGGCATGGCTGCGGGCTGGCCGGTCGTCTGCGGCTGCGGAAGTTGCAGCGAGGGATTTGACCGCGTGTTTTGGCTTGCGCACGACGCCGTGTTCGCGAGCAGCGGGTCCGAGCAATCCCAATTAGTGGGACTTTGCATATTCTCCGGTGAGCTTTCGGTCGTTGTCTGGGCTCGCAATGCCGGCAATGATGAGAGAATCAGAAAAAGGATGCTCAGCTTGCCGAGGCCCCGATGACACAATGCGGGCAAACTGCAAGCCCAACCAGTTCTGTTCCTGCTGGCACCTGCTCCGCATGGAAAAATGCTCATATTCCATGAGTCTAGCATGTTGAAATTGCCCCATCGCACCCTGGCAAATGGCGGCGATTCCTGCGATATGCTGCTTCCCCTTGGTCGGACGGCTGTGCCGCTGAGCCCGTCCGGAGTCTATTAACTCAAATATAAACATAAGTGATTACCTGTCTCCTCTTTCTCGGTTGTACCCCCCTACCGCGACATAGTTCGAACATCGATTGCCTTAACTTCGCTTCTCTGATGGGTGTTGGAGGACCGCTGCTCTTGCGTCAGCTCTCTTACACTGAGAACCAATCCGAACGCTACTCCCTGGGCACAGATTTTCCGACCGTTTTCCCGAATTGAAGAGACACGCCGATCGGCCTCACCTCATAGCAACTCGATTAAGTCCGATCTGCCGATTTTTGCATTTTCGTAACATCCTCGTCCTTGAGTTTGGTATAGTTAACTCAATTGTCTCTCCCGATTGGCCTACCCGTTCTGCGTACTACCGGCCGATAGGCCGGCATTGGGCGAAGAAAAAGACTCGTGCGGTAATACCGGGCAGCGAGTGGACAACCGGTTTCGCGTCCACCGCAACTTTGCCTTAAGCAGCGTTGTCATATTCAGGAGTGCCACCGTCTAATGTGGGTGGATTCCTGCTGTACCGAGGAGGATCGGCTTGAGCGCCAACCCGTATGTTTCACATAGCGTTGATCCTGAAAAATCAAACATATCCATACGGCTCGATCCAATGACTGTAGTGAATCAGGATGCCCCCGTTGTACCCAGGACGCGGGGCGACGTGCTTCCCTTGCGCAGGCGCCTCAGTCCCTGGTCCCGCTCTACGGCGAAACGGGTTTTCGATTGTGCCTGCGTGGTGGCCGGGCTGCCGTTCCTGGTTCCCGTACTGGTCGTCAGTGCCATCGCCGTGCGCTTGACCTCCGCCGGTCCTGTGTTTTTCCTTCAGGAGCGCATCGGCCGCCACGGCCGCCCTTTTACCATCTTCAAGTTCAGAACCATGACCGATGCCGCTACCCACCATTCGGTCACCACAGCCGGCAACCAGCAATTTACGCCTGTGGGGCCTTTCCTGCGCCGCTGGAAGCTCGACGAACTCCCCCAATTGCTGAATGTGCTGATTGGAGATATGAGCCTTGTCGGTCCGCGTCCCAAGATGCGCGAGCACGTTCAGGTCAAGCCGCTTTGCCGCCCCGGCATCACCGGCGCCGCGACCTTTGTCTTCGCTCGCGAGGAGATGCTTCTTGACCGTGTTCCGAAACACAACCTGCTCGCCTATTATCACGACGTAGTCCTGCCTGCCAAGCGTCGTATCGACTCGGAGTACATGGCGCGCGCCACCTTCGCATCCGACTTGAAGCTGATCGTCGACAGCGTCTTGCGCCGGTGGGACGACGAGGCGCTCGAGCACGCTGTCAGTCTGCATTCGCAGCCTGTCGCGGGCTCGGTCAAAAAAGCTCCGGCACCTACGACCGGCGCGGAAGGCACACACGTGGTCGTACTCTCCCACCTTGAAGGCGCGGTAGCCGAGCAAGTTACGAGCGTGGGATGACCGCCTGAGGCAGGCGATCCGGAGCTGGCCTTCAGTCTCCCGGTCGGCCTTCGCATCTTCCGTCACAAGAGAGCAAAATCCGCATCGTGTCCGCCTCCGGAGCGGAATGGGGCGCGCTCTAAGCGCACCCCGCTCCGCCGTCCGTCCTTCACCCTTTTATCATCGCGGTACCACCAGAAGTCCCGCCGCCAGCAGCTTTTCGGTCAACCGGTCGACCGCTTCACCCAGCTTGTACGAGATGGCTCGCACACTCATGCCGAGCAACGTTGCCGCTTCCGCTTGCGTGTATTCCTGCAGCACAACCCGCCCGAGCAACTCGCGGTCGAACGTACTCAGCTGCTGGAGGCACTTCTCGATGTCGAGGACGAAGATGACCGCGTCCTCGAAGGTGCGCACCGGCCGGCTCGACGCCCATCCCCGCGCGACCGGATCGCTCAGAAGCGACGGTGCCCGGCCCACCTGCATGGAAGCATAAAGATAGCGTCTCAACAGGCTCTCTGTATGTTTCCGATAAAACGCCAGGCTCACCAATGGCGCTTCGTTTGAGTCGCGGTGCTCGACTGACGTTGCCGGCTCGGCTTCCGTCTTCCGCGCGGTCCGCTGTTCCCGCCACGCAACACGTCCTCTGCTTCCTTCCCAATCCAAAGGCAACTGGAGAGCTGCGCTCATTCCGCACCCCCTCCGGTTTCAGCCACCGCCCAAACCCGGGCCAGATGGTGACGGCTGGGCCGTCCCCTCCGTTTCCTGGTCTCCGGCGATGGAAAGTCTTTCAGCTTCCTGTCACATTCCCGGCAGTACACGCTGCCGATGGTTTGGGCGCGGTACCAAAGACAACCGCACCCCTCGCAAATCTTCAATTGCACGCGCAATTCCATCACCTAATCTCCCTAGCTCTTCTCCCGCCCGACCTTCCCTGTGTCTTGTTTGCAGCGGGGTGAAGAGAACCAGGCACGGCTTCTCATGGATCTCCTGTCCTGAGCGGGGGATTACCGCCAGTGTTCTCTTGTTGTCTGTCACGATTTCGGCGCGCAGATCCTGGTAGCCTTGGCAGCGGCCTGTCCGATTCACAAACTCTCTGCTGATTCGGTGCGAGGAGGTAGCCGGCAGCGCGCCCGCGCCCCGGTTTAGTTTCCCGTGCCGCTGAAGAGACACCTCCGCGTGCTCTCCAGCCAAACGGCCGAGAATCGACATCGCATAAATTCCCACAGGCCCATCCGAGGTTAAGTAAACCCAATGTAGAAAGATAGTTCTCCTGCGTCAATTGTCCGCGGTGGATTTCCGGAACCTCGCTTTCCATTCGGGGACCGAAGGCCGAAAATTAAGGCCATTCGGCCCTGATAGTTTTGCCAAAGGCAATGAGGGACACCGCTCTCTCATTGCCGGTGGCGAATTTTGCACAGATGAACTTTACCCAGATGCACGAGCGGCTCCGCCTGGAACTACTGCGCAGGATACAAAGGGGCACACTCAGCGTTTCTTTGCTCGCCCGCCAAACCGGGTTGGGGCAGGCTCATCTCTCCAACTTTCTGCACAGCCGGCGCCAGCTCTCCCTCGAAGCCATGGACCGCGTCCTCGCAGCGCAGCGCCTCACTGCCGCCGACCTGTTGCCGGCCATCGCGCACACCGCGCCCCTGCCATCTGACGGCCTCACCGGAAGCGTTCCTCTTGTCTCCCACGCCGCCGCGCTCTTCGAGCCCGTAATCCGCCCCTCCGCCGTCCAGGCTCTCGTGCATCTGCCCTCGACTGCTCTTCAATCCCTTCGCGCCCGGGCCTCCAGCTCTCGGCGCGCCTGGCAGCGTTTTGTCGTAGTTCGCATCCCCTCGGGCGAAACCCTTCCCATGGAGCCGCTCATCATGCCCGAAGCTCTCGTCCTCATCGATCGCCACTACAATTCGCTCCTCCCTTACCGTCCCAACCGCGCCAACCTGTACGCCGTCCGCACCGGTGCTCACCTCCTTGTCAGGTACGCGGATTTCCTCTCCAGCCGTCTCATCCTCCGGCCGCACAACATCACACATCCTGTCGACCTCATTGAAGTGGCTCATGGTGAGTCTCCCGGCGATTTCCTCACCGGCCGTGTCGCCCTCATCCTGAATGAGCTCTGAGCTGCAAGGGATCCCTGCCGATGAATGGAAAACGCGCGAGGCCCGGATGTCGTCTCGCGCCTGTACGTCATCTCCACTCCGCCTCGGCGGTCACTGTCCCGGCATCTCTTCCCCCGGATTGTCGAAGCACGTGTATTTCGAAATGAAGTGCAGATGCACCGTTCCCGTCGGCCCGTTCCTCTGCTTGGCTACGATGATCTCCGACTTTGCCTTGTCCGCTTCGGCCATCTCTTCGTCGCGATTGTAGTAGGCCTCCCGGTGGATGAATGCAACCACGTCCGCGTCCTGCTCGATCGAGCCCGACTCCCGTAGGTCGCTTAGCAGGGGACGCTTGTCGTCGCCGCGGCGCTCGCTGGCGCGCGAAAGTTGCGACAGCGCCATCACCGGCACATCCAGCTCCTTGGCCAGCGCCTTCAATCCCCGCGAGATCGCCGAAACCTCCTGCGTCCGGTTCTCGTACCGCTTGCCACCGGCCGAGGCGGGCGTCGCCGTCATCAGTTGCAGGTAGTCCACCACCACCAGGTCCAGGCCGCCAGCGCCCAGCTTCAGCCGACGCGCTTTGGCCCGCATCTCCGCCAACGTGATTCCCGCCGTGTCGTCGATGTAGATCCTTGCTTCCAGCAGCTGGTTCAGAGCCTGCTGCAGTTTCCCATGGTCTTCCCGTCCCAGGAACCCCGTCTGCAGCTTGCGCTGGTCAACGCGCGCCTGGGCGGAAAGCATACGCCGGAGCAGGGACTCCTTGCTCATCTCCAGGCTGAAGACGGCCACGGTCGCACCGCTCTTGACCGCCGCGTTCTGGGCAATGTTGATTGCAAACGCCGACTTGCCCATTGACGGCCGCGCCGCGATGATGATCAGCTCGCCCTTCTGCAGGCCGCTCGTCCACCGGTCCAGTTCGTAATAGTGGGTGGCCAGGCCCGTGATCTCCCGGCTCTGCTTGTAAAGGTTGTCGATCGACCCGAACGATCCCGCCACAATCTGATCCAGCGGCTCTAGGCCCTTCGTAATCCCTTTCTCGCTGACCTCGAGGAGTTGCGACTCAGCCATGTCAAGGATTTCCAGCGCCGGCTCGCTCTGATCGGCGGCCCGCGCGATGGCTGCCGAACAGATCCCCATCAGCCGCCGCAGCAGGCTCTTGTCCTTGACGATCCGGATGTATTCCTCGATGACCGGCCGCCGCGGCAACCCCTCGGTGAGCGACGCCAGGTATGCCACGCCGCCCACGGATTCCACTTCCTTGTACCGGGCCAGCTCGTTGGCCAGCGTAACGATGTCGACAACTCGCCCGTCGTTCCGCAGCTCGCTCATCCGCATGAAGATGCGGCGGTGCGAATCCAGAGAGAAATCGTCTGCGGAGAGTTTTTCGGCCGCCTCCGAGTGGGCCGCGTTGTCCAGCAGGATCGCCCCCAGGATGGTCTTTTCAGCTTCTACATTCGCGGGCAGCCCGGTGTCCAGCGTCAGATCGGGGATCGTGGCCATATCTCAAGAGTGTAGGTCAGAATCGGCCGGCGGAGGGTTGTGCAGAAAGAAGGAAGGCTTTGGAAAAGGAGGATAAAATCCTGACGTCACGATAGCCGCGAATCATGGGAAAATGATAAATAGCTGCCAGAGCAGTACAAGCGGCGCTTATTCAGGAGGCATCCATGGGTTCGGCGCGGGGGCGAGCCAGGCGTCTATTTCGGTGATTTCGGTGTGTGACGACTTGGTCGGGGATTCGGCTCCTGATGTGGCGGGTGTCGGCCAAGTTGGGCCGGACCGATCGCGTTCTGAAGAGAATCGCGCTGCGTCAGGGTCGGCCCCCGCTATTCATGCGCGTCGGCGCCAGCAGTGATTTCGGCGTATTTACTGAGGTGTTTCTGGACGACGAGCTTGGACCGCTCCGTCGAATTTCTCCGCCACGCGTGATCGTCGATTGCGGCGCCAACGTAGGATACGCGAGCAGATATTTACTGGATATGTTTCCCGCGGCCAAGCTCGTTGCTATTGAGCCCAGTCCCGATAATGCGCAGATGTGTCAGGCCAACCTCGCGCCATACCGGGATCGCTCTGCCATGCGGCAGGCAGCGGTGTGGGCGGAAGTTGCGCGATTGCACTTGCTGCGAGGTGGATTCGGCGACGGGCGAGAATGGGCTACACAAGTTAAGGTCGCAAGCAATGGCGATCTCGCCGACGTTACCGCGATCGACATTCCCACGCTGATGCTGGAGGAGGCCATCGATACGATCGACCTCCTGAAGATCGATATCGAGGGCGCCGAACTCGATCTCTTTCGCAGCAAGTCGTGCAAGGACTGGTTGAATCGAGTCAGAAATCTCACCGTTGAGTTACATGGCCCGGAATGCGCGAGGGCGTTCTTTGATGCGATGGCCGGCTTCAAGTATATCCTCCTGCGTTCGGGCGAACTCCATCTCTGCTTGAATATAGAGCCGCTCCCCACTGCTGTCGGCGAGCAAGCATGAGCCCTGCGGGCACGAATTTCTGCTAACCACGCAACGGCGCGATTGCGCACCGACCTACGTATGTGCGACTGAAGCCGCACCGGGCCAGGGAGTTGATTGTGAGTCTCAAACGAATACTGAAACTCCTTGCCGCGTTCCTCGCGGGGCAAGGAGTAACCATAGTCACGCAACTGCTCGTTCCTCCGCTTTTTTTGCACAGGTACGCGCATGGGATCGAGATGTATGGCGAGTGGCTCGCTCTCACAGCCACAGTGTCTTACCTGAGCGCGCTCAACTACGGCATTCAGAACTATGCCAACAACCAGATGACGATCCACTATAACCGTGGTGAGCTCAACGAGACCAAAGCCGTTCAATCGAGCGCACTCTGGCTGATTTCGATTTTGGTTGTGGCGCTCTCGGCAGCCGCGTCCACGATCCTGGCCATGCCGGTGGGCCGCTGGCTTGGCCTTCGGTTCGTCAGCTCCTCCGCCGCGTCGCTGACGGCGTTCCTGATGGTGATGCAGCTCGCGATTGGCTTTCTTTTGGGTTTCTTCGCCAACAGCTTCATGGTGATCGGCCAGGCTCACCGCGGCCAACTGTGGATCAACGGTCAAAGACTTACGTGCGCCTTTGCCCTGGCCGCCGCGGTCTGGGAGCGCGCTTCATTCCCGGTGCTTGCCGCCACTCAGTGCATCACAGTCTTTGCTTTTATGCTTGCCGCGGTAGCGGACCTTCGTCTGAAGGCGCCATTCCTGTCACCCTCATTGCGCCACGGGAGCGTGCGGCAAATTCTTTCTCAGTTGAAGCCGAGCGGCCATTTCATGTTGATTTCCGTAACTACGTTTCTGGTTTGGCAAGGACCGCTACTGATCATCCAGAAGATTCTCGGGCCGGCGAGCGTAGCGGTGTTTGCGCTCAGCAGAACTGTCTTTTCCATGAGCCGCCAACTTCTGGCTGTCGCCAGCTATTCCCTTGGCCAGGACATAACCCATCTGATTGGTCAAAGGAACTGGCTGCAGCTCCGCCGCCTTTACGAGTTATCTGAGAAAGTCGTGCTGTTTCTCACGCCGATCTCGACTATCGGCACCCTGCTGCTTTGCCCCATGCTGTTTTCCATCTGGCTGCATCAGCGCTCGATTTACGACCCTGCCATGTGCATGCTGTTGGCCATCGCTTCCGCGGTGATCGGGATCAAGGAACACAAGGTCCAGTTCCAATGGTCAAGCAACGAGCATGAACGCTTTGCGCGCTTCACTCTTGTTGCGTATACGGTCATGCTGGCAGCGTCAGCGTTCTCGATTAGGAGAACCGGAATCAACTCTTTCGTGTGCATCTGGATCGTGACCGAAGTTGTGATCGCAATTTACGTCGTCTATCAAAACCTGGAGCTATTCCCCCCCGATCTCCACGTTTCTGTCAGGCCAATGTTTCAATTGTTCTGGGTTCTGGCAATTGCGTTCCCGCTGGTAGTGTGGCCGGTGTGGCACAGCGCGCATTGGGGGATTTTCAAGGTGCTGGCGGTGGCGGTGGTCGCAACCGGCGCGCTGGCGGTAGTGGACTACTTCAGCTTCGGCCTGGGCGAAGTTCGCGCCGTCGTGATGGGCAAGATACGGCGTAGACTGGCCACATCGGAGCGCTGACAGAGCGACAGCGCAGGCGCCGGACGTCAAGGCCAGGCAGAACCCCGGCCGCTGCACATACGCAAGACTACCGGCTCCCGCGCGTCCTTCACCCGCTCACAAACTCTTCTTCCGCCAGCGGATGCTCCAGCCTTCGTGCCCGAGAAATAAGGCGATTGCACTCGTTGGACGTGCAGTCTACCAGACGATAAGTGCCCGCCCGAAAGCCACGAAGAGATTAAAGGGGCCTGCACAAACCGCCCGACCTGCTTCTGTCGCAATCACATCGCCGGGGCGATGGAGGGTTCGCGGGTCCCGGATGGGATTTCCTGGTCCTTGTATTGAAGCTGGTAGAGCCTCCAGTAGAGGCCCCGCTGGGCCAGGAGTTCCTGATGCGTTCCCATCTCGCGGAGCTGGCCCCGGTGCATGACCAGGATGGAGTCGGCCCTTTGCACGGTTGACAGCCGGTGAGCAATCAAGACGCTTGTCCGGCCTTCGACCATGCGCTCCAGGGCGCCACGGATGCGGAGCTCGGTGTCGGTGTCGACGCTGGAGGTGGCCTCGTCGAGAATGAGGATGCGGGGGTTGTACGCCAGTGCGCGCGCGAAGTTGATGAGCTGCTTTTGGCCGGTGGAGAGCGAGCTGCCGCGCTCCCGGACGGGCTCTTCGAGGCCGGCGGGGAGAGATTCAATGAAATCCAGAACGTTAACGTCGCGAGCGGCGCGCCGAAGGGCAGATTCTTCGAGAGCGTTGTTGCCGAGCCGAATGTTTTCGGCGATCGTTCCCGTGAAAAGGAACGGATCCTGGAGCACGACGGCGAAGTGGCGGCGGAGCTCGGTGAGACCCTGGTCGCGCAGATCGACGCCATCGAGCAGGATCTGTCCTGCCGTCACGTCGTAGAAGCGCATCATGAGGCTGGTGAGCGTGGTTTTACCGGCGCCGGTGTGGCCCACGATGGCGATGGTCGAGCCGGGCTCGATAGTGAAGGAGACGTCCTTCAGAATCCATTCGATGTCTTCCATGGCGGCGAGCGCGGCGGGATCGGGTGGGTTCTCAGTGCGCCCGGACGCGGCGGCGACGGCGGCCTGCTGTTCGAGGGTGAGCTTCTGATAGGTGAACCAGACGTGGCGGAATTCAATTCGGTTCGACCCGTCGCCCGGCACTGGGTGGACCGGGCTGACGATCTCGGGCTCGGTGTCGAGGAGCTTGAAGATGCGCTCGCAGGCGGCCATGGCGGCCTGCAGAATATTGTATTTGTCGCTGAGATCCTGGATGGGACGCCAGAAACGCTGTGAGTACTGGATGAACATGGCCAGCACGCCGATGGTGACCGTGCCATGAGCGAGCACGCTGAAGCCGCCGCGCCAGACCACGAGGGAGATGGCGATGGCGGAGAGGAACTCGACGGCGGGGTAGTAGAGGGCGTAGGCGAAGATGGTGTCGATAAACGCGATCATGTGCTGGCGGTTGACGGCCTCGAAGTCGCGGAAGGCGCGATCTTCGCGGTTGAACAACTGCACGACGCTCATGCCGGAGATGTGTTCCTGGGTGAAGGAGTTGATGCGTGCGATGGCGGCGCGGACGCGGCGGTAGCTCTCGCGGACGGAGTTGCGAAAGATGCGGGTGACGAAGAGGATGACTGGCAAGACCGCGAAGGCCAGCAGCGCCAGCCACCAATTGATGGCGATCATGACGATGGCCATCACGGTAAGGTTGAAGAAGTCGTCGACGATGGCCATCACGCCGGCCGTGAACATGTCGTTGATGGCATCGACATCGGAGGTGAGGCGGGTGACGAGCCGGCCCACTGGATGGGTGTCGAAGAATCCCACGTGCATGGTCTGCGTGTGGCGGAAGATGTCGCGGCGCAGGTCGAACATGATCTTCTGGCCGGTCCACTGCATGAGATAGACCTGGGAGAAGTCAAAGAGATAAGCGACGAGCAGCGAGACGAGATAGATCTCGGCCAGGCGGGTGATGCCGGCGACGGCAGTACCGGGCAAAATGGCGGCAATCGGACTCTTGAAGGCCATCCAGTGGGCGACGACGCTCGATGCTTCCTGGCTTTTGCTGGCGGGGGCCAGGTAGCGGTCGACGGCCACCATCACCAGGATGGGGCCAAGGACATCGCAGAGCGACTTAAGGGTGACGGAAAGAGCTGAAACCGCAGCTTCAAGCCAGTAGGGGCGCACGTAATGGCCAAGGCGGCGGGCGAGACGGGCGTCGTAAACCTTGCCGACAGGATCCTCGTCGCGTGGACGAGCGGAGTTCCGTGTGGCGTCTTGTCCGGATTTGTTCCCTTTGTCTTCGGCCATGGGCGGGGTTGCGGGGCTACCTGTCCATATTGTACGCAGGGATTGGATGCACTGAGGAGCGGGTCGCGCGTCAAAATGTGCTGGCAACCGGGCGTGGGCTACTGCGGGGGCGGGCCGGTGAGGATTTGAACGGTAGAGCCGAAGCGGTGATAGTTGGTGAAATGCACCTCGTTCAGGTTGAGGATGGGGAGCTGCCGGGGACTGGTCAGGAGTGTAGTCGAATAGATGGCTACGCTTCTGAGGGGACAGATGTACGTATTGCCTCCAATATCGACGGGACCGTAGGTGATGGAGATGGCGGCGCGCTTGACATGGTCGGAGGGCTCGAAGCTGGCTTCGATGGTGAGCCGGCGGACGGTGCCGGTGGCAGGGTCGACGATAAGCAGGCCATGGTAGGCGGGAGTCCCGCAGTAGCCGCCGGTGCCGGGTTGGGAGCCGAGCGTGGGATCTTGAGACCAGCAAAGGCCTATGCCAAAGTGAGACGCCGGTTTGGGGACCCGGTAGACGAGGACGGCCTCGAGGCCGGTATCGGTCTTGACCCAGTGCTGCCAGTTCAAGCTGCCGCGGGCGGAGTCGGTGAGGACCATGATGAGGGCGGGGCCAAATTCTCCGGAGGACGTCAGGCCGAAGGGTCGGAGCTGCGCCGAATGCCAGAAGGATTTGCGGCGGGGATCGCTGGCGAGGACTTCCTCCCCGTCGCGGTACGTAATGATCTCTTTGTAAGTGCCGGCGGGGTGCAGCGTACCGGTGGGGAGGCTGATCGACTCGCCCAGTGTAGAAATCGTCTGGATGTCGTTATAGGTGTGTGTCACGCGCGCGACGAGAAAGTTGGGCAGACGGTGCATGGTTACGAGGGCGAAGTTGCCGAGGGCTGTACCCAGGTGCTTGCGCTGGTCGGCGTCGGGCACAGGCTGGCCGAGCAGGGTATCGGCGGGCGGCAGCATAAAGGTCGACCGATCCGCGATGAACTCGAGGGCTTGCACAGTCTGCGCGCCCGGCTTCAACTCCGCAATGAGCCGATCGTAGGCATCCTCGGAGAGAGACTCCGATAACTGAAGATGGGCGGCAAAATTAGCGACTTTTTCGTCGCGGGCATGATGGGCACGCTGCTGAAGCAGAAGCTGGCGAAGTTGGGCGATGGTGACCGACTGGGGAGCGGACGCGTGGAGCGGCACCGCCAGGAAGACGCCCATAAGGAACCACAGCGATGTTTCGGCCCGCCGTCGCATTGGCGCTTAACCTTCCCCTCATATTATGCCCGCGGTGGCGCGGCGGAGGGCGGCGCGGGCAAGCAGCCGGGTGGAATCGAGAACAGGCAGCGGAGAGTTCGAGTCGTTGAGGATTAGGGGGATCTCGGTACAGCCAAGGACAACGGCATCGCAGCCGGCAGCCTTCATCCGCGCGAGGATGCACTGAAAGGCGGCGACGGATTCAGGCCTGAAGGTGCCGTAGACCAACTCTTCCATGATGATGCGGTTAATCTCTGCGCGCTCCGCGTCAGTCGGGCGCTCGCAGTCGACGCCGTGAACGGCGAGTGCGTCCGGGTAGACACGGCTCTCGACGAGCCAGCGCGTGCCGATGATGGCGAGGCGCCGGAATCTGTGAGCGGCCGCCTCGTCGGCAACGACCTGGGCGATGTGCAGCCAGGGAAGCGGGGAGCGGGGTTCGACCAGCGGAAAGGCCTGGTGGATGGTGTTGTCGGGGCAGATGACGAAATCTGCGCCACAGGCAGCGAGCTTGCCCGCGGAGGCGAGCATGAAGCCAGCGACGGAGGGCCAGTCGCCGGCCTCGACGAAGCGCATGTATTCAGCCAGTGAGAAGGTGTGCAGCGAGACTTCTGGATGAGCGTGGGGGCCGAAGATTGCGGCGCCTTCAATACAGATAGTGCGGTAACAGAGGGCCGCGCCCTCGGCGGAGCAGGCGACGATGCCGATGTGGGCAGGCATGGGGCGATTATAGTCAGGCCATCCTCCCGATACCCCAGAACCGCAGCCTGCGACCCGGCTACGGCTGGGGCCCGGATTGCGGCGCCAAGAGCGAAGGTCCTAGAGGCTGTTATTCACTTTCCCACCGCCGGCCCCGGCTCTGCGGTTTCCACCCCATCACCCAGGCTACGCGTGATGGGACCCCGGGTTGCCGGGCAAATCGGGCCATGCTTCATTCTCGCCCTCGACGGTGGACCCTCCACAGAATTCGGGCTCGGCTTCTCACCCCAGCGACGAAGACCCGTCACTGGGGACCCCGGCTTACAGTCTCTAGGACGCCTTCCCATTGGGCGATCACGGCGGCAGCCATGCAGTTGCCGGCGACATTGAGGGCGGTGCGGCCCATGTCCATGATCGTATCGACGCCCAGGATCATCATCACCGCTGCCGTGGGAATGTGGAAGGTGGTGAGCGTGGCGAGCAGGATGACGAAGACTGCGCGCGAGACCCCGGCGACGCCCTTGCTGGTGAGCAGAAGGGTGGCCAGCATCACCAGTTGCTGGGCGAGGGAAAGATGAACGCCCGCGGCTCGGGCCGCGAAGATGGTGGCGAGCGAGATGTAGATGCTGGAGCCGGTCATATTGAAGCTATAGCCCATGGGGATCACGAAGGAGACGATCCAGCGGGGAACGCCGAACTCTTCCATCCGCTCCATGGCCAGCGGCAGAGCGGCTTCTGAAGTTGTGGTGGCGAAGCCAATGGCGGCGGGCTCAGCGACGGCGGCGGCAAAGCGGCCGATGGGGATACGGGCGAGAATGAGGATGGGCGCGAGGACGAAGAGAACAAAGACGGCGAGGGCCGCGTAGCAGGTGGCGACGAGCTTGACGAGCGGGAGCGCGGCGGCCACGCCCACGCTGCCGACGGTATAAGCGAGAGCGGCTCCGGCGGCCAGAGGCGCTATGTACATGACGATGCGCGTGAGCTGAAACATGGCCTCAGTGAGCGATTGGAGGACATTGACCAGCGGCGCACGGCGCGGCTGCGGCATGAGCGCCAGGGCGATGCCAAAGAGGAGCGCGAAAACCGCCACCTGGAGAATCTGATTCTGCGCAACGGCCTGCGCGATGTTCTCAGGGAATGTGTTGAGCAGGATCTGTTGCCAGTTTTCTTGCTGCGCCACGGATGGGGCGGCCGGCGTCGAGGCCAGCGCCGTAAACTGTCCGGCCCTGGGGAGCTGAACACCGGCGCCGGCTTTGGTGAGATTGCCGGCCGCAAGCCCGAGGAGGAGACCGATGGTGGTGACGGCCTCAAAGAAGATGAGGGCCTTGACGGCGACACGGCCCACACTGCGGAGCTCGTCGTGGCCGGCAATACCAGTGACGATACCGCCAAAGATCAACGGGGCGACGATCATGCGGATGAGACGCAGGAAGATCTCTGCGAAGACGCGAGTCTGTGAGGCGAGGTGCGGAGCATCGGCGCCAAGTTCGGCGCCGGCCAGCATGGCGAAAAACGTCCATAGAAGCAGCGAACGGCGGCGGATGGCGATAGGGAGAAAGAGGACAACACCCGCCCAGCGCAATGCGAGCGAAAAGTCGACGGGCGCGCGCAGGAATACAGCCAAAAGGCCGGCCGCAAAGAGCAGCAGGGCCGTGAGCGAGAGTATGAGCACGTCGGCGACCGATGCGGATTGGGCCTGCACGGATGGTCCTTGAGGGTTCAAGGATTCCATTATGCTATGGCGGGGTCGGGCTAACGGCGGATCAAAGCTTCGTTTTTTCGCTTATGTGGAGGAGCTTGCGGAAGGGTTGGAAGCCGAGGTAGGCGCAGAAACAGGCGTCGATGGGGGTGTGCTGGACGTGCTTTCGCTTGCCGGTTTCTTCGCGTCGGAGGCCGCGGAGTTGGAAGCCGGGTCCGATGCGGAATCGGAGGAACTGGAGCTGCTCTTGGACGCGTAGTCATTCACGTACCAGCCGGCGCCTTTGAACTGGAGGGCGGGCGCGGTGAGCGGGCGCTCCAGGGGACCGAAGCAGCGCGGACATTGCGTCTCGGGCTCTGCGTCAAAGCGCTGGATGCGTTCAAAACGATGGCCGCATTTGGTGCAACGGTACTCGTATAAGGGCAAGGACCATACCTCTTCTGCAAGACTTCTCTTTCGCTATTCTAATGGCAGAGCGGCGATTGGTCGCATATTTCGCCGCTCCGCATTGCGATGCGCGCCGGTCTTCATTGGACGGTGATGGGAACGGAGGCGCTGACATTCTCCCAGGTGAGGGTGAGCGTGCCACTCTTGCCGCCGTCGTCCGTAAGGTTGTAGACCAGGTCTTCGACCATGGAGGACGGTTTGCTCATGGTCATCGCAGTGGTGCCAAGGTCCTTGGTGGAATCGTAGGCCAGGCCCCACTCGCCCGTGGCCGTGCTGACGATGAGGACCCACTTGTCAGGATCGGAAATATTGACGAAGAGGGTATACGTTCCGGCAGGAACGTCGAGGCCGCCGAGCTTGATGTCGGCGTCAGTATGCAGGGTTGTGGCGGCGTTGGCGCCGGCGCGCCACACGGGATAGTGAGGGTCGTGGCTGATCAGGCCGTCGGAGGTAAAGATCTTGCCCTCCCGGCCCCGGACGCGCGGCGAGCTGTAGTCGATGGTGATGGTTTTGCCGTCGATGGTGACGGAGGCTTTGGCAGGCGGGCTGAGAGGCGGCTTTTTCTGCATCTGGGCAGGCACCGCGACAGCGAAGGCGAGAAGACATATGCTGACAAACAGTCGTTTCATGGCGGGTTCTCCTCGGTAACCGTGATTGAGTTGGTAGCAACAGGCCGACGGAAAGATTGTCGCACCGGGGACGGCCGGGCGGAAAGCGTGGAGCTCTCGCGAACGGGCCGCTGCCCGCGAGGATGCTCTTTGGAGCGCATGCACGGATCAGTCGCTTATGGGTGGGCGAGAGCGGCGCGGACTGATTCGACGGCCTGCCCGGCCATCACAGCGTATCCAGCATCCGTGTAGTGGACGTCGCCTTTGTGCAGGTCCTGGTGCTTGAGCATCAGGGCGTGCAGATCGTCGGTGGGGATTTGGTCGCGCCGCATGAGCGCCGCGGCGAGATGGTTGCGTGCGTCGATGCGGGCGTTAGTTGCGCCGCCTTGGCCCTCCCCGGAGGGGTTGGCGGCGTCATGCAGAACCGGCGTGGTGCTGGCCCAGATGAGCCCGGCCCCGGGCGCGCCTGCGCGGAGAGCGGCGATCACCTTTGGCAGGCCGGCGGCGTATTGCTGCTCTGTGTAGCCCCAGCCGTGCATGCCGTTGTTGAATTGGATGACGGCGAAGTGCAGGCCCATGGTCTCGAAGTAGATGTGAAGCTGAATGGGCAGCCGCCAGTCGCCGCTGCAGATGGAAGAGGCGAAGAGGTAGACATTGGCGGCGCCGGTCAGATCTTTCTCAACGGCCGGATAGTAGCCCCGGGTGATGGAGTCGCCGACCAGGAGGACGTTGGGCAGGTTGGGCATGGGGGTCTCGGGGCGGTCAGTCCAGGTCCATTCGATCTTTTCGATGATGGGCTTGGGGGTTTGGGCAGATAGCGGGGCCCTGGGGATGAGGATGGAG
The DNA here is from genome assembly GCA_035508555.1 of Occallatibacter sp. Taxonomy (GTDB): domain Bacteria; phylum Acidobacteriota; class Terriglobia; order Terriglobales; family Acidobacteriaceae; genus Telmatobacter. The sequence continues at coordinate 13,111 of DATJMU010000090.1, read as the reverse complement.
GCGATCGAGAGCAGGAAGAAGGGAAGACGGCGCATAGCGACAGGGTACAGCACGGGATACGGAGTCATATCGGCCGAGAGAAGCGGCTCTGCGCCGGGGCAGCGGCCGCTTCTTCGTCCGGGTTGAAGAACCGCGAAGGCGAGCTATTGCACGTCGCAGCCTGTGCTGCCAGGGATCGAATGAACGGTGGTTGCGACCACGGCGCCGGGCGGGAACCAGAACTGGGAGCCTCCGCCGGGCTCATCGAATGCGGGGGCGATAGCGCCCATGTAGCCCCGGACGCCGGTCTTCACCGAGTCTTCGTAGGCGATGCAGGAGGGGGTATCGGTGATGGCGAGCTTGGCCCGGATCTCGTCCGGGGTCATCAGGTGGCCGTTATCGCTGACGGTGGCCAGGGTGGTCCACCAGGAGCCGCTGCTGGCCGAGATGCTGCTGGTGGAAACCCGCACCAGTTGATAATCCCCGGTGAACGCCTTGCTGAACTCGGGGGAGACGATAAAGCTGACGGCTTCGGCACCGGGCAGGAAGGCCGGGTAGAGGACGCCGTCGAGCTGGGCATTGAGCCGGAGGGAGGACTCGAGCTCGACGTCTATTTCGCGGCTGTCGAGAAGCTTGTTGTAGACCTTGCAGACGGGCGAATTGTAGTCGGGCTTGACGCCGGTGTTGATTGTCGAGTCGGCGAGGCAGCCGGGGATGGGCGGCCAGGACCAAGTGTTTTGCGGGGCCTGCGATTGGGCCGGAATGAGGCCGGCGATCGCGAACGAGGCAACCAAGAGGATGCGTATGTTGACCATGTTCCACTCCTGTGGGGGATTGGCGCAGGCGGGGTTGAGCGGCTGGCTTGAAGAGCGAAGGCCTCGAGGAAGCCGAGGTCTTTTTGATCTTGCCCGATGGGCGTTTTCGGGTGCCAAGGCATGGTAGCACGAACGCCGAGGCGAGCACGGCGGCGGGCGGGCCCAAGCCGTTGAGGAGATGGTCACAATGGACCACGATGTGGAACATTGAAGGATTGCTCCCAGATCGCAGGGCCGATTACGGCGGGAAATCGAGGGAAAATGGCCTAAAATCCGGTTAATAGAATGTTAATTCGATTACTCATTGGTTACCGAATTCAGTCACGTATCTTATTGATTCCAAGCGAAGCGCTTTGAAAAATGCACAAGAAATGGAGCCGATTTTGAGAGGGGGGTATAGGGGGGCTTCGAGGCAGGATTCATACCGTATTGCAATACAGGGGGATTTGACTTCTGTTCGCTCTTTGCCGGCGGTCTCATGTGCGGCTCCTGGAGTCAGTATGCGCCGGGAGGGGGAAATTCAATGCAAAGGCGGTGGTCAGCGGTCACGGATCAGGGCCGCTCTTTGGCGCCGGCGCTGGGCGGATTTCAGCGTGCATTGACGGAAGCCGGGCGGGCAGAGCGCGGGAGGGCCGAATGCTCGGACGGATGCTTATCCGGCCGCATTTGCGGCGCACGCCGGAGCGCCGGTTGTGACGCAGGACCGCAGATTCACGCTGCTGGGTAGTACCGGCATTCAGTGTCTGTTGCGAGCGGTGTTGACTTCAGGGTCCCGGAGGCGCCCAACCGCCCCGCCGGTTGAGAGTTGTGGTTTGGCGAGAGCCGGCGATCCCAGGCCTCGAAAGCGGAACCTGGAATACCCGGCGCCGGCCGCCCTCCCCGGTCTGCCCGAAGACCCGCTCATCGCGATAAAGCCGCGATGAACGGGGCACAGTCCGTGAAACCCGGGATCGTGAATTCAAGATCGATGAGTGGGCCACCTGCCCTGTTGGCGGACAGGATGCGAAGCCAGCCTTTCGGGGCTGGCTTCAGTGTTTATGGGCGGCGATTACGCGGCGCGGGGGAAGGCCTGGATTTTGGGGCGGCAGCGGCGGGAGGCGTGCCAGAGGTCGTACTGCTGCTGGAGGTCGAGCCACACGCCGGGCTCGGTGCCGAAGGCGTCGGAGAGGCGGAGGGCCATGGCCGCGGTGAAGGAGGCGCGGCCGTTCTAGAGGCGCGAGAGGGTGGAACGGGCCACGCGGAGGCGTTTGGCGGCCTCGCCGACGGGCATAGAGCCGAGATACTCGCGCAGAATCTCGCCCGGATGGGCCGGGTTGTACATCATTCTCTGCATTTTCGTCCTCCCATCGATCAGTGGTAATCCTGATAGTCCACCAGAATTGCATCTTCTCCGTCAAAGGTGAAGGTCATGCGCCAGTTTCCGTTTACCTTGATGGACCAGTGATCCGCCAGATTCCCTTTTAGAGGGTGCAAGTCCCACCCCGGCACATTCATCCGATTGGCGTCCCTAGCTATATTCAAGAGCGTGAGCTGACTTGCCAGCTAGAATGTTCGGCAGTGGTTTGTTGGTGGCGCCGTGGCTGACTTCATTAAGCTGTACATCGTCCTCATCTTCATTCCCGTTGCCGCAATCCTGGTGCCGGCTTGGATTACCTGGGCGCGAGACTTGGATCGGACGGCAAGTAGGATGCGTCGAGTCGAGGAGCTGAGCAAGAGGGTCAGTTTCTGGGAGGACTGGGTGAAGGCGGTCGTCGCGGTGACGCCGCCTGACGAAGCGCGCAACGAAAGAACGGAGTTCTTCATCCGCGCACTCCTAATCTCGGCTAGGCATGAACTGGCGGACGCTGGAAGGGAGGCACTTTCCATCTACAAGTTGGACGAGTATATGGAGCTTCGAGAATTCAAGTTGGGCTTTGCGGAGTTCCAGAGGTTTCGGGCCGGCCTGCCGTGGTACCGGAGGGCCTTTCTTCTTTACAGTGCCCCGAATTTTGCGGTCAGGATTCCCAAGTTCGGCTTTCATCTGATGCTGACGATGGCAGTGTTCGCCCTGGTTACGGCACCGTTCCCGGGCGGGGTCTCGGTCCGTCACTACCTGAGCAAATTGTGGATGTTGAAAGGCGTGGATGCGTTCGCAAACGCTCATCGGGTAGCATTTGATGTTATCGCTTTTGTCTATTCTATCTGCGCGCCTCTGTGGATGCGTCAAGTTGCGATTTGGCGCGAGAATGACCGCTCGTTGTACGTTCGCGATCGGGTCAGGGATCGATTTGGTGATTCAGACGTGGGCCGTGATTCGGAAGACGCCGCGCACGCGCCGCCGGCAGTGCGGGAAGGCGGCGTTGAGATCGATGGCTAATTCGGGGTTATGTTTCTGCGGCAAGGTTGAGGTCGTGGCCTTTCAGGACACATAAAAGCAAGTGCAAGAGCAACGGCAACCGCAGGTCCTTCGACTCCCTCGCTGCGCTCCGGTCGCTCAGGATGACAGTGTTGTAAGAGGTTGGGCCTGGTGCGACTGGATTGGTGAGCTGATGCACGAACGCGGATCTTGTGGTCCGCGTTCGGCGCTGGATGGGTTGTGGGCGGTTGGTGTGCGGGCCGAAGCCCGCGCCGTAGGCGCGACGTTTGTTAGCCCCGCGCTTCAGCGTGGGGAGGGGATTCGGGTAATAGAATGGGAGTCCCGTAGGGACGACGGAAGCATGGCTCACACGTACGCGAGCAATCTCATCCATTGCATCTTCAGCACCAAGAATCGCAAACCGCTTATAGCGACAGAGCGCGTGGCCGGCCTTTACTCGTATCTGGGCGGCATCGCGCGCGGCGAAGGACTCACGCTCATTGCCGCGGGCGGAACGGCGAACCACGTTCACCTGCTCTTTGTTCTCCCCGCGGCGTACCCCCTTGCCGCCGCCGTTCAGAAGCTCAAAGGAAGCTCTTCACGATGGATGGGGAAGGGTTTCGCCTGGCAGGAGGGGTACGGAGCGTTTAGCGTCAGCCCGTCCCACGTGCCCGCGGTGAAGAAATACATTGGCAACCAGGAGGAGCACCATCGCAAACGGAGGTTCGAGGAGGAATTTGTCGCCCTTCTGCGGAATTGCGGCATTCCCTACGACGATCGCTATGTGTTCGGTTGACCGGGTGGGCGCCGTCCCTACGGGACTCTCGGGCTTTATGCTTCCGTTTCCCCACGCTAAAGCGCGGGGCTAACAACCGCTGCGCCTCCGGCGCGTGACGGCGTCAAGCGCCCAAAGCGAACGCGGACCTTGCGGTCCGCGTTCGGAGTTTAAAGAGGATTTGGGCCGTCGTTCGGCACGGCTCAAGCCGTGCCCTGTTACAAGCCTGCACGTGCGTCACGCTTTGGCGGGAACCAGGTTGCCCAGCCGCTCGGCCAGGATTTCGTGGGCGTGGGCGTAGAACTCTTCCTTGTTGATCTTGCCGGCGTCCACTTCGGCCAGAATTGCCTTCTGGGCTTCGTACTCGCGGTTCTTGATGCCGGCTTTGGACTGCAACATGCGCCAGGCCTTGCGGCGCTCTACGCAGAACATGACTAGCTGGCGGCTGAGGGCGCGGTACTGGGTTTTGCCGCCTTCCTCGAAGGTGATGTAGACGCCGAAGTCGGGGATGAAGCTGCGGTGACCTTCGATGAGGTAGCGGCGGTAAACCACATCCTGCTGGGTGATGCGGACCAGCATGTTGTCGAGCGGGATCATTTTGGCCGCCTGCTCGGGCTTGATCTTGCGTAGGTGGTTGCGGAAGCGGGCTTCCGTGGTGCACCAGTGGGCTACGGTGTAGCGGCGGGTTTCGCCGGTGGCCTTGTCCTTGGTCTCGTACCAATCTAGATCAATGGACGGGTTGCCCTTGATGTCCAAGGTCTCCTGGTAGGTCTCGCCCTTGCGGGGGTCGAAGACGAACTCCGGGACACCGCGGGAGTCGCGGACGCGCTGGGCCTGGAAGAGCGCCATGTCGTCAGGGACGCCGTGCTCGGGCTGGCAGGTGGTGAAGGCCTGCAGGAACATTGTGCCCCTGTATTCCAAGCCGTCCAAAATAGCGCGGTAGAGCTTGGGGGCGTTGGCCATGGAGCACTGAGCGACGAACGGGGAGCCGTGGCCGGCGAGGAAGGTTTCGGCTACCGTCTTTTTCTCCGTGTTCTTGCCCTGGGTGGCGGAGCCGAAGACGTTCATGTCGTTGCCGCCGAGCATGGGGGTCGAGTCGGAGTTCTGGCCGCCAGTGTTGGAGTAGACCTGCGTATCGAGCATCAGCGCCTTGACGTTGGGGCGGTTCTGCAGGACGACCTTGGACATGTTCTGGTAGCCGATGTCGCCCATGCCGCCGTCACCGCCGACGACCCAGACCTTGGGCAGCTCGACGATCTCCTGATCGGTCATGAGGGCGTCGGTGAAATGCGTGTAGTGGTAGTACTCCTGGTCGGTGATGACGCCGGTTTCGCGCATGAGGAGGGCGTCGGCGAGGCGCTCGGGGATGACGGAGCGGCGGGCGTGATCGACGATGAAGCTTTCGCCCATGAGCCAGCCCACGGTGATGCCGTCCTGGAAGAGGGAGTTCATCCAGGGATAGGGGTGGGGGTTGTTGGGGGCGGTTGAACCGTAGACGGTGTTGCAGCCGGTGTGGGCGGCCATGGCCATGACGCTCATGCCGTTGGCGAGGCGGCCGTCGATGGGCTGGAGGCTCTTGTGATTGAAGGCCTCAGTGAGCAGGACGGCGGCGATGGCCTCGACCAGCTCGGCGTCGGAGATGGGGCCGTGCTCGGCTTCGTAGGCGGCGATGCGGGCTTTGGTGTCGGCTTCGTCTTCGCCGCCGAGGCCCATGACCAGATGGGCGATGGCCTGGCGCATGAGGGCGTACTCGGCGGGGTTGGTTTCCTTGAGGGCTGACAGCTTGGCCGCGCCGGTTTTTTCCAACTCGCTGGCCTTGGCGATGAAGCGGTCGCTCTTGGCGTGGTAGACGGGGCGCATGTAAGCCTCGGTGACCGCGGCGATGGAGCGGAGGACGGATTTTTCGCCGCAGCCGGCGCAGGCGCCGTCGCCGGAGACCAGGGCGTCGTAGTTGGTGCGGACCATGAGCATGTTGCGCAGGGTGGCCGTTTTGGAGTCGGCGGGGTTGGCGCCGTTGTAGAGGCCGAGGTACTTCTGCGAGGTGTCAGGCAGCAGGTTGAGGAATGCCGTGCCGGTCTCGTGCTCGGCGTTGACTTCCTCGGTTTCCGCAACCATCTTGAGGGCGTTGTGGTCGCCGCAGGCGGTGACGCAGGCGGCGCAGCCTTTGCAGAGATCGCTCACGAAAATCGAGAAGATGCCGCCGGAGCCGGGGGTCTTGCGCTCGGGCGAGGAGAAGATGGCGTTGACCTTCTGATAGGCCATGGGCACCTTGTCCATGATGGAGAAGAATTGCGTCTTGGTCTCGGCGGAAAAGCCGTCGACGCTGTCGGTGACCTCGCGGAGGATGGTCTGGAGGGGCGTGCCGGTCTTGAATTCGGCGACCATGCGCTCGCGGGTGCGCTTTTCGATTTCGGGGAGGGCGCGGAGCATCTTGTTGCGCTCGGCGGCGTCGCCGATGTAGTAAGAAACCGCCGTCGAGAGCACGGTGCTCAGGTCCTGCGAGCAGTTGGGCAGGGCGGTATCGGGGCAGACGGAGATGCACTCCATGCACTGGGTGCAGTTTTCGGGGATGTAGAGCGGGGTTTCGCGGCGGGCCACGTACTTGGAAGCGGTGTCGCCGGTGGCGGCGGCGATGACGCCCATGGCGGAGAGCGGCGTGGCTGGCTGGTTATAGCCGAAGTGGGCGCGGAACTCGGCATCGAAGACTGCGACTTGATCGACGGGAGGACGCGGGGGCTGGCCCGCGGGCGCGGGGGTGGAGCGGCGGCCGAGGCCGTGGGCGCTGCCGGCGGCGGCGAACTCCAGGACGTTATCGAGGATGGGCAGCAGGGCCGCGCCGCGGAGGGTGGAGCGGTCGGCGGCCGAGAGCTCGCCGATGGCGATCTCCTTGACGCGCTCGAAGCCCTGGATCATGACTTCCATGTTGGACTGGACGACGGCGTCGCCGAGCTTGCCGAACTTCTTGACGTACTGCTTGTGGACGACCTCGCGGAACTGCTCCTGGGTGATGCCGAAGTCCTGGAGCATGGGGCTGACGGCGAAGAACGCGCCGAGGAAGGCGTTGCCCTGCATGCGGAGCTGGAGGTCTCCGCGGTCGGTGGCCTTCTTGGCGATGTCAAAGCCGGGGAGGGTGAAGACGCGGATCTTTTTCTCGATGATCTGGCTGCGGGCCCAGAGGGGCAACTGCTCCCATGCGCGCTCGCCTTCCTGGTCGGACTCCCAGACCAGGCTGCCGCCCGGTTGCATGCCGTCGAGGGGGTTGGTGTGGGTGAAGGCCTTGGGGTCGCAGCAGAGGACGGTGGTTACGTGGCGCAGGTCGCAGTTGACGCGGATGCGGTCTTTGGCGGCGACCATGAAGTAGCTGGTGGGCGCGCCCTTTTTCTCAGAGCCGTATTTGGGGTTGGCGCTGACGTGGATGACTTCCTTGGGGTTGCCGAGCTCGTCGGTGAGGCCGTCGCGCTCGTAGAGCAGGTCATTGAGGTCGCCGAGGATGGCGCCGAGGTTTTTGCCGGTGGTGATGGCGCCCCATCCGCCGATCGAATGAAAGCGGACGGCGACTGCGCCTTCGGGCAGCAGCGAGGGGGTCTCGTCGGCGACGACGCTGTAGGGGTGGTCGATGCCGAGGACGAAGAAGCTGGTTCCGTCGGCAGCGGTCTTGCCGTCTTTGCGGGCACGGCCGGCAGTGGCGAACTCATACGCGCCGATGATGTGCTCGGGGCGGAAGTCGCGGGAGCCGAGGCCGTAGCTGCCGCCGTAAATGCGCGGCAGTTCGCCGGGCGCGATGGCGGGCAGGCCTTCGGCGGCCGGATGGCCTTCGTACTGGACGGCCTTGGAGAGGGCGGTGCGGATGTCGCGGCCGAGAGGGTTGTCGCCGGCGAGGGCTTCGTCGGTGCGCTCAAGGATGATGACGTTCTTTTTGCCCTTGAGAGCCTGGACGAGGGCTGCCTCGGGGAAGGGGCGGATGACGTTGAGATGGATAGAGCCGACGGTGACGCCGCGGGTCTGGCGGAGGTAATCGACGGCGGCTTCGATGTTTTCGGCTGCGGAGCCGAGGGAGACGAAGACGGTGTCGGTGTCGCCGGTCTTGTACTGGGTGACGAGGCCATAGTAGCGGCCGGTGAGTTCGCCGAACTGCGCGTAGGCGTCTTCGAGGAATCCAAGAATGGGCTCGGCGAAGTTGTTGCGGCGGGCGACGACGCCCTGCATGTAGTGCTCCTGGTTCTGGACGGGCCCGAGCAGGACGGGGTTGGTGAGGTCCATCATCTTGGGAACGCGGCGCCTTGTGGGCCCGAAGAGAACGCGCTGGGCCTCGGTGGGGCAGTCGATGATGTCGTCGGGCGCGCCGAGGAACTCGCGGATGAGCTCGGACTCGTGCTTGTAGAAGGTGCGCTCGAGGTGGGTGGTCAGGAACCCGTCCATGATGTTCATGCCGGGGGTGAGGGAAAGCTCGGTGACGCAGCGGAGGATGAGGGCCTGGTCGGCGGCCTGCTGCGCGTCTTTGCCGAAGAGCATGATCCAGCCCGTGTCCAGCGCTCCATATATATCGTCGTGGCCGCAGTGGACGTTGAGGGCGTGCTTGGTGAGGGCGCGTGCGCCGACCTCGAGGACCATGGTCGAGCCTTTGCCGGGGGCGTGATAGTACTGTTCTACGCCGTACACGACGCCCTGGCCGGAGGTGAAATTGACCACGCGCTTGCCGCACACTGAATGAGCAATCGCCCCGCCCTGGGCCGCGTGCTCGCCTTCAGTCTCGATGGCGATGGTGCTGCCGCCGAAGACGTTCAGGTGGCCCTCCGCATAAGCCTGTTGAAAGAGCTCGCCGCCCTCGGTGGAGGGAGTGATGGGGTAAAAGACACCGGCGTCGGCTATGCGCGTCTCGGTGTGGTACGAGACGAGCTGATTTCCGTTGGCGGTAATGCGAATTCCTGGGTAGCGAGCGGCAGCTTTCATACGGCAATCTCCCTGAGGCTGGTTCAAAAAGCATGGTTGCACACGATCAAATTGATGGGCATCGCGAGCGCCGAAGCGCGCCGGTCGCGGTTTCCGGGTTTCCGCAGAAGGCCTGTGCGGGCAAGCCCGCCAAGCTGCGCATCGAAACCGGAAGCTTTGCGATTCCCTTGCAACTATAGCGGCCGAGATCGGTGGCGGGCTACCCGAGGGGAAGGCTGCCGCTGGAATGACGGCCTGCTATCAGTATGCACCCGTGGTGGGGAGACGGTATCTCAACTGGTGGGACCACTGGACAACATCGCAGAGGTTGTGGTGCGAGCAGAGCCGCCGATCAGAGGGGCGCTGCGTGCGCATTGTTGGCAGGGAGCTGAGACGCACTCCAGGGTCTTCATCTATCATATTGGACTGGAATAGGTTAGGTCATGAGTGCGGCGATGATTAACAGTGACTGGATAGGGCGGACTGTGGATGGAACATTCCCGTTGATCCGCTGGCTGGGTGGTTCGGAGAGCGATGGTGTATTTGCCACAGAGGCGCCGGAGCTCGGGGAGCTGAAGGCCGCCATTCGGGTGGTTACGGCGCAGGGCTGCGAGGCGGAAAGCCGCGTGGCCGCCTGGCGTGCCGCGGCGGCGCTGTCTCATCCGCATCTACTGCGTGTGTTTGGTACCGGCGAGTGCGCGGTGGACGGTACGCCGGTGGTCTACTGCGTCACCGAGTATGCGGACGAAATTCTGGCGGATGCGATCCGGGAGCGGGCGCTGACGGCGGACGAGGTACGGCAGATGCTGGAACCCCTGCTGGAGGTGCTGGACTACGTGCACGCGCAGGGGTTTGTGCTGGGGCGTGTGAAGCCGGCGCGGATGATGGCGGTGAAGGACTGCCTAAAGATCTCCGCGGAAGATCTGCGGCCCGTGGGGACGGCAGGGCATGGGGATGCTCTGGATGCGTATGACGCGCCGGAGACGGCGACGGGCCCGATGACACCGGCGTCGGATACGTGGTCGCTGGGCGTAATGCTGGTGGAGGCGCTGACCCAGCATGTGCCTCTCAAGGCAAGTGGGGACGGGGCAGATCCTGTAATTCCGCCTGAAGTCCCGGCGGAGTTCCGGAGCATTGCGCGGGAGTGCCTGCTGCGCGACCCGGCGAAGCGGTGCACGACGGCGCGTTTACGGGAGCTCCTGGCCGGCGGGCCGGTGATGGAGGTGGCGCCGCGGGAGGTTCCCACCGAGATGCGGGAGGCCCCCACCGAGATTCAGGAGAGGCTGAAGGAGGCTTGGCCGCCGGCGGCGCGGACGGCAGTCGAAGGCGGGCAGGCAGGCGGCAGCCGCATGTGGGTTGGGGTGCTGGCTGTGTTGGTGCTGGTCGCGGTGATCGGTCTATGGCTGCATGCGCGGCGTGCAGCGCCGCCGAATGCCTCCGGGGAGCAGGCCGTGGCGGCCGGGCAAGGGGCGGCGCAGTCCGGCGAAAAGCAGCGGCCTTCGGGGGGACCGGAACAGCATGGAGCCGTATTGCAGCAGGTTTTGCCGGATGTACCTGCACCGGCGATGCGGACGATCGACGGGACGGTGCGGCTGAGCATTCGCGTGGCAGTGGACGCGTCGGGCAGCGTGACGGAGGCGTCGGTACAGGATGCGGGATCGAGCCCGTACTTTGTCCCCTTTGCGCTGGATGCGGCGCGGAAGTGGCGGTTTGCGCCGGCCCATGCGGAAGGGAGGGCCATACCGAGCGGATGGGTGCTGCACTTTGAACTGCAGCAGAGCGGGATCGAGGTGCATCCGGAGGAAGCGGCGCCGTAAGCACGGGGCCCCCGGGCGCTACGGGGCTCTGCGCTACGATAAAGACAAGGTCGGTGCAGCGCATGTTTGTGGTGGTTTGGCAGTTTGAGATTGCCGAGGAGAAGATTGCCGGCTTCGAGGCGGCATACGGGCCGGAGGGCGCGTGGGCGCAGCTTTTTCGCAGGTCGCCCCAATATCTGGGGACGGAGCTGCTGCGGGATGCCTACGTGCCGGGCGCGTACCTGACCATCGACCGGTGGGCGAGCGAGGAGGACTTTCGGGCGTTTCGCCGGGAGCACGATGGGGAGTATGAGGTACTGGACCGGGCCTGCGACGCGCTGACGGCTAAGGAGACGCGGGTGGGGGCGTTTAGGGTTTGAGGGGCGCCGTGACGGTCCGCGGGACTGTCAATCGGTTGTGCGGTGTGCGTCGGCCCACACGTCGATGCGCCGGCCGGCTTCCTTTTCGGCTCCGGCCTTGATCCAGCCGATGCACGGTTCTCTTTCGACCGCTGGATTGGCATAGTACAGCGTAGAAAGCACCCGCACCTTGCGGCAAGCAATGGCCACAAATCCGGGAAGATTTCGCTCGTTCGAGAGAATGATGTGGTCGGACGCGAGCGCGGATTGCACCAAATGAAAGTCTTTGCGCAGGTCGTCCTTCCACGATTTGCGTTCAAGGCAGCCGCAGGCCGGATCGAGATGTTGGGCGTATTCGCTCCCTTCCGCGTACTCGATTCTCTTCCGCGCCATCATGGATCTCCACCATCTCCGCGCGTGCAGCGACTTGTGTTCTCTCCACTCCGCGCGCAGGGGTGAGCTGAAGACTGCGATGTGCCGGTGCTCAAGGACCGCATTCAGACATTCGCGGCTATAACGGGAGTCTGGGACTTGTGAGATTCCGGCGGACTGGGCAATGTTGGCGTCGATCACGAGCCTCATCCGGCTTCCCTGCCCGCCATCAACTTGGATTCAGCGGCATCCAGATACTCGTTGCTCGCCTTCAACTCGACATCGCTGAAATCTTCGGGCCATTCGCCTACCCTGCCGGCGGAGTCCGGCTCGGCGGACTCGGCGGTGGACATGCCGGTCTCCGCATCGCGCCAGAACCAGTGGAGAATCACCTTGTCGTTGGCTATCTGGTTCCTGGCAACCTGCGTCAGAATGCCCTGCAACAGCAGGGAGCTGTGGGTCTCGATGACCAGCTTCACGCCGCGGTTCGCTGCCCGCGCAAGGAGCTGCGCAAGTCTCCACTGCGCGCGCGGGTGTAGATGAAGCTCGGGCTGTTCGATGTAAACAAGCTGGCCCGGATCGGCCTCAATGAGAGCAACCAGAACCGGGAGGACTATAGGGACCGCCAGCCCCACATCGGCAATGTTGACAGGATCGTCGTCGGCAGAGTTGCGTGTTCTGGGAATCGAAACCTCAATCTCCGATTCGCTCAACCTTCGCGAGCCAATCCCGGAAGCCAACTCCAATGTCCGCAACGCCCCAATGAGATCGTGTATCTTCCTCCGATCACCATGCACATCCACGTCCCACGAATCAATCAAAGTTGGCAAGTAATACTCAAATGACCCTGGGAAAAAGCCAGGCCCTGCAATCTCTGCAAACAACCTCTTCCGGCTCTGATCTCCTCGAACACCGGGAACATAGATCAGTCTGCGTATCTGTGAATTCAGTTCGAGGTTTTCCTGCATGAAATAGGTTTCGCCGCGTCTCCTCCCTAGAGGTTCGGGTGCGGAATAGAGGATGCTGTGGTAAAAACCGGAATCTTGAACCGATATTTGCGTGAATCCGACCTGCTCCATCAACAGGGAAATCGAACCGAGCTCAAGAAGCATCGCTCTCAAGTCTTCCGGCGTTGAATCCTTAGCGATCTTCCACTTGGTGTTCGTTACTGCATTCGATCCCCAGGTTTCGACGATGTTCAGGCCAGCTTCCGGTTCCACCGAATAGGCCATCCCTGCAGTCAATCCGGGGTTGAAGCCGAATTCAAGTGTCAAGGGCTGCGAAGAGCCATTGCGTCCGCCGGTTCGTGTCAGGAATTGCTTCGTCCCGGTGTATTGCAAATAGGGACCGGACAACAAAAATGGGCCTGCTGGGTTGAAGTCGCTCTCCAGCGTTTGCTTCATCAGCAGCAGTGGCTGCATGATGCTGGATTTGCCGGAGCTGTTGGCGCCGGCCAGAACGGTCAGGGGGCGAATCTCGACGTCGGCTTTCGTTGCCAGAGACTTGAAGCCGGTCACGGAGATTCGGGTGATTCCGGGGCCATCTTGATTGCCGTTGGATGGATTGACCGCCATGGCAAATGCGCCTCGCTGGCTAGAATCTTAGCATTGGCGGGACCGCCGGAATCTGAGTGACGGCGCGAACCGCAGATAGCGCTACTCCAGAATCAACAGATTCTTGCTGAACTCGGCGCCGGCCATATATTTGAGACCGCGGTCGAAGGTGATGAGAACGCCATCATTCCTGATGGC
>DATJMU010000089.1:0-7768 GCA_035508555.1 Occallatibacter sp. | reverse complement strand
AACTTGTAACGGAATCGCCAGATTTTCGAGCCGTTCTGGAAGATCTCAATGTACAGATTGTCGCTGTCGTAGAGCTTGTACGAATTGGGCTGCTCTCCCGACTTAGTCTTGTACTTCTTCGCGGGCTTTTCCTTGGTGCGTTCTTTCCGGGCTGGCGATTCGCCAGAGGCGTTGCCTCGGGCACCTTTAAGGCGTATAGGCGGCCTCTGGTCCGGTTTCGCGTTCTTCACTTGCGTATCCGTCAGCGACATTGGGGTATGACTTTCTCAATCTCGGAATATACCCCAAAATATACCCCAATCGAAACTGGGATGCCATGGTTCCGCGTGGCACGGGGTGGTACTTTGGTTTGATGGAAATAAAAGACTTAATGTAGATTTGGTGTCCAGTGGGACGGGGTGAAACGAAGGAGTGGTGGCCAGGGACGGGATTGAACCGCCGACGCCGGCCTTTTCAGGGCCGCGCTCTACCACTGAGCTACCTGGCCTCAGTGCAGATTCTTCCGTTGCAATTTCCTGCGCGGATTCCGGCTGAGCCGGCATGGGTGGGCATTTCCACGGGCAGTGCGCTGCAACAACTTGAGTTAGTATAGCAATTTCACAGGACCGGAGCCAGATGCCGGGTGTCCCCCGGGTTGCCCAATCGGTACTCAGCAATTTTGCGTCGAGCGGCGCCCTCCGTGCGTCAGATAGGGGTATTATCGGATCGGCTTTCTTGAACAAGAGGATAGCGGGGGTTTGCCAAGCCCCCGAATGCGATCGGCGTAGCCTGCCGCCGGGAAGCGCACATTGCACCACCCGGCCAGGAACTCTATGAAAATCAACAGTGTTGGGGGCCATACCTTCCCGAATGAGGATCGATCCAGTGAGCAGTAGAGTCTTCCGGTACGTGGTGGGGGCGGGTTGTCTGGCCGCCCTGGGGCTGGCGGCCGCGGGCTGCGGCAAAAAGCCGCAGGCCGCCGCGGGGCCGGCGATGCAGGCATTGCCGGTTCGGACCGCGCCCGTCGCGCTCGAGCCAGTGGCCCAGAGCGATGAATACCTGGCCACCATCAAGTCGCGGCGGTCCACGACCATCTCGCCCCAGGTCAGCGGAAACCTCACCGCCATCCTGGTGCACTCCGGCGACGAGGTGAAGGCCGGCCAGCCACTGATGCAGATCGACCCGCGCCAGCAGCAGGCCTACGTGGCGTCGCTGCTGGCCACCGAGCGCCAGAAAAAGGCGCTCTACGACTATAACCAGATCGAGGTCGAGCGGCAGCAGAAGCTCTTCGACGCCGGCGTTACCAGCCGCGACACCTACCAGCAGGAACAGCAGGCCTACGAGAACTCCAAGGCCGACTACGAGTCCGCGGTGGAAGCGCGCAAGACCCAGCAGCAGCTCCTCGACTACTACACGGTGCGCGCTCCCTATGCCGGAATCGTCGGCGACATTCCCGTCCATGTGGGGGACTACGTTTCGCCCTCCGGTTCATCGCCTACCATGCTGACCACGGTGGACGAGGACGCGGACCTCGAGGCCTACATCTATATACCCGCCGCTCGCGCCGCCCAGGTACGGTCGGGCCTCGGCGTGAACCTGCTCGACAACTCCGGGAAACTGCTCGAGAAGACGCGAATCGATTTTGTCTCGCCGCAGGTCGACAACACCCTCCAGGCGATTCTGGTCAAGGCGCCCGTCAATCCCCTGCACGGTCTGCTGCGTAACGCGCAGTTGATCCAGGCTCAGGTGGTCTGGAGCACCCAGCCACAGGCCCTGGTTCCGGTGCTCGCGGTGACGCGGCTGGGTGGGCAAACCTTCGTGTTCGTGGCGGAGAGCCAGAACGGAAAGTACTTTGCCCGCCAGCGTTCGATCACCGTTGGCGAGACGGTCGGCAACGACTATGCGGTTCTGAACGGCCTCAATGTCGGCGATAAGGTGATCGTTTCGGGAACGCAGTTCCTCCGGGAAGGCATGCCGGTGATGCCGCTGCCGCCTGGACCGCCGCCCGGCAGCGCAGGCAATTAGCGGCTTCCAAACGGGTGGCGGCTTTTTCCCACCGGACAACAGGATTGCGAGGGGTTTGTGGTCGATTTCTTCATTCACCGGCCGGTGTTTGCAACGGTTTGCGCGCTGATGATCATCCTGGCGGGAGCGGTGTGCATCCCCACCCTGCCCATCTCCCTTTATCCTCAGTTGGCTCCGCCGCAGGTGGTCGTCAGCAGCGACTATGTGGGCGCCAACGCCCGCGAGGTCGAAGCCGCGGTCACCATTCCCCTCGAAGAGTCCATCAACGGCGTCGAGGGTATGCAGTACATCTCCTCGACCAGCTCGAACGACGGCAGCAGCACCATCACCGTCACCTTCCGCACCGGCTATAACCTCGACATTGCCGCCGTGGACGTGCAAAACCGCGTCGCCTCGGCCGAGGGCCTTCTGCCGCAGTCGGTGATCAACACCGGCATCTCCATCACCAAGGCCAACTCCAACTTCGTCTTCGGCGCGGCCTTCAGGGGTCCCTACTCCAACCTTTTCATCAGCAACTATGTCGATGTCTACGTCAAGGACGCCCTGGCGCGCGTCCCCGGGGTGGGCAACGTAATCGTCTTCGGCGAGCGCAAGTACGCGATGCGCCTCTGGCTGGACCCCGACAAGCTGGCGGCCCACAATTTGACGGCTTCTGATGTGGTGAGCGCTCTCCAGGAGCAGAACGTCGAGATTCCCGCCGGCCAGGTGGGACAGCCTCCCGCCGATCCCAATCAGCGCTATCAGATCACGGTGAACGTGGTCGGCCGCCTCAGCGACCCGGTCCAGTTCAATAACATCGTCCTCAAAAACGACCCGTCGGGAATCGTACAACTGAAAGACGTCGGCTACGCCCAGCTCGGCGCCGAAGACTACTCGATGGACCTGCGCTTCGACGGCCAGGCCGCCATCGGCATCGGCGTGCAGCAGTTGAGTAACGCCAACGCGCTCGCCGTAGACCAGGCCGCCAAAGCCGAGCTCGACCGGCTCTCCAAATCGTTCCCGCCGGGGCTCACCTACGAGATTCCCTTCGATACGACCACGGTGGTCGGCGACTCCATCAATGAGGTCGTGACCACACTCGGCGAAGCCATCCTCATCGTCATCGCCGTCATCTTCTTCTTCCTTCTCGACTGGCGGGCCACCATCATTCCCGCCGTCACCATCCCCGTCTCGCTCATCGGCACCTTCGCCTTCATCAAGATCTTCGGCTTCTCCATCAACTCGCTCACCATGTTCGGCATCACACTGGCCACCGGTCTCGTGGTCGACGACGCCATCGTGGTCATCGAGAATGTGCAGCGGCACATCGCCGCCGAACACTGCGACCCGCACAAAGCCACCTCCGAGGCCATGGTCGAAGTCACCAGCGCCGTCGTCGCCACCTCGCTGGTGCTGATCGCCGTCTTTGTGCCCGTATCGTTCTTCCCCGGAACCACGGGCATTCTCTACCGGCAGTTCGCGCTCACCATCGCCTTTTCCATCGCCATCTCTGCCTTCAACGCGCTCACGCTTTCGCCGGCGCTCTCGGCCCTCTTTCTCCGCGGCGAAGAAGAACGCCCGCGCCAGCTCGACTTCCTCCACATCCGCCCGGTCTCGCGGGCCTTTGCCGCTTTCGTTCACGGCGCTGACGCCACCATCGACTGGATGGCTTCCACCTACGCGAAGTTCATCCACGTCGTGCTGCGGCTGCGCTATCTGTTGCTTGCCATCTTCTTCGTCGGCCTCGCCGCAACCGTGTACACCTACACGCGTGTGCCCACCGGCTTCCTGCCCAATGAAGACCAGAACTACCTGATGTGCATCGTGCAGACGCCGCCCGGCGCCTCCCTCAGTTACACCAGCGCCGTGGGCGAGCGCGCAACCCAGATCATCGATCAGGACAAGGACGTCTACGGCACCTTCGCGATCATGGGCTTCAGCCTCAGCGGCGGCAGCTCCTCCAACTTTGGCCTTATCTTCGTCCCCCTCCGGTCTGCGGACCAGCGCAAGAAAGAGGGGCCGGGCCACACCGCTGCCGACATTCAGCAAAAACTCTCCGGCCCGCTCTTCGGTGTGCCGGGAGGGCTGGTGGTGCTGGTGCAGCCCCCGCCCATTCAGGGCCTCGGCGCTTACGGCGGCTTTGCCTTCGAGCTCGAAGACATGGGCGACACTTCGCTCACCGATCTCGACCGCGTTGCTCATGAGATTATGGGCGCCAGCATGACCTCGAAAGAGATCGGCAACCTCTACACCAGCTATACGTCGAACGATCCCCAGTTGCTCGTCTCCATCGACCGCGACAAAGCCAAGACCATGGGCGTCTCTCTCGATCAGATCAGCTCCACGCTCAGCGTCTTCATGGGGTCGGAGTACGTCAACGACTTCGACTTCAACAACCGTTCCTACCGCGTCTACGTCCAGGCCGACACCAAAGACCGCATGAACCCCAGCGACCTGCGCAAGTTCTACGTTCGCACCAGTTCCGGGCAGATGGTCTCGCTCGATAACTTTGTCACCGTCCAGCAGTCGTCGGGCCCGCAGGTCATCAACCACTACAACCTCTTCCGCTCGGCCGAGATTGACGGCCAGCCCCTGCCCGGCATCAGCTCCGGCCAGGCGCTCACGGCGATGCAGAACCTGGCATCGAAGGTCATGGTCCGGGGCATGACCTACGAGTGGACCGGTATCTCGCTCGAAGAGATCGAGGCCAGCGGCAAGGCGATCGTCATCTTCGGCCTGGGAATCCTGGTCGTTTACCTCACCCTCTCGGCTCTTTATGAGAGTTTCGCCCTGCCCTTCATCATCCTGCTGGCGGTGCCCATGGCCGTGCTCGGCGCCCTGGGCCTGGTCGCGTTGCGCGGCTTCTCGAATGACGTCTACTGCCAGATCGGCCTGGTGATGCTGATCGGTCTCGCAGCCAAGAACTCGATCCTGATCGTCGAGTTCGCCGAACAGTTGCGCCGCAAGGGCCGATCCATCGTCGAAGCCGCCATCGAAGCCGCCGAGCTGCGGCTGCGCCCCATCCTGATGACCTCGTTCGCCTTCATCCTCGGCGTGCTTCCGCTGGTCTTTGCCACCGGCGCGGGCTCCCTGGGCCGCCAGTCGGTGGGAACCACCATCGTGGGTGGCATGTTGCTCTCCACGATCCTGAACCTGGTCTTCATCCCCGTGCTCTATGTGATTATCAGCACCCTGCAGACGGCGCTTACCCCGCAGAGAAAGCTCCCTGCCGACTGCGCCTGAGGACTGCGGCGGCTGGTCGCGCCAATCGTGCCACCAGCCGCCGCGTCACTCCTTCTCCCGGTGCGCAATGATGTAGTCCTTGATGCGCGCGTAGACTTCGCTCGTGACCACCCCGTGCTCCACGAGGTCCGCCTTGGTGCGATAGGGCCTGAAGCGCATGATCCGCCCTGCCCAGCTCCGCGTCATCCCCGGAATCCTCATCAATTCCTCAAGGCTCGCGCAATTGATGTCCACGCGGGCATCGGGCGGCGGCACGGCATGGGTCTTCGGGGCGGAGTCCGGTCCGGAGATCGCCGCCGTATGGCCGCACAACACCGTCGCGCCCAGTAGCGCCGCCGCCGTCGCCGCGCAGATCGTCCGCCTTCGCACCGGTCTATTCTCTGTCGCCGTTAGCCCGGCCCGCAACCATATCCTGCCTGGAATTTGAACGGCGATTCATCGCCGTGTACGGCTCCGCCATCTCGCCCTTGCATACAATGGAGAAAGGCCTATGGCGACTTCCCCAATCCCATCCCGCCTTTCGCAGGCACGCATCCTCGGCAAAACAAGGCTCACCGCCGTGGCCGTGCTGCTTATCCTGTTGACGCTTTGCTTCGTCTTCTCCTGGGTCACCCGCGGAGCCATGGCGAATCTGGCGTTTCTCCGCGCCCACAACGGCGCCGGGGGCCAGTCTCTGGTCGACCTCCGCCCCTGGCAAACCGCGCAGACGCTCGCCTCGCTGGCCGTCACCGCCGAAGAGATCGAGTACGCCCGTGATGCCGAGCGCCTCGCCGACCATGAGGTCGATCAGGCCTTCGCCGCGGCCTTGCGCTCTGCCAAGCTCCAATCCCGCCACCGCGTTCTCACCGGCGAAGCCCTGACCCTCTCGCAGCGCGTCGCTCAGCTCCAGCAGGAACTCGCACAAGATAAAGCAGCCGTCGATCAAATCAAGGCACAGTCGGCCGCGCCGTCGCCCACCGCCAAAAACGCGACCACGTTCGCCTCCGGCAGCGACGCTCTTCAAGTCGCCCAGGCGCAACTTGGCCTGGACTCGGACGAACTTACCGACGCCCAGCGCGACCTTGAGCGCGCAACCGGCGACTTGAGCGTTCGCATTCAAGATGAGCTGGCGGCGCACGAGGCCTCCATGCGCCAGTACGACGCCCAGCAACAGAACGGTGGGCAGATCGCCGTGGTTTCCGTCAAGAGTCACGGCACACTGGCCGGAAGGATCGCGGCGTGGTTCAGCCAGAGCAGCCGCTATGCCTCCATCGAGCAGGCCCTCATCGCAGCCCAGAGCGACGCAAAGGAGCTCACTGCCGAACACAACACCCTCGAAGCAAAAGCCGACGCCGGCGCCGCCGGCCATGGCCCGGTCACCCTCGCTGACCTCCAGGATCGCAGCACCGAACGCGAAATTCTCTCCATCGACGACGACCGCATCCAGACCGAGCAGCAGCTTGCCTCCGTCTACGGCAAGTGGGCCAGCCAGGTCCTGCTGCAGCACCGCATTCTCCTTCACCTCATTCTGCAATCGGTGGAGTGGATCATCCTGATTGCGCTCTCGATGATCGTCGGCGACACGCTGGTCCGCCGTCTGGTCGAGCATCCTTCTCTCGACCGCAGGCAGGCGCACACGTTGCGCACCATCCTTGAAGTCGGAATCCAGGTGATGGGTCTGCTGCTCATCGTGATCGTCTTCTTCGGTCCGCCCCAGCAGACCACCACCACCCTCGGCCTCGCCACGGCCGCGCTCACCATCGCGCTCCAGGACTACATCATCGCCTTCCTCGGCTGGTTCGTTCTGGTAGGCAAGAATGGCATCCGCGTCGGCGACCGGGTCGAGATCAACGGCGTCGCCGGCGAAGTCGCGGAGGTAGGGTTGATCAACACCACGCTGCTGGAGACCGGGGGCTCGTTGGATCGGGATGAGCCGACGGGCCGCCACATCTCGTTCCTCAATGGCTACGCCATTCGCGGCCAGTACTTCAACTTCTCAACCGAAGGACAGTGGTCGTGGGACGAAATCACTGTCAGCGTTCCCGAACCGGAGAACATGCAGTCTCTGGCCCAGAGCGTGGAGGCTATGGCGCGCGAGCAGACCGCCGAGAATACCCGGCTCGCTGAAGAAGAGTGGAAGCGTGCGCCGCGCGCAACGCGGCTGAGCCGCTTGAGCGCCGCGCCCACCGTCAATTTGCGCCCTTCCGGCTCCGGAATTGATATGCAAGTCCGTTATGTGACGCGCGCGCCCGAACGCGCCGAGACCCGCGACCGTCTATACCGGCACATCCTCGCGCTGCTTCATGACAAGGACCGCGCTGCGCCATCGAATACGCAGCCGGTGACGGCCGCCGCAACCGGATGCCCTTGAAGGTAGTGTCCTAATTTGGATTCTGGGCGCTGTTTTTTTAATCGTTGGGGCGCTAGAGCAGGATCAAGATAGCTATACCCAGTGGCGATTCTATGAGTAATTCTGTATTTCTCTGGTGAAGTGACCGCGATAACGAGGATGGGACGAGCCTATTCGGACGATCTGCGGGTGAGGATATTGGAAGCCGATGAG
>DATJMU010000088.1:0-28452 GCA_035508555.1 Occallatibacter sp. | reverse complement strand
GACTGGCAAGTCAGTGAAGAACCGCTCCAGCGCGGCAGGATCGTCGGCGTCGAAGGCCGCGATGCTCAGCGCTTCGAGTTCGCCGGCGGCGCACTTAAGCCGCTCGGGATTCCGGCCCGTGAGGATCAGCCTGGCCCCCTCCGCGCGTGCTCGTCGGGCCGTTTCGAGCCCAATGCCGGCGCTGCCGCCGATGACAACGACAGTTTGCCCGAGGAGTTCCGGTTCGCGCCGGATCGGAACGGTGGTTGTTGCGGTGCTCATGATTCCTCCAGGGACCCGCGGTCAGAAACCAGCAATGGAGAGCCTCGACGTCCCGTCGGGAGCGATGTCGCTCCCCGCGGAGTCGTTCATTGCGGCAGCTCTTTGCCGGACTGCTCCGCCACCAAGTAGGCCGCGTACCAGTCTGCCCAGTTTGCATCGTGCCGTCCGGTACGCTTCTCGTGCTCGCCGTGGGCGGCCTCCGCACGCCGAAACCCGCTCGCTAGATCGTTCGCCGATGCGAAGGTCGTCACTGTGGAGTCGATGCGGCCCGGAAGCCGCGTCGTGATTTCCTGAAACAGCCAGCCGTTTCCGTCCGGATCGCGAAACGAGGCGAACGAGCGGTAGCTGCGACGCTCGGGATCAGGGCCGTTGACTCGGATCCGCCCAGACAGGTAGGGTTCGTCCGGACCAGCATAAACGTCGCCCGCTCCGTGGAACACCTCGCTGACCTCAACGCCGTGACGGAGCAGCTCTTTGCGGGCGGCCTCAATGTCAGAGACGATCAGGTAAAGGCCCTGGGCTGAGCCGGGCGCCGCGGCGGTCACGTTTCTGCCGAAGATGACCGAGCACTCAGAGCCAGGCGGCGTGAACTGAATCACGCGAAAGTCCTTACCGTTGTCGTAGTCGGCGTCGAGTCGCCACCCGAGCCTCCCATAGAACTCCTTGGCGCGGTCGACATCCGAGATGGGGATCACGACAATTTCGAACTTCATGTCGACTCTTGCGACGCTCGCCTCGCTGGTGGCGTCGTTAGCTTGGACTTCATACGTCGCATTTGCCATGTTCTTTCCTCCATTGCTCTCAACTGAATCGCTGATTGCGAGCGTCAGCCAGCAGAATCACATGTTCCCGAAGGCGTGGAGTTAGATGCCTTTTGCAAAGTGAACCTCTCCTGCCGGTCGTGAGCTTCTGAACGGGGTTCACAGGCAGCTTGGGGAGCTCCTGCGGAATGCCTCGCCTTGATCAGGAAGTCCATTCGCTTCGCCCTTAGCGGAGCCGCGAATCATATTCCCGAATTCACACGTTTTGTCGTTGATGTTCTCGACGTTTAAGCCCCGTATCATGCCTATCTTTGAGCGGCGCGTGGGCGTGAAAACGTCTGGCTTGGAAGTGAATCTTAGGGAATCGGGGTTCGCCGATCTCTCTGCCGGGGGCCCTGCAGTTCGTGAGTGGCTTTAAACGACGAGCACGGGAAGCCGAATGCGACCCAGTATACACCTGTAATACAGTGAAATCTGCGAAGTCACTATTAATTAGACTATCCGCCACGCTCCGAATGCGCGAAAACCAATAATTGTCGGTTCTTGGTAACAGTCCTCCACCGTCGTTGCCGACCCGCGGGGGATGAAACTGTGCCCCATCCATCGGACGTCTTTGTTTTTGTCCGATGGGTGGGAGTCCGTAGAATTCATCTCTTGTTTTGTCGCACTTGCAATTTTGTTTCTTATTAGTCCTCCACCGTCTTTGCCGACCCGCGGGGGATGAAACTGTGCCCCATCCATCGGACGTCTTTGTTTTTGTCCGATGGGTGGGAGTCCGTAGAATTCATATCTTGTTTTGTCGCACTTGCAATTTTGTTTCTTATTAGCCCAAAGCACGCATTGATACCGGATGAATTGGAGATTAGTCCTCAGAATCGCCCACCTCAAAGGCCCGTGTGGCCGCTGGCTTGACGTGTTTCAAATCACGCTGGGGTGGGCCGCCTGCCGGCGCGCAAAGCGCAATTGGAGCATCGCGCCGTGATCGCAAACCGGCCCTCCCGGGCTGAAGCCTCACTCCAGCTCTCCGCCTCGCCTCGCCTCGCCCGGCCCGGCGGATGCCCTGCCCTCTCCAAAGGATCCTGCCCCGCATTCTTGAAGTGCGATTGCCCTGACCTAACCCATGAATCCCAGGTACGGGTTCGACCCGAAGTTGCCGAAGTTGGGAAATACCTCCCGGATCTGGCCGTCCGAGAGCCCGAACCAGCGCGCCAGCGTCCCGGCATACTGCTCCACGGCCGTGGTCGGAATCAGCCTTCCCTCCCCCACGTCGTTGGTCTGGTCGACGCCCACCACCGGGAACTGCCCGTACATGTCCTCGCCCTTCACCGCGCCCCCCAGCACCAGGTGATGGCTTCCCCACCCATGGTCGGTGCCGTTGCTGTTGCAGGTGAGCGTGCGCCCGAAGTCGGAGATGGTGAAAGCCGTAACCTGGCTGCTCAGTCCCATGCCCACCATCAGCCCGTCGAAGTACTCGAAGGCCGCGCCCAGCTGCGTCAGAAGCTGGGAGTGGACCTGCGCCTGGTCGTTGTGCGTGTCGAAGCTCCCCAGCTGCACGTAGAAGATCTGCCTTGTCACCCCCAGGCTCGCTCTGCCCGCGATGATCCGCGCCACCGTCTGCAGCGAGTCCGCAAGCGGGTTGTCCATCAGCTTGTTCGAGACCGGATCGAGGTACGGGGGCGGGTCGGCGACCCCTCCTTCCCCCGCCGGCGCCATGGCCGTCGTCAGCATCGCCTGCGCCTGGATCGAGCGGTTGATCACCGCCTGGTACTCCTGCGCAAAAAGGTTCGACTCCTCCGCGCTCAGAATCGCACTGAGCGTGTTGGCCGCGGCCGGCGCACCGAACGGCGGCTGGCTGAGCCCGTAAATCGGGATCGGCCCGGCCGGCGTCACGTTCAACTGCACCGAGGAGTTGCCCGCCAGGAACAGCGCGTTCCCCGCCGTCGAGATGCAGGTGAAGACGGAGTTCGAGTTCAGGTTCATTGCCTCGATCGCGTCCGCCACCGACCCTCCCCAGCCCACGTGCTCGCCGCTGCCCAGGTTCGACGAGATGGCCTGCCACGCCGCCGTCTGGTCGAAGTGCGAAAACAGCGAGTCCGGCAAGGTCACCGAATTCGCGTCGATCTCTGTCTTGGTCGCCGGAACCACCAGCGTGCCCGTGTTGGCCACAATCGCCGCCCGTCCCGCGTTGAACAGGTTCTGTACGCCCGTCAGGTACGGGTTCAGCGCGAAGGTGCGCCCGCTCTGCGGCGTCTGCGGCGTGATCGGCAACAGGTTCCCCAACGGATACGCGAGCCCCGGCGCCCCCGATCGCGCCTGCACAAAAGCCGCGTACGAATCCGGATCCGTCGCGATCACGGTCCCGTGCCCGTCGTTGCCCCCCTGCAGATACACGCACACCAGCGCGCGGTAATCCGTTCCGCTGCTCTCCTGGGCCATCGCGGCCAGCGAGTTCAGCTCCAGGAAGAACGGGCTCACGTAGAAGCCGGCCATCGAGGCCAGCGAAGCCGTTCTCAAAAATTGCCTGCGGGTCTGATGCAATCTGCACATGGCGGCCTCCTATTGCTGCGCGGCGAAGTCGGGCGACGCCACGGTGAGATACACTGCCGTCTGCACCCGGCTCAGCAGAGCGGCGTTGATCGCCGCCTGGTCGCCGGAGGGAATCGGAATCGATGCCACCGCCGTCTCGATCTGCGTATAAAGCGCGTTGCTCATCTGCCCCGCCATCAGTAGCAGGTTGATCCGGTCCATCAGCTGATCCGGCGTCGCCGCCAGCCGCATCTCTTCCGCATACGACGAGAACACATCCGGCCCCGCGGTCGCGGAAGCCCCGATCGCCCCCTGCATGTAATTGATGAAGCCCACCACCGTCGACACGTTGACGATCTGCGTCTCCGGCGCCAGCAGCCCCGCGGCCGCGATGGGCGTCCCCGGCGGCGTATAGCCTGGGCTGAACCAGTTGAACACCGTCGGCGACCGCAGCCACATCTCCCCAAATCCGTAGATCGGGTCTTCCGTCGATCCGGTGTTGTACGACGCGGTCCGCGACTGCGCCGTGAACGCCCGCGCCCACTCCGTATACCGCAGCAGCGGCTCCCGCACCTTCCCGTACTGCGCGTTCGATGTCGCCGTTGCCGTGTCCCGCGCCTCGGAATCGAGCAGGATCGCCGCGATCACCGCCTGCAGATTCCCCCGCACCCCCGTCCCATCGTTCTTGAACACCTGCGCCACCCGGTTCACATAAGCCGGGCTCGGATTGCTCGTCACCAGGTGCTGGATCATCTGCTTGGCGAAGAACGCCGGCAGATTGGGGTGATTGAACAGCGTATCCAGAGCGGTCTTCAGGTCGCCGTCGGGATCGGGCGAGCCCGACGCCGCAATGGTGACGCCCAGAAACTGCTTCTCCACCGTCGAGTGGTGGCTGGGAAAACTCTGCATCGGCAGCAGCTCTTCGCCATAGCCCGGCCCCACGTAGATGCAGCAGTTCGACCACGCCGTGTCGCTGTCGTCCCCCGGTATATTCCAGCTGTACCCCGTGAACACCGCCGCCAGTCCCATCACGTCGGTATTCGAATACGTCGGAATCGGCTGCCCGTTCCCGTCCAGCTTCTGCGTGCCGTCGTCGTTGAGCTGCCACAGCCCGATCGTGAACAGCTGCATCACCTCGCGCGCATAGTTCTCATCGGGATCGGTGGTGGCATTGCCCTTGTCGTTGCCCAGCATCGAGAGAAACTGCCCCATCATCGGGCTCAGCGTCACATCCTGCAGCAGCTGCCGGAAGTTCCCGAACGCGTCCTTGCCCAGCATGTCGTAGTAGCTCGATTCGCCCCGCGGCATGTCCTGGATGGCCGTCGAGTTGTTGCTCGAGATCACGAACAGCTGGCTCAACGCGTACTTCACCCGCTCCCGCAGCTCGTCGCTGCCCGACAGCGCCTGTTGCCAGAACTGCGCCTGCACGAGGTTCTCATTGCCGCTGTTCTGGACGAACAGCGCGGCGTTGCACTTCACATCGCCCGTCGCGCAGGGCGGGTTATTCACGATCAGCGCCGTTTCGACAGCGGGCTCCTCCGGCGTTTCAGCAATATTGAACTGCTCGTTGAGCCAGGCCTGGTAGCCGATCATCGACAGATGATGGATATCCGCGTCCGTCGCTCCAAACGTCGCCTGCTCCAGGAACCGCGCCGCATCCTGCGGGCTCACCACCGGAACCGGCGGCGTCCCGTTCACCGTCGCAATCAGATCCGCCGACGTCGCCGGCCCGGGCGCCGGATTCAAAACCTGCAAATCGAGATTCCCCGGCTCCGTCAGGTCCGCCGTTGCCGTCAGTTGCGTATCGCCGTTGTACGCTGTCGTCACCGCGGAGCCGTTCACCAGCACCTGCGCCCCGTTGATAAACTTCTGGCCCGTCAGCACGATCGTCGCCGCCCCCGGGTCGAAGTTCATCGGAGAAGCAGAGAGCAGAATCGGAATCGGATTCATCACCGAGATGTTCTGCGCAATCGACACCGCGGGATTGTCCACGCTGGTCACCGTCAGCTCGACAATATTGCTCGGCGTGGGCACCACCGCCGGCGCCGTATAGGTGATCAGGCCGTTAGTCGAAACCGCGGTCCCCACCTGCGCGTTGCCGCCCGCTACGCCATTCACCGCCAGCGTCACCGCGGGGTTATCGGTTCCGTTCACCGTCAGTCCGAAGGTAAGCGAATTCGACACCCGCACGTCCGTCCCTCCGCCGGTGTCCAGTTGCAGCACCACGTGACCCGGGCCAACCTTCACCGAATCGGGATTGGCGCTCGCCGATCCCGGATTCGGGTTGGTGACCGTCAGCGGGAAAGTTCCCGGATTCGGCGCCGCAATCACCGCCACCAGCTCCGTGCTCGACACATACGTGGTCTCGAGCAGCGCCCCGTTCCAGCTGATCTGCGCTCCGTAAACAAACTGCGAGCCGTCTACTTCAACCGTCGTCGTCCCCTCCGTGAAGGCCGACGGAGTCACCGCGCCCAGCACCGGGATCGGGTTCCACACCTGGACCGCCACCGATCCCGCCGGCGCCGTGGGGAACAGCGCTGAAGTCGCCGTGACCGTCACCGTATTATTCGGCGTCGGCACAACCGCGGGCGCCGTATACAGGCCCGTGCTGCTGATCGTGCCTGTCTGCGCGTTGCCCCCCTCCACGCCATTCACAAAATAGGTCAGATGGTCCGTGGGGAACGGCCGCACTGCATTGAATTGAAGCTGCTGGTTCACCCGGATCGTGCTGCTCGCCGCGGAGATGGCCGCGGCCTGGCTCGTGTCGCCCCATTGAAACGAACTACAGCCGGCTGCCAGCCAGGCCGCAACCGGACACAAGGCCAGAAAAAGAGCGGTGCGGCACAGAGTGTGCCGTAGCGGGGGTGCTTGCATCGTCTCTCCTCATACAAGACCTTCAAGGCAATCAATGGAACTCGCCAGCAGCGGAACAGGTTGAACCCAGGGAATCGGGCCAAGTCTATCCAATTTCCCCGCCTGGATCAATGACATTCGCGTCCCCTCCTCGACAATCGCATGCGGAAAAACCCAAATCGCTCAAGGGTACGCGCTTTTGCCCGTTCATAAACGTGTCCACCCTCCCGGAATCACGCCCCATATTCCAGTACTTAAGTAATATTTTCTGATTACCGATGAGCGGCGATAATGTAGTGTATATAGGTGCGCTGACGTCGGTTGAGCTGGCTTTTGGTTCCTGATGCGCACCGGCTAGAATCTGTCAGATACGCACGCCAGAGTAGCCCCGGCCCCTGCTCCTACTGTTAACCTATTTCCTTACAAGTCATTGCTTTGGCCCAACTCCCCCTAAGGCAGGAAGCCTTTGAGCATTGTTGTCGATAGATCCCCATCGGAAACGCAAGTAACCAAAGTAACCATAACGTCGTACGTTCGTGACCCCTATCACTTTTGGGATCGCCCCTGAAAACCGATCATAGGGCCAGCGCCAAGACATAGTTATTCGACCTCCGTCGTCGAACTGGGCATATCCCTGGTTTTGCAGCTGCTGGGGCCCCACAGCCCGCCGTGATCGCGGGTCGGGAGAACCTCTGCCTCCAGCAGCAGATAGATGAGGCGAATTGAAGTCACTCTGGCGCCCGCAGTTAGCTGCGGACGTCAAGAGGAGTCGTGTGTCCGGCGCTCCCGAGGAGCACCGATGAGCATAATTCCTTCTTTTTCTTGCTTTTCTCCTATGTCCATTGGCCGGCCCCAGCCGGTTCGCAGAGTTCTCTCCTCCTTTCTGAGCGGCCCTGGCGCCGGCCAGACTGGGCACACCCCAAACCGCTTGGGCCGCGGATTGCGCCGCGCCGCGCTCTCCTTGCTGCTGGCCGGATGCGCGTCGGTCGCCGTCCGCGCCGCAACCGCCCCAACCTTTGTGCAAGTCGCGTATTCCACACCTTCGTCGCCGCAAGCAACCGTGAAAGTTGCCTATCCCTCCGCGCAGACGGCCGGAGACCTCAACGTCGTGGTCGTCGGCTGGAACGACACAACCTCAACCATCGAGTCGGTAACCGATAGCGCCGGAAACGTCTACCGCCTGGCGATCGGTCCCACCGTTGGAAAAACCCTCGAACAGTCGATTTACTATGCGTCCGGGATCGCCGGGGGAACCAACACGGTGACGGTCACCTTCAGCCAGGCAGCAACTTACCCGGATGTGCGGGTCCTGGAGTATCGGGGAGTATCGGTCCTGGATGTCGCCGCGGGAAACAAGGGCAATAGCGCAACCTCGAGCAGTGGAGCGGCTACAACGAGCGCGGCCAACGAGCTGATCGTAGGCGCGAATACGGTAGCCACCGTCGTCGAAGCTGGCGAGAGCGGTTACACGGTACGCGTGATAACCCAGCCGGACGCGGACGCCGTGGAGGACAAAACTGCGGCAACAGCGGGGAGCAACAACGCCAAGGCGACACTCAATGGCTCCGGGCCCTGGGTGATGCAGATGGTGGCCTTTGCCGCCGCATCGGCGCCGCAGACTCCCGGACTCGACGGATTGACCTGTAGCAGCGGGACTATTACTGGCGCGGCAACGGATGCCTGCACGGTGACGCTGACCGGGGCGGCTCCCAGCGGCGGGTTGACCATCTCCCTGGCCAGCAACAGCTCCGCGCTGACGGTGCCGGCCTCGGTGACAGTGGCCTCCGGGGCCACCAGCGCGGCCTTCACGGCAACCGCTGCGGCCGTAACCACCGCGCAGACCGCGACACTGACGGCGAACGTCAACGGAGTCGCAGAGACGTTCTCCATCCAGCTGAATGCCGCGAAACCTGCCCTGACCGTAAGCGCGGCCAGCCTCGCGTTCGGAAACGTGACCCTCAACACGCCCTCCACTCAGACCGTCACCCTCACGTCGTCAGGAACGGCGGCAGTAACGGTCAGTGCGATAACGGTCTCGGGTACGGGATTCAGCATCTCGGGAGTAAGCGCGCCCGTCACCCTCAATCCGGGGGCGACGGCCACGCTGACCGTTGTCTTCGATCCCACCACCTCGGGCGCGGCAACCGGCGCCGTCACGATCAGCGACAACGCCTCGCCCGCGACGGCTACCGTCAGCCTCAGCGGAACGGGAACCGCAACCGCGGCCCTAAGCGCAATCACTTGCAACAGCAGCTCGCTCACCGGGGCGGCGACGGACGCGTGCACGGTAACGCTCACCTCGACGGCTCCCAGTGGCGGCGTGGCTGTGGCGCTGTCGAGCAGCAGTACCGCCCTGACCGTGCCGGCCTCGGTCACGGTGGCCTCCGGGTCAACCAGCGCTGCCTTCACCGCCACCGCAACGGCGGTGACGACCGCTCAAACGGCGACGCTTACCGCCATTGCCGGCAGTGCGTCAAAGACCTTCTCCATTCAGCTCAACGCCGCCACTCCGGCGCTCACGGTGAGCACCTCGAGCGTCAGCTTCGGCGATGTGGACCTGAACTCGCCGGCCGTCCAGACCGTGACCCTCACCTCCTCCGGCACAGCGGCAGTGACGGTAAGCGCCGTGACCGCCGCGGGTACAGGGTTCTCTGTGTCGGGCGTAACCGCGCCCCTTACCCTGAATCCGGGGGCTACCGCCACGCTGGATGTGGAATTCGACCCAACCGCCTCGGGAGCAGCCACCGGCACGGTCACGATAAGTGATAACGCCTCGCCCGCGACGGCAACCATCAGCCTCAGCGGTACCGGCCAGGCTGCCGCATACCAGGTCGAGCTGAGCTGGGACGCTCCCGGCCAGTCCACCGACCCGGTCGCCGGATACGCCGTCTACCGGGCCGCATCTGGGAGCTCCACGTATCAGCTCGTGGGCGCGCCGCAAGGCACCGGGACCAGCTATACCGATACTTCGGTGGCGAATGCGACCT
The DNA here is from genome assembly GCA_035508555.1 of Occallatibacter sp. Lineage (GTDB taxonomy): Bacteria > Acidobacteriota > Terriglobia > Terriglobales > Acidobacteriaceae > Telmatobacter. The sequence continues at coordinate 19,064 of DATJMU010000088.1, read as the reverse complement.
CCTATGTCTACTACGTGGTGAGCGTAGACGCTCAGGGGAACCAGAGCAGTCCTTCCAACACTTATCCGGTAACCATCCCATAGAACGAGCGGGGCGGGGAGCGGCGCGGCCAGCCACCAGCCGCCTCCCGCCCGCGGACCGGGGCCGCCGTCACCGAATCGGTGCGCGGGACGGCGGTCGCCGCGCCACTTCCGGTCTTTGCCGATAATTTCACCCCTCCGGCGCACAATGGCATTCAGGAGCCACTCCATGCCAAAACCGCCGGGAACCCGCCCGCAAATCACCGCGACCGTGCCTCCCATGGGTTATCTTTCGAGTAACATCGCGCCTCGGATTGCGTCCGGTTTCTACGCCTCCAGCCACAAAATCAAGGGCCCGCGTACCCCTCTATCTGTGCGATTCAAAGGCCCATTTCACGCCCTCGGACGCCGTTGCAATACAATCGATGTCGAAAAATCAACAACTTGCCTTTACCGCCTTCTCGCGCTTGGCTACCCCCCCGGGGGAGCCCTTCACAGTTTGCACATATTTGAGTGCAATTTTGAGCAACGATTTGTTGAAAATAAACAAGTTATCCAAAATAATTCGGTAATCAGAGAGTTACCTGATTAACATTCCTTTAACAATCGGACGGTTCCGCACGCCTGTTGACTGTTTCGTACATCTCAAGGTCCGCATCGCCGTTTGTCTTTCGCGGCGCAACCACCAATTTCTCGACCCGAAAAACCCTCCCGTAACCGAATCCGCACGCGCCCCCGCTACAATGACCGCAAGCTCATCTCATGGGAGGCTCCATGCGGCCATCCTTCTCGCTTGGCATCGAAGAGGAGTATCAGACCATCGACCCGGTCACGCGCGACCTTCGCTCCCACATCCAGACCGAGATGCTCGCCGTCGGCAAGCTCCGCCTCCAGGAGCGCGTCAAGGCCGAGATGCACACCTCCGTCGTCGAGGTCGGCACCCGCGTCTGCCGCAACATCCACGAGGCCCAGGAAGACATCTATGACCTCCGCCGCGAGATGATCAAGCTCGCCCGCGAGCACCACCTCGTCCTCGTCGCCGGCGCTACCCACCCCTTCGCCGACTGGCGCACCCAGGAGATCTACCCCGACCCCCGCTACCACCAGGTCGTCAAAGATCTCCAGCTCGTCGCCCGCTCCAACCTCATCTTCGGCCTCCACGTCCACGTCGGCATCGAGGACCGCGAGGCCGCCATCCGCATCATGAACTCCATGCGCTACTTCCTCCCCCACATCATGGCCCTCGCCACCAACTCCCCCTTCTGGCTCGGCCTCAACACCGGCTACAAAGGCTACCGCGCCAAGGTCTTCGAAAACTTCCCCCGCACCGGCATCCCTGACGCCTTCTCCTCCTACTCCGAGTTTGAGAACTACGTCAACCTGCTCGTCCGCACCAACTGCATCGACAACGCCAAGAAGATCTGGTGGGACATTCGCCCACATCCCTTCTTCAACACCGTAGAAGTCCGCGCCTGCGACATCCCCCTCCGCGCCGAGGAGACCGTCGCCATCGCTGCCCTCATCCAGGCCACTGCCGTCTACCTCTACCGCCTCCACGAGGCCAACCAGGACTTCCGCCAGTATCCCCGCCCCCTCCTCATGGAAAATAAGTTTCGCGCCGTCCGCTACGGCCTCGACGGCAACCTCATCGACTTCGGCAAACAGCAGGAGATCCCTCTCCGGGACCTCATTGAAGAGCTCCTCGCGCTTATTGATCCGGTTGTAGACGAATTGGGCAGCCGCGACGCCATCAGCAAGATCCGCACCATTCTCCTCACCGGCACCGGTGCCGACCGCCAGCTAAGGGTCTTCGAAGAGACCAGCGGAGACCTCAAAGCTGTGGTCGATTACATGGCGCAGGAGACAGCGGCCGGGCTGTAGTGACGAGCCCTTTAATCCGGTCCGCCGCGACGCCTCCTGTTTCATTCCGATGAAAATTCCAGTAACCTCAGTGAGGGGATCCCCTCTTTCCGAGTCATCGAGGAATCCAACTCCACCTGAATGACTGATATTAGAACCCAATTGCTTTCTATCGACTATCCAACCGACTTCGAACCAGGCGCCTCTGCCGCCGTGCAGACCTGCCTGCGCATCGATCCGACGGAGAAAGTTACGCTAATTACCGACCGCGCCACAGAGCGCATTGCCGCAGCGCTGGCAGCACAGCTGGCTGCTTGCGGTTGTGTGTGGGGCGGCTTCATTCTTGAAGATCTGGCCCCCCGGCCCCTGGTGGCAATGCCCGCGGCCGTACTGGACGATATGGAGACCTCCGCTGTCTCCATCTTCGCGGTGCAGGTCCAGCCCAACGAACTCGGCTCCCGGATGCAGATGACCAGCGTCGTGAACCGGCGTCACATGCGCCACGCGCATATGGTCAACATCACGCCCGAAATCATGTGCCAGGGCATGAGAGCCGACTACGGTCTAGTCGACCGGCTTAGCCAAAACGTTCTCGATCGCGTTCGCGGCGCTACCCGCATTCGCGCCGCCACGTCTGCCGGTACCAGCATCGTCGCGGAGATGAACCCGGATTATAAGTGGCTCAAGACCTCCGGGATCATTTCGCGAGAAAAGTGGGGGAATCTGCCGGGGGGGGAGTGCTTTACCACGCCGGGTGAGGTGAACGGGAGATTTGTGGTGGATGGGGTGGTGGGGGACTGGCTGTGCGCGCGCTACGGATTGCTGGCGGATACGCCGCTGGAGATCGAGATCGCCGCCAACCGCATCGTGAGCTGCAGGAGCCGGAACCGGCGGCTGGAGGCGGATTTCTGGGCGTACACGCACACCGACGAGAACTCGGATCGGGTGGGGGAGTTCGCCATCGGCACGAACGTCGGGGTGGAGCGGGTGATCGGGAACATCCTGCAGGACGAGAAGTTTCCCGGCATTCATATCGCCTTCGGCAATCCCTATGGCGAGCACACCGGCGCTTCGTGGTATTCGGGCACGCACATCGATGTGGTGGGCCTGGGCTTCAACATCTGGCTGCAATCGGAGGCCGGTGAAGAGCAGATCATGCGCGACGGCCGGTTCCTGATCACGGCTTGACGGGCGGCGCGTGGAAGCAGCGCCGGAACTCCGGAGATTCTTCGAAGATGCGGAGGCGGACACTGAACGCAAATCAAAACCCCGGCCCTTGGGCCGGGGTTTTGCGTCTTGCCGGGAGAGGCCGCGATTACATGGCGGCTACGAAATCGGGAACGACGCCGGCTGCGCTTTCCTGCAGGAGCCGGGTCATGCGGGCAGCCATGCCGGTGTACATGGAGGCGGCGCGGTAGGCGTTGACGCGAACCCCCTCGCTGGCCTGGCTGAAGGCATACTGCGCGAGGGCGGCCAGAACGCAGACCCGAATCTGCAAGGCGTCGCTGTGGAGGGTTTCCACAAGAAGGCGATCGACCTCGCCGATGCTGCGGGCGGCAAAGTCGGCCATCTCGAGCATGATGCGCGCGTTCTGATACATGACCCAGAGACCTTTGGGGCCTTCCATCCGCTGCCAGGCATCTTCGGCGGTGGCGTTCAGGCCTTCTTTCCAGAGGAACTGATCGCAGAGCTCGCGGGCGCTCCAGTCGCCGCGAAGGCGAGCGAGCAGAGAGTCCCACGACTGCGTATTACGGCGCCGCGCCTCAGCGCGCCACCTGAAGAAACAGACTACAACCGCCGCAACCACGAGAATTTGAAGCAGTACCAGAGCCATTGGTGACCTCTCGCCGGTCTTCCGTAACCTGGAAACCGGTCACAGCAATCCCTGCACTTTTTGCTACTCGTATTACTTGTAGCAGAATTTTCTTGATTTGTAGATAGAAAAATGCTTGAAAATGCCCCGTTCGGGGGATAGAAAAGTAATCAAAAGGACGATGAACCAAAGTAACGTATCGACGAACTCTTGAGGCCGCGAGCTGGTTGGAACGCGATCCGACGCCTCACTGATCGGGCTGGCGAGCTTGGATTCGGGCCATCTGAGATGATGAAAAATATTATACAAGATAAAGGGCCGATTTTCCAAGAGGGCGCCGGCGGAGGGGCTGGATTTCCTGGAACATCCTGATTCCTTTAAGCCTTCCTCCAGGATGGGGCCCGCTCCGCAAGCTCCGGCGAAGCGGCCCGCGAGATCGGACAATTGTTAACGCCATGTTAATCAGGTAACTACCTGGTTACCGAATTATTTCGACTAACCTGTTTGTTTTCAACAAATCGTGACTCAATTTTGCCTCGAAAAGTGTGCAAACTGTGAGACCCTCCCCTGGGGGGGGGGAGCGTTTCTTCACCGGAGGCGCCGGCGCGGCAGATGGCGGACAGATCGAGCACGCCTCCAGTATGCACGAGGCGGGAATAATTCTCTGCAAATGAGGAGGGCCGGTGCGATGGAGGGCGTTTGCATAGAATTTCGGGGTTTCGGAGCAGGATGGGAGGTGAGGAGAGGCGAGACGATGGCGAAGGCACAAGAGGGAGAGATGGTGCTGGTGAAGGCGAAGCCGGTGGGAGCGGGGACGCCGGTGGACCGGATCAAGTCAGGGCCCAAGCCGCACAGACCGGAGGCGGCGGCGATTGACAGGTGCATGAAGGCGTGGCAGCAGGCGTACCAAGCGGAGATGGACTCGTGCGCGGCCGATGCGCGGACGATGGGAGAAGACCCGGAGACGGCCCAGGAGTTCGACCAGGCGTATGCGGGGCACTTTGCCAAGGAGGCGTACCGGAAAGCGATGCCGCTGCTGGCGGGCTACGAGGGCATTCGGGACTATATCGCGTGCACGGCGTACGGGATCCTGATCGGGGCGATCCCGCCGCACAAGTGCTCGCAACTGTTGTATGCGGCGCAGGTGGCGCTGAACGCGCTGCACTTTAAGCCGGCGGAGGAGCCTGTGGAGAGTGCCGGCGCAGAGGTGGAGGAGAGCCCCGCGTGATTGAGGGTTCTGGAACGCCCCGATCTTCCGGCATGTTTCGGCACGACTCAAGTCACCCCCTGCAGGCAAAACCGGCTTGTCGGGGGCCCCGGCGAAGCCGTGCCCTGATACAGACCTCATATCGAGTCGAGTCTTTCCGCAACCTGTGAGGCAGCGTTCTTGCAATAACTCTCTCTTTCCTGGATCCGATTCCCAATACCACCGCCCCGCAAGGGATCTCCGGCAGATTTGACATATATATTGGACTCGCGTATATATGCGAGTAACATATATGGGCGACCAGAACAATCCCGATCGTGAATGGAAAAAAGGCGGGGCGGAGCTGCTGATCCTCTCGCTGCTGGAGCAGCAGGCGCGCCATGGGTACGACATCTGCAAGCTCATCGAGGCGCGATCGGCCGGCGCGCTGCGGTTCCACGTCACCACGCTCTATCCCCTGCTCTACCGGCTGGAGGAACGCGGACTGGTGCAGGGGCGGTGGGTGGAAAAGCCCAACCAGCGCCGCAGACGCTACTACAGCCTCACCGCCGAGGGGCGCAGGATGCTGGCGCTGCAGCGGCAGAGCTGGCAGGCGTTTGTGGAGGCGATGGGGCGGGTGATGGGGGTGGAAAATGCCTGACTGGAAGCTGGAAGTCGAGCGGCGGCTGGCGGCGCAGCGCCTCGATGCGTCGCGCAGGAACGCGATCGTCGATGAGTTGAGCCAGCATCTTCAGGATCGCTACCAGGAGCTGCTCTCGGCGGGAGCCGGCGAAGCGGAGGCATACCGCGAGGTCCTGGAAGAGCTGGAGAACAGCGACCGGTTTGCCGCCGGGTTGCCGGCCGGGCTGCGCAGGCCGGGCCGGGAGCTGCCGGCGCAGGGCGGGACGCCGTCAGGGAACCTGGCCGTCGACTTCCTGCGCGATGTGCGCTACGGGTTCCGCAGCATGGTCAAGGCGCCGGCCTTCTCGTTCTTTGCGGTTCTGACGCTGGCGCTGGGAATCGGCGCAACCACGACCGTGTTCACCCTGGTGAATACGCTGCTTCTCCATCCGCTGCCGGTCCACGATCCGTCGCGCCTTGAGTGTGTGTACACAACGGAAGTAAAAGGGCACGGGCAATCCGGCAATCTTCTGCCCACGTCGTACCTGAATCTGAAGGACTACCAGGCGAGAAACAGCGCGTTCAGCGGAGTGGGGGGCTTTTCGCCGCCGCTGGTGACGACGTTAAGCGAAGGCACGGCGACGGAACGATTCTTTGGCCAGCTTGTGACCTCCGATTACTTTGAGACGCTGGGCATCGCGCCGGTCAGGGGCCGATTCTTTCGGCGCGGAGAGACCAGCACGCCGGGCAGCGCGCCGGTGGCCGTGCTCAGCTACAACGCCTGGAAGATCCGCTTTGACCGCGCGCCGGACATCGTGGGCAAGACGCTCGCGATCAACGGAATCCGCTTTACGGTGATCGGGGTGGCTCCGCCGGGGTTCCTGGGGATCAGCGCGGTCTTCGGGCCGGATGTGTGGCTGCCGGCAACCATGGCCAGACAGGTGTTGCCGCCGGCGCTGCAGGACATCCTGACCGACCGGGGAAAGCCGTTTTTTGAAGCGGTGGCGCGACTGAAGCCGGGAGTGAGCCGGCGCCAGGCGGAGGCCGACCTGCAAACCATCGCGTCCTCGCTGCGGCAGCAGTACCCGGATGAGAACGCGGGCCGGACGGTTTCCGTGGAGCCGGTGACGACGGCGCTGTTTTCAACCACGGGCGGCGAACGCGGCGTGGCCCTGGCAAGCGGGGTGCTGCTCGTGATTGTGGGGCTGGTGCTGCTGATCGCCTGCTCGAATGTCGCCAACCTGCTGATCGCGCGCGCCGTGGGCCGACGCCAGGAGATTGCGGTGCGCCTGGCCATCGGCGCCAACCGCTGGCGGCTGTTTCGCCAGCTGCTGACGGAGAGCGTGGTGCTGGGCGTCCTGGGCGGTATCGGCGGCCTGGCGATCGGCTATGAGGGCTGCCGGTTCCTGTGGTCGTTCCGACCGGCCGAGGTGGCGCGCAACATGGTCGATCCCCGGATCGACCCCACGGTGTTTCTCTTTGCGCTGGCGCTGGCGCTGGCGACATCGTTCATCTTCGGGGTGGCGCCGTCGCTGCGGGCGTCGCGGACCGACCTGGTGGGCGGCCTGAAAGAAGAGGCGCATCTGGCGGCGGCCGGCGGCCGCAGCGGACGATTCCAGAAGGTGCTTCTCACGGGGCAGGTCGCCCTCTCCCTGGTTTTGCTGATCGCCGCATCGCTCTTTCTTCGCGCCGTGGAGCGGGCGTATAGCATCGACCCGGGATTCGACGTAAAGAACCTCGCCGTCTTCATGATGAATCCGGAACAGGTGGGCTACGACGCGGTGCGGCTGGATGAGTTTCACCGCGAGGTGCGGCAGCATGTTGCCGCCATGCCCGGGATCGCGGCGGTGAGCTGGGCTTCGAACCTGCCGTTCTGGTCGAGTCCCTCGCGCGGCGTGGAGAAGGAGGGGCAGGCGGTGCGGAAGGCGGAGGCGCTGAGCGCGGTGACCAACACCGTGGACGTGGACTACTTCAAGGTGATGGGCATTTCGCTCGTTCAGGGCAGGAGCTTCGCGGACGGCGACCGCGAGGGCTCTGTGCCGGTGGTGATCATCAACGAGGATCTGGCGCGGCGGTATTGGCCGCAAGGCGACGCGCTGGGCAAGCACGTCCACCTGATCGGCGACGATACCCTGCGCCAGATCGTGGGCATCGTCAAGAACAGCGACTACACCACGCTGGGCGAAGCGCCGCAGCCGTGCCTGTTCCTGCCCATGCGTCAGAATCCGGGTGGAAACCTCAACCTGTATGTGCGCGCCGCGGACGATCCGGCGGCGGTGCTGGACGAGGTGCAGCGCGCGATCAAAGACCTGGCCCCGGCGGTGGATGTCAGCGACATCCGGACCGGCGCCAGGCTCATCGATCAGATCCTGTGGCCTGCCCGCATCGTGCTCAGCCTGCTGGGAGTGTTTGGACTGCTGGCGCTGACGCTGGCCAGCGTGGGACTCTATGGCCTTCTGGCCTACTCGGTGCGAAGCCGCCAGCGCGAGATCGGGGTGCGCATGGCCCTGGGCGCCTCGCGGTCGGCGGTCCTGCGCCTGGTGCTGCGCCAGGGAATGGTGCTGGTAGCCATGGGCGTCGCCATCGGTCTGGCGCTCTCGCTGCTGATTGGGCGCGCCTTTTCACGGATGCTGTTCGGCCTGAGTCCCGCCGATCCGCTGGCCCTGATGGGAGCCTCGGCGGTGCTGCTTTTGGTTGCGCTGCTGGCGTCGTATATTCCCGCGCTGGCCGCAAGCCGGATGGAACCGATGAGGGCGCTGAGAGAAGGGTGAACGGCAATCTGTCTCCGGCCCGGAATGGCGGGAGCCGGCCTGGAAGTTGCAGGCGGCATGCGGCGCGCGAAGTTATATGGCGGACTCGCTACCTCCGCGCCGCGAACAGATAGCTGACCGCCGCGCTGGCGGAGGCCTGGCCGGCACTGGCCAATGAGCGGCTGATCTGGCACCAGGGCCCGTCGCCGAGGCTGCCCGGGACAGCTGCTGGATTTCCATAGGCCCGGCACTGGCCACGTGCAGCCTGGGATGCATCACACTGCCCGGCAATCTCCACAAGCTCTTCGCGAGAGGAGTTGGTTCCTCCCCCTGCCACTGTGCAAAGAAAGCCTGTTCTGTCGGTTGCAAGCCGGATGAACACTTGTGTTTCTTCAGTGTGCTGCATCTTTATCCCCCTGACTGAAACTCGATAGAGTTTCTGCGGTCAACCCGTGAAGGTCACAGGCCGATTGGCATACGCGGCTACCTGGTGTGGCTGCGCCGGCAGAAGAGCGCGGCGCATCCGGATTCAAATCCCGGCAAGAATTCTGTGCTGATAGAAGGATCGGCCGAGAGACGATAGCGGCGCAGTGATTCGAGTCACGACCATGTGGTTGATGAATGCTACGGCCGGAGATGGGAATGCTTCGGGCGCGAATGGGAGGGTGAAGGCTCGATCGGGAGCGGCAGCGAGTCAGCAAGGAGAATGCCGGTGCGCGGCGAGGATTGACGGGCAGGCGGCACGCGGCTGTGACTTGCGGGCCAGGTCCACGGATCGAGCGGCCCTGCACACCTTGACTATCTACAATTCATAGTGTAGATAATCTTGGTATGGGCAAACCAAGCGATCTCGTTCAAGGCACGCTCGACCTGCTGATCCTCAAAACCCTCTCACTGGGCGCGATGCACGGCTGGGCGATCGCCCGGCGCATCCAGCAGGTCTCGGACGAAGTTTTGCAGGTGCAGCAGGGGTCGCTGTATCCGGCGCTCCACCGGCTGGAGCAACAGGGATGGGTCAGGGCCCGGTGGGCGGAGAGCGAAACCGGACGGCAGGCAAAGTTTTATGCGCTCACCGCCGCGGGCAGAAAGCAGCTCGACACCGAAGCGGCCAACTGGAACCGGCTTTCGGCGGCCATCAACCTGATTGTCGGAGAGGCTTGAAAGGCAGCGGCCAGGGGTCAGGAATCAGGGATCACGGGTCGGGGAGGATGCGATGCGATGGGTTGACCGGCTGGCGACCAGAGTGCGGATGCTGTTTGCGCGCGGCCAAGCGGGAGCGGGGCTGGACCGGGAGCTGCAGTATCATGTCGAACGGCAGACGGCGGAGAATGTGGCGGCGGGGATGAGCGCGGAAGAGGCGCGCTATGCGGCGCTGCGGGCGTTCGGCAACCCGGCGCTGGTGCGCGAGCAGTCACGCGCCACCTGGAGCTGGAGCGCGCTCGAGCAGTTTATGCGCGACCTGCGCATCGGGGCGCGCACCTTGCGGCGCACGCCCGGCTTCACCGCAGTGGCCGTTCTGGTGATGGCGCTGGGCATCGGCTCCAACGTCGCCCTGTTCACGGTGGTGCGCGGCGTGCTGCTGAGACCGCTGCCGTTCCAGGATCCGAGCCGGCTATTGATGCTCTACGAGTACTCGTCCATCGGCGGGAGCCAGGCCTTCCCCTACAACAACGTGGCCGGGGGCATCTTCGACGCATGGAACAGACAGAACGCCGGCTTCAGCAGCATGGCGCTCGAGCAGCAGTCCGGAGCCGATCTCTCCGCTTCCGGCGGTGGACTGCCCGAGGCCCTGCGCACAGCAAACGTCTCCTGGAATCTCTTTCCCACGCTGGGCGTGCAGCCGGCGCTGGGGCACGGCTTCACCGCCGCCGATGACAGCCTCTCCGCCAACGGCACGGTGGTGCTGAGCTGGAGCTTGTGGCAGCGCCGCTTCGGCGGCGATGCGGCCATCCTCAATCGCACGGTCGATCTCAACGGCAAACCCTACACGGTCATCGGCGTCATGCCGGCATGGTTTGAATTTCCGGATCCGGCCACGCAGCTATGGCTTCCGGTTTACCACGAGGTTCCGGAAAAGGGCATGACGGCCCTGGACATTCATGACTTCCGGGCGGTGGGCCGACTCAAGCCGGGGGTCACGGCCGCGCAGGCCACGGCCAACCTCACCTTGATCACGCAGCGCATCCACAGCGCGCACCTTGACGATCCATTCATCTCGGTGGGAGCCAACAGCCGCCCGCTGCTCGAACACATTGTGGGCGATGTCCGGCGCCCGCTCTACGTGCTGCTGGCCGCGACCGGTTGCCTGCTTCTGATCGCCTGCCTCAACGTCGCGAACCTTCTGGTGGCGCGGGCGGCGGCGCGGCGCAAGGAACTCGCCATCCGCACCGCCATGGGCGGCGGCCGCATGCGCCTGCTCAGGGAGCACGTGATGGAAAGCTTCCTGGTCTCGATCGCCGGAGGCGCGGCGGGTCTGGCCCTGGCGTATGGCGCCGTTGCCTGGCTGGTGCATACGCGTCCCGACATGACCCGCGTGGGCGCCATCCGCATCGATGCCACGGTGGCGGCCTTCACCGCCGGCGTCATCGCGGTCTGCGCTTTGTTCTCCGGCCTGATCTCGGCGCTCCACGCCAACGACAGAGGCCTGCTGCGCGCGCTGCATGAATCCTCGCGCGCCAACAGCGCCGGAGCGGGGCGAACCCGTCTGCGCAAGGTTCTGCTTGCCGCCGAGGTCGGGCTCACCGTGGTGCTGCTGGTGGCCGCGAGCCTGCTGCTCAAGAGCTACGCGCGCCTCCGCTCGACGAACCTCGGCTGCATCACGAGCAACGTGCTGACCATGGGCGTCAGTTTGCCCGACGCCCGCTACCCGACGCCGGGACCGACCCCTCCCCAGTTCTTTGAAAGGCTGCTGCAGCGCGTGCGCGTGCTTCCGGGCGTTACAGCCGCCGGCTTCGCCAGCTCGGTTCCGGGTGAGGGACGCATGGGCGATTTTTCGTTTACGATCGCCGAGCATCCGCCCCTGCCCCAGGGCAAAGGCACATTCGCCATCAACCGCTCCGTCGATCCCGGTTACTTTGCGGCCATGGGCATTCCCATTCTGCATGGCCATACCTTCGATGACGGCCAGACCTTCGGCCATGTCGACGAGGTGGTGATCAACGAATCGTTTGCCCGGAAGTACTTTCCCGGCGAGGATCCCATCGGCAAGCACCTGCGCATTATGGGCGGCGCCAAGCCCTATGCCATCGCCGGCGTCGTCGGCGATATCCGCTACTCCATCGGCGAGCCGCCGGCGCCGATGCAGTACTACCCGCTCGACGCGCCCTCGTTTGCCGGCGACCAGAACTTCGGCAAGCTGGTCATTCGATCGAGCCGCGACGTGGAGCAGCTCGCGCTCCCCGTGCAGCGCATTATCGAGAGCATGGACCGCGACGTACCGGTATCGGACGTGCTCACCATGGATCAGCTCATCGGCAAGTCCACTCTCGACCAGAGCTTCGACGCCACGCTCATCTCGTCCTTCGCGGTGCTGTCGCTGCTGCTGGCGGCAGCGGGCCTGTTCGGGGTGCTTTCGTACATCGTGGCACAGCGCTCCGGCGAGATCGGCATCCGCATCGCCCTGGGGGCGCAACGCGGGCAGGTGCTGGGGCTGATGCTGGCCGACGGGATGAGGCCGGCGCTGATCGGACTCCTTCTCGGATTGGCAGCCAGCGCCGCCACCACGCGCCTGATCAAGGCAATGCTTTACAGCACCCAGCCGCTCGATCCCGCGGTGTTTGCCGCCGTCGCCGGTGCGCTGCTGGCCGTGGCCGCGTTAGCCTGCCTGGTGCCCGCATGGCGCGCCTCGCGGCTGGACCCGATGCAGGCGCTGCGGGCGGAATAGGGCGATCTCGCGGCCGGCAGCCGCCGTTTTATCGAAAGCCTGCTCTGAAGCAACAGGCGGACGCCGGCAACCATCCTCCTTCGGATTCGCAGCAAGGAATGGCGTGTTGACGGCGCCCCGGCGCGCCGGGGCCCGGGCGGTCTCCCAGGTCTCAAAGGCGAGACCTGGGGCGCCCGGGGTTTGGGGCGGAATGGGCATCCCGGGGCATGGGCTGCACGCCTCGCGCGGCCGCCGGTTGACAGGGTTCCGGATTCGATATTTAATTATCTCGTTAATTAAATATGAACACAACCGTCAAAACGAAACGAAGCCCGGGGCGGCCGGCCGGCGGCGCCGACGCCCGCGACCGGCTGCTGACGGCGGCTACGGAGTCGATCGCGGAACAGGGCATCGCGGCCTCCAGCTTTGCCACCATCGCCAAGCGCGCAGGCCTGACTCCGGCGATGATGCACTACTACTTCCGCGACCGCGACCACCTGCTGGACTGCGTGGTGGAGGAGCGGCTGGCGGCGCTGATCGCCTCGGTCTGGGACCCGGTGGAGGCCGGCGCGCATCCGGCGGAGGCCATCGCCGGCATCGTCGACCGGCTGCTCCGGGGCGTTGAAAGGATGCCGTGGATTCCGGCGACCTGGATGCGCGAGGTCCTGAACGAGGGCGGGCTGCTGCGCACCCGCGTCCTGCAGCGGCTGCCCTTCGAGAAGGTGCGGCAGATCAGCCAGACCATCGCACAGGGGCAGCGCAAGCGCACGGTGAATCCGGAGATCGATCCGGTGATGATTGTGTTCTCGACCATCGGGCTGGTGATGCTGCACGCGGCCACGGCCGGATTTTATGCGCAGACCTTTCACCGCCGCAGGCCCGGCCGCGCGACGCTGCGGCGGCACATCGCCGGACTGCTGCGGCACGGGCTGGACGCGCCGCAGGGCGGCGCCAGGCAGCGCAAGTGAAGGGAGGAGATGATGCCAAGAGTCCTGACACAAACGAGCCTCGGGGTTTTGAGCCCCCGGGTTTTGAGCCTGGGAGTTCTGGGCCCGGGAGTTTTGAGCCTGGGAGCGCTGCTGGCGGCGGGATGCTCGCATCCGCGCGCCAATCTGTACCAAGGGTACGTGGAGGGGCGGTTTGTTTACGTGGCATCGCCGGAGAGCGGGCGGCTCGAAGAGCTGGCGGTAGCGCGCGGGGAGACGATCGCGGCCGGGCATCCGCTGTTCGCGTTCGACCGCGAGCCGGAGCTCTCGGAGGCGCGCGAGGCGCAACAGGTGCTGCGCAGCGCGGAGTCGAAACTGGCCGATCTGCGAGCCGGCAAGCGGCCGCAGGAGATCGCGGTGACGCGGGCACAGTGGATGCAGGCGCAGTCCGCGAAGAAACAGGCGGACGCGATTCTGGCGATCGACGCGGCGCAGTTTCGCGCCGGCGGCATCGCGCAGACGGAGCTGGTGAGTGCGCAGGCGGCGGCGCAGACCAGCGCGGCAAGGGTGCGGGAGCTGGAGGCGGAGCTGGAGGTGGACGCGCTGCCGGCGCGCGGGCAGCAGATCCGCGCGCAGGCCAACCAGGTGGCGGCGGACCGCGCTTCGCTGGCCGATGCGGCATGGAGGCTGGAGCAGAAGGAGATCGCCTCGCCGCGGCAGGGCCTGGTGTTCGACACGCTGTACCGCGAGGGCGAGTGGGTGACGGCGGGCAGCCCGGTGGTGCAGCTTCTGCCGCCCGCGAACATGGAGGTCCGCTTCTTTGTGCCGGAGACGACTGTCGGCCGGCTGCGGGCCGGAGAGCCGGTCAGCGTGCAGTGCGACGGCTGCGCGGCGAAGGTGCCGGCGCAGATCACCTACATCTCGCCGCAGTGCGAGTACACGCCGCCGGTGATCTACAGCAACGCCAACCGGGCCAAGCTGGTGTTCATGGTGATCGCAAAGCCGCCGGCGGCGAAAGCGGCGATGCTGCACCCGGGGCAGCCCGTGGAGGTGACGCTCGAATGACAGCCGGCGCCCAGCTCGAGTACGCGATCGACGTGCAGGGGCTGAACAAGCACTTCGGCGGCAAGCACGTGGTCAACAACGTGTCGATGCGGGTGCGGCGGGGGGAGATCTTCGGGTTTCTGGGGCCGAACGGGAGCGGCAAGACGACGACCATCCGCATGATGTGCGGGCTGCTCAAGCCCGACAGCGGCAGCGGCACATGCCTGGCCCACGATATTCTGCGCGAGAGCGCGGAGATCAAGCGCAGCGTGGGATACATGACGCAGCGCTTCTCGTTCTGGGAGGACCTGACCATCGCCGAGAACCTGGACTTTGTCGCGCGCATGTACGAGGTTGCGGATCGCGCCAGGGTGGTGCGGCAGGCGCTCGAAGGTCTGGGGCTGACGGCGCGCGCCGGCCAGTTGGCGGGGACGCTCTCCGGCGGATGGAAGCAGCGGATGGCCCTGGCGGCATGCATGTTGCACCAGCCGCAGCTGCTGCTGCTCGACGAGCCGACGGCGGGCGTCGATCCGCGGGCGCGCCGCGACTTCTGGGATGAGATCCAGAGCCTGGCGGCGCGCGGGATCTCGGTGCTGGTGAGCACGCACTACATGGACGAGGCGGTGCGCTGCCACAAGCTGGCGTACATATCGTACGGCAAGCTGCTGGCGCAGGGCTCGGCGGCGGAGGTGATTGCGAGCCAGCGGCTGGCCACATGGGCGATCCACGGCGAGCGGCTGACGGAGCTGCAGGACGAGCTGCGGGGCAAGGACGGCGTGGAGCAGACGGTGACCTTCGGCGATGTGCTGCACGTGAGCGGGGCCGATGCCGGCGCGCTGCAGCGCACGGTGGAGGCGGCGGCGCAAGCGGGCGGACGGCGCGCGGAGAAGATCGACACCGGCCTCGAGGATGTATTCATCCACCTGATGAGCCGGGCGGAGGACAATGCGGGGGAGCGGCGATGAGCGGCAGGCGCGGATTTTCGGCGGTGCGCTGGTGGAGCATCGTGCTCAAGGAGTTCACGCAACTCAAGCGCGACCGGCTGACCTTCGCGATGATCGTGGGCATTCCCATCCTGCAGATGGGGCTCTTCGGCTACGCGATCAATACCAATCCCAAGCACCTGGATACGGCGGTGATCGACGCCGACCCCAGCGACGTTACGAGGAGCTTTCTCTGGGCGATGCAGAACTCGTCGTACTTCAATATCGTCGCGGAGCTGCCCAACGAGCAGGCGGGGCGCGCGGCGCTGGCGCGGGGAGAGGTGCTGTTTGTGGTGAACATTCCGGCGGGATTTACGCGGCAGGTTCTACGGCGCGAGCGGCCGTCGCTGCTGATCGAAGCCGACGCCACCGACCCCACGGCGACGGAGAGCGCGCTGGCGGCGGTCAACGGGATTGTGCAGTCGGTGGTGCAGCGCGAGATGACGGGACCGCTGAGGTTTCTGGCCGGCACGCCGGCGCCGTTCGGCGTGACCGTGCACGAGCTCTACAACCCCGACGACATTACGCAGTACAACGTGGTGCCGGGGCTGATGGGCGTGGTGCTGACGCTGACCATGGTGATGATGACGGGGCTGGCCATCACGCGCGAGCGGGAGCGCGGCACCATGGAGAACCTGCTGGCCATGCCGGCGACGCCGCTGGAGGTGATGACGGGGAAGCTGATCCCGTACATCGGCATCGGCCTGATTCAGGCGAGCATCATCCTGCTGGCGGCGCGCTATGTCTTCCAGGTGCCCTTCTTCGGCAACGTGGGCGCGGTGTACCTGTCGGCGCTGCTGTTCATCGCCGCCAACCTGACGGTGGGCATCACGTTCTCGTCGCTGGCGCAGAACCAGTTGCAGGCGGTGCAGCTGGCGATCTTCTACTTCCTGCCCAACATTCTGCTTTCGGGATTCATGTTTCCGTTCAAGGGCATGCCGGGATGGGCGCAGGTGATCGGCAACCTGCTGCCCCTGACCTATTTCAACCGGCTGATCCGGGGAATTCTGCTGAAGGGCAACGGCTGGGCGGACTCGTGGCCGAGCGTGTGGCCGATGATGGTGTTCACGCTGGCGCTGATGGCGGTGGCGGTGGCCACGTATCGCAGAACGCTGGATTGAGGTGAGGGATGGGTGGGGAGAGGAGCCGGATGCGGACGATTGCGGCACTGAGCGCGATGGCGCTGCTGGTGGCGCAGGGATGCACGGTGGGCCCGAAGTACCGCGCGCCGGCGCCGCCCGCCGTGACGGGCTACACGCCGCAGCCGCTGCCGGGTAAAACCGCCGGCAGCGCGGGCGCGGCGGGAGCGGCGCAGAGGCTGAGCGCGAGCGCGGATCTTCCGGCGGACTGGTGGACGCTGTTGCGCTCGCCGGAGCTGGACGGAATGATGCGCGAGGCGCTGGCGGCGAGCCCTACGCTTGCCGAGGCCACGGCGCGGCTGAAGCAGGCGCAGGAAGAGTTGAAGGCGCGGCGGGGCGCCGCGCGGTTCCCTACGGTGAGCGGCAATGCATCGGTTGAAGAAGAGCAGCTCAATCTGGCGGCGTACGGGATTCCCTTTCCGAACCCGTCGCCATTCACGCTGCTGGACGGCTCGGTGGCGGTGTCGTACGCGCTCGATATCTTTGGCGCGAACCGGCGCCTGATCGAAAGTCTGCGCGCGCAGCGCGACTACGAAGCGTGGCAGGTTGAGGGCGCGCGGCTGATGCTGGCGGGGAACGTGGCGTCGGCGGCCATCCGGCAGGCGCAGATACGCGCGGCGATGGATTTGACGCGGCAGATGCTCGGCGTGGAGGAGCGGCAGCTGCGGATCGCGGAGAAGCGGTATCGCGCGGGCGGGGTTGCCGAGAGCGAGGTGCACAGCCAGCAGACGCTGCTGGCCGAGACCCAGGCCACGCTGCCGGGGCTTGAGCAGGAGCTGGACGCGGTGAACGACGAGCTGGCCGTGCTGATGGGCAAGCCGCCGGCCCAGGCGCGGGTAGCAGCGATCTCGCTCGACCGGCTGCGCCTGCCGGAGGAGCTTCCGGTGAGCCTGCCCTCGGCGCTGGTGCGGCAGCGGCCCGACATTCGCGCGGCGGAGGCGCTCTTGCACGAGGCAAGCGCCAACGTAGGCGTGGCGACGGCGAATCTCTATCCGCAGATTGTGCTGACGGGGAGCGGCGGCGCCATCGGAACCGGCTTCACAAGCGGCGGCGGCATCTGGAATGCGGAAGGAGCACTGACGCAGC
Organism: Occallatibacter sp.; assembly: GCA_035508555.1. Lineage (GTDB taxonomy): Bacteria > Acidobacteriota > Terriglobia > Terriglobales > Acidobacteriaceae > Telmatobacter. The sequence continues at coordinate 1,774 of DATJMU010000088.1, read as the reverse complement.
CGATCTTCAACGGCGGAGCGCTGCGCGCGGAGAGGCGCAAGGCCCAGGCGGCATTCGAAGAGGCCGGCGGCGTCTACCGGCAGACGGTGCTGGCCGCGTTCCAGCAGGTGGCTGATTCGCTGTATGCAATCGAGCACGATGCGCAGACGCTGGCGGCGCGCACCGAGGCGGCCAACCAGGCGGAGGCGAGCTACCGGATCGCGGCGGGGCGGTATCGCGCCGGCGGCATCAGCCAGGAGGCCCTGCTGGATGCGGAGCGGCAACGGCTGCAAACCGAGCTCGACCGGACCGGTGCGGCCGCGGCGCGGTACGCGGACTCGGTTGCGCTCTTGCAGGCGCTGGGCGGAGGGTGGTGGAATGCGCAGCACGCGGTGGTTGCGCGCCAGGCTCCGGCGAGGGTGCCGTAGAGGAGTTGAATGCCGCAGTGCCTGCGGTATGGTTCTCAACTCCGCTGCTCCAGCGCTTTCCGCATGGGTGGTGCGGGAGTGCTTGACTTTGATTTCATGCGCTGCCACGGGGAAGGCGGAGATCCGAACAAACGCAGCTCATTGCGGAGTCGCGGTCTCGGTCGCGAAGGCCCATCCGTTTGGAAACTTGCTGCGAGGCCAACATGAGGCGGCGAGGCCAACCGCGGAAGCGTCGTTGATCAGGCGGCAGATCCGTCGTACCAGCGGAGCACGCGAAGCGCGCGGAGGGTATTCCACCGGCTGGGTTTGTTATCCCCATCCTCGAGTTCGAAGTGGACCTTGCCGCTGTGGGTGTTCTCGAGGAGCCAGCATCCGTCGGGCTGCTGCCTGGACCGCAGCAGATGGATAGCTTCCTGCAGGCGCGGGTCGGGAGCATCGCCGGCCGAACGGAAGTATTCCAGTCCGCGCAGGACGTCATAGTGCCAGCGAACGGGGAACGAGAACTGCAGCCAGGATGGGTCGACGACTTCGCCGGAGCTCTTGCGTCGAAAGAGCTTTCGCTCGAGAAGATACTCCTCTCCGCGGCGCCGGGCCGCAATGGACTCCGGCCATCCTCCGGTGGCACGCTCGTGCGCCAGCAGGCCCTCCAGGACATTGATGGTGGTCGCGAAGGACGAGCGGACCGATCCATTCTCGGTCTCGCAGTTCCAACCGCCGTCTTCAAGCTGCTCGCTAAGCAGACGGCGGACGAGGGCGTCCATATTCTGGCCGAAATAAACGCCCAGGGTGACCGTCCTGCCATTGATGCACGGTTCGACTTCGCCGCTGAAGAATGGCTCTCCGGCGTGTTCCCAGCGGCAGTTCCGCCTGACCCGATCGATCGCATGACGAACGCGGCCGGAGGCTGGGTCGACCCCGAAATCATGCAGGAGCTGAAGGGTGGGAAGCGTGGAGATCCAGGGTTGGCCCCGGTTCTCCTCGCGCCAGTTCAGGCTCCTGGCGGGGAAACATGCGCCTCCGGCCCACTGTCCATCGTCGCCCTGCAGCGCCAGCAGAGCGGCTCCCCAACCATCCACGGCCGTTCGCGAACGCTCCGCGGCCACGAGTTCCGCGGGCGCAGGGACGAGGTCGCGCAGAACCTGCCAGCGAATGGCGGGATCGGAGGCCAGAAGCCACTCGAGTACCTTCATGCTTTTGAGTCTAGAGCCTGTTATTGACTTTCGCGCGTGCGGCGTTGCGAGCGAAAATCGGGCCAGACGAGGCGGAGGACGACGGCTGTGGCGGGTCCACCGCCTAGGACGACAACGAAGTATGGCCCGATTTGCGCCGCAACCCAGGGTTCCCGGCACGCGGTCTTTGCGTGCTGG
>DATJMU010000087.1:0-6039 GCA_035508555.1 Occallatibacter sp. | reverse complement strand
AGTGCGGATAGAAGCCCGAGATGAATGCAACTCACGAGAAAAGGCGAAAGCAAAGCCAAAAACAAAAACGCCAATAAGGAAAAAACAAATGCAAAGACAAAAACCTTGACAGCCCCAGCCGTCTCATAGAAGGCCCGGGCCTTTACCCGCTTTCCAGGCAATCGGCTGAAATACAACTGGAGCAATTTGCCCGCCAGGCGCTCGTCCTGGGCCCTGATGGACGAAGCGTCCTCGCAAATTCCCCGGCGCCGATGGATGCGCCCCCGCGTTCATTCTCTCCATGGCATGGCTTATCATCGCCATAGTGTCCTTTTCGGCCTTCCATTCTGCGGGGTGCCTGCGTCTTACCATTCGTATGCGCGGGAGACATCTCATCCTGCCGGGCTGCGCGCTGCTGGCCCTGCTCATTACCGGCTGTGTCCCCACCCAGCCCGGCGCGTCCCCCGTCAAAGCCCCGCCCCAGGTTACGGCGCCGCCGCTCCCCGCGCCCGCGCCGCCGCAACCCGCCGCACCCGCACAGCCCAGCCCTGCGGCGCTCCTCGAGCAGCGCGTCCACAACCTCATTCAGGAAGTCAACGCCGCCTACGCCGCCGGCGACGCCGACTACAAGCGCGGCGACCTGCCCGCCGCCAAGCTGCACTTCGATCATGCCGTCGACCTCATGCTCATGAGCGGCATCGACATCAACGGCACTCCCGCCCTCCACGACGAGTTCGAGCGCATCGTCGACCAGATCAACGGCCTCGAGATGGAAGCCGTCAAGCAGGGCAACGGCTTTGTCGCACCCGTCGAGCCCACCCCCGCCGACGTCGCCAACGACGTCACCTTCAAGGTCGATCCCAACTTTGAAGCCAAGGCCAAAGCCGAGCTCGCCACCACCAAGTCCGACCTTCCCCTGGTCATGAACGACTACGTCGCCAGCTTCATCAACTTCTTCGCCAACACCGAGCGCGGCCACAACACCCTCCTCCACGCCTTCCAGCGCGCCGGCCGCTACAAGACCATGATCGAGCACGATCTCGCCCAGGAAGGCGTCCCCCAGGACCTCATCTATCTCGCCGTCGCCGAATCCGGCTTCCAGCCCCGCGCCGTCGATCGCAAATCCGGCGCCGGCGGCATGTGGCAGTTCATGCCCCGTGGCGAGTACGGCCTCACCCGCAATGCCTGGGTCGACGAGCGCTTCGACCCCGACAAGTCCACCCTCGCCTACGCCCGCTACATGAAGTTCCTCTACGATCAGCTCGGCGACTGGTACCTCGCCATGGCCGCCTACGACCACGGCGCCGGCAACATCCAGCGCGCCGTCGCCCGCACCGGCTACGCCAGCTTCTGGCAGCTCTACCAGCGCGGCGAGCTCCCCACTGAAACCAAAAACTACGTCCCCGAAATCCTCGCCGCCATCATCATCGCCAACCACCCCAAGCAGTACGGCTTCGACGACATCGCACCCGATCCTCCCCTCGTCACCGACGACGTCACCGTCAACTACTCCGTCGATCTCCACCTCGTCTCCGACATCGTCGACGCCCCCGTCGACGAGCTCGAAGCCCTCAATCCCAGCCTCCTCCGCGGCGAAACCCCGCCCGATTCCACCTTCGATCTCCATCTCCCCGCCGGCACCGCGTCTCTCTTCGAGCAGCGCATCGCCCAGGTCCCCGTCGCCGACCGCGACTCCTGGCGCTACCACATCGTCAAGCCCGGCGACACCCTCGCCTCCGTCGCGCGCGAGTACCACGTCTCCGTCGCCGACCTGGCCGCCGCCAACGAGCTCGGCGAAGACGCCAGCATCGACGGCACTGAAGCGCTCGCGGTCCCCGTCCCCTATCAGGAAGCGCGCGTCGCCGAGCACACCCTCTACTACCGCGTCCGTCACGGCGATACCCTCATCACCGTCGCCGACCGCTTCGGCGTCTCCCTCGCCGACCTCCGCCGCTGGAACCATCTCTCCGGCGTGCGCCTCGATGTCGGCCGCAGCCTGCGCGTCGCCGAGCCCGTCCTCATCCACCACCGCTACACCCGCCATCACTACTCCACCGAAGAAGCGAGAAGGCGCGAGGAAGAGCTCCGGCGCCGCGAAGAGCTTCACCGTTCGCCCCGCTCCGCCGACCCGCCGCACCACACCGCCTCCTCCCGATCCACGCGCCGGCCCGCGGTCACCCACTCCCGCACCGCGCACTCTTCCTCCGCCAGGCGCGCCCACGCCAAGCCCGCCTCTAAGAAGAAGCCAACCGCCTCCCATTGAAGATTTCCTTCGCAAACTTTGTTCCCTTCGCGCGATTTGTTGGTCATTGTCCTCAACGTGTTGCTACAATTACTCCGCATGTGGACTAATTTCGTCCGCTGACACGAATACGAAGCGCAGCGCCCAGCCGCTGGAGGCAATCGAATGGATGACGTGATCAAGATGTACGCCATGAGTGACGGCTCCAATGCGGAGCCGGATGAATTCGACCCAGATCAAGTTGACGACTTTGAAGACGACGAAATCGAGACCGCCGGCATCCTCACCACCTCCGATGACGATGACGTGGTAGTCGAGGAAGCTGTGGTCATCGTGGAACCGGTGGTCGCGCCTCCTGCGCCCAAACCTGCAAAGAAGCCCGCCAAGAAAGCGGCCGTCAAAAAGGCCGCGAAGAAGGCGGCCAGCAAGCCCCCGGCCAAAAAATCGGCTCCCAGGAAAGTTGTGGCCAAAAAGGCCGCCAAAAAGTCCGTCGCCAAAAAGGCCGCTGGCGCCAAAGGCGGAAAGACCGCGGTCAAGAAAGCCGCGGCCGGTAAGCGTGCCAGCAAATCAACCAAACGAGGTAAACCGTTGGCAGTTAAGAAGGCAGCAAAGAAGGCGCCGGCCAAGAAGGCGGCGGTGAAGAAAGCCGCCAAGAAGGCCCCGGCAAAGAAGGCAGCCAAGAAAGCCGCAAAGAAGGCTGCAAAGAAGAAGTAGCTTCACCAACCAGGCAACACAAGGCAAGCAAAAAAGCCCGGCAGCGCGCCGGGCTTTTTTGCGTCCGCTCTCAGGCCTCCGCCCCGGCCGTGATCTGCTTTAGGTGCCACTGCTGGTGGCGCACGTAGTCCTCGATCAGGTAGCCCAGCGTCACCGGCGCCTCGTCGTCGATGGAGCACAGTGATGCCATGCGATCCTCGGCAATGCGGTCCACCACCGCGCACAGGATCTCATGCTCCACGCGCCACCAATCCAGCAGCGTGTCCCAGGCCTGTTCGGCGTATCCGTGCGCCGCCACCCACGCATCCTGTCCGTAGTTAGGACCGCGGTAGGCGCCTCCCGTCGCCGCGCGCACAAACCGCTGCCGGTTGTTGGCTGCTGAGTCCAGCAGGTGGCCCACAATCTGCGCCCGCGTCCATCCTCCCTCACGCCACGGAACCTCTGCCAGCTCCGGCGGCAATCCCCGCAGCGCGGCCCCAATCCTGTCCAGCTCGGCGCGGAACTCCGCGGCAAGCGAATTCGGCATAGCCTTCCCCTCTCGCGCCGGGCGCACCTCGTCCGCCGCGGCGAATCTTTGCTTCGGCCGCTACAGTCAACACGTTCACTGAATCGACTCACCTGCAGTCAGAACACAGAGGGCGCGCCATCCCTTCGACAAGCTCAGGACAGGCCCCTTCCGCGTTCTTTGCGGAAAGGGTGGGAACGACCCATGTCTCCAGCAGGCGCCCTTACCGCGCGGTCTGCGCCGGCGGCGTAAAGTTCCCCTTCGGCGCCGGAATCGCCGTCAGCACCTCCTGCGCCGACTGCCGCGGGTCCACGTGCGTCCACACCTGCGTGATCTTCCCCTCCGGGTCGATCAGGAACGTGTTGCGGATCGCCATCGCCGTCCCCTTGTAGTCGCCCAGCGACCCGTACGCGCTCACCACCTTATGCGTCGTGTCCGACAGCAGGTGAAACGTCAGCGAGTCCTTGGCGCAGAACTGCTGGTGGCTCGCCGTCGAGTCCACGCTCACCCCCAGGATCACCGCGTTCTTGTCCGTGAACTGGCTCAGGTTGTCCTGGAAGTCGTGCGCCTCGATCGTGCACCCGCTGGTCATATCCCTGGGGTAGAAATAGAGCACCACCCAGTGGCCCCGGTAGTGCTTCAGCGAAATCCGCTTGCCCGTCTGCGAGGGCAGGATAAAGGTGGGCGCCACCTGGCCAACCGAAGGCATCGCTTCCTCGGCAGCGTGGGCGGCGAACGGTACGGCCGCCAGCGCAAGCGCGGCCGAAAGGACAAAGATACTGAATCTCTTCATGACAAACCTCCTGGCTGAAAACTGGGGACCGGGATCGGAGACCGGGGAATGGAAAACCGGAACGAAGAAGCGTGCGGCGAGCACCGTCGCTTCCGGTCCCTGTCTCGTTCGCAATCAGTATCCGTGCCGGGACGCCACCCTGGCAATCCCCGCTCCCCCGCTCCCGGCGCCGGCCGCGCGAAAGTGAATCTCGGCCTCCAGCTATGCAGCCCTTTTTCGTGCATCAACGTTTCCCGTCTCTCCGGCAACCAGCCACTGGCTACTGATCACTGACCCCTGCCCCCTGACTCCTGATCCCTGTAATCGCGATTCCCGCCCCATCCGCCCGCCTCACCAGCCCCTCGCGATCGAACAGCAGCGTCCGCTCTGCTTCCACTGCAAGGCAGCTCGCCCCGGCCGCGATCATCGCCTCGATCGTCGCCACGCCGATCACCGGCACGTCGAAGCGCATATCCTGGTTCGGCCTCGCCGTCTTCACAACCGTCAGGCGCCGTTCAAGCGTTGATGCCGGGCCGTCGAGCGACTGCATCAGCCTTCCCGCCCGTGCAATGGTTGCGTCGGTCCCTTCCATCGCTTCCACGGCCACGCACGCCTGCGCCGCCACCACCACCGTCTGCCCAATGTCGAACCCCGACACCGCCCGCGCCACCTCCAGGCCGTACTCGATATTCTTCCGCTCCTCCTCGTCGGGCGCGCGCTCCGTCAGCACCCCCTCCCGCGCCAGCAGCGGCTCCAGGAACGCCGTCGAGCTCATCAGCTCGATCCCCTCATCGCCCAGCACCTTCGCCACCGCGCCCAGCAGCATGTCCGTATTCCGCGTGCGCAGGTTCAGGAGCAGCTTGGCCAGCCGCCAGTCCGGCCGGATGCTCGAGAAGATCTGCTTGTGCTTCACCTGTCCCGCCATCACCGCTCTCTCCACCCCCTCCTTGTGAAAGGTGTCGATCAGCCGCGACAGCTCGCCCAGCGAAAGCCAGTGCACGGTGATGCCCGCATCCTCCGCGGCCCGCCGGTCCATCTCCGCGTCTGTCTCTTCGCGAATCGCCGCGACCACCACCCCAATTCCCTGCGCCCGCGCCGCCTCCAGCAGCAGAAACGGAAACCGCCCGTTGCCCGCGATCAAGCCAAGCCTGGCGCCCGCGGCCGGCCGCGCGTCAACACTCTCCTTCGCTCCGGCCGTCATCCCGCGCCCTCCCTCAAACCAGCATTCAACGTCTCAACCCTCCCCGCCTCATCCGTCATCGATTCCGCATCGAAATCCAACCCGCCCATCCCGTCGAACCCTCTGAACCACTGTTCACTGTACACCGTCTCCGGTTCCCACCTAGCCCCCTGTCCCCTGTCCACTGTCCACTGACCACTGTCCACTGTTCACTGACCACTGTTCACTGTCTTTGCATAGAATTCTCCCCAGCCGGCGCACAATGGAGTGTAGAAGCCCGTCCATGCGCAACGTGAACTCCAGCCCCGCCCGAACCACGCCCCCAACCGCCCCTCCGGCCCCGTCTGCGGGCGAATTTCGTGGCCCCGGCCGGAAAGCGGAAAAAGTGCAAATTCATCGTTTTTGGGGTCGATTCTGGGCTGATTTCGCCCCTTCGCCCATGGTTCCAAAGGAAGCAACCATCGAAAAATCTGCCACTTACCCTTCTGGCGTCACCGTGCGGAGATTGATGAATGGCCGGGCAGAACTCCGACATTTTAGACCGGGCACATCTCCGACGCTTTTTCCTTATTAGGAAGGTTTTTGTTTTTGTCTTTCGGCCATTCCGGTTGTTTCAACGGAACCAGCTTATCGCGTGTGGCGTCGAA
>DATJMU010000086.1:0-4779 GCA_035508555.1 Occallatibacter sp. | reverse complement strand
CTTGTGGGCCTCGAGGAAATCAGGCGGAAGACCATCGAGTTCCGACGGATGGGAGAGGGTGACGGTGTTGCCGCCTTCCTGAACGTTGCGGCCGAAGTTGAGTCCGTGGAGAGTGGCCTGGTCGGAGAGCTCGCGGATGCGCGCGCGGGTGGCGTCGTCTTTGTCCACGCCGGCCAAGCGGTACTGGAGGAGGGTCCGATCGAGGTAGTGCTTTGTGGCGGGGTCCGCCGAGGCAGCGTCGATCGCGGCGAGGGCCTGGTAGACCTCACGGTTGAGCGAGAGCTCGACGCCGGCCTGGGAGATGGTCTGCAGCAGGTCCTGGGCTGTGTCCCGCACGGGCTTCTCGGAGTAGACGCTGTGGAGCAGCCCGGTGAGGGAGCCCACGGCAGCCAGCTCGGCGATGGCGTCATCGTAGGCGCGCAGGGTGCTATCGAGAGTCCGGGAGGAGCCATCGGTGACGCGGGCAACGGCTTCGCGATGACGGCGGAGGCGGTCCTCGACCCATGAGGTCAGGGCTTCAGGATCGACCGCGCCGGTACCCGCAGGGTTCCAGGGATAGGCGAGGACGGGAGAGACAGAAGCAGAAGCGGGCGGCGTCATGCGAAGCACCTCTCTTCGCAGGGTAACGCATGCCGCGGCGCGAGTCGGGGGGCTCTAGCCGCCGATGGCTTCCTGGCCGCTCTCGAGTCCGGCTGTCGAAAGCTCGGGTTCCGCATACGCGGGGGTGCGGCGCTTCTGCCGATAGAGGCGAACGAGAAGCGCGACGTAATCGAGCGCGACCTGGGCGCTGGCTTTGCTGGCGCCGGCGTGGCGGCGGCCAAAGGTGAAGGGAACCTCAACGAGGGAGCGGATCTCGCCGCGGGCGAGAATCTCAAGGAGAATCTTGAAGCCGGACTTCTGCAGCTCGATGCCGTCGACGCACCGGCGGCGAACCATGAAGAAGCCGGACATGGGATCGTGAGCGCGGATGCCCGAACGCTGGACGGGCCGGGTCATCCAGACTGCAATTCGCGAGATCAGGTGGCGAAGGGGCGTCCAGCCGCGCAGGCTGCCGCCGGAGGCATAGCGGCTTCCGACGACGAGATCGGCGCCGGCATCGAGTTCAGCCCAGAGCCGGGGGAGCATTTCCGGAGGGTGCTGGAGATCGGCGTCCATAACGGCGAGCAGGGCGGCATCGGTCTCTGCCCAGCCGCGCAGCACGGCGCCGGCGAGACCGCGCTCGCCGCGACGCACGATGAGGCGAATGCGGGCATCGGCAGCGGCCATTTCGGCAACGGCGCTCTCGATGCCGTCGCCGCTGTCATCGTCCACTACAATGACTTCATACGCAACGTCACACGGATCCAGCGCAGCCTGCACTCGAGAAAGCAGCGGCCGGATATTTCTGGCTTCGCGCAGGGTGGGAATGATGAGGGCCAAAGCCGGCGGGCACGATCGATCGCGGCCCGAAAATACCCCAGCTTTATTGATCGACGGAGCCAAATGACTCATTGTGTGTGGATACCTGTCCTGAAGTGACGTAAACGATCTTGAAAAGTTGCCAACAATACAAGAACTTCATCCTTCTGGTAATCGTCACAGCCGGGGCGCTGTTCGTGGAAGGATACCACCCCGGGGTGGAGGATGACGCGGTCTATCTCTCGGCGATTCAGCGGCGCCTGAACCCCGCTCTTTACCCCCACGATTACCGATGGTTCACGCTGCAAATGCAGGCCACCGTGTTCGATCGGATGATGGCGGGCTGGGTGCGCCTGACCCACATGCCGGTGCCGGTTTCGGAGATCCTGGGCCAGTTCCTGGCGGGGTTCTTTTTACTGTGGGGATGCCTGGCAATCGCGAGGCGCTGCTTCCCCGGCGAAGCGGGGCGCTGGGCGGGCGTGGGGCTGGTCGGGGTTCTCTTCACACTGCCGGTGGCCGGCACGGCACTCTACATCTTCGACCAGTATCTGCATCCGCGGGCGATCGCCACGGCGCTGATTCTGTGGGCCGTGCTGGCGGTTCTGGATCGTCGGGGATGGCGGGCCGGTATCCTGCTCGCGCTGGCTGTCGTGATGCACCCGATCATGGGGGTCCTGGGCGTGTCCTATTGCGTCGTCCTGTGGATCGGCGGCCTGAGGATGAAGAAGCTGGCACCGAAGCCGGTGATGGCGGCCGCTGCTTTCGGACTCGCCCCCTCATGGATCTTCGAAGGGCCGTCGGCCGCATGGAAGACCGCGCTGAACACTCGCACCTATTACTTCCTGGGGCAGTGGACGTGGTACGAGTGGCTGGGGGTGATTGCACCGATCTTCATCCTGTGGATGATGGCGCGGTGGGCGCGGCGCGTCGAGCGGCCGGAGATGGCACTGCTGGCGGGCTGCGGCGCGTTTTACGCGGTCTTCCAGCTGGCTGTGGCGTGCGTGGTGCTGCTGACGCCCGGGTTGGTGCGGCTGACGCCGATGCAGCCGATGCGGTACCTGCATATGGTCTATCTGCTGATGGCGCTGCTGGGCGGCGGCCTGATCGGTGAGAAACTGCTGCGAGGGCATGTTTGGCGGTGGCTGGCGTTGTTTCTTCCGCTGGCGGCCGGAATGTTCTGGGCGCAGCGGGCGCTGTTTCCCGGGACGGTGCACCTGGAGCTGCCGGGACGGGCACCGCAGAATCCCTGGTTGCAGGCCTTTGCGTGGGTCCGCGAGAACACGCCGACCGATGCGTACTTTGCACTCGATCCGTATTACATGCAGCTGCCCGGCGAGGACTATCACAGCTTCCGCGCCCTGGCTGAGCGCAGCGAACTGGCCGACGCCGTCAAGGACGCGGCGGTAGCGACGCAGGTTCCCGATCTTGCGCCTGTGTGGCTTGCGCAGACGCAGGCGGCAGCGGGCTGGGAGCATTTCCAGAAGCCCGACTTTCTGCGGCTGCAGCGAGAGTTCGGGGTGAACTGGATTGTCGTGCGCAGCCCGGGTGTGCCAGGACTCGCGTGCCCGTACAGCAACGAGAAGGTCGCGGTGTGCCGGTTGTGATTGGGGACAGCTAGAGAATCTTCTTGCCGAAAGCCGACGAGATGAGCTCGACCGCAAGATCAGCGGTGCGATTGTGCTCGTCGATGACGGGATTGACTTCGACGACTTCGAGGGAGAGCATGCGTCCGTGGTCGGCGATGATCTCCATGGCAAGGTGGGCTTCGCGGTAGGTGGCGCCCCCGCGGACGGGCGTTCCGACGCCGGGCGCATCTTCAGGGTCGATCCAGTCCATGTCGAGTGAGACGTGATAACCGGCGGTGCCGCGGCCGGCGGCGCGCAGGGCTTCTTCCATCACGGCGCGCATGCCCCGCTCATCGATATCTCGCATGGTGTAGACCTCGGTCACGCCGGCGCGATGGATATTCTGCTTCTCCGTGGCATCGATGTCCCGAACCCCGACGAGAACGATGTTTTCGGGGCGGACTTTGGGGGTGAACCCCATGATGCCCGCCAGCGGCCCGGGCTCGAGTCCGGCGAGCGCCGCCAGGGGCATACCGTGAACGTTGCCGCTGGGTGAGCTTTCCGGGGTGTTCATGTCAGCGTGTGCGTCAATCCACAGCAGGCCGATGTTCTGATTCTGGCGGCGGTAGAACTCGGAGACGCCGGAGACACTGCCGGCGGCCACAGAATGGTCGCCGCCGAGGATGACCGGGGTCATGCCTTCCGTAAGGGCTTTGAGCACCATGTCGGCGACGCGGGTGCATGTCTCGGTGATTTCCTTTAGATAATGCGCGCTCTGATTGCCGGAGCGCTTCGTCTCGGCGATTGCAACGCTGACGTTGCCACCATCGCGCACCTCATGGCCCAGGGATTCGAGCCGGGCTTCGAGGCCGGCGACACGGACGGCGGACGGGCCCATGTCCACGCCCCGGCGAGAGGCGCCAAGATCGAGGGGGACGCCGATGACTTTGATCCTGCGCGGGGGCAGGGACTGCACCCCTCCGTAAAGGGGCGGCCCGGACGGAGTCGGGAGCGATGCGGGAGGTTTGCTGGGTTCAGGCATAGATGCTACGGATAGATACGGTTCAGCGTCCGGGCGAAGGGGATCGTCTCGCGAACGTGGTCGAGGCCGCAGATCCACGCGACCGCGCGTTCGATGCCCATTCCAAAACCCGAGTGCGGAACCGAACCATACCGCCGCAGATCGAGATACCACTGGAAAGCATCGATTGGCAACTGATGGTCCTCGATGCGCTTCTTCAGCAGGTCGTAGGAGGCGATGCGCTGCGACCCGCCGATGACTTCGCCGTAGCCTTCGGGCGCGAGCACATCGACGCACAGGGCGTACTTCGGGTCCTGGGGATCGGGCTCCATGTAGAAGGCCTTCACGGCGGCAGGATAGCGGTGAACCATAACGGGCCGGTCAAACTGCGAAGAGATGTATGTCTCGTCGGGTGAGCCGAAGTCATTGCCGTACTCAAAAGGCTGCTCGACGAGTCCTTTCTTATGGGCTTCATTGAGCATCGCAGCGGCTTCATCGTAGCGCAGGCGCGGGAACGGCGGCTTGATCGCCTCGAGCTTTGCGATGTCGCGGCTGATGGTTTTGAGCTCCGCGGCGCGGCGGGTGAGGACGCGATCGACGATGAAGCTGATGAAGTTCTCCGCGAGGCCCATCAGGTCGTCGAGATTGGCAAAGGCCCATTCCGGCTCGACCATCCAGAACTCAGTGAGGTGACGGCGGGTTTTGGACTTTTCGGCGCGGAAGGTGGGACCGAAGGAGTAGACCTTGCCAAGCGCGAGCGCGGTGCTCTCGATATAGAGTTGCCCGCTCTGGGTG
>DATJMU010000085.1:0-13631 GCA_035508555.1 Occallatibacter sp. | reverse complement strand
ACTTCGATCGCCAACGTTGCGCTGCCCCATATCGGCGGGTCGCTGGGCGCAAGTACCGATGAGGCCACATGGGTGCTTACCAGCTACCTGGTTTCGAACGCCATCGTGCTGCCGATGGGGGGATGGGCCAGCTCCCTCATGGGCCGCCGCAACTTCTTCGTCTTCTGCATTGTCATCTTTACGGTTTCAAGCTTTTTATGCGGCGCCGCGCCCACCTTGCCCATGCTGCTGCTCTTCCGCATCATCCAGGGAGCCGGCGGCGGCGGACTGCAGCCCATGGCCCAGGCCATCATGGCGGACTCCTTCGAGCCGCACAAGCGCGGCCAGGCCTTTGCGCTCTACGGCCTGGTAGCGGTGCTGGCGCCCTCCATCGGCCCCACCCTGGGCGGCTGGATCACCGACAACTTCTCCTGGCGATGGATTTTCTACATCAACATTCCGGTTGGCATCCTGGCTTTCATTCTGGTCACCAGGCTGGTCGACGACCCACCATGGATCAGGCCCGACCGCTCGCGCCTGCTGAACATGGATTACGTCGGCCTCGGATTCCTCACCGTCGCCATGGGTGGCATGCAGATCATGCTCGACAAAGGCGAGGAGAACGACTGGTTCTCGTCGAGGTTCATCTGCTTCTTTGCCTTTTTGTTCGTCTCCGGCATGATCGGCCTGGTTCTATGGGAGTGGCGGCAAAAGGATCCGCTGATCAACCTGAAGGTCTTCCGTTTCAAGAACTTCGCCATTTGCTGCTTCCTGATGATGCTGGTAGGCGGCGTGCTCAACGCCAACACCGTGCTGCAGCCGCAGTTCATGCAGCTCCTGCTCGGCTACACCGCCACTACCGCCGGCCTCGCCCTCACCGCCGGCGGCCTCGCCCTTGTCGTCATGATGCCCCTGGCCGGCGTCGCCACCAGCAAGTTCCCCGCCCGCTATCTCGCCATGGGCGGCTTCATCCTCTTCGTCATCACCTTCCGTTACGCCGCCGACGTCACCAATCTCCAGATGAGCTTTGCCGAAGCCTCGTGGCTGCGCGTCGTGCAGATGCTCCCGCTGCCCTTCTGCTTCATCTCCATCACCAACGCCGCCTACGTCGGTCTCCCCAAGAAGGAGAGCAACCAGGTCGCCGGCCTCATCAACTTCGCCCGCAACATCGGCGGCAGCGTCCTGATCGCCGTCACCAACGCCCAGGTCACCACCCGCGCCATGTGGCATGAGCAGCATCTGCAGCAGGCCATGCAGGGGGCCAACCTCGGCTACCAGCAGCAATCGCAGGCTCTCGGCGGATTCCTCTCCGGCGTCTTTGGCGCAGCCAACAGCCACGGCATGGCTCTCGCCAACATCTACAACCAGCTCAACCAGCAGGCCCAGATGCAGGGCTACCAGGACGTCTACATGGAGCTCTCCTGGATGTCGGTCGTCCTCATCTTCCTCGCCCTGCTCCTCAGCAAAAACAATCCCAACGAGGGCGGCCGCGTGGCCATGGAGTAAAAACACCACCCCCGGAAAACAGGCGCGCTCCCCGGAAGGCATCTCTTCCCGGGAAGCGCTTCAGAGAATCGTTTTAAGGCTGTTGTCCAATTGGTGTAGAGGGGCCTCGTATCAGGGCACGACTTTTATTCTGCCCCGGGGCCTGCCGAAAGCCTGCCCTGAGCTTGTCCAAGGGGCTGCCGCAGACGCCTCAAAATAAAGCGCGGGCTTTCGCCCCTGAGGTAAGCGTCTGCCTCTATACCATCGGGAGAACTGCTTTAGACAGAGAATCCCGGCGGCCGATCACGCGATTGCCTTCGCCTTTACCGGAGCGCTCGCCAACTCCTCCATCTGGTCCAGGCTCACCCCCGTCGTCTCAATGCGGAAGAACCAGGTCACAATCGCTCCCAGAATGAACGCGACCACCAGCCCGTAGAGCAGCAACCGCGTTCCAATGGTCGCCAGCAGGATCGGGAATAGGAACGCCGTCGCCACCGCGCCGATCTTTGCGAACGCTGCCGCAAACCCCGCGCCCTGCCCGCGCACCGCCGTCGGAAACACCTCGCCCGCCAGCAGGTAGGTCTGCGCGTTCGGCCCCAGGTTGGTCATGAAGTCGAACATCATAAAGCCCACGAAGATCAGCGCGATCTTGGCGCCGCCTGTGAAGTCGACCGAGAGTGAAGCGATGAACAGACCGATCGCGCAGCCGATGAATCCAGCGATCTGCAGCCGGATGCGGCCCAGCTTGTCGGCCAGCATCACCGCGAAGCAGATGCCGATGATCAGCAGCACCGTAATCATCGCGTCGCCGCGCGCCGCCAGCGTCGCGTTCGAGATCAGGTCGCTCATGCTGCGCACATGCTCCGCTTTGTGCCCCAGCGCCGTGGCCAGAATCGTCGGCGTAAAGATGCCGATCCCGTACGTCCCCAGGTCCTGCAGGAACCACGGCACCGACGCCAGGATCGTGGCCCGCCGGTAGCGCTTCTGGAACAGCGAGATGAACGATCCGCCGCCCCCGTGGCCCTCGCCCTTGCCTGCCTTGGCCGCCAGCACAATGTGTTGCGGGTACTGCGGCGTCCGCACCAGCAGCCGCCTCGCCGCGTGCGTTGCCTTTTCCGTGGAACCCTTGGTATGCAGCCAGTTGGCGCTCTCGGTAATGTAGAACCGCCCCACCGTCACCAGCAGCGCCGGAATCACCGCGGTCGCGTACATCCAGCGCCACGCATTCAGGTTGGGCACCGCCACCAGCACCGTGTAGCCCACCAGCGCCCCGCCCAGCGCGCCTACCGCCTGGAACGCGAACGCGGCCAGCACCAGCTTTCCGCGGCTGGTGCTGGGAATATTCTCCGAGATGATCATGTGCGCCGTCGGATAATCGCAGCCCAGCGCCACGCCCAGCCCGAACAGGCAGAAGATCAGCGACGGAAAGCTCGCGCAGAACACCGTGGCCCCGAGAAACGCCGTGAAGATGATCATCTCTACAATGAACATCGACTTGCGCCCGAAGTAGTCCGACAGTCCGCCCAGCCCCAGCGCGCCCACCAGAATGCCGGCCAGGCTCGCCGCCGTCACAAGGCCCTTCTCGGTCGGGCTGATCTGGAACTCGCGCGCGATCAAAGGCACGGCTACGCCGGTCATGAACACCACGAATCCTTCGAAAAACTTGCCCGCCGCTGCGAGCCCCCAGATGCGCCGCTGCATCGCTGTCATGGGTACTGAGGGCAGGTGGGTTCCATCCGGCCACATCGGCCGTTCATCAATGTACTCCTGCACGGTACGGGGCTTGCCGTGCACGGCATCCGGTGCACTCGACATATTGACCTCCTTGGTCGGGGAAAACCTGCTTACTGAATCTTCGCGATCTGTATCTCGCTCTTGGCCCGGATCGAGATCGGCAGCGCCATGAAATGCAGGGGATCGAGGTAGGCTGCCGAGTTCCCGCCTTCGGGCGAAATGCACCACAACAGGAAGTTGCTCACCGCGGCTGCGGTCTGCGCGTTGGACTGATGGTCGGCCACCATGGCGTACTCGTAGTTGATCAGCGGATACGAGTCATCTCCCGGCGCAAACACCAGCGTCAGCCGCTCGTCAGAAGGCGTACGCGGGGTCAGCGCCGAAGCGGCCGCCGTCACCGTCTCCCGCGTGGGCAGCAGAAATTTCCCCGCCTGGTTCTCGATCATCGCCACAATCAGGTTGTCCTTCGCCGCTCCCGCCTCGTAGCTCGCGCCCACATAGCCCACCGCATACGGCGTGCGCGCGATCGTAGCCACCATGCCGCTGTTGCCCGTCGCCGACAGTTCTCCTGAAACCGATGGCCAGCTCACCGAAGTCCCGTAGCCGATCTTGTTCTCCCACAAGGTCGGATTCGAATCCGGATCGGGGCCCGACTGGTCGGAAAACGAGAGGAACTGCGTGAAGATGAACGTGTCGCCCGACCCCTCCGCCCGCCGCACCGGCACAATTTCGTGATGAGGCAGCTGCACGCCCTGGTTGATGGCCGCAATCTGCCCATCGTCCCACATCCGGATCTTGCCCGTGTAGATCCCCGCCAGCACCGGCCCGCTCAGCTTCAGCGTGCGCCCCCGCAGCTCCGGCAGGTTCGCGTCCACCGTCTGCGCCGAGATCGCCAGCGGAATATTCAGAATATGCGGGTGCGCCATCTGCTGGTCGTCCGACATGTACGCATCCGAAGTCCCGATCTGCACCCGGCCGCTGATCGCGTCGGCGATTCCCGCTCCCGAGCCCGTCGCCGCCGCCGTGATGTGCACACCCGGCTGGGCCTTGGCGTAGGCCGTAATCCAAGTATTGAAAAGGGGATAGATCAGCGTCGACCCGCTCTCGGAGACATTCGCAGCCGGCGATTGCGCCGCCGCAAACACTACGGCCAATAGTCCGGCCGCCCATCCAGCCCGGCGTAGAACCCTGGCATGGACATTTCGCATGGGGTGCCCCTCCCATTCGCCGGGGGACACCGTTCGCCACCGACTGGAGTCTCAGTTTTTTCTGCGGCTCCAGCGTAACAACCGCAATGTTAAAGGATGATTACGTTCTGTTCATTTATATGCGCGCAAAAAAACCTTCCGCTTCGCCCCACCTCCATCCCGTCCCCCCACTCCTTGCCGAGCCTGCGCGGTGGCGCCGCCCAAAACGAACCTTTGTGAGCCATCTCACACCCGCCGGCGCAAAAACAAGCATATAATCGGTCCCGAAATCCAGAAGATGCCTTTCCCCGACATCTGCAACCCGGGAGGCTTCCATGTTGAAACCGCTTGTTCTTCTCTCGGCTGCGTTCGCCCTTGCCGCCGCCTCCACCGCCGTCGCCGTCGTCACCGCTCAGGAGGCCCAGAACCCTCCCGAGATGCCCGCCGTAGCTCCCACCGGCCCGATGGCGCCCGATGCCGTCAACCCCGTCACCCCCACCGCGGCCACTCTCGCGGCAGCCAAGGTTGTCTACGGGCGCGATTGCGCCCTCTGCCACGGCGACAACGGCGACGGTAAATCCGAGATCGCCACCAGTATGGACCTGAAGCTCGACGACTGGACCAAACCCGACGCACTCGCCGGCAAGCACGACGGCCAGATGTTCGACATTATCCGTATGGGTATGGGCAAGATGCCCGACGAAGAAAAAGGCCGCGCCTCCGACGTCGAGGTCTGGAACATGATTCACTACATCCGCAGCCTCTCCCAGGCCCCCTCGGCCGCGGCTGCCAAGGCCAACTGAGACTGCCGCGTCCAGCCCACCGCATTCCGGCCCGCCGCTGCCCCCTCACCCGGCAGCGGCGGCCTTGTATCCGTGCACCTTTACCCTGCCAGCGTCATCACCGGGCAGGCCGCGTTCGCGATGATCGTAAACACTCCCGAAATTCTTCCCCGCAGCCACAGGTGCGAGCTCTTCTGCACCGACAGCACCAGCAGATCCACGCCGTGCTCCCGCACGTGCGCCAGAATCCTCTCCTGCGCGCTCCCCGCCTCGATGTACTCCTTCGGGTTGCATAAGTCCTCGGCATCCTGAGGCGCCACGCCCTTCAGCGTTGCACAGAATCGCTTCCGGATCTCGCTCAGCCGCGCCTCGTCCCGCATCACTTCCGGATGCACCACGTGCAGCGCATCCAGGCACGCATGGAACGCCCGCGCCATCCCCGCTGCGTACCTGGCGCCCCGCGCCGCCGCGGGCGCCAGGTCCGTCGCAAACAGCACCCGCTTGAACCCTCCGTCCCCAAGTTCAGGAACCTGCGGTCCCACCGTCAGCGTCGGCCCATCCGTCGACCGCAATATCCCGTCCGCCGTCGATCCCACAATCCCCCGCTCAAACCGGCTCCGTCCCCGGGTTCCCAACACGATCATCGATGGCTCATGCTCCTGCGCCAGCCGCGGAATCTGTCCCTCCGGATCTCCGCCGACCAGAACCGGAGTCGCGCGTTCCAGACCCTCGCCCAACCGGCCCGCCAGCGCCGTCAGCGCCCCTTCCAGATCCCTCCGCTGCGCGCTCTTGGCTCCCGTCCCGCCTTCAGCCTCTACTTCCATGGCCGCCTGCGAGGGCGTAAATGCATGAGCCACCAGCAGCTCGGCCCCGAACTGACGCGCCAGCAGCGACGCAAACCGGCCCGCACGTTCCGAGCCAGTTGAAAAATCTGTCGCATAGATCACGCTCTTCAGCGTCAGGGCGCCCGTTTCCTGTGCTACGTCCATGCGTCCACATTCTCCCGGCTTTTCGATGATTGTCCGCTCGTGCGAGGATTCACTCTGAGGCGCGCCCAGCTCCCAGCGCGGCCGGCCGCCTTCGAGCGCGTTTCGACCGGGCCGAATCCATCCTACTACGCTGCAGCCGGCTCACCGTTCGGCCAGCAGCTCTCGCATCCGCGTCTCGATCCTCTTCAGGTCCGTCTCGCCCTGGTACCGCGCCCGCACCACGCCCCGGCGGTCGATCAGGAACACCAGCGGCAGCCCCATGACGCCCCCGTAGAGCTCGCCCAGCTGCGCGTCCCCCATCGCCACCGGATACGCCGGCTTGAGCCGCCCCACCGCCCGCCGCACCGGGGCCGGGCTATCGTCCATCGAGATTCCAACCACCTGCAGTCCCTGCGCTCCATATTTGCGCTGCCACGCCGAAAACGCCGGCATCTCTACTTCGCACGGCGCGCACCAGGTCGCCCAAAAGTCCAGCAGCACCACCTTGCCGCGCAGCCGCGCCAGATCCACGGTGGCCCCATTCAGGTCCCTCCGCGTAAACTCCGGCGCCCTCCGGTTCAGCAGCGACGAAGCGCGCTGCGCCGGCGCCGCCAACAAAGACCCCGCCAGCAGCAGGGCGATGCTTACCGCTCCAGCTTGCGCAGCCCGGCGCGCGGGCCCGGCCCTACCGCCCATGCGCAACCGGATACCCCTTGTTCATCCAGTCCGTGCCGAAGTTCTCCGCCAGCAGGAGCGCCCGGACGTGGACGAATCCCATCTCCTGCAGTTGCCTGTAAGCCGGCGCGATGTTCGGGCAGTGGTTCCACGGGCAGCAGCCGCAATAGATCACGATCGGCGTCCCGCGCGCCAGCCCCTGCACCCGTTCCCGCAGCGCCGCCAGCCCGGTCTCCTGCGATCCCGGTCCCGCATACTCCGCGCCCGCGATGTGCGCCTCCTCAAAAAGCACGTGCGACCCCACCTGCAGCACCAGCGGCCGCTCCGCCTTCGGCCCGCGCAGCAGCCGGTCCAGCGCTGCGGGCTGCACCAGCGCCTCATGCGGAATCGAAAACGCGCTCCCCGGCCCGCTCCACTGCTGCGCGTGCATCTTTCCCGGCGCCAGCAGCATGGCTCCCAGCGTCGCGGCGCCGGCCCACTTCAGAATCGTTCTCGTCTTCATCGCGGAATCTCCGCTCATCAGTCTATCGCTCGCTGCAGATATCTGCCCTCACAAACGAAAGCGCCAGAGACTTGCGTCTCTGGCGCTTTCCGGGTGCCCTTGCAGCGCGTCGGATCCTCATCACCCACAGCCTTCGCGATGGAGCCTCGGGTCGCCCCTCGGCCTGCATCTTCAGTTGCTGTTCCCGGCGGCCGAGCTTCGGGTTGCCCCGCCTCTCGCGCCCTTTGGCGCCTGTGTCGTCAGGTTGCCGGGTCACCCCTGCTTCCCGCCCCCACTGGCGTCTCTCGACGATTTCCCGGGTTGCCCCGCTTCCTCGTCTTCCGGTGTACGCCTGCGGCGAATCTCCAGGTTACCCCGGACCTTCTTTCCGCCTGCGCGCCCTTTGGCTTCCACCGGGTCGCCCCGGCTTCGCGCCTCTTGGCTCTACCGGCTGGTCTGTCTGCGAGTCGCCTCGCAGAGCTGCCCTCCGGCGTTGCCGCCCTTGCGTCTCCGGGTTGCCCCGGTTCCTGCAAGCGCGGCTGGTGCGATGTGGATGCCCGGCTGAATTCGAACTTTGCATCCTTCGGCGGAGCCGGAGGATGAATCTTCGCCCTCAATCGGACCTTGCACACTCCAGTCAGGCCCTGGGTGCGCCCCCAATCTCACTCGGCCTTCCGCTTGCCGTAACTCCGGCAGTCTTCAGCCGGTTGAGATTGAGGGCCCATCGTCCTGCCTGACGGGAACTGCGTTTCCAACTCCCTGCAGAACCACCAACTGGAATGAGACTCTAGGCCCGCTCGATCTGTGGATTCAAGTGCAAAAATTCGATTAAATTGTGGATTTCACTAGCCTTGGTGCACAATTCCGCAATTACAATTACGCCTGCCTCACTCCTGGTGCAATCCCCTTCGAACTGCTCTTTACCGTTCCCGCATATTGCACAATCACCCCCCAAAATACCTGTTCCGGACCGGTCTCGTGCCCGTTCCCCAACCCGGTCCCTGCCCTCCCCAGCCGATCTTCCCCGCATCCTGCCTTTTCATCCATTTCTGCTTCGCCCCTTCATCGTGTCAATGTCGCACGGCCCTGACCCTGATCACTGACCACTGATAACTGCGTTATCCTTGCCTCGATGCCCGGCACACTCTCCGTGGTCCTCATCGCGCTCAACGAGGCGGCCAACCTGCCCCGCACCCTCGCGAGCGTCCGCTGGGCGCACGAGATCGTCCTCGTTGACTCGGGCTCAACCGACGCAACCGTCCGCATCGCCCGCAGCGCCGGCGCCCGCGTCTTCACCGAGACCTGGCGGGGCTTCGGCCTCCAAAAGAATGCGGCCATCGATCACGCCACCGGCGACTGGATCCTCTCCCTCGACGCCGACGAGGAAGTCAGCCCCAAGCTGGCCCTCGAAATCCACACCCTCCTGGCCGCCGGACCTCCACTCGCCGCCTACGAGATTCCCCGCCTCAACCACTTTCTCGGCCGTCCCCTTCGCCACGGCGGCTACTGGCCCGACCCCAAGCTCCGCCTCTTCCGCCGCGGCGTCGCCCGCTTCGAGAGCCGCGCCGTCCACGAGACCATCAAGACCGCGGAGCCCGTGGGCCGCCTCAAGCACCCGCTCTTCCACTACTGCTACCCCACGCTCGAGGACTACATCGAGCACATGAACCTCTACAGCACCCTGGGCGCGCAAATGCTGGTCGAAAACGGTCGCGCCGGCGCCTCGTGGCCCTGGCTGGCCTGGAACGCCGTCGCCAACCCCGCCGCCACTTTCTTCTATAACTATGTTCTCCGTCTGGGCTTCCTCGACGGCCGCGAGGGCCTGCTGCAGCACCTCAACCACTCCGTCTACATTCACTGGAAGTTCGCCAAGGCCGCGCGCCTGGCCCGCGCCAAGAGCTCATAGCCTGGGCCGCCCGTGCACAAACGCGATCAGCCGCAAAAACAGCAGCACCACCACCAGCGCCACAAACAGGACGATCAGGACCGTCCCCCGGCGCGCCTTCGGCCCGTGCCTCTCGCGCTTCCGTCCACGACGATCCATCTCCGCCGCACCCATCTAACTGAAAGCTGAGAGCTGAGAGCTGAAAGCTGATAGCTATGCTCTGCTCTTCACCGGCTTCGATCCCCACATTCCGTACCAAGCGATGTAGAGGTAGCAGGCCATGGGCAGCACGAACGCGCCCTGAATGCCGACCTTGTCCGCCAGCGCCCCGATCAGGTAAGGAATGACGGCCCCGCCCACGACCGCAGTCATGATCAACCCCGAGCCTTTGCTGGTCAGCGGTCCCAGGCCCACGATCCCGAGCGCGAAGACGTTGGGGAACTGAATGGAGTTGAAGAACCCGCACAGCACCAGGCTCCAGATGGCCGTAGGCCCGTGGGAGAGCATGGAAACGACGAGCAGCACCGCGCCGCACGAGGCGAAGATGGCGACCAGCCGGCCGGCCTTGAACTTGGTCAGAATCCAGGATCCAAGCAGCCGGCCTACCATCGCGCCGAACCAGTAGAGCGAAACCAGAAACGACGCGGTTTCTAGCGAACTCATCCCTTCGAGCTTGAAGTAATTCACGGCGATCGATGCGAGTCCGACCTCGACGCCCACGTAAAGAAAGATTCCCAGGGCGCCCAGCACCGTGTGCCGGTAGCTCCAGATGCTGCGGCTGAGGATTGGGTCGCCTTCTTTTGCGGGCCTGAATTCCTGCGTCTGCTCGATGTGCGGCAGGTGCATGAAGGCCACGGCGAGCCCAAGCAGGAGCAGCCCGGCGGCAATCAGGAGGTAAGGTCCGCGCACGGTGCTCGCGATCTGGGCCGCCGACTCATGCTTACCCGTGTCCGACAAAATGAACGCGCCGCCAACGATGGGCGCAATGGCCGCCCCGATCGAGTTGAAGGCCTGCGCCAGCGTCAGCCGCACCGGCGCGCTGTGCTCGGGGCCCAGGATCGCCACGTAGGGATTGGCCGAGGTCTGCAGCGCGGTCACACCCGCGCCCACAATGAACACCGCCGTCAGAAACAGCGGGAAGTTGACCAGTTTGGCCGCGGGAATGAACAGGAGGCAACCGACGACCTGGACGAAGAGCGAGACGACCATGGTGCGCTTGTACCCAATCCACTCGATCAGCTTGGACGACGGCGACGAGAAGACGAAGTAGGCCAGGAAGAACGCCGACTCCGCCAGCATCGCCCACGCGTAATCCAGCTTGAAGATCGACCGCAGGTGCGGCACCAGCGCCATATTCAGCGTGGTGATGAACCCGAAGATGAAAAACAGCGTCGTAACGATGATGAAAGGTCCCAGGTATCCCGCCGACGTCAGTGCCGATTCCCGCTTGCTCTCCGTTGCCATAAGTTCCTGTCGTCCGCCTTTCCATCGGCGCGCCCGCAGTCAATCGCTTGTCTCGCCGGCCCGCCGTCGCGTCCTCCCCACTATACGGGAATCCCCCCGTCTCTGGCCCGCCGTCCCCATCCTGCACGCTCCTCCGCCAATGCCGTATCCTTTACTTATAAATCTGCCCATCTTCCCTTGGAGGCAAGGAGAGTCCCGTGGCTACTGCATCGCTCACCGGCGCCAAGCTCAAAAAGGTTCTCGTCGCTCTCCAGGGCAACTGGCAGGCCGAGATGGAGGGCTACCACACCTACAAGGCCCTGGCCGATCGCGACGACGACCCCGTCCGCGCCCAGGTCCTGCGCCACCTCGCCGCCGCCGAACAGGAGCACGCTGACCTCTGGGCCGGCCGCATTGAAGAACTGGGCGGCACACGCCCCGCCTACACCGGCAAGCCCGGCGGCGATGCCGACTCCCTCGCCAACCGCGCCGGCGGCATCCGCATGGCCCTCCGCCGCCTTGAAATCGAAGAGAGCCGCCACATCGCCAGCTACGGCGAGCAGCTCAAGGCCCTCGGCGACGACGGCTCCATCGCCATCCTCGACCATGTCATCGAAGACGAGAAGGACCACTACCGCGAGCTCGGCTCGCTCCTCCGCGGCCACTACTCGGCGCCGGCAGGCGCCCCCAAAATCGAGGCCAAGGCCGTCCTCGAAGAGCTTCTCGCCAAGCGCAACCAGGGCCGCCAGCAGCCCGGCTCCTGGATCGGCGACGCCATCTACGGCGTCAACGACGGCCTCGGCGCCATCTTCGGCATCGTCTCCGGCGTCTCCGGCGCCACCCTCGGCGACCCCGCCCAGACCAGCCACTACGTCCTGCTCGCCGGCCTCTCCGGACTCATCGCCTCCGCTCTCTCCATGGGCTCCGGCGCTTACCTCGCCGCCAAGAGCGAGCGCGAAATCTATCTCGCCGAACTGGCCCGCGAGCGCGAAGCCATCCAGATGAATGGCCCCGAGGCCCGCGAGCTCCTCTCCCTCTACTACCAGGTCAAGGGCCTGCCCGAGGAAGATGCCCAGCACATGGTCTCCCACATCGCCAGCGACCCCGAGCAGTTGCTCCGCGCCCTGGTCAGCGAGCGCCTCGGCTCTTCGGAAGAAGCTCTCTCCAACCCCATCGTCTCGGCCAGTTCGGGCGCGCTCTCGACAGCCATCGGCGCCGCCATTCCCGTCATCCCCTTCTTCTTCCTGCAGGGAGTCCCGGCCGTCATCGCCGCCGCCATCGTCTCCCTCGCCGCCCACTTCGCCGTCGGCGCCGCCAAAAGCCTCATCACCGTCCGCTCCTGGTGGTCCTCCGGCCTCGAGATGACCATCGTCGGCGCGCTCGAGGGCGCCGTCACCTACGGCATCGGGATCCTCCTCGGCAAGGGCGGCATGTAATGGGCGGCCTCATCCCGCTGGGCGACGCCTCCCGCCGTCCGCGCGGGACCTCCGCCGTCACCCTCGTCCTCATCGCCGTCAACGTCTACGTCTTCCTCAAGGAGCTCACCCTCGGCGACCGCTTCGTCTACGCCTGGTCGGCCGTCCCCGTCCGCATCCTCCACGGCCACCACGCCGTCACCCTCGTCACCTCCATGTTTCTCCACGCGGGCTGGCTGCACATCATCGGCAACATGGTCTTCCTCTGGGCCTTCGGTCCTGAGATCGAAGACGCCATGGGCCACATCCGTTATCTCGTCTTCTATCTCGCCGGCGGCATCGTCGCCATGCTCGCCCAGGTCCTCGCCACGCCCTACTCCCACATCCCCAGCCTCGGCGCCAGCGGAGCCATCGCCGCCGTCATGGGCGCCTTCATCGTAGCCTACCCCCGCGACCGCATCCGCACCATCGTCTTCATCCTCATCTTCGTCCGCATCACCTTCATCCCTGCGGCCCTCCTGATCGGCTTCTGGTTTCTCCTTCAGGTCTTCAGCTTCGGCGCCATCACCCAGACCCACACCGGCGGCGTAGCCTACGTCGCCCACATCGCCGGCTTCTTGTTCGGCGTCATCCTGTTCCGCCTCTTCCGCGACCCCACCCGCACCCCCTGGCGCCCCACCATGTATCCCCGATGAAGCCCCACGGCAGGTGGCCCGCTCATCCCGATATCAGGAGCTGTGCCCCGTTCATCGCGGTCTTATCGCGATGAGCGGGTTCTCGGGCAAGGTCCGAGCGCAGTTACGATAGCACCATGCCATACGGCCTGAAGCGGTTCCAGAAAGCTAAGGCCCTTCATTTCATTACGTTCAGTTGCTTTCACCGTCTTCCCTTCCTTGAAGCGCCGGCAACCAAGGAAACGTTTGAACTCGTTCTGGAACGGACGCGCTCACGTCACCAGGCCGGGGTCTGCGCTTACGTCCTGATGCCGGAACATATCCACCTGCTGATCAACGAGCCGCCGCTGATCCTGGTGGCGCAGTTTCTCAAGGCGCTCAAGCAGATCACTTCACGTAAACTGCGAGGCGATCGCCCCCAGTTCTGGCAGGACCGTTATTTTGACTCGAACGTCCGCGGCGAATCGGCCCGGTCGGAAGTGATCCGCTCTATCCACCGAAACCCCCTCAAGCGAGGCCTGGTCGCATCGCCCGAGCAGTACCGATGGAGCAGCTTCAACCGCTACGCTACCGGAGTCCGAGGAGTCGTTGAAATCGAGTCGGAGTGGACGGCAAGCACGCGCGGCCCACTCATCGCGACAAAGCCGCGATGCATGGGGCACAGAATTGCCCCTTGCGAAGCTCAGCGGGTAGATGGCTCGGTGAGCGGGCCACCTGCCTGTTGTTTTGAAAGGGCACGGCTTTAGCCGTGCCGAAGAAGCGCAACAGAATCAACGGGGCTTTTGTCAACGCCGGTTGAAATTTCCGCATTTCGCCGGTCGAAAATTCCCCCACCCAGCCATGGTGAAGGTTTACAGTTGCAGCCGATTCCGTGAAGATGGTGTCGGCTGGTGAAGCGGAGGCGAGCGCTGCTGGAGAGCAAC
>DATJMU010000084.1:0-23075 GCA_035508555.1 Occallatibacter sp. | reverse complement strand
GTGCATCAGGGGCGGCTGAAGTCTCCGAGGTCCTCGAGGGCGTCGGTGTTGACGACGGCGTCTTCGCCGTAGGGCTCTGGCGCGGGATCGCGGCGGGCGGCGGGCATGTGGTAGCTCTCGGCATCGGACGGGAAGGCGTGGTGCTCGACGTCTTCGCGGTAGTGCTCGATGGCGGAGCGGAAGAGCGAGCCGGCGTCGGCGTAGCGGCGGACGAACTTGGCGGCGGGAGCGAAGGTGAGGCTGACGAGGTCGTGGAAGACCAGGATCTGGCCGTCGCAGTCGGGGCCGGCGCCGATGCCGATGGTGGGGATGGCGAGGTCGGCGGTGATGGCGGCGGCGGCTTCGCGAGGGACGCCTTCGAGGACGAGGGCGCCGGCTCCCGCTTGCGCGAGGGCGCGGGCGTCGGCGCGGAGCTGGCGGAGGGTCTCGGCGGTACGGGCCTGGACGCGGTAGCCGCCCATGCGGTGCACGCTCTGGGGAGTGAGGCCGAGGTGGGCGACGACGGGGATCTCGGCTTCAGTGAGGGCGCGGACGAGCTCGACGCGGGGGCCTTCGATCTTGACGGCTTCGGCGCCGGCCTCCTTGACGAAGCGGACGGCGTTGGCGACGGCTTCGGGGATGGAGCCGTGGTAGGTGCCGAAGGGCATGTCGGCGACGACCAGGGCGCGGCGGACGGCGCGGCGCACGGCGCGGGTGTGGTGAAGCATCTCGTCGAGAGTGACCGAGAGCGTGTTCTCGTGGCCGAGGACGACCATGGCCAGGGAGTCGCCGACGAGGATGAAATCGATGCCGGCTTCGTCGACGAGGCGGGCGGTGGCGTAGTCGTAGGCGGTGAGCGCGGAGATGGGCTTGGACTGGCGCTTCATCTCGGCCAGTGCGGGTACGGTGACTTTTGTCGCGGGATCGACCGAGCGGGCAGATTGCGCGCCGGCGGAGAAATTGGTAAGGCTCATGCTCACTCCAGTGCCGCTCCGAAGACTCAGGATGCGGCCCGAACGGGATTCAGTATACGCCTTTTCAGCGGTCAGGGGTCCGTGATCCGTTGTCCGTGATCCGTTGTCAGTGGTCCCGGGGCTCCGCTTGGTGGAAGGCTTTCCGCAGGCGTTTCCAGGTGGCGTCGGGGTCTTCGGGGAGGACGCGGGTTTCGGCGACGGTGGTCATGAAGTTGGTGTCGCCGGTCCAGCGGGGCATGGCGTGGAGGTGGATGTGGCCGGCGACGCCGGCCCCGGCGGACTGGCCGACGTTCATGCCGAAGTTGAAGCCGTGGGGGTTGTAGGCGCGGCCGAGGGCACGCTCGGTGCGCTGGGCGAGGTCGATGAGCTCGTGGGCAGCTTCGGGGGGCAGCAGGGCCATGCGGTCGAGGTGGGCGTAGGGCATCACCATGACGTGGCCGGAGGTGTAGGGGAAAGCGTTGAGGCAGATGAAGTTGTGCGCGCCGCGCAGGATGAGGCCGCCGGCCGCTTCGGCCTTGTCGGCATCCATGCCGTGGGCGATGGCGTAGTCAATGGAGGCGATGAGGTTGCAGAAGACGCAACCGAGGTCGCCGGGCCAGGCCGCGAGCTCGGGGGGAATGCCGGAGCGGGCGCGTTTGTCGGCTGCGGTGACGTAGGCAAAGCGCCAGGGGGTCCAGAGATGGTCCATTGAGGTTGCGCCGTTGGCTCAAGTATAGAGGCGCATGGGGGGCAGGCGCTGCCAGATGGTTGCCGAGGGGGGGAATTTTCCACTGCGCTGTGGTCCGTGGGCAGGAGCCGGAGAGGCGGGCGCCGGGAGCGGGTCTGGCGCGCCTTATTCGAGCCGTCACAGAACGTTCGTGTCCTTTTCTCCTGATTGACCTTAACATGGATAGGTTGCTACACTCGACTTCGTAGCTTCGTGTGCGGATTTCAGCAGCGAGCTGCGGCCGCCCTTGCGCAAGCCGTTGCCTGCCGGGTATTTCCCGAAGGAAATCAGCCTTGAGTGAGGCCCAGCGCAGCAGGCTGGGCGAGGCTGATCCTGCGAAAAACGCGGACGCAGAAGTCACGGGAAGGAAGACTCCGGTCTGCAGGCCGGATTTTCCTGCAAGTCTCAGGACGGCAGCTACACCCAGCGGCGGCAAGACGGGCCGCGGGAGCAAGAAACTCCGGAGCATGCAGTAATGCCAAACCTCCTCAATTCCGAACCCGAGAGCATAACCCTGAACACCGAACTGGAAATGCCCACCCTTGAACCTGCGACGGAGAACGAGCAGCCGTTGTACGAGACCACATCCGACCTTCACACTGGATCCGACCTGCACCTCGAGGCTCCCTCCGAGATCGCCGAAGGTGTGGCGCCAGCCGCACCGGGGGCGGTTGCCGAAGCCGAGACTGTGACGGAGACCGCGGAACCACCGGGCGAAGCCGTGGCGCCGGCGGCGGAAGTTGCCGTTGCGGAGCACGAGGCCGCTGCGGCGCCGAGCACAGCCGCGTCCTCCGCGGCGGCGGAGGCTGAGCCGGAGGCAGTCGACTTTACGACTGAAGAGGCCGTTGGGGTAGCCGAAGCCGAGACCCACAGCGGACCCGAGGGAGCCGAGGATTTCTCCGCGGCCCTGGAGGCGTTTGAGCGGGAGCAGGCAGCCGAAGCCGCGGCCGTAGAGGCTTACGGGGACAAGGTCGTTACCGGCACGGTGATCAAGCAGACCGACAAGCACCTGGTGGTGGATGTGGGCCTGAAGTCCGAGGGGCTGGTGCCGCTCGAACAGGTCACCGACCACACGGGGGCGGTGAAGTTCCAGCCGGGCGACGTGCTCGACGTGGTGATCGAGCGCGAGGAGCCGGAGGGCGGCTACCTGGTGAGCTACGAGCGGGCGCAGCGCCTGCACGTGTGGGACACGATCGAGAAGGCCGCCAACGAGAAGACGCCGGTGCTGGGCACGGTGGTGAACCGCGTCAAGGGCGGGCTGACGGTCGACATCGGGATGAAGGCGTTCCTGCCGGGTTCGCAGCTTGAGATACGCCCCGTGCGCAACCTGGACGGCTACCTGGGCCAGCAGATCGAGGTCCGGGTGATCAAGCTGAACAAGAAGCGCGGCAACGTGGTGGTGAGCCGCAAGGAGATCCTGGAAGAGGCGTTGAACGCCAAGCGTTCGACCACGATGGAGCATCTGGGCGAGGGCGCGGTGCTGACGGGTA
Organism: Occallatibacter sp.; assembly: GCA_035508555.1. GTDB lineage: Bacteria > Acidobacteriota > Terriglobia > Terriglobales > Acidobacteriaceae > Telmatobacter. Next base: position 19,926 of record DATJMU010000084.1, on the reverse strand, counting down.
CGGTGAAGAACCTGACCGACTACGGCGCGTTCGTTGACCTGGGCGGCATCGACGGGCTGCTGCACATCACCGATATGAGCTGGGGGCGGCTGACGCACCCGCGCGACCTGGTGAACGTGGGCGACGAGATCCAGGTGAAGGTGCTGAAGTTCGACAAGGACAAGCAGAGGGTCTCGCTGGGGTTCAAGCAGTTGACGCCTGATCCGTGGCTGGACGCATCCGAGCGCTACCCGGTGGGCGCGCGCGTGCACGGGCGGGTACTTTCGGTCACCGACTACGGCGCATTCGTCGAGCTGGAGCAGGGCATCGAGGGGCTGGTTCACCTGTCGGAGATGACCTGGTCGAAGCGGCTCAAACACCCCTCGAAGCTGGTGAAGCCGGGCGACGAGGTGGAGACCGTGGTGCTGGCGGTGAATCCGGCGGACCGGCGGATCTCGCTAGGCATGAAGCAACTGCTGGAGAACCCGTGGGAGAACCTGAGCGAACGGTATCCGATCGGGACGGTGGTCGAAGGCCGGGTGCGCAACCTGACCGACTTTGGCGCCTTCATCGAGATCGAAGACGGGATTGACGGGCTGGTGCATGTCTCGAACCTGAGCTGGACCAAGCGCGTGAAGCATCCGTCGGAGGTGGTGAAGAAGGGCGAGAAGGTGAAGGCCGTGGTCCTGGGCGTGGAGCCGCAGAACCGGCGGCTGAGCCTGGGCATCAAGCAGTTGCAGCCCGACGTTTGGGAGACCTTCTTTGCCACGCACCGGGTAGGCGACGTGGTGCACGGCAAGGTGCTGCGGATGGCGCAGTTCGGGGCGTTCGTCGAGATCGCGGAGGGCGTGGAGGGGTTGTGCCACATCTCCGAGGCCGGCGAGGACCACGATCACGCGAAGCTGGACGTGGGCTTCGAGCACGAGTTCAAGATCATCAAGATCAACGTCGAGGAGAAGAAGGTAGGGCTGAGCTTGCGCGCGGTGGGCCACGAGGCCAGCAGGGCGCAGGTGGAGCACTACAAGGCCGAGAGCCACAAACATCCGGTTTCGAGCTCGACTACGACGCTGGGCGAGTTCATCAACTGGAAGAGCGGGGAACGGCAGTAACCAGTGATCAGTGGACAGTGGTCAGTGATCAGTGGACAGTGATCAGTAATCGGAACGTCTTGAACGGCCACCCTTCGGGGTGGCCGTTCTGCGTTTGCGGGGAGGCGGGTGCGAGCTGGCTTCAGTCGCGCTGGAGCTGGCGGAGCACGAGGACGATGGCGAGGGCGGTGAGCACGCTCAGGAGCGCGAAGAGGAAGGCGCTGGGATAGCCGTAGAAGCCGATGATGGCGCCGGCGATGGGGCCGGTGAGGAAGAAAGAGACGTCGGCGAAGGCGGTGTAGACGCCGAGGGCGGTGCCGCGGTTGTACTCGGGGACGCGCTTGACAGCTTCGACGCCGAGGGCGGGGAAGACGAGCGAGAAGCCGAAGCCGCCGACGGCCGAGCCGGCCAGCGCCGTCCAGGGCGAGTGGGCCTGCCAGAGCAGGGCCATGCCGGCGGACTCGACGGCGAGCGAGGCCATGGCTACGCGGAAGCCGCCAAAGTGGCTGATGGTGTGGATGAGCAGCACGCGGGCGGCGATGAAGGCCAGGCCGAAGGCGGTGAGGCAGAGGGCGGCGCCGTCCCAGCGGCGGCTGGCGTAGAAGAGCGTGACGAAGGTGGCGAGCACGCTGTAGCTTATGCCGCCGAGGGCCAGTCCCATGCCGTGCGGGGTGACGCGGCCGAGGACACTCGCGAAGGGCAGGTGCTCGCCGGGCGCGACGGGAACGGGATGCTTGCGCAGGGCGACGAGCAGGCTGAGGCCGGCGATGGCCATGGTGACGAAGCCGATGGAGGGCAGCCCCCAGCGGTCGGCGAGCACGACGCCGAGGGGCGCTCCGAGAGCCATGCCGCCGTAGGTGCTGATGCCATTGAAGCCGATGACCCTGGCGATGCTGGAGGGGCCGGCGCTGGTGATGCCCCAGAGCGTGGAGCCGGTGGATCCGAGGCTCTCGCCGGTTCCGAGGATGAGGCGGCTGAGGATGAGGGCGGCCAAACTGACGGGAGGCGAGGCGCGCAAGGCGGCGGCGACGATGAGCATGGCGCCGCTGGCGGTGCAGGCGCCCATGCCCCAGAGGACGGCGACCTTGGCGCCGACGCGGTCGCTGATGCGGCCGGCCCAGGGGCGGCTGGCCAGCGTGGCGATGTACTGGATGCTGACGGCGAGACCGGCGAGCACGGTGCTGTAACCCATGCGCCGCACGTAGGGCGGCAGCACGGCCAGCGGGAGGCCGATGGAGACGTAGCAGATGAAGGTGAAGTAAACGAATCCGAGGATGTGCCGCGTGCCGGCCCGGGCCGGGGCGGTGGGGGGTGCAAGGCTGGCGGCAGCGGCAGAATCCATGCGCAAAAAGGAAAGCGAAGGAGGAAACGCAGGAGGGAACGTGCCAGGGAGCGCGTTGCTCTCTCGCGGCCTCTCGGTTCAAGTATAGCGGAGGCGTGGTTGCGCGGTCCCGGGATGTGGTCAGACCAGCTAGTCGTTTGATTCCGAAATAACATCGCGACAGATTCAGCGGAGGTGGGAGGTTTCCGCAGGGGCTAAACAGGCTACGAAAAAAAGTCCCAATTCCGGGGGAAATGCCCGGAAAAACATCGCTCGGGGGCTAAAGCCCCATTGATTCTGTTGCGCTTTTACGGCACGGCTAAAGCCGTGCCCTTTCAAAACAACAGCAAGTTTGACGTTTTCCGCAGCGTGTAAAGACCACGCTCGTATGCGGCTGTTTGCGGCACCCTTCGGCTCCGCTCAGGGCGGGCTAAAAGTCGTCCTCTGAGAAGAAACAAAATTGCAAGTGCAGCAAAACAAGAGATGAATTCTACGGACTCCTACCCATCGGACAAAAACAAAGACGTCCGATGGATGGGGCACAGTTTCATCCCCCGCGGGTCGGCAACGACGGTGGAGGACTGTTACAAACCACATTCGGCCGCATTGCCACGTTATTTTGGAATCGTCCTAGTCGTCCTGCACGACGGTTCCCTGATGGAACTCGATCTTCCAGCCTTCGGCGGTCCGGCGCCAGAGCGTGGCGCGGCGGGTTTTGCGGGTGCGGTTCTGGATGAGCGTGTAGGTGAGCAGATAGAGATCGGGGGCGAGTTGGCGGCAATAGAAGTCGCTGGTCTCCCACTCATCGCGGTGGTCCGCGGCGTTGCGTTTTTCGAGCACATCCAGCACATACTCACGGCTGTAGCGGCGGCCGGAAGCGCCGATCTCCCAGAAATCCTCGACGGTCATGCGCTCGAAGTCGGCGCGGGTGGCGCCGAGCTCGGGGCGGTGAAAGATGGGTTCGAGACGGGCCAACTCGTCGCGGACTGCAGCAACTTCGGGGCGGGTGGCGAGGATCGGCTCCATTGAGGTTTCCATGGGATGGGGCTCGCAGATCTGGGATCCGAACCGGCGGTTCGCTTCGGCTCTACACTGAGTGTATGCCTGGTTTTCACGTGGAGCACTTTGGCTGCAGGGCGGCGCGCGCGGACGGCGAGGCGCTGAGCGAGCGGCTGCGTGCGGCCGGGCTCGCAGAGGACGCCACGGGGGAAGTGGTGGTGGTGAACACGTGCAGCGTGACGGCGGAGGCGGACCGCGAGGCGCGCGCGTATATCCGGCGGACCCACCGGCGGAATCCGGCGGCGCGAATCGTGGTGACGGGGTGCTATGCGCAGCGCGCTCCCGATGAGTTGGCCGGAATGGCCGGTGTGGCGGCGGTGATCGGCAACAGCCACAAGGCGCTGGCTGCGGAGATTGCGCTGGGGCTGGCATCCGGCGGCACTGCATCGTGGTCTGGCCTCGTCCCGGCGGCTTCACTGTTGGCCGGAACGCCGGTGTGGGTGGATGACCGGTTCGCGCACTCGTTCATCGAAGAGGCACAGCTAGCGCCAGGAGCACAGACGCGGCCCAACCTGAAGATTCAGGAGGGGTGCGGGAACCGGTGTACGTTTTGCGTGATTCCCGAGACGAGGGGTGCGTCGCGAAGTCTGCCACAGACGGTGGTGATGCGGCAGGTGGAGGGGTATGTCGCGGCCGGCGGCAAGGAGCTGGTGCTCTCGGGGATCAACCTGGGACGGTGGGGCGCGGACCTTGCGAGCGAAGCCGGTGCGCCGCGCGTCACGCTCGCCGCGCTCGTCCGGCGGATTCTCTCCGAGACCCGACTGCCCCGGCTGCGGCTGAGCTCGATTGAGCCGATGGACTGGACTGACGAGTTGATCGGGTTGATGCGCGAGTTCGGCGGCAAGCGGCTCTGCCGTCACGCGCATCTGCCGCTGCAGTCGGGGTCGGATGCGGTGCTGCGGCGGATGCACCGGCGTTACCGGCCCTGGCACTATGTGGAAAAGGTGAGCGCCCTGGTGCGGGCGTGCGGGCCGGACCTGACGCTGGGCGCGGATGTGATGGCGGGGTTTCCGGGCGAGACAGAGGCGGAGTTCGAGGAGACGCTGGAACTGGTGCGAGCGCTGCCATTCGGCTATCTGCACCTGTTTCCGTTTTCGCCGCGGCCGGGGACGCGGGGATGGGCGCTGCATGGCCAGGCGCCGGTGGCGGCCGCAGCGGTTGAGGAAAGGATGGCTGCGCTGCGCGCGCTGGCTGCCGAAAAGAGCCGTGCGCACCGGGAGCAGTTTGTGGGGCGCGCGATCGGGGCTGTCACGCTGCGTACATCGGCTTCGCGGGCCGGGCAGGGACGGACCAGCGCGCTTGCGGAGAACTTTCTGCCCGTCGAACTGGAGGGGCAGCGGGCGGCGAACGAGCTGGTGCGCGTGCGCGTGGGTGGGCTGACGGACGAGGGGGTGCTCAGAGGGGAGGCAATGGAGGCGCCCGTCGATTTCCCGGGCACCTGATTATCGCCGCAGCTCCAGCCTGCGCGAGCTGAGCCAATGCTATACTCAGGGTGCGCTGCCGCGGCGGGCAGGGTGATTTTTGTCCGTCGCGGCGGCAAACAATCTTCGGAGGAGCACCATCGCATTCGATAAACGTTCGGCCAAGTCCTTTATTCGCATCAACGAGCGCATTCGCGCGCGCGAAATCCGCGTCATCGACGAAAACGGGGTTCAGTTGGGCATCCTGGCGCCTTTCGAGGCGTTGCGCATTGCGCGCGAGCGCGGGCTCGATCTTGTAGAGGTCTCGCCCAACGCGGTTCCGCCGGTGTGCCGCATCCAGGACTACGGCCGGTACCTCTACGAGAAGGAAAAGAGCGAGCGGGCGGCGCGGAAGAAGCAGAAGGTGATCACGGTCAAGGAAGTCAAGTTCTCAGTGACCGTGGACGAGCACGACTACCAGACCAAGAAGAACCAGGCAGTGCGCTTTTTGACCGAGGGCGACAAGGTGAAGGCGAGCCTGCGTTTCCGCGGGCGGCAGATGGCTCACCGCGAGCTGGGGTACAACATCATCAACCGGCTGATCCAGGACGTGGGCGAAGCGGGGGTGGTGGAGTTCATGCCGCGGATGGAAGGGACGATCCTGCACGCGATTCTGGCGCCGTCAAAGAAGCAGGAGACGCCGCCGCGCAGCCGCCGGTAGCGCCGGCGCGGTGAAGCGCGCCGGCATTCGGGCGCCCTTTTCGAAGCAGTCTTTCCCGTTTACCTCTGCCTCGTTTACTTCTGCCCGTTTACTTCTGCGTCGCCACCAGCTGATGGGCAATCGCGAACAGGGCCAACTCCAGCCGGGTTGAGACGCCGGTCTTGTCGAAGATGTTCGACAGGTGGCGCTTGACGGTTTCTTCGCTGAGGCTGAACTGCTTGGCGATGTCGCGATTGCTGCAGCCCTCGACGATGCAGCCCACCACTTCGAGCTCGCGCGGGGTAAGGCCGTAGGTTTTGCGCTGCGGCACCGCGGCCTTCTGCATGAGGTCGTGGAGGGCGCTGACCAGGTTGACGACGCGCTTGCCGCCGATCCAGTAATCGCCGGCGGCGACGGTGCGGATGGCGGTCTGGAGGTGGCTGGCGAGGGCGTCTTTGAGGACGATGCCGCGCGCGCCGATCTGCAGGGCCTCGATGATCTGCTGGGTGGTGATGGTCGAGGTGAGCAGAAGGATCTTGACGGCAACGGAGCCGGTCATGATGGCGCGCATAGCTTCGAGGCCGGGCAGGCGCGGCATCTGGACATCGAGAAGGAGAATATCGGGCTGCAGTTCGAGGGTCTGGGTGATGGCTTCGTCGCCGTCGGCGGCATCGCCGACCACGTCGAATCCATCCTGCTCCGTGAGCATGTTGCGTACGCCGATGCGGACAACCGGATGATCGTCCGCGAGCACAATTCGAATCGGTCGCTCCACTTGGACTTCGCGCCTCCGCGGGCATGGGCCCCGGCATCTTCTGGAGGGGTGCGTCCCTTTCGGTAGAAGACAAGGTGAGCGCTCGCGCCGAGTGAGAAAGCCAGGGACGCTTTCCGGATCGGCCGCTCCCTGCCGGCTGCGCCGGTTTTACCGGCGGGCCGTCAGGATGCATGGTTTCCAAAAAATGCTACGGATCAGGCCGGTAGCTCTGCATCCAGCATACGCTCCAGATTCCGCAGGGCGTTGTGGAGATCGGCGAGGAGGCGTGCGGCGTTATCCAGTTGGTTACCCTGGGGATGGAAAGGGAGAGCTTCGAGCTCGGCGCCCAGCCGTGCGGCTTCGCGCGCGCCGGCCATGCCGCAGCCGCCTTTGATGGCGTGGCCGATGCGCGCGATCTCGGCAATGTCCGCGGCGGCGATGGCGGCCTTGAGTTTTTCCAGGCGGGCGCCGAGATCGGAGACGACCGCGGCGTAGATCTGGCGGACGGCGGCCGCGGACATGAGGCTGCGGAGCTGGGTGAGGGTCTGGGCGCTGATGATGGCATCGCCGGAGGCGTGGGGCGCGGGCTGGGGCGCGCGCTCCTCAAGCATCCGCTCGACGGCCGAGGGGTCAAAGGGCTTGAGCAGGAACCCGTCGGCGGCGGTGGCGATTTCGTTCCCGATCGCGCTGCCGCTGATGGCGACGATGACCGCGCCGGTGCGGCGGCGCAGCTCCGCGATGAGAGGGACGCCGCTGAGGCCGGGCATCTGGGCGTCCACCAGGACGACTTCGGGCAGGCAAGATCCAGTTGCGAGCATGGCTACGGCGGCTTCGCCGTGGTCGGCGGTGTAGACGGTGTAGCCGGTCATGGTGAGGAGGGTGGCCGCCACCTCGCGGCTGACCAGGTCGTCGTCGATCAGCAGCACGGTGGGCAGCTTGCGCCGGGGGGCGGGATCGAGCATACATTCAGTGTGCACGATCCCGCTGAAGGCGCGCGCAAATTCTCAACGGAGGGTTGATATCGACGCGCGCGGGGGCGACGTTGCGGGTGATCGGGCTCACTGGCCGGCGCCGGCGGGCGCGGGGGGCAGGCCAAGAGATGCGGCCGGGGGCAGGTCCTGGCCATTGTCCCAGTCGCGGATCGCAGTCTGGAAGGCTATCCCGCGGCTCCGCCAGCGCTCGATGGCGAGGTCATAGCGCACCGTGACGTTGCGCAGCCAGTAGGGGCGATTCTCGCTGAGCCAGACCTTGCTGTACTCGCTTTCAAGGGCCGAGAAGCCGTCGCGCAGGTCCTCGCAGCGGCCGTTCATGCTGCTGATCTCGTCGAGCAGGTTGCGGGCCTGGCTGCGATGGGCGCTGTCGTGCTGCGCGGCGACGGCCTGCGAGTACATATCCTCCATCTCGCGGGCCATCTCGAACTTCATGCCGATGAAGTCCAGCCGGCGCGCGCCCAGGTCCATGGCGGTGAGGGCATCGGGCTCGAGCAGCTTAGTGTCGCCCTGGCGCAGTTGATCGATGAGGATGATGGCATGCTCGGCGTTGACGCGCAGGTCCGTGGCGACGGGCAGGAGTTTGGCCGAGACTGCCTGGCCTTGCGGGCTCCAGGGGTCGAGCCAGAAGAGCTCGTCGGTATTCATCTCCGTTTTGGCCGAGGCGAGGGCGGCTTCGGCAGCCATCAAGTCCTTTTCCGCTTCCTCGAACTTGCCGCTGGTGTCGTGCAGGAAGATCTGTCCGAAGGAGTCCTGGTAGTCGGCGATGGAGCTCTGGCCCGGCTGCCACGAGGCCACGGCGCCGAAGAGCAGGCCGTACCAGTCGAGATTGAAGAGGCCTTCGCCATCGTCATTCCACACGGTCGTGAGGGCTCCGGCCGAGCCCATCTTCTGGCCGGCGCCGATGAAGCCCTGGATGTTGAGGAAGGCGGTCTCTTCGACCGGGTAGACCTCGTTCCAGTTGGCGTCGCCGGGCGCGACCCAGACCTCCATGCCGGCCTTGGCAAAGGGCTCGATGAGTTTATCGAAGTTGGCGTGGGCGCTGTAGTTCCAGGGCACGGCGATCATGTCCTTGGGCAGGCCGGGGACGGCGGTGGGGTTCTCGTCGCCGATGTCGCCCCAGAAGAGCAGCTGCTTGTGGAGGGGCTCGAGGGCATCGTGGATCTGCTTGAGGAAGTCGACGTAGACGGGGCCGTAGCCCTGTTTCTCGACGGCTTCGCGGGTGCGGCCGATGCCGAGATCGAAGGTCTCGTCGGCGCCGATGTGGATGAAGGGCGAGGGAAACTCTTTGGCGATGTCGCCGAACCAGTCCTTGATGAGGGGAATGGTGCCGGGCTGGCCGGGGGCGAGGACGAATCCGTGCGGAGTCTCGGCCACGTCCTGGTAGATGTCGTATTCGAGCACGTGATGCAGATGGCCGAAGGCCTCCTGCTCGGGAACGATGGTGACGTGGTACCTGGTGGCGAAGTCAACCAGTTCCTTGGCCTCGGCCGGGGTGAGGGCGCCGCCGTGCGGCGCGGCCAGGGGCTGATCGGGATAGAGCAGCGTGTTTTCGAAGTAGGGAGAGTAGATGTTGATCTTGAAAGAGGCGAAGACCTCAATCTGGTGTTCCTGAAACTTGAGGGTGGGGAACGGGCCGCGCGAGAGATCGTCGTCGATGCCGCGATACTTCATGGCCGGCCAGTCGCGGACCGTGCCGGTGGGCAACAGGCGCGGCTGGCCGGGCAAGGGAAGCAACTGTTTGAAGGTCTGTACGCCGTAAAAGACGCCAGCCGCGGTGGCGCCCACGATGTAGGTTTCGCGCGGCTCGATGACGAGGACGTAGCCCTCGTCCTGCATGGGCGGGTCGAAGGTGAGAGAATGGCGGGCAAGCAGGTCTTTGGCGTCATGCGAGTCGGCGCGCAGCAGGTCCACGCGGTATTCGCCGCGACGGTCGCTGGCCGGAGGCAGATCTTTGAGCGCGTCCTCAAGGTTGCTGGCGGCGAACTCGTCCTGGGGGTCGTGGCCGGGGACTGCGACGGCGATTTTGTCGGGCAGGGAGACGTTCTGGCCGAAGTGAGTTTCGCGAGGTGCGGGAAGCAGATGCACCGGAGCCTGGGCCAAGGCGAACGCAGAGCCCGCGAGCAGGAAAGCGGTGATGCAGGCGGCCGCGCGGGAGAGCGAGCTGAGAAAGTGAAACTTGGGGTGCAACATCCAGACCGCTTTCAGCTCAAGAGTTTGAGCGTTTGAATTGAATACGATCATTGTAGACTAGGATTTTGCGACGACGCGCTTGAGATATGCAGGGAAGCCTGTATTGAGCAGATCAGGTCTCTGCGGGACAAGCGCGAATCAATGATAACCACGGAAAGGACCGCTCTCGATGATCACAACCGCCAGCGGCTCTCCGGCCGCGTCCGCGCAGCCGGGCTCACCGGCCAATCGCCGGTACAATGCGTTTCTGCTTCTGGTGGCGGGCCTGGGCGGGCTGCTCTACGGCATCGACGTGGGCATCATCGGCGGCGCGTATCCTTACCTGGCCGCGACCTCGGGACTGACGGCGGCGCAGCTTTCGGCGATCGTGGCGGCGGTCTTGTTTGGCAGCGTGCTCTCCACGCTGTTTGCGGGACTGCTGGCCGACGGTATGGGGCGCAAGCCGCTCTTGCTCCTGAGCGGTCTCGCGTTTGTGGCCAGCATTCCCATCATCGCGCTCTCGCACGGGTACGGGATGCTGCTCTTCGGGCGGCTGTTGCAGGGGATCAGCGCGGGGTTTGTGGGCGTGGTGGTGCCGCTCTACCTGGCGGAGTGCCTGACGGCGTCGACGCGCGGCAAGGGGACGGGCATCTTCCAGTGGATGCTCACGCTGGGCATTGTGGCGGCAGCGCTGCTGGGCATGTACTACAGCTACCGGGTGGCCGATGTGGCCAGGACCGCGAGCGCGGCGGCGCTGTCGGCGTTCGAGAACGAGGCGTGGCGGCGCATCTTCTGGATATCGATGCCGCCGGTTTCGATCTTCGTGCTGGGCAGCTTTTTTGTGACCGAGTCGCCGCGATGGCTCTTCCGGCGGGGCAAGAAAGACAAGGCGCTGGCAGCGCTGTTGCGGTCGCGGACGCCGGAGCAGGCCCGGATGGAGCTCGAAGAGATGGAGTCGGTGGCTGCGGCGAAGGCGGCGGCGGGCAAGCAGGCGGGCGGCCAGATCAAGGAATCGCTGCTGAAGCGCAAGTACGTCATCCCCTTCCTGCTGGCGTGCGTGATCCTGTTCTGCAACACGGCGACGGGCATCAACTCGGTGATCGGCTACAACACCGGCATTCTTTTGCAGGGCGGGTTGAGCGACCTGAGCGCGCACTGGGGCTACGTGATCTTCACGACGGTGAACTTTCTGCTGACCACGGTGGGCATGCTGCTGGTGGACCGCAAGGGGCGGCGGTTCCTGATCGTGATGGGCACGGGCGGCGCGGCGGTGGCGCTGATCGCGGTGGGCATTCTGTTTTTGCGCACCGAGCGCTACACGGTGGACTGCCGCGCGGCGGTGCAGGCGATGGTGGGCGCCGACCAGGAGCTGACGCTGCACTTCGACCGCGCCGTGGCGGCGAAGCTGCTGGCCTCGGAAGGCTACACGGGCAGTGCGATCGAGAGCGGGCGGTCGTCGCTGGCGATCATCTACTCTTACGGGGACTTTACCGCGGCCACCAGCTACGTGCGCTCGGACGACGCGGCTGCGGGGCCGATCGAGATCAAGCGATCCGACTGCGTTCCTTCCACGGCCGGCGAGGCTCTGATCAACCATCCCTTCTCCAACTACGCGGCCGCGCGCACGGCGCCGCTGCGCATCGACAAAGCCGTGATCGGCCGCATTCCCAACCCGCGCAACGGCTGGCTGGTGGCGCTGGGGCTCTACCTCTTTGTGGCGTGCTATGCGCTGGGACCGGGGGTGGTGGTGTGGCTGGCGCTCTCAGAACTGATGCCCACGCGCATCCGCTCGAACGGCATGAGCATCGCGCTGGTGATCAACCAGATGGTCTCGACCACGCTGGCCGGGATCTTTCTGCCCTTCGTGAGCAAGCACGGCTACTCGTCGATCTTCTTCCTCTTTGCGGGATTCACGGTGGTGTACTTCCTGGTAGCCACGCTGTTCCTGCCGGAGACCAAGGGCAAGACGCTGGAGGAGATCGAGGCGCACTTCGAGGGGCGGGGGGCGGGCGCTGGCGCGGCGTGATCGATCCTTACGCTGATGCTTTTTCCACCACCGCCTTGGAGAGATTGCGCGGCCGGTCCACGTCGACGCCGCGCTCGAGGGCCATGAAGTAGGCGAAGAGCTGCAGCGGGATCACTTCGAGGATGGGGAGCAGGTACTCGGTCGACGGCGGGATGGAGACGCAGTCGGAGGCGAGCGCGGCCACTTCGCGATCATCGGCGTTGACGAGGGCGATCACGCGGGCGCTCTGCGCCTTCATCTCGTGCAGCAGTTGCAGGGTCTTCTCGTAGCGCACAACGGAGGATTCGATGGCGCGATCGACAGTGGCGAGCACGACGAGCGGCACCTGGTCGCTGACCAGGGCGTTGGGGCCGTGCTTGAGCTCGCCGGCGGGGTAGCCTTCGGCGTGCACGTAGGAAGCTTCTTTGAGCTTGAGGGCGCCCTCGCGGGCGATGGCGTAGTGAATGCCGCGGCCGAGATAGAGGAACGTGGAAGCGGACTGGTAGCGGGCGGCAAGGGAGGCTGTCTGCGCGCGCCATGCGTCGAGTTGAGATTCGATGGCCGCGGGAACGGCGTCCAGCTCGGCGATGCGCGCCGTGAGAGCTGCCGAGTCCATACGGCCCAGCCGCGCGCCCTCGTAGAGCGCCAGCAGGTAGAGGACGGCTAACTGGCAGGTGAAGCTCTTGGTGGCGGGAATGGCCTTCTCCACGCCGGCGGCGAGCGGGAGGGAGACATCGGCAAGGTGGGCCATGGTGGAGGCAGCCACGTTGGTGATCGCGAGGGTCTTCTGGCCGCGGCGGCGGGCCTCTTCAAGGGCGGCGAGCGTGTCGCTGGTCTCGCCCGACTGCGAGAGCACGACCACGCTGGGATGGCGCAGGTCGCCGTCGCCGCCGCGGAGGCTGTATTCGCTGGCGTACTCGACGTCGACGGCGAGGCCGCAGAGGTCTTCGAGGAGAATCTCGCCGTAGAGGCCGCTGTGGCGGCTGGAGCCGCTGGCGGCGATCAGAATCTCGCCCTCGGGGTTGGGCCAGGCCGCGAGGCGCGCCGCGACCTCCGGCTTCAGCCCCTTGCCCGCCACATAAAGCGCCTGGGTGCGCCTGAGCGCTTCCGGCTGCTCGTAGATTTCGCGCAGCATCTCGTGTTCAAAGGAGGGCATGGGGCGATTCCGGGCAGTGAGGGATTTGAGAAAGACGCCTGCCGACATGATCATAATATAAGAAAATGATCAAAGATTTGAATGATTTTTGAAAGTTGGAGTAATAGGCCAAGTGTTCTCCACAACTGCAGAGAGGTTGTTCTATTTAGATGAGCCCTTCGAGCCGCGTCCGAATACATAACCTAACGCAGTCGTGGCTGCTCCCAGTGCAATGTGAGCTTCGCCGGACCAAAACTCACGGCTTCCTGTCTGAAAAGCAAACCACCAAAGTCCAGCGGATGTAAGTAGCCCGAATACCACGACTATGAAGGCAATCACGATTGGAGCATGCGGCTCGCCCCCGAAAATGCGCCCAAAAACTCCCAGCTCGGCATGCAACTTAGCCAATGCATGCTTTTGCTCAAGCTCTAGACGTTTTGTGCGCTCAGCTTCGTTAGACGCATCCGAGATCGCAGTTTCCAGCTTCGTGGGCTGAGTTGTTTCTTGCTCGACAACCGCTTTTAATACTTCATCTCGCTCAGATGCCATACAGGTTTTGTAGACGGAACTTAGCGACCTGTTCTGAAACGGCAAAAATGCGCGCGACTACAGGAGCTGGAAGGTTCTTATAGTCGTCGAGCATCTGACGTGGCATGAGCAAATTTGCAGCAAAATAATTGGCCTCCTGCTCCCACCTGTCCTTCCCTTGCTTGCGTGGATCGCGCCACAATACTTTATACGCCTCGCTCTTGGCCCAATCCTCGTGGAGAATCTTATGGCCCAATTCATGAGCAATCGTGAAAGTCTGTCTTACCCCAGCGTCAGCTTCATTGACGTAGATTGCATTACGGCTAGGGTCGTACAACCCAGAAACGCCTTCGCTCTCGCCGGAGAACGTTACGAAGCGAACCTGCACCCCGAGAGCGCGAGCAATCTCAACAGGATTGACCGGCGGCTCGAATATACCGGACCTATTCAACAGGCTAATTGCCTCCCGCTCGGCGTGCCGATAATCCGGTCTCATCAGTTGTGGCTCAGTCGTCATCATCCAACTCCAAAAAAGGAGAATAATAAGCGAATCAAACGTCTGTAGTATACCTCTTTAGGAACCGCTTTTCCACAGGCGCGAAATAAAAACTGTGTACAATGCGGTACCGAATTATCCGGTGGATACGCTACCGTGGCGCAGACCGAGGGTGAAAGCGGGGCTCTCCTCACCGTCGTCGAGACTCTGAAGCTGGCAGAACTCTTTTACGGCCTGGCGATGACGGAGGCGCAGCGCAACGTGCAAGGCGGCGATCACCGCGGCGGCTGCGGCGAAGCGCCATGGGCTCGGCTCGATCCACTGCTCGGCGAGAGATGGGAACCAGAGCAGGGGCGGAAAGAAGATGAAGTACTTGAAGACCGTGAAGGCGAGATTGGGCTCCTGGCGCGAGGGCTCGCCGGTAAAGGCCACGGTGGTGACGCCGAGGAAAAAGCCGTCGGTGAATAAGAGACACAATCCCGCGGCCACAAGCAGTTGGGAGGCGGTTGCAGGCCAGGTGAGGAGTTGCGAGGGGGCAACCGTGCGCAGGGCGAGCACCGTTGCGAGAGTCACGATGCCGGCCCAGAGCAGCGCCCAGTGCTGCGCGGCCCGCAGTTCTTCAAGCGCGGCGCGGAGGAGCGGGGGCCTGCCGTCGACGATGCGGAAGATCCAGTTGCCCTGGCGGTTGCCGGAGGAGACAAAGGCGGCTTGGAGGCCGGCGACGACCCAGAAGGCGGCGATGGCGGCGGCCGCGCGGATGCCGAAGGCGGAGACGGAGGCGCGCATCTGGCCGTGGACTACCTGGAAGCGCAAGACAGTGGCCGCAATCACCGAGAGGCCTACGCTGCCATAGAGCACCAGGTAGATGCGATAGCGCGGAACACGCAGCAGCGTTTGCGAGATGAAGTGGAAGACGGCCCGGCGGCGCGGTGAGCGCACGAGGACGGCGTGGAGCAGGCCATCGAGAAGGGATGCGAACGGGCTGCGGCGCCGGCGCGGAACCAGGCCTTCGACGAGACGGTGCTCCCTGCGCAGGTAGGCGAGCGGGTAAGTGAGCACGGCGACGCCGGCTGTGACGGCGAGGGCGATGCAGGCGGTACGGGCGAGTTCGGTGTAGACGGGCAGCGCGGTTGGGCCTTGCATGAGCCGCTGGTAGACGCCGAGGAACCAGAAGGGCGGAAGCCAGAAGACGACCGCGGCGCGGGACTGAAGGAGCACCGGGGTTGCGCCGGAGTAGACGGGAAACAGGAGCACCAGCACGAGCAGGAAGGCGATGAACAGCGCCTGGAGGAGCAGGGAGAGCTTGCGAAAGAGCCTTTCGCCCAGCGCGGAGAGCAGCACGCCCTCGAGAGCCACGATGAAGGCGGCGGCAAACAGTCCCGCGCCGCCCACGGCGAGCACATGGCCGGCTAGAAAGCGGGGAAGGCTGGGCGGATCGATGGCCGCGGGCAATGCCACCGTGGCGAGGACGTTGGCGTCGAAGAGGAAGCCGGCGATGAGGAAGGCCATGGCGGCCACGCGCGCAAAGAAGAGCCGGCGGCCGGGGACGGGCAGTGTTTTAAGGACGAAGACGTCGAGGAGGTCGGGGAAGAAGAGATCCCACTCGAAGACAGTGGCGATGCCGAGCGCGGCAAACGAGTAGAGCACGAAGAAAAAGTGCTGGTTCACCTGGACCCAGTAAGGCGGAGGGCCCGGAACCCAGGCGACGTGACTATGAGGGCGCGGGATGGCAATGAAGGCGTGGTAGACGGGCCAAAGATAGATGGCCACCATGAAGCCGGGCAGGCCGGTGGCGAGGGCGACGAGGATCAGGCGGGCTTTGGCGTCACCGTCGGGCGAGGCGGTTTCGTGGTTGAAGAAGCGTTCGAGGAAGTGGCGGAAGAGGTGCGAGAACTGGCTGCGCTGCGGCGGCCGCACCGGGCCGAGCGCGGCCTGCTCGTTGAGGCCGAGCACATCCGGATCGGACATGAGCAGCAGGCGCTGAAACGACTCAGGCATGGGTGCTCCGCATCGCCTCGACGATTTGCTGAGCGTGGCTGCGCGTGTCCTGCTGCTGCACGAGCTGCGCAAAGACGCTTTCGAGGTTGGGCAGGCTCATCAGTTTCACGAGGTCCGAGGGCGGGGCATCGGCGAGGATCCTGCCTTTGGCGATGACGACGACGCGGCTGCAGATCTGCTCGACGGTTTCAAGCACGTGCGAGATGTAGAGAATGGCCTTGCCCTCGGCGGCGAGCAGATCGAGGAGGTCTTTGAGCAGGCGGGCGGAGACGACGTCGAGGCCGGAGAGGGGCTCGTCGAAGATGAGCAGGCTGGGATTGTGGAGCAGGGCCGCGGCGATGAGGACCCGCTGGCGCATACCCTTCGAGTAAGACGAGATGGGCGAGTACTCCCAGGACTGGAGGTTGAGGAGGCGCAAGAGGTCGAGGGCCTTGCTTTCGATGAGCGCTTCGGGAAGGCCGCGCAGCCTGCCCACGAGCTGCAGGTACTCGAGGCCGGAGAGGTAGGTGTAGAGATGAGCCTCTTCGGGGACGTAGCCAAGGTTGGCGCGAAAGGCAACCATGTTGTTGCGGACGTCGCGGCCTTCGAAGAGCACGCGGCCGTCGTCGGGGCGCAGGAGCCCGGTGACGATCTTGACGGTGGTGGATTTGCCGGCGCCGTTGGGGCCGAGGAAGCCGACGATCTCGCCGGGCGCCACGTTGAAGGAGAGGTCTTGGATGGCGGGGATGCCGCGATAGCTCTTGAAGAGGTGCTGCAGCTCCAGCATGGGCTGGGGTCCTCCCGGTCGTCAGTATCCTATGTAGCATTCTGCATTCCTATTGTCAAGTAGCTTGCTACATAGGTAGAATGCGTCATGGCTCAAGACGCCAAGTTATCGCACACGGCGGCGATGATCCTGCAGGCCGTCGATTGCGGTTTTGTTTACGGCTTCAGCATCATGGAGATGACGGGGCTGCCCAGCGGCACCGTATATCCGGCGATGCGCAGGCTGGAGAGGGAGCTGCTGATCTCGTCGCGCTGGGAGAGCCAGTCGATTGCGGACGCCGAGCAGAGACCGGCGCGCAAGTACTACAAGCTTACGTCGCGGGGCAAGGCGACACTGGAGGCTTCGCGCAAGCGGTATCCGCTGCTGGCGCGGCTGATTCCCACGGAGGAGGCGAAGTCTCTGTGAATGCTCCCGAGGCGACCGGACTGGGCGTCCTGCAGCGTGCCCTGGTGCGCGGTGCGTCGCTGGTTGTGCCGGCTGAGGCGCGCGCGGAGTGGCGGCGGGAGTGGCTCGCCGAGCTTTGGCACGTGCGCCGGGCCTGCGCTGCCGGCGGGCGCGACGGATGGCGGGGCGAGCGCGAGGCCACGTGCTTCTGCCTGGGCGCGTTTCAGGATGCGTTCTGCGTAAGGCGGCACGCGGAACGCAGGCCAGCGCTGCCCGGATGGCTCGAGGGCTCCCCCTTGCAGTGTCTGCTGGTGCTGGGAGCGGCGCTGGCCGGCTGCTGGCTGGCCGCTGCGATGCTGCCCGGCGTACGCGCGGAGCGCAGCCTGCAGAGCTATCGCTCGTATGCGGGCGTCGTGCTGATTCGCGATGCGAACTCGAGGAACGATGCCACGGCCAGCATCCTGCCGAGCCAGTTTCGCGCGTGGGCGGCGGGCAGGCGCCTCTACTTCGACGACTTTGCGTTCTATCAGGTGGCGCCGCGCAGGGTTTCCGCCGGCGGGTCTTTGACCGGGGTCTGGAGGGTCGCCAGCGCCAGCTCGAACCTGTTTGCGCTGCTTCGCCTGCCGCTGGAGTTTGCGCAGAGGGCGGCGGCCGACGGCCTGCCGGCGATGGTGCTGAGCCAGCGGGTGTGGGAGAAAGAGTTCGGCGGCGATCCGCGAGTTGTGGGCGAGGTGGTGCGCGTGAGCGGCCGCGAGGCGCGCATTGCCGGCGTGGCGCCGAGAGGCTCGTGGAGGCTGCCGGAGAAGGTCGATGCGTGGATGCTGGTGCCCGATTCGGCGTTCGCGGCGGGCCGTGCCGGGTACGTGGCGGCGCACCTGACGCACACGGGAGCGTCGCTGATGTGGGCGCCGCGCCAACTCATCACAGAGTACGGGCCGCACGATACCGAGCGGGATCTGCTGGGCGTCTCGCTCGATGACCAGATGCCGCCGCCCGATGCGGTTTTCCTCTTCGCCATGCTGCTGGCGATGCTGGCCGTACCGGCCGTCACTACGGTGTCGATGGGCGAGTGCAACTTTGCTTCGCACCGGCCGTCGTGGCAGCGGAGAGTGTGCCGCTGGGGATTCTTCCTGGGCAAAGTGGCGCTGGTGCTGCCGGCGGCCTATTTTGCGTCGTTCGACCTGGCCTACGCGCGGTCCACTCCCTATGCGGCTCTGCCGGTCTATCTTCAGGCGGCGGCCGCGTTTTCGCTGTGCCTCCTGGGATTAAGCTGGGCGTGCAGCGATCAACGAAGGCGCTGCCCGGTTTGTCTCCATCGCGTCACACATCCGGCGCGGGTGGGCCTGGTTTCGCAGACCTTCCTGGGGTGGAACGGCACCGAGCTGATGTGCATGGGCGGGCACACGCTGCTGCATGTTCCGGAGCTGCCCACAAGCTGGTTCGCCACGCAGCGCTGGCTGTATCTGGACGGCTCGTGGGATTTCCTATTCGCCGGGTAGAGCGGACCGGCTCGATGAGTTCTGTTGGGGCGGGCATCCATCGCGGCGGGAGATGCGGTAGACTTGGGATGCCGAGAGGCAGACCGGCGCCTGGTCAGTGCGGAAGTGGTGAAATGGCAAACACACTAGCCTTAGGAGCTAGCGCCCAAAAGGCTTGCGGGTTCAAGTCCCGCCTTCCGCACCACTAGCAAAACAAAGGATTTACGAGGGGTTATGCTGCTATGGCTAACCCCTTAAATTTTGCCACTGTAACGATTTTTGTAACGGTCGCGCAGACTGTATGTCCGCCATCCCAGCGTATTCAATACGCGCTCCCACGGTTCACCCGCCCGTCTTCATTTCCCCTCAAGTCAACCATTAGTCCGTGACAGCGTTACGCGAGACAGGAACCCCATCACCAGCCCGTTTCCACCAGATCAGTCGTTATCAGCAAGTCATTACCTGGGCACCATTCGCGCTGGAGTCGTTGATTTGACTGTAGGTCGGTGACCGCGTACCGTGTTGGTATTGCCTCACCTTCCCCGAGGAGAGAATGCAATGCGAATCGCAAGGTGGAAATTGACCGACAATTGCGGTTTTAGACAAAGAGCCGGTGATCATTTAATGTACGACGATGTGAATACTGATTTTCACGTCTCCATTCACGGCATAGACAGAGCTAACCAGAGTCCCGATGTCAAATCGATCACCATTAAGCATTCCAATTGGGAAAAGGGTATCGGTTACAGTGTTGACTCTAAAGGAAACCTTCGCCTGGGCCGAAATTCCCAAGGGGCCTATGCCGCTCTCAACCGAGATCAACAACGCATCGTTGATCAACTCCGAGATGATACACAGAATCTATTTAAAACAAATCGGGGCTAAGAGACTGATTTCGTCGCACAATTGGTCAAGACGGGCAGAGCCGAAGCCCCACCCCTCATCCTGCCAGTAGCATACACGCCCGTTAGTCCGTCCTGATGCCCATCCCGGCGTCTTAGCTGTCCACGAGTGCCCGGTTGAGATTGAGCCTAGATTTCCTCGTTTGTAGTCTGGTAGGAATCGGTGATATAAATCACACCCAACCAAGGTTCCGGTCGTGGAAACTGCATCTGCCGGGGGTGCGGGTTGGATTTCGGGCCATTGTTGCAGAAGTTGATTCAGATCGAAATGTCCGTTGGGGTAGAAACCACGTTCGTTACGCGCAACCGCGTAATCGACGCCCAGGAGTGCCTGCTACAGATGCAGGCCGACAGCGTGAAGAGCCATAGGGGAGTCGCGTACATCCCCAGTCCAGTTCCAAGCGAACCCCCATTGCCGCGCCCGGCCCGCGTCCGGCAGCCCGATGTACTCCTCCAACGGCTACGGCGTTACCTGGGCCATCCTGGGCGCATTACGGCCCACTCTGGGACCAAATGAACAGGGCAGAGCTTGCGCCCTGCCCCTCCATCCTGCGTATTCGATGCGCGATGCTGCGCTGGCGCCGCCCGGCGCCGTGGACTAAAAGAGCAGCCACGAAGCCAGGACCGCTCGCTAGGTCCGTGACCGCATAAAGGGGAACCAGGAAAGATACTTGGCAGCGATACGGGATGGCGCGAACCTGGGAGCATGAAAAGCGGCTATCGGGTGCAGTTGAGCGTGAAGGATCGGCAGCAGATTGCGGCCATGCTGGGC
>DATJMU010000083.1:0-6963 GCA_035508555.1 Occallatibacter sp. | reverse complement strand
CCTTCGCAAATTGTGGTGCTCGACGAGCCGACGACCGGTCTGCACATGGCCGACGTGGCGAACCTGCTCGCCCTGCTCGACGCCATGGTCGACAATGGCACCACCCTGATCGTGATTGAGCACAACCTGGACGTGGTCGCGCGCGCCGATTGGATCATCGACATGGGGCCGGGCGCCGGCGCCGAAGGCGGCACAGTTGTGTTCGAGGGCGCGCCGCGCGAGCTGCTGAAGGCTAGCAAGTCGCTAACGGCGAAACACCTCGCTGCGCGACTGGCATGAATCCGGAGCCGCTTGCTTTACGCGCGCGGCTCCGAAGCGGGCTCCGGCGCTTGCGACAGCTTACCGAGCAGCGCCAGGATTATTACTGAGCGGCTGCCTTCGGACTGTACTCGATGGTTTCTTTGGTAGCCGTCGAATTGAGGCTAAACCCGCAATATGGGGTTGTGCCGGTGCCTGCGGGACCCGCCGTCCATGCCGGACTCGCAATGAGATCCAAGTTCTGGTCATACAATTGGACGCTGAAAGTCACGTGGTTGTTTTCCGGGTAATCGGCGCAGCGGACCACGCCATATACTTCGAGTACGCTGCCAAACGCCCAATTCCAGCTCTGTCCCACGCTGGGCGTTTTGGCCAGCGTAGTCTTGGCGCCGGTGTTCTTATCTTCTCCCACCACGTTCCAGGTCGAACAGGAGCTGCCTCCCGGCGTACAGTTGGAAGTAATGGTTCCTAGAATCGAATCTCCCGCGGACACGTCAATCAAGGTGCTGTACTCCGTTACGCCTGAGATACAGCAGTTCCAGCTTGCGAGGGACCAGTAGTTGCCACCGCCGGCGGTGCTCGGACCGTATTGCAGCACCGGCTGTACGATGGTTACCACGTCGTTTATGTCTTCAAAACCGGGAAACATGAACAACGTCTGGCCGTCATTGACAGCGGGCGCCGGCGGTGTCGTCCAAGTCGCGTTAATCCTTCCGTAAGACGATGTGGTGGTGGCGGATATGTTCTCAATCCAGCCGTTCGAAACGGACGACAGACTGCCACCCGCGGGGTGAGCCGGCGTAAAAAGCGAGCCGTCGGACAAGTAGCGCGGGAAAGTGCAAGATGGAGCCACCTGATCCACGCTCCCGTCCGCATGCTGGACGCGTCCGTCCGCCAATAACGTCGCGCCATCCGCGACGTGCAGCACGCAGGATGGATGGAAGTAGCCGAACGGTGTGATCACGTAATCCTGCGGCACGTTCGCAGGCCGCGACGTTTGAGCCGCCGCACTCAGCGCCGTTAAGGCGAAGACAAAGGTCACCTGCGCGATTCGTACTCTCATAAGATCTCTCCTCCTGTTTGGTCACACTGAGTCCGGTTGCACCCAGGGCCGACCCAGTTCTCTGAGAATGATAGCATCGGTGGCGCCGATGTCAATTGAAAAAGCGTACTTCTCGCGTGGCACCCTGCCGTTGGCTTAGCGCGTGCGAACACTCGCGCGCGGAAGCGCGTCGCTCTGCACCTGGAATGCGATGTTACCTGAAATTGTCCCGCCCGGGGTGGTCACCCGGACCTCTCCGGTGGTGGCGCCGCCAGGCACAGTGGCGATGATCCGGGAAGCGGAGATCACCTTAAACGCCGCGGCCTTTCCATTGAAACTGACCTTGGTCGCGCCAGTCAGATTGCTCCCCAAAATCTGGACCTCACTTCCCGCCGCTGCGGAAGCGGGCAGCATCTTCACAAACGGCGCCAGCCCCACAGACAGTTTGAAGATGGTGCCTTTTCCGGCCGTTCCGCCTTGGTACGTCGTGCCGTACAGATTCCCGTCGGTGGCTTGGAATAGCCCCGCGTACGGGGCTTGCCCGTCCGGACAGCCGGCCTCGGCGCAGAAGCTATACAACGTCGTAAGCGTGCCCCCTGGGGTAAACCGGAAGACCGTGCCTCCATTGTAGGCCCCGCCGAACTGCGTTGTCCCGTAAAAGTTCCCATCGTTGGCCTGGATCAGTTGTGCCTGCGGATTGGCGCCATCCGGGCACCCGCTCACGGCACAGAAACTATACAGGGTCGTCAGATTCCCACCCAGGGTGATCTTGAAGATCGTGCCATAGTCGCCGTAAGCCCCGCTCAGGTAGGTGGATCCGTATAAGTTCCCGTCGCTGCCTTGCACTAATCCCGCGCGGGGTCCATAGCCGTCCGGGCAATTCTCAACCGCGAGACAGAAGCCGTAGAGCGTCGTCTCGTTGCCTCCCGGCGTGAGCTTGAAGACCGTGCCGCCGTTCCCCAAGCCCTGAGACCAGCCGGCCCCCGCGCCCGAATAGGCCGTCCCATAAAGATTACCGTCGCTAGCCACAATGACGCCGCTCATCGCGGCCAGGCCATCCGGGCACTCGAACCCCAGGCAGAACTGGTACAGCGTAGTCAGGGCGCCGCTGGACGCGATCTGGAACACGGTGCCTTGACTTTGGGAGTTCCCGCCTATATAGGTCGTGCCGTAAAACACGCCACTGGTGGACTGGGAGAGCCCTCCATACGGGTACCCACCGTCAGAGCACTCGCTCTTGGAGCAGAAGTCGTAGATCGTCGTCAGCGCGCCAGCCGGCGTGATACTGAAGACGGTCCCATAGGATTTGGTTCCGCCCGCCTGGGTAGTCCCGAACAAGGTACCACTGGGCGTTGCGGTCAGCCCCGCGTAAGGATACTCGCCATCCGCACATCCGGCCACCGCGCAAAAGTCATACAGGGTGGTCATGGAGCCGCCGGGACTGATCTTGAATACGGTGCCGCCGCTGTGAATTCCGCCCTGGTGGGTCGTGCCGTACAGATTGCCATCAGAGTCCTGGACCAGCGGTGCGGTAAGGTGCTGGCCATCCGGGCAATTCGCGCCGCCCCCGGCGCAGAAGTTGTACAACGTCGTGAGCACCTGTCCGGGCAAGTCACTCGCCGATAACAAACCCAGAGCCAACAGAGCATACACCAGTCTGGCCCGCAACCGAATCCCTTGCATCGCAAATCCTCCTGTTTTCGCCGGCATCATGGCAGCACCGCGAAGGCAACATTACTCGACAACATGCTCGCTGGAAGCACTACCCGGATCAGTCCGGTGGTCGCTCCGGCCGGCACATTGGTGGTTATCTCAGTACTGGAAACCAGCTTGAACGTGGCCGCCGTGCCATTGAAAGTCACGCTGGTTGCGCCGGTGAGATTGGTACCCAGAATCCGTATGGCGGTTCCCGAGGGGGCCGCGGCGGGCGAGGCCAGCACAAATGGGGCGAGACCTGTTGAAAGGCTGAAGATCGTCCCGTTACTGGTAAGATTTCCGCCGTGCCCGATGACTCCGTAGAAGATTCCATTGGTGTGTTGGACCAACCCTCCCGTCGAAGGCAGCTTGCCGTCGGTGCACGCGCCGCCGCTGCAGAAGGTATGCAACACGGTAAGGGAGCCGCTGGGAGTCAACTTGAAAACGGTGCCGCTTCCGGCGCCATCGCCTCGCTGGGTAATCCCGTAGAAATTCCCGTCCGTGGCCTGCATGAGCGAGAACGGCCCGCCGCCGTCGGCGCAGCCTGCCCGAGAGCAGAAGTTGTAGAGAGTAACAAGCTGGCCGCTTGGAGCCACCTTAAAAAAAACGCCGGCGTTCATGGATCCGCCTTCGCGGGTCGTTCCGTAAAAGTTGCCGTCGCTGCCTAACACGAGAGTGCTGGGTGTGGAACCATCGGGACATCCGCTCTGGGCGCAGAAGTGATGCAAAGTTGTCAGGGTGCCAGTCTGAGTGAGCTTGAACACCGTGCCTTTGCCGTAAGCCCCACCCGATTGGGCTGCACCGTAAATGGTCCCGTTGGACCCGAGCACCAAAGTCTGAATGGGAAAATCGCCGTCCGAGCAGTCACTGAGGGAGCAGAAGCTATGGAGCGTCTTCAGCCCGCCGGTAGGGGGGAGTTGGAAGACCGTGCCGAAGGAGCCATGCGCTCCGCCCGCCGAAGCTGTGCCATAGATGTTCCCGAGATAATCCTGGACCAGGTTTCCCCACGGATACTCACCGTCCGGGCATCCGGCCTGAATGCAGAAAGTGTGCACAGTCGTCACCTGGCCGGCTGGAGTCATCTTGAACAGTACGCCGGCGTTGGTAATTCCGCCCCACCAAGTGGCGCCATAATAGTTTCCATCGATCCCCAGGACGAAATACCCGTATGGATTCACGCCGTCCGCGCATCCCTTCTCGGCGCAGAACTGGTACAGCGTTGTCAACTGGCCCGTAGGAGTGATTTTAAAGACGGTGCCCGACTGATTCAGCCCCCCGGAAAACCCGCCTCCGTACAGATTCCCATCAGCCCCCTGGATGAGGGACGGAGAGGGATGCCGGCCGTCGACGCATCCGACTTGGGAGCATTCGTTGTAAAGGACCGTGAAGGTCTGTGCCGGCAGGGAAATCGCTGTGGCTCCGCACCACGCCAGAACAACCCAGCCTGGCATGCCTTGTTTCCAGATGTCTCGTCGCATATAATTTTCGCCCTTCAAACTCTCTTGCGCGGGTGCCGCCGGTTTGACCCACATCACCAGAATTCATGGAGGCGTTGGGGTTCGAATCCGGGATTCGCGCAAGTCCCTATTGTGGGTTATTGTACATCAGTATCCCTGGCGGCCTGATCGGGCTTGACCGCAAATGGGTCCCAGCACGTTTAGTACCTGCCAGACCGCTGCAGCGGGCGCCGTGCAGTCGTTGTGATAAGCTGGCGCTCGGTCGGCGGGTGCCAACCGGGCGAAAAACGGAGGATCAAAAACCATATGCGCAAGCTCAGTGACATATTGCCGGCGCTCCTGTTGGCCGGTTGTGCCGCCGCGCAGAGTCCAGGCCCATCCAGCCTCCTGGACTTGCCCCGTCTTAAAACATTCTCCGCGCATCGTGTCTCGAGCGACAACCGATTCCAGAACAGCAATGACGACAGCAAGCGCATCATGCCCGGCGAGACGCTGGTGATGGCAGATCTGGCCGGCCCGGGCGTGGTGAGCCATATCTGGGTCACCGTGGCCGACAACGAATATGCCTGGCCCCGCCTGGTGCGCCTGCGCGTCTACTATGACGGCAAGAAGACTCCCAGCGTGGACGTGCCCCTGGGGGATTTCTTTGGGGTGGGACACGGCTACGACCGCAACCTCGATTCATTGCCCGTTCGCGACAGCTCGTTCGGGCGCGCTCGCAATAGTTATTGGCCGATGCCGTTCCGGATATCGTGCAAAATCACGGTCACCGACGAAGGCCGCCGTCCGGTGACCATGTTCTATTACCACGTGGACTGGCAAAGTCACCATTCGTTGCCGGAAGATACAGCTTACTTCCATGCTTACTACCGCCAGGAACGTCCGGCTATCGCGGGAAAGCGATACGAGTTTCTCAGCGTGGAGGGCACGGGTCACTACGTGGGGACGGTGCTCAATGTGATTCAGTCTCAGGTCGGGTGGTTCGGCGAGGGCGACGACTTGTTCTACATCGATAGCGCCCGTAATCCGCAAATCTATGGCACCGGCACGGAAGATTACGTGAACGAAGCGTGGGGATTGCGCGTGGCGTGCGGCCCCTGGTCCGGCACGCCCGTGGCGGAAGGCGAGCGCGTGGGCGCGCGGCTCACCGGTTATCGATGGCACATTCCCGACCCCATCCCGTTTACCAAATCGCTGTGGGCTGGTATCGAGCACGCCGGCTGGACCTATAATGCGGACGGCTCGCTACGTTCCGGCTTCGAGGAGCGGCCGGATTACTTTTCGAGT
Source organism: Occallatibacter sp. (assembly GCA_035508555.1). GTDB lineage: Bacteria > Acidobacteriota > Terriglobia > Terriglobales > Acidobacteriaceae > Telmatobacter. Next base: position 1,224 of record DATJMU010000083.1, on the reverse strand, counting down.
ACCGCGTTTTGGTACCAGAAGGGCGTTAACGAAGAGCTTCCCGAATTGCCTTACGGCGAGGCCCGGCTGCCCCTCGGGAATGCTCGGCAAATTGCGGTGGAGGATTCGATTGAATCGGTGACGACGGAGAAGGGAAGGGCCTCGGTACAGAAGGAGGTCGATTGGGGGAGGGATCTGCTGTTCCTGGCAGCGGAAGGCATCGGGTCGCGCCTCAATGTCCCGCTCGACATTCCCGATGCCGGCCGCTACGAGATCGTTGCCCGTATCGCGCAGGCGCCCGATTATGGCGATTACGTGGCGCTGCTGGATGGCAAGCCCACCAATACCGACAACCGCGAGGCGGCCACTTCGGAGGCGCCATCGGAAGGCGCGGAGGTGTTTCACGGCTTTCTGCCCGAGGTGTACGTGGCCATCGATCGGCCGTTGGGCTGGCTGACGCTGAGCAAGGGCCGGCATACCCTCAGCTTCATCTGCGTGGGTCGCGACAGCCTTTCCGCAGGCTTTAACTTCGGACTCAATGACGTGGTGCTGGAACGGATACCGGAGAATGCGTCCGTGTCTGGCCGCGGATCGGATGCGCCGCGTTACGTAGCCTCGAGAGGAGCCGTTTACCGTGGCCGACCGCTGGCGGCCTACGTTGCGGATCTGAAGCAAGTCTCCGCAACCGGCCGGGCAGACGCTTTGCGGGCGATTGGCGCATTTGGCCCCGATGCGCGCAGTGCCATAGACGAGATCGCGCACGCGCTCGGCGATCCGGAACCGGGGGTGCGCATTGCCGCGGCGTGGGCGGTTTCGCAACTGGGCCCAGCCGGGTCGCATGCCGTGCCGAGTTTGCGAAGAGCGCTGGCTGACAGAGACGCCAGAGTACGTAGTCTGGCCGCGGTAGCGCTTCGCTCGGTAGGGCCCCAGGCCGCTGGCGCGGTTCCGGACCTGATCCAGGCACTGCGCGATTCCGCCGCCTTTGTACGTGCGCCGGCGGCGGACGCCCTGGGAAGTATCGGACCGGCGGCGAAAGCGGCCGTGCGTCCTCTCGCGGAACGCCTCTCGACGGCAGACGAGGTTTACGTGTTGCGCAGCGTGGCTGCCGCGTTGGGTAACGTCGGTCCAGACGCCGCGGAGGCGCTTCCGGTGCTACAGAAAGCTCTGAGCATGCCTCGCGTAATATATACCGCACAGGAAGCGATTCTGAAGATCAAGAAACAGCCGGTGCCGGTCTGGTTTTGA
>DATJMU010000082.1:0-73551 GCA_035508555.1 Occallatibacter sp. | reverse complement strand
CCCCGAGGCGCTGCCGGCGCGAACCGAAAGGCATAATCCCTGCTCCATCTCCACCCTGCGCCGTCATATCGCAACGCATCTGGCCAGATCTCTGCCCCGTTGTCCTTGCTGCTTGCGTGGCTTCTTGTAACACAGTAGTACTAAAGGGATCGGCGATAACTCTGAATTTTGCCGCCTGCTTTTGCATGATCGGTGGTCGCTCTTGCCGGAGCCATCCCTCCGCGACCGCCTTCCGGCGAAACCGGGCCACGAGGCTGTAATCGCATCCCAGGGATTCGCCGATGCGCTGGCACGGCAAAATTATCATTCCGTCTCCGAGAAGTCTTTGAAGGATTATGCAGAGCTGAGCAAACTTGTCTCGCAGGCTTTGGTGGTTTCCCTCGGCGAGCAGTTCCACGGCCACCTCCAGCACGTCCGGGCCTCCACTCTCGTACCGGGTCGGAATATCACGGGCGATAGCTCGGACCTTTTCGGGCCGCAGGGGCGGATTGGACGGGTCGGCCTTTGCCTGATTCTCGACGGCAAGACAAGCTTCAATTGCTTCCACCGATACGTTGCGCCTGTGAAGCGTTCCCGCCAAGCTGACCATCCGCCGTGTGCGCTGGCCTTTCGGGGTAACCTTCGCCGTGTCCTGAGCAGGTTGCAGTGGCGCGGCGGGGGGATCTGAGCGCGCAGCCAATCGCTCAATCACCCATGCGGGCGCGTCTGCGATTGCGGCCAGGGGATCGACAAAACGATAAATCTTCCCGCTGGCATGAGTGGACCCGGCAGCCACAACAAACCCACCCGTGCCACGCACGTCAATGTGCGGGCCAATTCTGCCGGATTGATCGTTGCGAATATCGACGCCTTCCGGCATCCGAAAATACCGATGCTCTCCACCATCCGGGCGGCCTGTAGTCACCGTGAGCGTAGAGGGAAGCGTCAGACCTTGCCGCGCCAACTCCGCCACGGATGCGCGTCCCGCTTCGCCGTCCACATCGATCACAAAAAAACCGCTGGGCTGGCCGGTGGCAATGCCGATATTGGCATCTGGCCAGCGCGTCCACCACTCGCGGATCGTTTCGGCGTCCCGGCTGGCGTCTTTCAGGCCGTGGGCAGTCCGGGGATGCTTGGCCGGTTTCGCACACTCCGCCCGCTCGCAAGAGCAACCGCGCGCCGTTGGAGAATGGAGTGGAAATACAGGCCAGCCGCGCTGAGCGGCGGCGCTGACTTCGGGCGGGATGCCCATCTTGCCAAACGTGGCCAGATCGGATTCAAGCAAGGACGCGGGAGCGGAGATTGCTGTAGAATTGTTGTAGGTCAAGTCGTAAATCTCCACGCTGTATTGGCGTCTCCCGTCGCCGCAGCGATCAATCCCATTCAAGTGTGAGGCCCCGCCGCTACGCGGGGCTTTCTTTTGAAGCCCAAGCGCCTCAGCGCCAGGACGCTACTGAGCCGCCAGCGCAGGCCGCGTAGGCCGTGTGTGGAGCAAACCGGCGATTGCAGCAGCACTCACTTGGGCTGCTCCACGGCGGGGCGGTAACCCTCGGCCATCACCCGGCGAATTTCAGACATGGGAATCAGCAACCTTCGGCCCAGCTTCACACTGGCAACCTTGCCCGCGTATGCGTCCCTCCGCCACGTCCACCGACTCCGCCCTGAAAGGGTCTCAGCATCATCCACCCCCAGATATTCGCGCTCAATTGGTTTCGCCTCTTTACCCATGCTTTTCCACCTCGTATCGATTTGCCGTTCTCGGCGCTGAGAGAACTATGCGGCATCGATTGGGAAAATAGTTGATTTATTTGTTGCAATTTGCATCAACTAAGTGCAACATAAATCCATGATCGTTTCGCCTGTCCGAGCAGCGCGGGAAAAGAACTATCCCGAGATTCTTGCGGCCACCCTCAACGGTCAGTACTCCAGGAGTTCTTTGGGACGGTTAGCTGGTATTCCTCGTGACCGCCTCTTACCGAATGTTCAAAACTTTTGCAATCCGTCGCGGGAGACAAGAGACGCGGCGGTTCAAGAATTCCTGAGTACGCTGAAACGGCTTGCCGAGCAGTGGATCGCAAGCGGCAAGGATGAACGTGACCCATTGAGAGAACAGCCGTGGTCGCGAAACGTCCTCTGGTTTTCGGATGCTTACCAGGAACCAATTCACATAACGCAACGGAAGTTTCTATCGAGAAACCCGCCCCCCATTCTTCCGTACAGCGATGGCCGATTGACAATAGCCTCACACCTTTGGCTGCCAGCGCCCACAGCATGGCCGTTCCCGGAGCCGAAATTGGAAGACACACTCGCCCGAGCACGGGACTTGGCGATATATGAATTTCAGCAATTTCTGGGATCGGACTGTCCGCAGCGGCTTTTTCGATGCAATAAGTGCAACAGGTATTTTGCCCTTACCCGGAAACCCCGTGAGGTCATTCAGCGCGGGGCATTTTGCAAGCGATGCAAGAGTGCGGGGAGAGTGAGAGGAATTCAAATTCGCCGTACAACCCAAAAAGAAAAGCTGTGGAACGTTGCTGCTGAAGCGTGGGTTCAGTTCAAACGGACCCATGCGAATCCTGACCAGAAAGAGTGGGTCAGGCGGCAAGTGAGCAAGAAATGTGGAGTTAATTTTCAACTCAAGTGGGTTACTCGAAATCTGACAGAAATCCTAGCGCGCGTGGAGGCGCTGAAAGATGCCAAAGGCTAAACAACGCGACGGGGTATATCAGCGCCCTGACAGGCCGGGCTGGTGGGTTTCCTACATCGACGCATCCGGTGAGCGTGTGCGCCGCAAGGTGGAGGCACACACCCGGACACAGGCGCTTGCCGCGCTGGCGGGGATCAAAGGCAAGGTGGAGAAAGAAGAGATTCTAGGCATCCGCCCGGCCAGCGCCATCACCACGCATGACCTTTTGCAGCGATTCCGCCGCTATCAGAAAACCAAACTGCGGGGTACGTCCTTTGCCCGGTTGGACGGAGTGCTGAAGACGCTGGAGACGCATCTTCCCGCCGAAGCCCGGAACATCACCCGGCGCACCGTCGATGAGTTCATCGAAAAGCGCAGCGAGACGGTCCAGGCGGGAACCATCAAAAAGGAAGTCTTTGCTCTACACAAGGCGCTGCGTTTGGGCGTCAAGTGGGGCCTCTTGAATCAGAATGCCGCCGAAGACGCGGAACTGCCGAAAGAGCCGGAAGGGCGCACGCGCTATCTGACGCCGGGGGAGTTCCGGGCGGCGCTTGAAATCGCCCCGGAGTGGATGCGAGCGCCGCTCGCCTTTGCTGTCGCTACGGGTGTCCGTCGCGGCGAGTTGCTCAATCTCCGTTGGATGGACGCGGACAGCTCCCACAAGCGGCTGTATGTGCGGGAAACGAAGAACGGGGAAATGCGGGTGCTCCCGGTCTCGAACAGTGCCTTGGAGATTCTCGCCAGTCTTCCACAGGGGACGGCCAGCGAGCCGGTGTTCAACGGGATCGATCCGCAGCAACTCTCCGTCTACACGATCCGGGTGTTCAAACGGCTGGGTATCAAGGACGCCTCCTTCCACACGCTCCGGCATACCTTCGCCTCGTGGATGGTGATGCAGGGGGTCCCGCTGTACACCGTGGGCCAGTTGCTCGGCCATAAGACGCCCCGCATGACCCAACGGTATGCCCATCTGGCCCCCGATTACATGGCCGGAGCGGTCGAGACTATGGACGGGATCATGGACGCGGCGCTGTCCAAAAACGGCCAGGATGGGCTTCGCTTAGTCACCGTAGAGTCACCAGAAAAAGAAGCCGAAGAGCCTGCGCGGCGTAAGTTGCTGAAATGATTGGCGTCCCCGACGGGATTTGAACCCGTGTTATCGCCGTGAAAGGGCGGTGTCCTAGGCCGGGCTAGACGACGGGGACATCTTCAAAAGGAAGGAAGAGCCATCTGCTCCATCTCAAAGGCTATCAATATGCCGGGACCGTGTCAAAATGCCCCTATCCTGCGGACAGCAAGCGGCCATGTTCTTCACCATGGGCCGTAATCATCTTCATCATCAGCGTTTTGTTCTTCGACATCACGGCTGCGCGCCCGTTGGACCGCCTGCCCCTGGTTGACTCGCCTCCGACAAGTGCGTCACGTGCACACTGGCTTCCACTTCCGGCACGCTCCCGTCGTTCAGGTCGACCTGGGTCGGCTTGCCCTGGATCAGGATCCGCTCCACCGTCTTGGCTTGCGCCGGAATCAGCACCCGCCGCGTTACCGAGGTGATGGCCGACCGCACGGTTAGCGGCACCATCGCCCCGGCGTAGCCCGAGTTCGACAGATCGACGGCCACCAGCCAGTTTCCCGCCTCCACCGCGCTTGGGAACACGCCGTCGATATTCAGATCGGGAAGGCCGTGATCGGCGTCGACCCAGTCGCGAAAGAACCACCCCAGGTCGCTGCGATTGCTGGCCTGTTCGATGAGCTTTTCCAGCGGGCACGGCCCGGCCGCGTCACCCGAATCTGCGGCGGGATGGTACGACCGCAGGGCCGCCGAAAGCGCCGCATCGCTGGTCAGGTCCCTCAGCATCCACAATACGTCAGCCGCCTTGGTCCGATAGTAGATCGGCGTGTACGCATCAACCAGGGGCTGGCCCGGGCTCTCGCCAGGACTGGCGGGCTCCATGAGAGCCAGCGCCTGCCGCGAGGCCCCCAGCGATCCCAACGCCTGCTCGCGTCCTTGCTCATGTTCGATCCACAGCGTGCCCATGAACTGGGCCACGCCTTCGTTGAGCCACGGACGCGGGGACGCAAAGAATGCGTGCGTGAGCGCGTGCGCCAGGATCCCTTCCAGTTGATCTGCGGACGCGGTCTGAACGCCGGTGGCCAAAAACGCCCCCTCCTCGAAGGGCGCGTCGGCGGCGTCGGGCAGATCGAGAACCGTCAGCTCGCGCTGCGGCCGCTGGCCTAGCCATCCCTGCAGGAATGGAAGCACCTCTTTCCCCGCCGCGCTCCAGGCAGTGGCCGCCCCATCGTCCACCGGCAGAGTCCATAACTTCATCTCCGGGCCTTCATGCTCGTCGCGCACGGCAAGGAAGAGGCTCGGAAACTCGAATGCGAGGGTAGTTTGCGCCAGGCTGGCCGTGGCAACGCCTGGAAGTCTCTCTCCGCTGCTGGAGTTCACATCCAGCGCAACCGGACGGCCGGAGATCACGGCCAGGGTCGGAGTCTTTCCGGGGGGAAACTCGTCGGTAAGCTGCATCGCGAAGCGGGTTCCCGTCATGCGCAGCTCTTGCCGGCCGATCTCGTTGAACAGGAGTGCCCCGTCGCCGAGCAGCCGCGGTACGCTCGACACCGGGTACCAGACCACGTTGCCGAATCCCCGCAGCCCCGTGAACTCGTCTCCAATCCCATCCCAATCCGAGTGAATGGCCGGCCCGCCCGGCGCGCCGATTCCCACCAGCCGTTGTGCGTTGGGGGCAATGTCGCCCGCATAGGTGACATCGAGCGTCAACGTTTGTCCCGGCGCCAGCGGCGTTGGCAGCGGCACGGCCGCCTCGTGCAACTGGCCCGTATGGTCCGCGTCCGAGTCGATGGTCGCCACGGAAAACCGGGTGTCGCGGCCTTCCACGCGAATCCGCTGCCAGATCAACGACGACGAAATCTGGAGCGGAATGCGGCCCAGCGGAGCTGCGCCGTCGTTACGCACCGTTATACGCGCCCGCACTGCAATGTGGCGCGCCGCGCTGACGATGTGCACGTCCATGTCGTAGGCCGTGAAGCGCACCGCCTCGCGCTCGGCGTCGGTCGCCACCGGCGCCGCAGAGGCCGTGACCACGGGCGCACCCAACCCCGGCCCGGCCGTGACGGTGGTCTGGCCGTTCGCGTTCGTGGTCCCGGAGAAGACAATCTTCCCCGGCAGTTGCGGCGGTGCGGGAGCGGTTGGGGATGACTGTGTGGCGGGCGTCGATGGGCTCTCCTGTGCCGCGCACACCAGAACTGCGATGCCGGCGCTCAAGCATAAAATGCCGGCGTACAAAAACCTCATGAACCCAGGCCTTTCTGTCTCTTCTGTTTTGACGCCCCAATCGCCCCTGGGAGAGCCGCGGCGCGGCGCCGCTGCCGGAGGGCCTCATAGAGCACAACCGCGCCCGCGGCGGCCACATTCAGCGAGCTCACGCCCCCGGCCATGGGGATGCGCAGCAGATGGTCGCATGTCCGCCGCACCAGGTCGTGCAGCCCCGCGCCCTCGCGGCCCAGCACCACAACGCAGTCGCCGGTAAAGTCGAAGCCGTCATAGTCGCTCGGGCCGCGCTCGTCCAGTCCCACAATCCAGAGGTTGTGACGCTTCAGCTCTTCGAGCGCGCGCACCAGGTTCACCACGCGCGCAATGCGCAGGTGCTCCGCCGCGCCGGCGCTCGCCTTCACTGCCGTGGCGCTCAGGGGCGCCGCTCGCCGTTCGGTGAGCACAACTCCGTCCACGCCCGCCCCATCGGCCACGCGCAGCAGCGCACCGAGGTTCTGCGGATCTTCCACTCCATCCAGTGCCAGCACCAGGCGTCTGCCCGTCGTTTCTCGTGACGTGTCCGCTTCGAACAGATCTTCAATCGCCAAAAACTCCTGGGGACGCACCAGCGCCACGACGCCCTGATGGGCTGCGGTGCCGGCGGTCTGCGTCAACTGTTCCCGCGGCTCCTGGCGCACGCGCACACCGGCCTCGCGGCAGGCGGCCACGACCTGCTCCACGCGCGCGTCGTGGCGCTCCCGCGCCACCATCACCTGGTCAAAGCGCCGCCGGCCCGCACGCAAGGCCTCTTCCACCGCGTGCAAGCCAAAAAGGACTTCCATCTGGATAGTTTAAGGCGCTTCCCGAGATCTGTGCCCAGGCCGGGAATTGCCGGTTCGGCAGGCTGCGGCGGGGCATCATACGAGACTGTCCTCTTCCATAATCCGGCTTGAATCTGAACCCAAAACTGCCTGAAAAAGGGCCAAAATACCCTTCAAATCAGCCATCTCTATTTACTTTTCCATTACCCTGTCACGGGAAGACCCGCGCCCGCTCTCTACGGGTCGTAGCGCCGGTAGTGTCTTGAGTTTGCGTGGGCGGCTTATAACCTTCCGTTGCCCAAATCAAGACGGCAACGCCTCGACATCCAGCGAGACCTTGAGGAGAGCCCCCGGGAATGCATCAGATGTTCAGTCTCAGGAGTCTGGCGTTCATGCTGGTATCAGCGATACGGCGCGCGCGCACCCGATCCTGCGCTGCTGCCCATTGCTTTCTCGATAGAATCAGCGGGAGGAAAGAGAGAATCAGCGCGAGAAAAATACCCACAAAAATGGCTACCGCTCCCATGTCAGTCTCCTGCAAATACTTTACACGTTCCAGGCTCGAGGGGCGCATCCCGGCGCTCTCCGGCCCCCAAAATACAACCAACGCGATCGCCGGCCACTGCTTGTGGTGTCCGGGGTCATTGGCGCAAGAATATACTCGGAGTGAGTGTCGAACTCTGCCCTCACCCGGGGGCTCAGATTCGGGAACCGGGGCGTTCACGGCGGTTGCACGTGGCTCGTCGGCCGTCGCCACGTTGACCGTGGTTCGCGGCTGGAGCCGCTCCACTGGGACCGCATCAGCTGCCAAACCATCGCGCGCAACCGGGCAGGGACGCTATCCAAGTCTCAAGCCAAAGGAGGACGTTATGGATCGAAGAAGCTTTCTTACGACCGGCGCATGGGCGGCAGGACTCGCGGCCGCGCCGAAGCTTTCGGCTGCCACGCCCTGGCCTTCGCCGTCCGACGCAGGCTTCAAGCCTATTCCGAAACGGCGGCTGGGCAGGACCGGCGAGGATCTCTCGATCATCGGCCTGGGCGGCATCGTGATCATGAACGCGGATCAGGCCGTGGCCAACAACACCGTCGCCCAGGCGCACGCCGCGGGCATCAACTATGTCGATGTCGCCCCCAGTTACGGCGACGCGCAGCAGCTTCTCGGTCCTGCCCTTAAGCCGTACCGCGACAGCTTCTTCCTGGCCTGCAAAACCAGCAAGCGCGATAAGGAGGGTGCGGCGGAGGCGCTGGATAACTCGCTCAAGTTGCTCGATACGGATCACCTGGACCTCTACCAGCATCATGCGGTCACGACCCTCGAAGAGGTGAATCGCATCATAGGACCGGGCGGCGCGCAGGAGGCTTTTGAGGCCGGGCGCAAGGCCGGCAAGATCCGTTACCTGGGCTTTTCGGCGCATTCGGAAGAGGCCGCGCTCGCCCTTCTCGACCACTTCGATTTCGACACCGTGCTCTTCCCGATCAACTTTGTTCTCGCCTCGCAGAGAAACTTCGGGCCGCGCGTGATCGCCCGCGTCCACGAAAAAGGCGCCGGCATGCTGGCCATCAAGGCCATGGCCAAATCCCAATGGCCTGCCGGAATGAGCCAGGCGCAGAAACCCAACCCCAAAGAATGGTACGAGCCCTGCGCCGTGCCCGAGCAGGCCGCTCTGGCCCTGCGCTGGACGCTCTCCCAGCGCATCACCGCCGCGCTTCCGCCCGGCGACGAGCGCTTCTTCCCTCTCGCCATGTACGTGGCCCAGAACTTCCAGCCCATTACCGCAGACGAGGAGAGATTCCTGATCGCAAGCGCCGCGGGCGCCTCGCCGATCTTTCCGCAGGCCTGAGCCCTGGTCACGGCGGCACGATCGAACCGGCGATGCCATATCGCCGGTTCGAAGTTGCGAAGATTACTTCCGATTTGCAGATCCGGCATTGCGCGTCTTTCCCCACGACTCTTCGCAGCTTGGGAGCCTGGCGCGCTGCCCACCGGATGAGAGTGTTAATCTCAGCAGGAAATGCGACTTGGAATCGATCTCGGCGGCACCAAGATAGAAGCCCTGGCCCTCGGCGGGGACGGCCGGGAACTGCGCAGGATTCGCGTGCCGACACCGCGTGAGGATTACGCGGGGACGTTGAACGCGATTACCCGGCTTGTCCATACGATCGAGACCGAGCTGGCCGAGCGGGCCACCGTGGGGGTGGGCATTCCGGGGACGGTGATGCGGCCGTCGGGTCTGGTGAAAAACGCTAACTCGACATGGATCATCGGGCAACCCCTGGAGCGCGATCTTTCGGCAGCGCTCGGGAGGGAAGTGCGCTGTGAAAACGACGCCAACTGCCTGGCTCTTTCCGAGGCCATCGATGGAAGCGGCGCGGGGTACCGGGTCGTCTTCGCGGTGATTCTCGGAACCGGCTGCGGGGGCGGCCTTGCCATCGAAGGCCGTGTGCACGAGGGCCTGCACGGCGTCGCCGGCGAATGGGGACACAACAGTCTCCCCTGGCCGCGGGTCGACGAAGTTCCGGGGCCGGCCTGCTACTGCGGAAAATCCGGCTGCATCGAGACCTGGATCTCAGGCACCGGGCTGGGCAAGGACTATGAGCGCTCGACCGGCACGCCGCTTTCGGGGAAAGAAGTGGTGGAAGCGGCCGACCGGGGCGATATCCAGGCGGCGGCAGCCATCCGCAGGCTCGAGGATCGGATCGCGCGAGGATTCGCGTCGCTGATCAACGTCATCGATCCCGATGTGATTGTGGTCGGCGGCGGATTGTCGCGGCTCGACAGCATCTACCGCAACGTGCCTCCCCTTCTGGAGAATTACGGCTTCGGCGGCGGAATTCACACGCCCATTGTTCCCGCCCGGCATGGAGACTCAAGCGGCGTCCGGGGCGCGGCCCGGCTCTGGCCCAATCAGGCTGCAGGGTCGCATCCCTTATAAGTCTTCTCTTCGGATTGCTCTTGAACCGACCCTCCGCGCGACGTTATGTTACGGCCATGCCTGCAAGCCTGAGAAAGTCGTTCACCGCGCTGCTAGAACCGGACGGCACCAGCCTCCGCTGGATCGTCGCGCGCGTCCCGTTCGACGTGGCCAGGGCCTGGCCCAATCGCCGCCGCCTGCGCGTCCGCGGCGAAATCGAGGGGTTTCCGTTCCGCACCTCGCTTTTCCCTGTCCCCGGCGGCAACGGCCACGTTCTGCTCGTGAACAAAAAGATGCAGGCGGGTGCCAAAGCTGGCCAGGGCGACCGGGCGCGCATCTGGCTCGAGCCCGACCTCGAGGAACGGCCTGCCATCGTTCCTCCAGAGTTCGAGCGCCTGCTCAAAGGCGACCGCCAGCTATATAAGTGGTTTTCCGCTCTGAGCGAGTCTATGCGCCGGGAGATCGGCAAGTGGGCCGGGGACGCCAAGGGGCCGGAGGCTCGCCGGGCCCGCGCCGAGAAGATGGCCGAGCGGCTGATGCAGGCGATGGAGGGCGAGATCGAGCCGCCGCCCGTATTGCGCGCGGCCTTCCAGCGCCAGCCTCTTGCCCTCCAGGGCTGGAATGCGCTCACGCCCGCGCAGCGCCGCGGCCATCTCCTCGGCATCTTCTACTACGAGTCCGTCGAAGCCCGGGAGCGCCGCGCCGCCAAGGCTATCGAAGACGCCCTTCACGCCGCCCGCAGACTCGCCGAAAAACAACGCTGACGCCTCAACCTGCCGGCGCCGCGCCGCCGTGAAAAACCGGAAAGAGCGGCGACTGTGGATAACTTTCGGCGCTCCTTAAGCTCCCCTTAAGGTTCACGCTCCTTACCCGCTATTTTTCAGCACTTTCCGTGCATTTTTTCGTCGTCTTCCACGGTGCGTCTATCGTCTAATAAAACAGGATGAGAGCCATCTCCATTCAGCCGTTCTTTGCCAAAGCCGCTGCCTCATCGGCCGTCGACGAACAAGCGCGGCAGGAGAGTCTCGCGGTTGCCCAGGGACTCAAGCGCCGCGAAGCCGGTCTCCTCGACGAGCTCATCGTCCGCTTCCAGCACCGCCTCCTGCGCTATCTGCTCTTCCTTACCGGCAATCGCGAGCTCGCCGAAGACCTCTTTCAGGAGGTCTGGATGCGAGTTCTGGTCCGCGGCGGTCAGTTCAACGGGCAGGCGCGCTTTGAGACCTGGCTCTTCACCATTGCCCGCAATCTCGTCATCGACCACCGCCGCAAGCGCACCATGAGCAGCCTTGACGAGCTCGTCGAGGGCGCCGGCGACGACGACCGCCCCATGGCCTTTGAGATCGCCGACGGCGAGCCCACACCTTTCGAGCGCTTCGCCGGCCTGGAAGACCGCGAGCGGATCGCCGCTGCCCTCCTCGAGCTCGACACACTTCATCGCGAAGTTCTCGTTTTGCGGTTCCACGAGGAGCTTTCGCTTGAGGAAATCGCTAAAGTTACCCGCGCGCCGCTTTCCACGGTAAAATCCAGACTGTACCGGGGTCTGGCCATGCTCAAGCCCAGGCTCGAGCAGGAGCGCCCCCGGCTCCAGGAGGCTGTGTGAAAACCGTGGAGCTGGCGCATCACCCGGCCGGCGTCTTCAACTCCGGCTCCTCAACCGACTCCGACCTGGTCTCGGCCCTCGCCGGCCGTCAGGCGCAGCGCGACTCCGCCGTTGCCCATCGCACGCGCCGCGTCGTCCTGGCCTCGCTCGGCGTCATGCAGCAGCAGAAGGCCGGGCGCCGCCGTTCCCGCTCCATCGCTCTCGCCAGCGCCCTGGTCCTTCTGCTGCTCCTTGGCCCTGCCCTCTGGCGCGTTGCAGAAGACCTCATCGGCGGTGAGCGCTTCATCGACATTACAACCCAATTCAGTCTCCTCTTCTGCGTCCTCTGCCTCGCCCTGGTCGCCGCTGTGCTCATCGCCGGCCGGGCCCGCCGCAACTCCTGACGCCCGCTCCGCACCCGCCAAAATTTCTCTCCAAGCGGGCTGTTGGCCGCAACTTCCTGTTTCCATCATCCGTCCCTTTACATAAGCATTAAGCTGTGCTTAATCTTTTTGAGGCACTCCGCGGGAGGGTCTGCCCCCATGCCTGATTCGCCATCGATCGCCGTCAATCCCGACGAGCGCATGATTCCTAACTGGTCCATCGTGGCCGCCAGCCTGGCCTTTCTTCTGGTCGAGTACTATTTCTGGTTCATCGCCCCCGGTAACCGTCACCATCCCGCCTCGGCCCTGGGCTTCCGCATCTACTTCAATCTCTCCTGGGGCATGCTGGCTGCGCTCTACTTCCTCATGGTCGGCTACGTCAGCAAAGACGCGCCCCGCCGTGCCATGAGTACCCGCTTCTGGATGCTCATCTGTTTCGTCATGCCCGCCGGCATCGGCGCGGTGCTGTACTTTCTGCTCCGCCAGCCGGAAGTCTCGCGCTGCCCTGCCTGCGGAACGCATGTGCTGAGCGACTTCCACTTCTGCCCCCAGTGCAACTATCAGCTCACGGCCAGTTGCGGCAACTGCTTCCGCACCGTGCGGCCCACCGACCAGTTCTGCACGCGCTGCGGGCATGAGCTTGCCACCGACCATATGCCCGCCCGCCTGCACGTGCTCGGCGAGTAACGCGTACCCGCTTCGTCGCGCCGTTGCCTGGGTTTCGTTGACAGCCTAACTCATTCGGCGCCCCATTTGCCGCTGCATTCGGCCGTCCATCCTCTTCCGCGTTGCGCCTCTCGCCCTTGGCTCCCTACAATCCATTCCAGCCCTCGATGTCCCTCACCGCCCTCATCATCGACGACGAAAAGCTGGCCCGGGACGAGCTCCAGTACCTCCTTGACTCCCTGGGCGGCGTCGAAGTTCTGGCCCACGGTGGCAACGGCATTGAGGCCGTCGATCTCATCCAGCAGCACCGCCCCGACCTGGTCTTCCTCGACGTCCAGATGCCGGGACTCGACGGCTTTGCCGTCATCGAGAGGCTCCTCGACCTGAGTGGCCGCCCCAACGGGCCGGCGCTGCCTCAATTCATCTTCGCCACGGCCTACGACCAATACGCCGTCCGGGCCTTTGACGTGAACGCAGTCGACTACCTGCTCAAGCCCTTCGATCCCGCGCGCGTGGCCCAGGCAGTCGAGCGCGCACGGCACCGCCTCGCCGCGCAATCTGTTCCGGTAGCGTCCGCTCCCTCGGGCGCGCCGCAATCCGAGAGCCCCACTGCATCCGAGTCGCAACTCGAGTCGCAACTCGGCGAGGTCCTGCGTCTGCTCAACCGGCGCCCGCCCGGCGAGCGCGTACACCCTCCCGCCAAGCTGGTCGTCCAGGCCCAGAGCCGCCTGCTCCTCGTCGACCAGGCCGAGGTCTGTTTCGCAGCGATCGACGAGGGCGTGATCCGCGTGGTCACCCAGACCTTCGAGGGCCACTCCAAGTGCCGCACCCTGGAAGAATTGCAGGAGCTGCTCGATCCGGCCCACTTCTGGCGCGCCCATCGCGGCTATCTCGTCAACATCGACCACATCCGCGAAGTTGTCCCGTGGTTCAAATCCAGCTACCAGCTCCGCATGAACGACAAGCAGCACACCGAGATCCCAGTCAGCCGTGCGCAGACCCGCCGTCTCCGGGAGCTCTTCAACCTCTGATCGCTCCCGCCCGCGTCAAGGCGCGCTTACCCGCACTGTGTCACCGGCACCCACTGGCACCTCGACCCACGAGATCGCCGTGCGCCTTTGTGTCTCGTTGTGTGCCGGCATCGGCTTGCCGTTCACCAGAAGTTGGCTGAATGTGCCCGGAAACGCCGCTTGCCAGATCAGGGCCGGCCCATCCTGATTGGTGAAGACCGTTTCACGATCGCCGTTGTGGCGGATCGTCACCGCGTTTCGGCCGATGGGCAGGTTGCTGAGCTGGGCCCAAGTCGTCGCATCGGTCAGTCCCGGAAGGGTCTCCACTTCGCGGTCCTGCACTGGAACCATGTTGATTCCCATCAGCCCCGTCGTGATAGCCCCCACCACAGAGTACGAGACCTCCGGGTACTCCTGCCGGCAGTGCCCCGGCGTGGTCAGGTCCAGCAGTACTCCGTACGCGGCGTTGTCCTGCCCGTAGCGGTAGAGAATCTCCGCATCGTGGCTCTCGCCCTCCACGCCGCAGGGATTCCGATGCTCGTTGGCCATCAGCATCGCTTTCACCGCGCTTTCCATCTTCGGACCCGGTTCCACGGCGTTCCAGTAGAGCACATCCTGGGAGTCGCTCCCCGTAAGGTGGTGGTCCTGGTCGAGGAGCGCGTAGAAGGTATTGTCCTTCGGGTTCCACCAGGTGGTGTTGATCAGGTTTTTGAGCGCCGTCGCGTTCGCTTCCGCGGTCGTGGCCCCGGCATCGTTTCCCCGCAGCCTCTCGATCGCGGCGTAGTCGCGGAAGGCCGCATACTCCACTGCCAGCAGGTCGATCCCGACTACGAAGGTGTGGTTGCCCTCGTCGTAGCCGGGAATTCCCAGGTGAATTTGCCCGCCGTGTTCGAGTGTGAGTTGCTCGGCTCCCGTCAGCGGCCCCGGGAACCGCTCCCGCGTCATCACCTTGTCCGCGGAGAGCTCCCAACGCTTCACGTACTCGTTCATGGTGCGGTCGTAGAAGTTGTCCAGGACGGGGTCGTCGATATACGCCGGGTCGCCGGTCCACAGGTACATGCGGTAGGCGCTGTCCAGTACGTCGAAGTTCGCGGGCAGGTCGTACCAGAACGACGTGTCGCTCTCGTAGTCGGCAGGCGATGGCTCGTTGAAGCGGTCAATCTCCCAATAGCTGCACCATTGTTTGGATGCCGAGATATTCTCGCCGAAGCGCCGCAGCATATTCAGGGTCCAGGCCGAGAGTCCTAGGGCCTGGGCGCCCACGCTCTGGTGCGCCGTATCGCGCATGCAGAAGGCCTCGCGCCCCGGCAGCGCCGCCTCATACCACGGCCCCACCGGGTCGCCCGTGAAGACGTAGTCCATGGCCTGCCGACTGGCCCAGTCGAAGCCCTGGACCAGCCGCTGATCCGAGGAGGTGAACTCGAGTTTCGATACCAAGGGCTTTGCGTGCGTCCCCTCGAGCTGCGCCGCCGCCGGCAGTCCCGCGCAGGCCATCGCGCATGCCAATCCCATCGCCCACACCCGCATCTGAACCCTCCCCGGAGACAGAACGGCGCCGTAGCGCACGTTTCGGGCCGCTCTCACAATCGCGCCAGAATTGTAACCGTATACAGGGAGGTTACGCCAGTGCAGAACTGCGCCAACTCCCGTTTTGGGAACCGGCGCGGGAAACTTGACGACGCTCTCACTGCTGGCGCGTCCACGGATTCGATTCCAGAGGCAGTTGCCCTGAGCGTTCCCCAACACCGGGCTGACTCTGTGTGCGACCGGAATGTTCTCAACTATGGATTCCCGCCCAGCAGTCGGAGCTCATACTCGGCTACTTCCTTGGGAAGCGCGGCATAACCCAAGGCCGAGCACTCCTTCTGTCCTGAGGTCAGAATCCATCGGAACAGCTCGAGAAGGACGGCGCGTTTGGCCGGATCCGCCGCTCGGGCTGGAATGACCAGCCAGGTAAATGAGGCGACAGGATAAGCGTACTTGCCCGGGGAGTCGGTAATATCGGGCGGAAGCTGCCCGCCGCTCGCTCCGGAGCTGCGCGCCGCCTCGGTCAGGCTGTCGAGGCTGGCGCGGACATACTCGCCCGCCCGGTTGCGCACTGCGGCAAAGCTCAGTTCGTGCTGGATGGCGTAAGTGAGCTCCACGTAGCCGATGGAGTTGGGGGTCTTGGCGACGGCTTCAGCGACTCCTTCGTTGTGCTCGGCGCCCGTCCCCACCGGCCATTTGAGTAGCGTTCCGCGCCCCACGGCGGCGGACCAGGCGGGGCTGACCTTGGAGAGAAAATCGCTCCAGACCCACGACGTGCCGCTGCCGTCGGAGCGGTGAAAGACCTTGATCTCGGCATCGGGCAGGTCGATGCCCCGGTTCGAGCGGCGAATCTCGGGATCGTTCCAACGGTGCACCTTGCCGAGATAGATGTCGGCCAGCGTTTCGGGGTTGAACCGCAGATCCTGCGTGACTCCCGCCAGGTGATAGATGGGCACGACGCCGCCCAGCACCGAAGCGATCCGGGTCAGCCGGGCTGCGGCCGCGTCCCCGGCGATTACGCGCGGCGCGACATCGGAGCCGGCCAGGTCAACTTGTCCGGCAACGAGCTTCTCGACGCCCAGCTGGGAGCCGATGGCGGAGTAGTGCAGATGCACGGCGGTATGGAACTGCTCGAAGTCCTCGAACCACATCTGGTAGAGCGGAGCAGGGAAGGTGGCGCCTGCCGCATCGATGCTGGTCCTGGCGAGAACAGCAGCGGGACTCTGGACGGCGGGTGCCGGCGAAGTGGACTCGCCTGCCTCGACAAGCTTCTTTGCCGCCTGATCCGCGAGATTGTCGACAATGTTGGTCCAAACCAGTTTGGAGGGCGTGACCAGCCAGGACCAGAGAGGCTGGCCGTCGACGCCGGCGACTTCGAGAGAGAGATAACCCCCATAGACCGCCTCGCGGTCGCTCGACGGGGTGCGCGCATTGATCGTGATGTAGCCCTTGAGCCATATCTGGCCCGTCCCGTTCACGATGGCGTCAGCATCTCCCTCCGATTGAGTGATGCGGAACCGGTGGCTCCTGTCGAGCCGCTGCACGAAGCTGGCGCGCAGTGCGGCCGCCTCCGAGCCCCCTTCAAACGGGGGTACGTAAAGCAACCTGGCTTGGCCGAGCGAAGTTACGCGTATTCCGGGTTGTTGCGCCCGGCAGCAAGACCCGCCCGACAGCAACGCCAGGAGTGCGGCCATGCCCGCAAAGAACGGCATTCGAGGAAGAGTTCTCACACGTGCCTCACGGAAATTGGTTCAGAACTCGATATGCGTGCGGAACGAAGTCACCAGCACCGGTCCGCGAGCCCGGTTGTAGCCGGGATTGACGATGAACTGCAGATCGGGTGCCAAATAGAGTCCCCGCCACACATGTGCAGTGTAATAGGTCTCCATCAGGTTCTCGCGGCCGTAGGTGAGGCCCGCATCGCCAAGCACAAATCCCAGGCCTCCGAGCTCGAGGTAATGCGCGTGAACGCTGCTGATTCCGTTGGAAGCGAAGGCGATGCCGGCGTGGTCGTTGGACCGCTTCCAGAGGCTGCCGAGGATCCCCACGCCTGCGGAAAAAGTCTGGTCGATTTCGGTGAAGGACCAGGATTCGGTCTTGCCATCGTTCCACCCGAAGCGGCCGTAGGCAGTGACCGACGCGGACAGCCCCTGTTCGACATTCACCCCGAAGCCGTACTTGGTGGTGACCTGCAGGGGGTGGGCGGAGATGTCGGGCACGGGCGTTTTGCCGGCGAGAAACTGGTCGATGGCGTACTGGTAGACGCCCATATTGGCGTGGTTCACCCAGCCGAGCAGGCGCACTATGCCGGGTTTCTTCAAGAGGAAGCGGTGCAGCTCGAACTCCGTATCGATGGTATTGGCGCGGTGAAGGTTCCATACCAGGGGTCCGCCGTTCTGCGGACCGGATTCCAGGGAGAGAGCCGAGCGCAGGCCCCATGCCGGGCACTGGTACTCGCCGTAGATTCCCCAGGTGTAGCCGCGTGCGTCGGCCGTAAAGTCGTAGGCTCCGTTCTGATCGATGGCCCAGTTCATGAACTGGAGATGGCTGTCGCTGCCCACGGAGTTGGTATCGAAGAAGTCGGTGATGCCGAACTTGCCCACTCGAATCTCAAGGCGGCGGCTGGGAAGTTCGGAGAAGGTCGAGAGCGGCCCGCGGTCCGACTCGGTTTGGGTATGACTGAACGCGAAGACCTGGTGGACCATCAGACGGGCCAGATAGGGCGCGGCCGTGAGGGTGGGATCCCGCACCGCGTCGAGATCGGTGAAGCCGGCGATGCCGAATGCGCCGCCGATTCCCAATCCATCCGCGTCCTCTCCGTCGGCGAGAATCTCTGTGGAGTGGGTCAACTGGAGGCCGGAGTAGACCGTCAGGACGCTGCCCGTTGCCTTGTCATAGCGGGACGGAAAGCTGTGAGGACCGGAGTATTGGGCGGCAAAGGGTGGATTGGTCTGAAAGATGACGTTTGCCTGGCCGGAGAGCCAGATGCGACCCTGGCCCGGATGAGGCAACATGGTGGGCGCGGTCTGGGTGGGGGGCTGAGCCTGGGGAGCCGGGCGCTGGGATTCGGTGATGGTCGGAAGCTGAGCCAAACCGCTCGCAGCCGCAAAAAAGGCGAACGCGGCAAGCACAAGCAGGAGGCGCCGAAGAGCGAAAGGAAGCAGCATGTTACGGTTCGCCAGCGTCTCCGGCCGTATCGTGCCGGAGGATGTACTGGGCGTCTGGCGACAACGCTAACAATTCCAGGCCGAAATAAGTTGAATGCCAGATGAATGCTGACCGCCGTCCCGGTCTGCGCGTTACGCCATGAAAGGGGTGTCGAAAGCCCGCACACAGCTCCCTGGGAATGCCGTTAAACTGGAGGCTCTGCCCGGTCAGGGCGGGTGAGAACCGCAGATTTTTGACGTTTTTTCACCTCTGCCTGGCTAATCGGACGTATTGTCGGACTATCTAAGATGGGAAGTTTCGTCTTCCCGCAATAACCGAGGTGAATTATGGTTCTGCACGCGCTCCCGGAACTCGACTCCGAAGGTTCTTTGAAGACGCAACGCACAGCGGTCGGCGTCGATGCGCTGGCGCATTCGTTTCTCGACAATCTGTTCTTCGTGCAGGGCCGGTCGCGCGAGCGCGCAACGATGAACGACCTCTACATGGCGCTGGCGCACACGGTGCGGGACCGGCTGGTGGAGCGATGGATCTATACCGTCAAGAACTACCGCGCCCAGGACGTGCGCGTGGTGTGTTATCTCTCCGCCGAGTTTCTCACCGGGCCCCACCTGGCCAACAACCTCATCAACCTCGGCATCTACGACGAGGCCGAGGAAGCGATGAAGAAACTCGGACTCAATCTGGAAACGCTGATTGAGCAGGAACAGGAGCCGGGACTGGGCAACGGCGGACTGGGGCGCCTGGCCTCGTGCTTTATGGATTCGATGGCGACCCTCGATATTCCGGCGATCGGCTACGGCATTCGCTACGAGTACGGCATCTTCGACCAGGAAATTCGCGAAGGCTGGCAGATGGAGACGACCGACAAATGGCTCCGGCTGGGGAATCCCTGGGCGCTGGAGCGGCCCGAGGACGCGGTGGAAGTGAAGTTCGGCGGCCGCACGGAGACCTACTCGGACGGCGACGGCCGGTTCCGCGTGCGCTGGATTCCGCAGAAGGTGGTGCGCGGCATTCCCAACGACACGCCCATCCTCGGCTACCGGACCAATACGGCCAACACCATGCGGCTCTGGTCGGCCCAGGCCGTGGAGTCCTTCAACTTCGAGACCTTCAACACCGGAGACTTCTTCGGCGCGGTTGCCGACAAGGTCTCTTCCGAGAACATCTCCAAGATCCTCTATCCGAACGACGAGGGAATCGAGGGCAAGCAGCTGCGGCTGGAGCAGCAGTTCTTCTTCGTATCGTGCTCGCTACAGCACATCCTGCGCATCCAGAAGGGGCAGGACCGGCCGCTCGCCGATCTCCACCGCACCTTCGCGGTTCAGATGAACGATACCCATCCGGCGATTGCGGTGGCGGAGTTGATGCGGCTGCTGGTGGACGAGCACGCGATGGACTGGGACACAGCGTGGCACGTGACCACCCGGACGCTCTCTTACACGAATCACACGCTGCTTCCCGAGGCGCTGGAGCAGTGGCCGGTCGCACTCTTCGGCGGGCTGCTGCCAAGGCACCTCGAGATCATCGACGAGATCAACCGCCGGCATCTGGAGGATGTGCGGGCAAAGTTCCCGGACGACGAGGAGCGTATTCGCCGGCTTTCGCTCATCAACGAGAGCGGGGAGCGGTATGTGCGGATGGCGCATCTTGCGGCGCTCGGGAGCCACGCCATCAACGGAGTGGCCGCACTGCACACGGAGCTTCTGAAGACCCATGTGCTGCGCGACTTCTACGACCTATCGCCCGAGAAGTTCTCGAACAAGACCAACGGCGTGACCCCGCGCCGGTGGATGGTGCTGAGCAATCCGCGTCTGGCGCAACTGCTCACAGCGCGGCTGAGCCACGGATGGATTCACGACCTCGAAAAGCTGAGGCGGCTCGAATCGATGACCGACGACCCCGAACTGATCCGCGAGTGGCGGGCCATCAAGCGTCACAACAAGCAGCGCCTGGCCGCCTACATTCACCAGAACCTGGGTATCGTCGTGGATCCGGAGTCGATGTTCGACGTGCTGGTCAAGCGCATGCACGAGTACAAGCGGCAGCATCTGAAGGTGCTGCACATTCTGACTCTCTACAAGAGGCTGCAGAAGAATCCGAACCTGGAGATTCAGCCGCGCACTTTCATCTTTGGAGGCAAAGCGGCGCCCGGCTACCGGATGGCGAAGCTGATCATCAAGCTGATTCACTCGGTCGCCGAAGTGATTCACGGCGATCCGCACGTACGGGACCGACTCAAAGTCGTCTTCCTGCCCAACTACAACGTCAAGCTAGGCCATCGCGTTTATCCCGCCGCGGATCTCTCGGAGCAGATATCGCTGGCCGGCAAGGAAGCCTCCGGCACGGGGAACATGAAGTTCGCGATGAACGGCGCGCTCACCATCGGCACGCTCGATGGCGCCAATATCGAGATCCGCGAGGAAGTGGGCGCAGAGAATTTCTTCCTCTTCGGCCTCAACGCGCAGGAGGTGGAAGAAAAGAAGAGCGCGGGATACGATCCGCGCCCGTACTACGAGTCAAACCAGAATCTGCGCGAGATTCTCGATGCCCTGGCCGGCGGCGAGTTCTCGCATGGCGACCGGGAGCTCTTCCAGCCGCTGATCCAGTCGCTGCTAACGCGCGACGACTACATGCTCCTGGCCGACTACCAGTCGTATATCGACTGCCAGGACGAAGTGGGCAGGACGCACAAGGACCAGGATCGCTGGACGCGCATGTCGATCCTGAACGTTGCGCGGATCGGGGAGTTTTCCTCCGACCGCGCCATTCGCGATTACTGCTCGGAGATATGGAAGACCTGGCCCGTCAAGATCGATATCTGATGCGCCGCTGCCTTCCGGGGCGGAGACGGTTAGAGCGCACCATGCGCCCGAACGTCTTCGCCTTCCCCAGATGCTCCCACCGACTGCATCAGGAGTTGCTGGCTGCCTAGTTTCCCCGCGCCTTCGTTCGTGTCCGGCTGAAGCTGCGTATACGCTCCCGTTGAATCGAGGACCCAGGCCTGGCGCCGGTCCTGGAGATAAACGCTCAGTGTCTTCCAGAGCCGTTCCTTGGCGGGAGGCGACAGCACGGGCGTGACGACCTCGATGCGCTTGGAGAGATTGCGGTACATCCAATCCGCCGAGCCGATAAAGAAGTCGCCTGCCGTCGGGTCTTCGTTGCCGTTGGCGAAGTGGAAGATTCGTGAGTGCTCGAGAAAACGGCCAATGATGGAGCGCACGCGGATGTTCTCGGTTTTGCCCGGGACTCCGGGACGCAGGCAGCAGAATCCGCGAACGATCATATCGACAGGGACGCCGGCGCTTGAAGCCTGGCAGAGAGCCTCGATCATCTCCGGGTCTTCAAGCTGATTCATCTTGGCCACGATGCGCGCGGGCTTGCCCGCTTTGCAGTTCTCGATCTCCTGGTGAATCGCAGCCAGCAGCCGCCTGCGCAGTGTGGACGGAGCCACCAGCAGCGATGTGCACTGGGGCGCGTGCGCATGGCCGGTCAGATAGTGAAACAGGTTGACCACATCCCGCGTCAGTCGCGGATCACAGGTGAGCAGGCCCAGGTCGGCGTAAAGCCGCGCGGTCTTGACGTGATAGTTTCCGGTGCCGATGTGCACGTAGCTGCGCAGCCCGCCGCCCTCCCTGCGCACCACCAGCGCGGTCTTCGCATGAGTCTTGAGGCCGCCGATGCCGAAGGTCACATGGGCGCCCACGCGCTCCAGCTCCGCCGCCCAGTGCAGGTTGCGCTCTTCGTCGAAGCGGGCCTTGATCTCCATGACGCAGGCAACCTGCTTACCCTGCTCGGCGGCGCGAACCAGAGACTTCACAAACGGCGTATCGTCTCCTACGCGGTAAGCGGTCATCTTGATGGCCACGGTGTCGGGATCGTCCGCAGCCGTACTGATGAGGTGTTCGACCGAGGCGTCAAAACTCTCGTAGGGATGGTGCACCAGGATGTCACCCGCCTGCATCGCGGCGAAGATCGAGCTGCCGTTCAAGACCGCGGGGACGACGGGAATCCAGGGCGCATCGTGCAGTTCCGGAACCGGCAGGCCCACGATCTCGAAGAGTGACGTGTAGTCCACTTCGCCTTCCAGCTCGTACACATCGTCCGGCGAGAGATCGAAGCGCGTCCGCAGCATCTCGCGAATGCCCGCGTCGGCGCCCGCCGCGAACTCCAGGCGCACCACGGGTTCGTAGCGGCGCTGCCGGATCTGCTCCTGCACCAGGACGCGAATCTCGGCATCCGACCCCTCCTCCAGCTCGACCTCCGCATCGCGCGTGATGCGCACCAGCGTGATCGATGCAATGGTCATGCCGCTGTAGAGCCTTCCCACATTCCCGCGAATTACCTCGTAAAGAGGAACAAAGAGGCGCTGGCCCGTCTGCAGGCCGGAAGTAAGCGGGACCCACTGCTTCAGCCCGGTCGGAATCTTCAGCCGCGCCACCATCTGTTCGCCCGTTTCAGGATCATGCAGCCGGAACGTGAGCGAGGTGGATAGATTGGAGAGAAACGGGAAGGGATGCTCCGGGTCGATAACCAGGGGCGTCAGCGCCGCGGAGACCGAGCTATCGAAATGCGCAGTCGCTTCCTCTTGCTGCGTTGCCGTGAGGTCATCCCACTTACGAAGGAAGATCCCGTGCTGCGCCAGTGCTGGAACCAGCGTTTGCTGAAAGCACTCCGCCTGTTTATGCAGCTGCGGGAGCAGCTTCTCGCGAAGCCGCCGAAAGGAGGCACGCTCGTCGTTGGACTGCCCCTTGCGCAGGATCGCCATGCGCTTCATGAAGAACTCGTCGAGATTCGATGAGAAGATGGCCAGGAACTTCACGCGCTCGAGCAGGGGCGTACGTCCGTCAACTGCTTCGGCAAGCACGCGCTCATTGAAGTCGAGCCAGCTGATGTCGCGGTCGATCCAGATCTCGGCCAGCTCCTCTGGAAGCGCTAAGTTGAGCGCACCTTGATCGCCGATGGAGGCGAGAACATTGGTTGACATGGTAAGCACCTTCCTGGATTGGAGATTGGGGCGACGGTCTCAAATGGCGGTTGCGAAAGGCCTCAGGAGACGGCTTCGCCGGCGCCGCCGGCGAGCGCCACGGGGGCAGCCGGGCCTCTTGGTGCGCTGGGGGCGGCGCGGAGCAGTTCCTCCAGATCCGCAATCTTGTCGGTCATGAAGTTGAGTTTCTTTGAAAGCGCCTGAATCTCGGTCTCGGCCCGTTTGTTCACTTCGAAGTCGAGTTCGCTGCGCACTCGGTCTTTCGCGTCCTGCCGGTTCTGGCTCATCATGATCACCGGAGCCTGCACCGCGGCCAACATCGACAGGAACAGGTTCAGCAGGATGAACGGATAAGGATCCCAGGCTCGGTTTCCGAGGATGACGTTGATTGTGGAGTAGATGATAAGGATGATTGAAAAGAGGATGATGAAGGTCCACGAACCTCCGAAACGCGCCACCGCATCCGCAATGTGCTCGCCAGCCGTGGTCTGTTCTTCGATGACCTCGTTGGGATTGCGGTTGACGCGGCTTTGCACCAGCTTTTGCGCCGCATGAAACTGACGCGCCTGCACGGTGAGCATGTCCATGCCCGCCATTGGCCTTCGCTTCAACAATTCCGCGATGTCGTCGCGGCCGACTTCAAGGCAGGTCGTCTCCTCCGTGGCCGTAGCCGCGGTCAGATGACTGGTTTGCTGCAGCATCGAGGCAAAGCCGAAGAAAGCGCCGTGTTCCGGCTCATCCACAAGCACTTCCTGGTGGTCCTCGTCGGTGGTGGTCACGCGCACCTTGCCCGACAGCATCACGTAGCCGTGAAGGGCCGCATCGCCCTCCTTGAAGATTCGCTGGCGGGCAGCGAAGCGTTTGATCTCGACTTGCGCAGCGAGAATCTGCGCTTCATCATCGTCGAGAAGTTCAAACAGGGGAACGTGACGGAGTTCTTGCGGATCGCACGGCATACAGTTACCTCGATGTGTCCGGATTCCATGGGGAAGCTGCACTTGAAAGAGACCATATCAAAGCGAGGTCAGCGGCGCGTGCTGATCCTATGATTTTGCTGTTACAGACAGGTAAATGAGAAGCGCAAGACGCAGTATTCGTGCCGGGCCCCTGCGGTCAACCTGCCCCGTGGGGATGCGGTGTATCTCGATTTCGCCTGCCGACGGATGAGGTGGAGTTCAGGGAATGCGATGTCTGGGAATTGCCGCTCGCATGCCGGCGCGGAGGCGCTCTCGCGAGTCCGTCGCAAGAAAGGAGCTTATTGGGGCAATTCACCGTGCGCCCGGAAGGCTTCTCGCCGCCCCTCTTCGGTTTGTGTCAAGCCATTTGAGCTGGCGGAGATATGCGGCCGGGTCGTTCAGCTAAACTCCTGCGCGATTGCTTCGGGGAGGTATTCGGCCATCACATCTTATCCAGCCGGCTTCGTCTGCAGTCCATCCGGCGAAAACCCCGGTGTCGACTGTCCCCAGCCGTAGACGCAAGAGCGCAAGGTTCAATGCGCGGCCGCCCGAGTGAGCTGCTAGGTGAAGAGAGTTTCGTTTGAAATGCCCACCACCCACTGTGTACGAATCGATTCCAAGCAACTCCTGAACTTGCGCGGCAGCGACAATGGCTCCATCAGTTCACTCGATCCATCAGCATCTGACGAAAATGCCCCAGCCAAGCCACGCAACTAACCCAGGAGTGAACTTAGAGTAAAACCAGGGTTGCTGTGTCCTTTTGAGTACGGGCCAAGGTCGCCGCTCCTCAGGGGCGCGTCGGCTTGAGTGAGGCGGCTCCGGGGTGCTCCTACCCTGGTTTTGCTGTAACCACACTACCCCTGGAAAAGAGCAACAAATCCCAATGAGTTCGACTGCACCCTGCACGCGAGACCGGCGCCACGATTTGGCCGTGGCGAAGAACCCCTCCCGACCTCTACGAAAGACGATTTGCCTGCTGCACGCGGTGAATGAGCAACTTTTTGGTTCGTTCAAGGCTCAGCCGGCGCGATGCGCTGAGGCGCTTGCTGGCGAAGGCAGTGTACATGGTAAGTATGCGTAATCCGGCGTCTGGCCCCCCGGGGAACAGTTCATTCGATGAGAGCAAGTCGGCCATCAGTTCGGGGGGCTTGGAAAAGATGCCCGAAAGAGCTTCGATGGAATGTGTTTTCATAGGTATCCTCATTGAACGATCAGTGATCTCCATGCTGCCTTTCCCGCCGGATTCACCCGCGCAGTGATGTTCCACAGACGTATGCCGGCGCCGCCTTTTTCCCGGATGGTCTCGTTCAGCAACTGCTCATCCCCTATTCGATCCAGAACTCGCGCAAATCGTCGCAAAGCCTCGCAGGCGGCAATCTCATAGTGCTTGATCCGCCGCGCTTCCGCGATCGGTGCGGCATCGCGCGGGGCACCCTCCATCAACTCTTCTGCTTTGTCAAACAAAGCTTAGATCGCAGCAGTTCGGCGCCGTGCGATTGATCGAGCCGTTGAGCGTAAGTTCACACAAGGCGGTGAGCGGCCACTTCGTCATGCTCGGCTCTTTGCGCCGCCGAGAACAGGGCCACATCGTGAATATCGCCCTCTTTCGTTTCGAGAAGCATTTCAGCCCCTTCCGCCTGAATGCCCTTCATTTCATCGCAGGTCTTTTCTTTCGGAGTTGTCCCGAGAATCGTGAAAGCCATCTCCGGGCGTTGAATCTGGGCCTCGGCCTCATTCAAGTGGTGTTCGAATGCCTTTTTCAGGTCCTCGGATGACGCGGCTTCAATCAAATTTGGGAGAACTTTCGTACCCCGCTTCTCAGCCGAATGGAGATCCCTTGATTCCCCGGCCAGAAGTTTTTCAAGGGTGTCGACAGCCATGACAGATAAGCATCCCTTCCAGTCCGGAGAATATCGTGCTCAACTCCTTGGGTGGATGCAACGGTGTTTCGCACGGTTGCTCTTGCGGTATGCGAGCCGCTACGACGGGAGCCTCTGATCGGTTTCAGGCAATTTGCGCCAGGGGTCATTACGCAGCCGTGTCTTCCATCTTGCGAAGTCAGGTACGTGAAACGCCGGAGCCTTTGCGGAGTCCAATTCGGTCCATTGCAGCGGCACTGCCACTGGCGTCCCCGGGCGCGCCCGCGGCGAAAACGGTGCTATCGAAGTAGATTCGCGATCGTTCCGGAGATAGTCAAGGTAAATGTGGTTCTTTCTCACGGTTTTCGTCATTTTAGTGACGTAGAGATCGGGCTGCGCATGCTCCATCTCGAGCGCTATTTCATGCGCGAATTGCTTGACGGCCGGCCACTCGTGCTCCGGACGAATCGGGATCACCACATGAAGCCCCTTGCCACCAGTGGATTTTAGGAAACTCTTCAATCCGACTCTGCTCAGCCTCATTTTCAATTTCTGCGCGGTCTCGGCGAGAGCTTTCCACTCAATGGATAGGTCTGGATCGAGATCGAATACGACACGATCCGGCTTATCCAACGAATCATTGCGGGAGCCCCAGGGATGAATCTCAAGCACGCTCATCTGAGCAAGGCCGACCAGTCCTTCGCTGGAATTCACCGTGAGGAAGTCTTCCATCTCGCCGGACTCTTGATTTTTGATGACGACGGTCTTCACTCCATCCGGAACTCCGCGGCCCACGTGTTTTTGAAAGAAACACGGCTTGTCGCTTCCGCTTGGGCAGCGCACAACGCTGAGCGGCCGGTTGGCGATGTGAGGCAGCAGATGTTCAGCTATGGCGTCGTAATACTCGGCCAGGCTCCGCTTGGTCATTCCGCTTTCGGCGTCCAGCACTTTATCAGGATGCGTGATCGCCAACTCCTTCATAGGACCGCCTCCTTTCCATATCGCCGCTATTTCTCCCCTTCGCGCCTCCCGAACCTCCGGGGGCGCTTAGATTCTTCGCTGCCGGGTTGACGTAGAACGTCAGCATCCTCATCCCCGAGCCGCGTCCTTTCGGGGATCCTTTCTTCGAAGCCGGAGAGTGCGCGATGGTTTCCGGATTTTTCGCGACCAAGACTTGCAGTGGAAAAGTGAAAGTTGTGTCCACTTTCCCCCCGGGCCACTTTCTGATCGTATTGCCCAAGCTCTTCCCTCTTTCGCTCGATCGTCTAGCGCCCATACTCAGCAACGAAACACCACTCAGACGCCTGGCTTTGATACCTCTTGAAGTACGAAAATTCGCATTTCTACTGATTGGCCTGCGCTTGATTCGTGAATGTACCCGGACTGCGATTCGGTTAGCTTCAGAACCTGAGAGCGGCCGGCGTACTCACCTGCGCACTCATGAAAATGTCTCCGCAGGGAGCGCCACATAGCCTGATCTCATGCCGAAGAAGTAACTAACTCTTAAAATAACCGGGAAAAGATGCCTTGCAGCACCGGGCCCATCTCAACCGTTCGATGCGGCCCGTGAAAGCCTGGATGCAGCATGACCTGGAGGTCTTCCATGAAAGCAGTTCGTCATGGCATCCATGGCGGTCCTTGCAAGTTGTTTGTTTCAGGGCTACTCTTCCTTCTGAGCTTAATATGAACCTGCGAACCTTTGCCGCACTCGCTGCGGTTGTTGTCCTCGGACTGGGACAGCGCTGGATACTAGCGCAACCTGTCTTAGCAGCACTTCCTGCGACTCCCTCATTTCCATGGCAAGATTCCGGCGCGCTGCATATCGCCCGCGAAACGGATGCGGTGCGGCCATTCTCCGTGATTGGACCCCGGGGCGCGCTGCTGGGGACGCAGGACGGAAGTTATGCAGCATGGATCTTCCCGTGGAAGATCTTCAGCGACATGCGGATCACGGCCGATATGGAGAACTACGGCATCCCAATCGACGTAAACCGGCAGGCGGCCTGGATCGATGTCAGTCCGGGTAGAACCATCATTACTTACTCTCATGCAAATTTCACCATCCGCCAGATTATGTTTGCGCCCAAAGATGCGCAAGAGGGAGCCGGCGCGGTGGCGCTCTATCAGATCGAAGCGATCCGGCCCATGACGCTTACCTTCTGCTTCACGCCGCTGATGCAGCGCATGTGGCCGGCGCCCTCCGGCGATCGCCCTTCGCCGGAGTGGGTAAAGACAGAAGGCGCAGCCGGAGGTAAGACAAGCTCGGGGTTTTACATTCTGCACCAGGATTTTCCGGGACACGTTGCCGCGCTAGCCATGCCTACGGCCGAGCCCGGCATCCTGGCGCCTTACCAGGAGCGCCCGCAAGCCTGGCCGCTTCAATTTGTGCTGCACTTCGATCCGAAGCGGGATTCACAGACGCTGTTTCCCCTGCTGATCGTGTATGCAGACTCTGAGCACGCCTCAACCCCGGCAGCGCTCGCGCAGAGCCTCGCCGGGCTCGATGCGCAGGTGTCGATTCTTTATCGGGACAATGCGGCCCACTATCGTGCACTTCTTGAGAGTCACACGAGCATCGAGACGCCCGACCCAGGTCTGAATGCCGCTTTCTCCTGGGCCGTCGCAGCTATCGACGCGCTGCGTGTAGAGACGCCGGGGGGCAATGGACAAGCGTTTACTGCCGGCTTTGTCGGCTCCGGTGACACTACGCGGCCAGGCTTCGGCTGGTTCTTCGGACGCGACGCGTTGTGGACGCTCTACGCCGTCGACAGTTATGGAGACTTCCAGGCAACCCGTCAGGAGATCGAATTCCTGCTGCGTCATCAACGCGCCGACGGCAAGATCATGCACGAGTATTCGCAGACAGCAAATCTGGTTGACTGGCAGGCGCTGCCCTACGAGTATGCAGCGGCTGATCCGACCCCTCTGCTGCTGATGGCCGCAGACGATTACCTCAAGATCAGCGGTGACGCGGCGTTTGTCCGCGCGCACTGGGATGCGCTGCGGCGCGCCTGGGACTTTGAAACTGCGCATGTTTCGAGCGATGGAATCTATAACAACACGCGGGGGACGGGCTGGGTCGAGTCATGGATTCCTTCCATGCCCTATCAGGAGATCTATCTCGCTGCGCTCGACCAACAGGCAAGCAGTGCGTTTGCGGATATGGCAAGGAGCACCGGCTACCAGGATCTTGCTCATGAGGCAGCAGCCCGCGCTTCGCGCATCGGGCAGACCATCGAGCACGAGTATTATCTTTCGTCCCAAGACTTCTACGCCTTCAGCCGCAATCTCGATGGCTCAACCGACGATACTCCCACGATTTTCCCCGCCGTGGCGTGGTGGGACGGCAGTTACTCCCTCCCGGATGCAGATGCCATGATGCGCCGCTGGGCTTCGAGCGAGTTTTCAACCGACTGGGGTACGCGCATTCTCAGCGATCATGTGAGTTTCTACGACCCGATCAGTTATCATCAGGGTTCGGTGTGGCCGCTCTTCACAGGATGGGTTTCCGTGGCCGAGTATCGCGCTGGACATCCTCTGGCCGGTTACACGCACCTGATGCAAAACGCGGAGTTGACCTGGTTGCAGGATCTTGGCTGTGTAACCGAGCTGCTGTCGGGCCGTTTCTTTCAGCCGCTGGGTCGCAGTACGGCGCACCAGCTCTGGTCGTCGGCAATGGTGATCTCTCCCTTGCTGCGCGGGATGTTCGGCCTGCAATGGGATGCTGCCGCGAAGACCTTGACGGTTACGCCCCAACTGCCGGCAGACTGGGATGCAGCAACCGTGCGCAACGTGCCGCTGGGAGATTCCAGACTCGATCTCACATTCACGCGGCGAGGGCAGCATCTGATGGTCGAGGCGACTGGCGCGCCCGAGCTCCACCTCGCCACGGATGCACCTGGCGCCACCGTGGAAGGACATACGCTACGGATTCCGCTGCCTCCGGTGGAGGTGGCGATCTCTCCTCATTTGCCTGATCCCGGCGCCGAGACCACACAGATGAAGGTGCTCGCCGAGCAGCGCACCGCGCGGTCGCTGACGCTGATGCTGAGCGCGCCGCCGTCGGCGGAAGGCATCTTGTATCTGAGGGAAAATACCCCGGGTCTTCACGTTCATGTTGAAAACGGAACGATAGGATCACCCCGCAACGGATTGCAGTTAGTGACGGTAACTTTTCCGTCCGGCGCGGAGGCCGTCACGCAGCATGTCACCTTCTCCTGGTGAGAACGGCGAGCGGTTCCGATAAGCCGCATCTTCCTTCAGCAGGAACCGATGTTCTGCGAAGCAGCGGCTTTTACCCCGACACCGTGTAATTGGAATCGAGAGCCGCTTCGATCGGATTCGGGGGGAAGAACGCGGCCTGGCGCCAGGATTCGGCTGCGTTCCGCCGTGTCGGCTGGTTCCCTCTTTTACCAGCGGTAGACCTTGAGTTCGTCAAGGTACACGTTGCCCCATGTGGTGGCGCTGCTGTCTCCATCGATCTGGAAGTTGGTCAGGATTGCCGGGCCCCAGCCGAGATCGTATCCCGAAAACACGGTGAAGTTCAGATCCTGCTCTGCGCCGTCCAGCCATACGGAATGGTAGGTCACCCACCCCGAGTCATTGTGCGAGAAGTAAATCTGCACGTGATGCCATTGATTCGCGCCCCAGCTATGCACGTTGCACGGAGCGTAGGAGTGCAGCCATGTATCTGTAGGGCTTGTCGGAGAGCCGCCATTCACGGCGTAGTCCCAGCGGTCGATCCAACTGTCGCACTGGAAACCCATGATGGCGGTTTCTCCGTTCGGCATCGTCTGGTCGAGGTCAAACTCGAGGTTCGAGATTCCATTTGCGTCATTGGCGATATACACCCAGACGTCGTAGAAAAAATTCTCAGCCGTCGTGTTGTCATCGAATTGCGCCGAATACCGCTCTCCGCCGAAGTCGTTGAACTGGTTGGCAAACAGCCGCGATGTACCGGTGAGCGAGGGCGAACTGTGCAGGCTCATGGTGCCGCTCGAGGACCCCGGTGTCCCTCCGTCGTGGATTGCGGTCCAGTCGCTCAGCGCCTGGATACTGCTGATCTCGACCGCGTCCGACGGAATCAAGGAAGCCGCGCCCCCCGTCACGTCGATCGAGACGTCTGTCACGCACACGCCACCCTGGCCGTTCCAAACTTTCACGTGCAGCGTGTGCCACCCGCTCGGCGCGCTTACGGGGCCGTCGATCGATTGGCCGGCGAAGGTTGCCGTATAGGTGCTGTTGTCGAGCGAGTAGCCAACCGCTGTTACCGGCTGCGAGGAGCAGGTCGCGGCGTTCATCGCCAGTTGGAAGGGAGATCCGACCTGCGCCCCGTTGCCTGGAGTAGTAATTGACGTCTGTGCCAGTGCGGGAAGCATAGCAACAGTAAACAAAAGCGCCGCACTTATCGCATTCTTCGCGGATTTCCGATTCATTCGAGGACACCTCTGGGGAGACCATCGTGTCGGCCTGGGGCCGCACGTAATTCGCACGCAGACAAACGCTCCGCCGCATCTCATCGGCCATTCGCTCCACATGCGGGTTATCGATAGCAAGAACGCTGCACACACAACCGCGCTCACCCCGCGCCGTCCGGCGGTTCGCGGTGCGTGCAGGGCGCACAGCTCTGTCACGGCGCCATCTCCCGCGTGCGGAGGGCGTCGATTCAGCGCTTCGCAATGTATTGCTTGGGCTGTTATGGGCGTGAAGAGTTCGAGCGCCCGGCAGACCTCTTTTAA
The DNA here is from genome assembly GCA_035508555.1 of Occallatibacter sp. Taxonomy (GTDB): domain Bacteria; phylum Acidobacteriota; class Terriglobia; order Terriglobales; family Acidobacteriaceae; genus Telmatobacter. The sequence goes on along the minus strand of DATJMU010000082.1, from coordinate 42,009 downwards.
TTAGGAAAGGCATCCAATGTGGCGTGAGTGTGTGCAGCTCGCCCTTGTAAGAGCCTTCGTGTGTCTTCCCGCAAAGTTCTAACGAGATCCGCCTCCGGGATCTGGTCCCGATTCGCGATCTCCGTAATCTATTCCGTTTTAACCGGCAGGCAAGCCGGTCACTGTGTGTGTTGAAAGAATGCTTACACGCCGGAGGCGGTCCCGGCAAGAGGTTTTTGCGGCGCGCTTCAGGATTTCAAGGCGCAGCCGGCCTCGAGAAGGGTTTCAAGCGCGATGCCTACCACACTTCGATGGACCACCAGGGCACTCCGTCGATCCCGGAGCGGTCAGCAAGACGTTTAGCAAAGATTTGGATCAAGTTGTCCAGGCCGCATACTTCCGGGCGCAGAGACTTTCGGCGTGTGTCAAAACGCCTGCGTTGCGTCGGGATTGAATCCGAACTCTGCAGGCGTGAACCCGATCGTGGCCGCACGCACAATGTCGTTGACTTTGTCTTCAAGCGTACGGTAAGCTCAGCGCATCATCCTGAGATCGCGGATCGAGTAGATCTGAAGTGAGGCCCTCTCTGGCCACGGGTTCGTTGGCGTGCGCCCGGCTGTCTCCGGCAAGTTGGATCTTGCAAGTCGTATGCGTGTGCTCGGAGAAATGGACCGGACGCATTTCATGAAGCGTGTCACCTCCCTCCTGCTGGCGCTGCCGGCATGTGCATCCCTGTCGGTGCTGGCCACAAGCGCTGTGCCCGCCTTCGCCAATGTAACCATCGTCAGCCCTGCGAGCGGAAGCGAAGTTGTTTCGCCGCTTCAGCTAACCGCCTCCGCATCGGCGTGCTCTTCGCAACCGATCGCCGCCATGGGCTACTCGTTCGATAACAGCGCCCAGACAACCATCGTGAATGGAGCGTCGATCAACACACAACTGGTCACAACCCTGACGGGCGCACATACGCTTCACGTCAAGTCCTGGGGCAACCAGGGGGCGTCGTGCGTGACCTCGGTCGCGATCATCCTGATGCCCTCGCCCACCAGTTACGTGCCTGCCTACGCAACGGTGTTCAAGGGCGTGCAGGCGCTGCCGACCTGGCTGGCGGTCAACGACACGGGTTCAGGGGGCGGCACTTCCTCCGGGGTCATGAACGTGGTCGCTTCACCGTCCCTCACCGGATCCGCGCGCAAGTTTGCGACAACTTTCACGAACAATGGCGGCCAAAGGTACTTTGCGACGATCGGCGCCAATACCCTGGTGAGTAACTTCCTCTACGACGGATGGGTATACATCGGAGGTTCGTCGAACGGCATCGCCAACATCGAGATGGACATGAACCAGGTGATGGCGAACGGCGAAACCGTCATCTACGGGTTCCAGTGCGACGGCTGGTCGAACACGTGGGATTACACCGCCAATGAAGGAACACCGACGAATCCTTCAGACCAATGGCTGCACACTCAGGCGCCCTGCAGTCCGCGCAACTGGAGTACGAACGCATGGCACCATGTGCAGATCAGCTACTCGCGCGATCAGTATGGCACGGTCACCTATAACTCGGTCTGGCTCGACGGCCTGGAGCAGGATCTACATGCAACTGTCTCTTCTGCCTTCGCCCTGGGTTGGGGGTCTGTCTTATTGACCAACTTCCAGGTGGATGGAATGGGTGCGAGCGGCTCATCGACGGTGTACCTCGACAACTTGACTGTCTACGGATGGTGACAGGGCCTTTCGTCCGTTGAAGTTGGTCGCAGGCTACCCATTTTGGCAAACCGTGTGCGGGTCTTTACGAGGACCGCGGCGCTCGGCATCCACCAAGACAAGAACCATTGATTCCTCCGCGCGAGGCTCTCGGGGGTTCGCGGTTGTGGAGACCGCCAACTTAACCATGAGTTCCTGAAGGGGGATACGCATCGGCGGGGAATGCCTGCGGAATGGGCGCAGCGCCGGCCGCGAAGGATCGGGGAAGGGGCTGCGAAGGTTTGCGGGCGCTCGAGACAGCGCCCGCCAAGTGGATCGATATGGACCTCCCCGGAAGCAATTGACCAGGGCCAGCGTCGGACAGATCTGAATTGCTTTTCTCGCGCGGACGCACCTTTGCGCCATCGACTGCCCGCATCTAAATAAATGTCGCAAGAGTGTAACACTCCGACAGCTATGTTCCTGATGACTTTAGCCAAGCCACGCTCCTTCGCACCGATACTTTTGGCGGTTGCAATCGCGGGTTGCTTCTCTGCGCGAGGCTTATTCGGACAGAACCAGCCGCCCTCGACGCAGTTCACCACGCCGGCGATCGCGTGGAATCCAACGCAACCTGAAATACAGCCGCCTCTCAATGTGGACCGTGACCCAGTGCCTTCGCCCGGACAACCGGCGGCGGCCGCCACTCCGGTTCCACCGCCCTTGACGAAAGGCGGCGCCGCGCCTCTCGAAAAGAATCAGAACGGCATGTATGTTTATCGCACCAACGTGGACGAAGTGCTGTTGAACTGTACGGTGATCGATAAGGCAGGAAGGATTGTTACCGATCTCAAACCCGACGATTTCCGGGTGTGGGAAGACGGCGTTCCCGAGCACATCAATTCTGTCGAGCACGATGACCTTCCAGTGTCGATGGGCATTCTGATCGACAACTCCGGATCCATGCGGGACAAGCGCGCGGCTGTGAATGAGGCGGCGATGAACTTTCTCAAGGATTCCAATCCCGCCGACCGATCCTTTATCGTGAATTTCTCGGATCGCGCCTATCTCGACCAGGGCTTCACCTCAAGCCTCGTCGCTCTCGGCCACGGCCTTTCGCGCTTCGACTCGCGCGGCACGACTGCTCTCTACGACGCCGTGGCGGCCTCGGCCGATGAGTTGGCCAGAAACGGCAAGCGTCGCAGCCAGGTCCTCCTCATCGTTAGCGACGGGGCCGACAACGCGTCGGAACTCACCCTCCAACAGGCCGTCCGCCGCGTGCAGAATCTCGGGGGCCCGGTCGTTTATTCCATCGGCCTTGACTACGATGTGCCCCGGGAAGAAGCCAGCCAGGCGCGAAGCGCGCTGGAAACGCTATCCGGCGATACCGGCGGCATCGCGTACTTTCCCAGCTCACTAGCGAACATCAACCGCATTGCCGGCGAGATGGCCAACGCCATTCGCGAGCAATATGTCATCGATTACCACTCGTCAAAGCCGTTCAGTGAGGGCGGCTACCGGACGGTCCACGTAGAAGTCAGCGCGCCGCATCACGGCCGGCTCTTTGTAAGGACCATCCGCGGCTACTACGCCAAGCAAAATAACCAGTCGCCGGGCGTTCAGCAAGCGGCCCGGTAATCTCTCCGGCGCTTCAGCGTCGGGGGTTCGTTATACAAAGTACGAAGTTGTGCCTTCCTGCCGTCCGTTTCCCTCTTATCAGTGAAGATGGAATGCGACCTCGATGATCATCTGTACGGCGACCGGGTGCCCCTCGTACATCGCCGGACGGAACCGGTATTGCCGGACGGCTTCGATCGCTTTTTGATCGAGCCCCATGCCCAGATGCCGCACAATGTGGATGTCCTGCGGCCGGCCCTCGGAATCCACAACCAGTTGGATCGCAACCGTGCCCTGGTAGTCGCCCTGCCGCGCCTGCGCCGTGAACTCGGGGTCGACGGAGTAGATGACCTGCGGTGCGCTTACGCCGCCACCCACGGACATAATGCCGCCGCCGTAGCTCCCGCCGCTGCCCGGGCCGGCTCCATCGCCTTTGCCTGCGCCCATGCCGCCGCCAATCCCGATGCCAAAACCGTTCGCCTCTCCGCTGCCTTGGGACTCCATGGCGACCTGGGGCGACTGAGCAACACCCAGGCTAGGCAGCTTGTTCTCCATCGGCAGCCGCACATCGATCGCGGGCTGCACGGGAATTGGCGGTTTCGCCACTTGTTGAATCTGCGGCGGAGCGAGCGGGACTCGCGCGAATCTCGGCTGCCGCCCCCGACTCGGATCTATGATCCTGTGCTCGCCGCCGCCACCACCGCCGTGCTTTGGCTTGGCCACCTTCAGGAGCGGCGGGTTGGGCGGCGCATAAAGCGCGAAGTCGAGCGGCGTTACTGTCGTGGCCTCCTGCACTGCGCGCGGGTGCGCCGTCAAGCTCCACCAGAGCACCGCGCTAATCCCCATAACGTGGAGGATCAGCGAAACGTAGCCGGAACTCCCGTTTCGCCGATCCGCAAGCGGATCGAGCCCCTTCCAGAGAGCTGAGTTAGGTGCGCCGTCTGCGGCGGCGGAGCGCTTCGGCACCAGCCGCGGCGGCAGACGTTCCTCATAGCTTGTGGCGTGAGACGAACGCTGCGAATCGCGCGCTTCTTCGACCGCAAGCGACGTGGGGTTGTACCCAATCGCTTCTGGCCGCGCGATTTTGCGGTGGTCTTCCGACTGACGCCCGCCTGAGGCTGGTCTGAGATCGCGATTTACCAGGTTGCCCATATAATGCGCCGGGAAAATTTCCCGGCATCCCCCTCTCCAGGTTCACCGATGCTCAGGTGGCTCCGACCGGCATTGCCGCTTTCCGCCGTATCGAAATTCAAGACAACAAAACCGGCCTACCAGATTCCCTTGTCGCTTCCAGTAAGCTTTTGTCCCACAAGAGCCGCCGTGGCGAGCCACGGCAGTAAACTGAGCCTGACCCCGTTTTTGAGTTCACCGCGGCCCAGTACCTTCGCAAGCTGCAAGCCATACAGGCGCATAGCCTGCGGTAAAACCGGCACGCGCAAATATCCCCGCTCGAAGTGAACCTCGTGGCCACCAAACTGCGCCTCGCCCGTCACAAACTGTGGCAAGGCCAGACCCCTTCCGCGGTAACTCATCGCGTAATCCGACACGATACACAGATAGGTCGCTACTCCGGTCCAGACTCCGGCCTTTTCCGCCGACGAGCGCAGCACTCCATAGTCGATGGAGCCGGCATCAGCGAGGGTTACCGTGTCCACAACATCGCACAATCGAAAATAGAAATGCCTGTACATACGTTGCAGCGCAGAAAGGATCAGCCGATCCTGAGCTGACGTTACGCGAAAACTGTAACCGCCCCGCAGAATCTTCGTGCTTCGATCGATCATCGAGGAAGCCAACGCAGTCTGTTCGCCGGTCTGCCCCAGCTTCCCTACGTGAACTTCCACAGCTTCCGGCAGCCCAGGAACGATGAAATTCCACTTCGCTGCCAAGCGGTCTCCCCAACTGCGGGGTGCAATCCGTGCGTTGAAGCGTGTCTTCATCAACCGCAGCACGTCATCGGGCGCGCCGTTCGTATAGAGGTCCAGATCGCTGCCCATATCCGGCCAGTGATCGAGCGACTTAATCACCAGCGCGTCCATCCCGCACTCCTCGAACAAAGTGCAGATCGCGTGAAGAAAATAAGCTGCTCTCCCGATACGTGCCTGCTCGAACTCAAGCGCGCCTTCCGCCCATTCGCTCTGCGTGGCGCTCCGATCCTCCCGCGGTAGCTTCAATGCCGCCTGAAGTCCGCGCACGATTACATGATGTGCCTGGGCCAGTTCGATCAGGGTCTCAAACTCATCAGGCCGCATCTCTGTGAACTGCAGGTTGCTTTTCACCTTCGGCCGTGCCTCGGCGGCCGCCCCCTCCGCTGAAACTGCGCTCACTCGCTCGTGCGCGCTCAGAAGCAGCCGCGAAAAAAACTCGATCGCCGAGCGGGATAGAGTTTCGTGAGCTGCCTTGCGCATCAGTACGGTCCTTTTGCTAATTGAGAGGTGGCCGCGGAGCGGATGGTTGCGTCGGATTGGCCGTGGACGGCTGATTCCCCAAGACTGCCCCTCCGCGCGGGGTCAATTCGATCGGCGCTCTCTGTCCGCGTCTCCACTCGCTGTAGCGTATCAGCGCGCCGTCCACCTTCTCATTGCTGCCGGCAGCTGCGCGGAAGAGCGGCTGCCCAACCGCCGACTCCTCCGTCGCCAGCCCCACAGGTGTGTTCGCACCCGCAGCGGACCGCGCCTTTTGATAAAAGAACTGGGCCGATTCCAGGTCGCCGTTCATCTCCGCTACATAGCCACGGTTATTCAATGAAAAGGCATTGGTGGGGTCGAGCGAGTAAGCGTGGAGGAAGTCCTCTTTCGCCGCCAGGAGGTTATTTTCGTTAGCCGCGTGAACTCCGCGCAGGTTATACATGACTGCCTGCTCATCTGGGCCGCCCGCGTGCCGCATCGACCGCGTCAGGCGCGCCGCGTTCGCCGCTGCAACTTTGCTCACCAACTTTCCACTCCAGGCTGAATTCTGGGTAATCGCGACTTTCTCGAGCGAATCTGATTCCGCCGCTTCGTTGTAGTAACGGAGCGCCCCCGCCAGGTCGCCCGCTGCCTCGTCGGCAACGCCGCAGTTGTTCTCCGTGAACGGGTTATCCGGATCGAGTTCGAGCGCTTGCCGCAACAGCCTCGCCGCCTCGAATTCCCGGCCCTTCGAAAGAAGCTGCATTGCCTCCACGTTCAAACGATTTACGCGCATCTTCCTGTCCCTGATGCCTTCAAACGCGTCCATCATTGGCTTGCCCTCGAGTCCTTTCGAGCTGCTGCGATCGATGTCTGCATTCGAGCCCTGCTCCGATGCGAGCTCATAGAATCTGTCTGCCTCTGGCAGCTGCCCCTGCAACTCGGACGTATAGCCAAGATTGTTCAATGTAAATGGGTCAGCGGGATCGTAGAGATAGGCCTTGTAGAATAACTGCTCCGCCTTCTTGTAATTGTGTTCATTGATGGCTTTCACACCTTCGCGATTAAGGCGTTGAACGGGCGTGAGCCTAGCGCGCATGGGGATCTTGATCTTTAAGACGGCCTGCGCCACGGCAGCTTGTGCGCCCAGCGCAGCAATCGCAAAGCTCAACGCGATGGGTTTTAAGGCCGACATGAGCATTGTGTCCAATAACACGCGGAAACGCAGGAGAACGCGCTCTCCAAAAACCCTGCGTACATAATTCGTTTAGATGCGGTGCGTGTTCGGTCGTTGCCCCTTCGCCGCACAGGCGTGTGAGGCCACCCACGACTGTTTCATTTCATCCAACAAGTTGCCGAGGTGTGAAACATAGCCATGCACCGACTAATACGATCGTTGGCCGCGGTTATGGCCGGGGCAACGGCCGCAGGTCAACTGTCGTTGGCCGTCGCGCAGCCCCGAGTGTCGCAACCGTCACAACAGGATGAGAACGTGACTCCCGCTTCTGGCGGTACGCCAGGCCTTCCATCTCTACCTCATGGAATCAGCACAGTCCTGGGAGGTCAGATTCGCGATGTGAATCCTGTGCTGGATGAGTTTTCACTCCACATCTCCGGCGAGCGGCCGTTGAAGATTCTCTATGACGCGCGCACGCGGCTTTACCGCGACGGAAAGCGCGTCCCCGTGCTACAGCTCGGCGCCGCGGAACACGCCTCTGTACAGACGATCCTCGATGGATCGCACGTCTTCGCTTTGAGCATTCACATTTTGTCCCAGGCGCCCGAGGGCCAGTGCGAAGGCGTCATCTCCGAGTACAATCCCATGACTGGAGAGCTCTCCGTCGACTCGCTTCTTTCCCCGAGCCCCGTCCAGATCATCGTCCCGGCGGGGGCAGCCATCTCACGCATCGGCGAGCGGACGTTCAAATCGCGCACCTCCGGCGCCGCCGATCTGGTCAGCGGTGCCCTGGTCTCGGTACGCTTTACTCCGGATCCCGCCGGCCGTCCTGTAGCGAAAGAGATAGAAGTTCTTGCAGTTCCCGGCTCGGTGTTTTACTTTGCCGGGAATATTGTTTATCTCAATATGGCCTCCGGGGTTCTGGTTCTCCTCGACCCGCGCGATGCAAAGAGTTATCAGATACACTTCAGCACGTCTCGCCTCCCTGCCGCCCGCGATCTACGCACTGGCGACAGGGTCTCGATTACTGCGAGCTATGACGGACGGGGCTACCGGGCGGACAAGATCACCGTCGACTAAAACTCGACGATTCCTTACGACGAGACTAGAGCTCGCTGCGCTCTTTTTGCGCGGGTGCTGCACCCTTTGGGCCTGAAAGCTACGGAATCTCAGGCTTTGAAAGCCCCAATGCGGGGAGTGATGCTGCGCCGCGTTGCTTTTGCCCGACGCCTTGAGGCGCGAAGCTCGTCGGTGTGCAGGGATTATAGCCAAGCGACTGTGCCGAAGCAGGCGTGGGCGGAATGGGAGGTGTAGCCCACGGAATGTCATTGAAGTCGAAGAGGTCAAGCAAGTTGGGCTGTGCTGCATCTCTCGCAGTCAGATGCGCGGAAGGCCCGATGAAGCGACTCTCCACAAACTTGATCACCGCGGTATGGTCCATGGGAATGTGCGAGACATAATGCCGGCGCACAAAGGGTGAAATGATGATGTCGGGCACGCGAAAGCCCAGTTGTGCGGCAAAGCCCTGTTGCGCCGCGGCGTCGCCGGGATTTGCGCCGGGATCATTTGGACCCAGATCGCAGTGGAGGGTGGGCTTGCCGTTAGGCGCCACACAAGGGTCGTAACTGTCGGGATTCACGGCAATCGCCGAAATGTCAGGTATCCCGCCCAGCGAAGCGTCCGTATTGTCATTGGAGTGGCCAGGCACGGGAGGAACGTGATCGTACGGACCTCCTCCTTCGTCATAGCTCAGAAAGAATACAGAGTCCAACCACGATGAGCTGGACATAAGCGCGTTCACGATCTTTGCCACCTCCGCTTGCCCGGCTAGTATGGACTGCCCTGAGCCCGGGTGCTCATCATTGTTGCCGTAGCCTGCTTCGATAAAGGCGAAGCTCGGTAGCGTATCGTTGGTCAAATCGGTGAAATACTGCGAAAGCGGGGCAATATGGCTTGGATCGATACAGAATGAATTCGACGAATCTCCGACCACGCTCGAAGACTCGGTAGGAGGAGTGCACGGGGCACCCGAGGGATTCTCATACAGATACTTATAGGAATAGGTCAAGCTGGAAAAGTCAGTTGCCGGATAGAGCGCATCCGCTGATTGGGGGCAGTCGTCTTCTTCAAGACAGAATCCCTCAGTTACCGAGTAATAGATCTTCCACGAGACATGCGACTGATCCAGTTCCTCAAAGATATTGGAGATATCGAGCTGCGGTAAGCCATCGCTGCCCGGACCATATACGAGCCCCTGGGTCGTTCCCCCAGTGAAGGTTGCTATGCGATTGTCGGCACTGTAGCTTGCAACCGGAGAAAACCACCGGTCATCCACCGCAAACTGCGACGCCATATAGTAGTAATAATTCAAAAACGTCTGGTCGTAATAACCCATTGCGCGCTGCCCGGTGAAATCGGTGAAGCTGCCCGCGCACGTCCCGCCGCCTGAAGCGGAGCAACTCTTTGCGTAGCCCTCTGCATTATGGACGAAGCCATCCAAGTTTATGGGCCGCGTCGTCAGAAAGTCATATCGGTTCACGTCCCCGTAGCTCGCGAGCCAGTCCGAGCTCATGTCGTCGACGCAAGTGCTGGCGAACTTGAAGGGCTTGAACGATGCACCCTCGTCATCCTCGTTGCTGATGGTATTCAACTTGTCATCGATGCCGTCGACGTTATAAGTCTTGCCGTCGTCCCCGATATTCCACCCTTGCGCCTGGCGATATGGGTTTAACATTCCGAAGTAGTTATCAAAGGTGTGGTTTTCCTGGAGCATGAAGATTACGTGGTTGATGGAGGCGATACTGCCTTGCGGTATCACGGTCACCGTGGCCGTTGCCGAAGCGCTTCCTCCCGATCCGGTCGCAGAAGCGGTGTATGTAGTCGTCTTCGAGGGTGTCACCGCCTGTGACCCGCCGCTGGCGCCTACTCCGTAAGAACTGCCATCGGAGCCTTTCACGACAACCTGTGTCGCATTTGCCGCGGTGACGGTTAACGTCGAAGCGTTCCCAGGAGTAACAGTGGCGGGATCGGCAGTGATGGTTATCGTTGGACTGGGAGACGATGGAGCCACGGCGAGCGGCGCGTACGTGCCGCATCCCCCAAGTCCTGCACAAATCGAAGATAGCGACAGGATCAGAGTCGATGTCGCCAGAGACTGTGGCATTCGCAAGGCTCCCTCCTTTGCTTCAACGAGGAAGCATCGTCGGCATCACTGTTTACAACGCAATCGCGACGCCGCACCTAGATGGACTAAACCGCGGGTCGATAACTGCAAATTTTGAAAGGCGGCGTCGAACGATATGGTGCACCTGGCAGCCGCACGCCTCAAGGCTCTGAGAGTTAGCTCTTGCTAGCGATCTGTGCCTGACTCACAGTAAGTTGGATGATTTACTGCCTCTCGATGGATGCTCGGATCTGCACTAAGCCAACGGCAAATGTTGCAGAGGCCGCATAGATATTCCCGCGTCTTTGAACCCGAGTGCTGCCTGATTATAAGTGCTCGTGCCGCGCGGCTGGCGGCGCGCGCCATATCGCGCCCTGCGGATCTCACACCAATCGGTTCGTCAGCCTCGAGAAGTCAAATAAAACCCTTCTCTCGAGACGGGAACATCAGGGCAGCTTGAAGGTCTCGTGGAAGCCTCACCTTCGCCGCAATGGCCTTTTTGCATCGGTCGAGTTCGAACCAGCGCAGATGGTTAGAAACAATGCTTCCCATCGTCATCTCGAGGCCGGCTTCGAAATTCATCATTGCCATTTGATGTTCCATCTGCGGCGACTCCAGGATCGCCACGAGCTGTTCAGCCAGGTCGATGGCGTTACCGGCTCGGTAGAAACGAATCGCCATGTGCTCGTTAGTCGCCATCTCTCGAAACTCGGCGATATCGACGCAGACGATGGGCACCCCATACTCACACGCCTGGTGCGCCGGACCGCTCGACCCGGTTGCCGAATCGTACGGCACGACGACGATAGAGGATGACTGAAAGAGGTCAGCGATTGCCTCCTCTGGAACGTAACCGCGGAAGTCGATGGGTAACTCCGGGGGCTGCGATGCACGCACGGATTCCCAATATCCAGGTTTCGTGTGATGATTGGCGCCGGCAACTATCAATCTCGCGCCTGGGACTCTCTCAAGTACGAGCGGAAATGCCTGCATCAAAGTTTCGAGACGCTTGTAAGTCCCCCAATGCCCCAAGGCGAGAATGCGGTGTTCTGGGTTACCGCGCCGGGAGAAGTCCGGAGGAGTGGGGGAAGATGCAAAGATTCCATGTGTACTCAGAAGAACATTGGCCGCACCGTATTTGGCGCGAAGCGTTCGCAGATAGCCGGGGAGGAGCACCGAAAGTGAATTGGCGCAAAGCAGCGCCCGAGTCGCCAGGTTTGCTCCTGCACGCAGTAGTCCGTACCGGCGCACTCCAGCGGCCGCGAAGTCGACGTGCTCCAAAACGTGATGCAGCGTGATATGCGTGTAAAATCCGGCAGTACGCGTGAGCGCAGGGGTGGCAAGTCCCAAAAACGCAGCCGGCGCCATGTTTGCCGTTGCAAACGTCGAAAAGACGAGGTTATACCACACGACATCAGGCTTCAGCCGTTTTATCTCACGCAAGAGGCGCACCGGGTTTGTCATGCTCCCGAATTTCCAGCAGCGAATCACGTGAAATCCCGGCAGTTCGGGCTGCTGGCTCCCTTTCAACTGGCGTCCGTGCTCGTCCGTGGCAAACTCATAATCCGCCAGTTCGTCGGCAAGGATAGTGAGCTCCACTTCCGCGTTGCTCTGCAGCTCGCGCGCGATATGAAACGCGTACTCATTCAACTGGCGGCCACTCGGAGGAAAAGTACAGACGAGACATATCTTCATTGTGTCCTGCCGCTAAAATATGCTGATTTCCACGTAGGGCCGGTACTGTTCACTCTGCGGGCCCTGGAAGTTGAAGAAGGACTCCTGGCGCCATCCCACCGAAAACCGAATCGGATACTGCACTGGGACAGAGCCCGAGTCTGCCTGAAACATATGACGAAAGGGTCTGGAATAGGAAATGGAAATTCCGTTCTCCAGTGCATCATAGACGTGAAACCCTCGGGTGTTTGAGTACGCGGTCGAAAGTTGCATATCCCAATTGGGCCTAAGTGCAACATCGGCGTTGACGGCTGTGCGCAAATCCTGCGCGATGCCTCCGCGCGTCACGAACACGCGCCAGGCGCGCAGGTCTTCCACCACTCCCCGGAGATCCAGCCGGCCGGAGAATCTGCGGTCGAGCCCCACATAGGACGAGGTGTAGTAGTCTTCGATATGTGCCGGCGAAAACACCTGGTCGTTAACTCCCCATCCTGTTAGAAGGGCCGTCTTTCCCCACGGCGCGCCTATGCGGAAGTTAAGAGCGCCGCTGAGTGCATGGGAGTGCAAGTTGCTCTCGGTGAATGGTCCGCTTTCGCGAAGCACATAACCATTGGCCGAAAGAGCGTTGAAAAACGAGCTTGTCGTCATGTAGGCAAAGACGCGAATGAGATTCTGATTCATGTCATAAGGATCGTTAGAGTCGCGCCGGATCGTCGCTTGCACGCCGCTATTAAATGTCAGAATGTTATTGCCCAGGTGAACGGTCGGGTTAAGGCCGAAGTTGAAGGTGCTGTCGGTCGTATCGCGATCGACGATTGAATTTGTACTCGGAACCGAGATTAAGCCACGTGCATTCCGCAACTGGAAAAACCCGCTGGCCGTTGGCATTCGGCCAAATTGAAGATGGAAGGCATCCGTCCACTCGGTCTGAATCGATGAGCGGGGCGGGGGAAGCTCCGATGCATTCGAGCTCGGAACAGGTGCCGCACCGTCCAGTTTCGAGTCGAGAACGTAGACCGTCGTATCTTCAAAGATGGGTTCCACCGAGAAATCTGAGAGAGCGCTCAGGGAAGAAGTCAATCGAAGCCCCTCGTCGGCGCCGGCCGCGAGCATATTCTCGACAGCTGTCTCGTTAGTGCCGGTTGCGTTAGCTGCTTGTGCAAACGCGGTGAGAGCCTTGCCATTCATGTGTTCCTGGCGGTAAACGTTCGCCTGAGCCATCAGATACTGGTAACTCGGGTCGCCCGGGTCAGGCTCAATTGCGGATAGCGCGGTCTGGGCACTCGCTGTCTCGCCAAGCGCTAACTCATTTTCCGCAAGACCAATGCGCACTTGCTCCTCCGGCGCACCCGCTGCCGATGCGCGGCTGAGATAAGACTGCGACAGAGCATACTCGTGAAGTGACCGGAGAACATCGGCGGCTGCCAGGTATTGCATCCCCGTGGGGGCACTGGTATTTCCCGCCTCGGCCTCCAGCCACGCCAGCGCAATCTCCCTTTCCGCCGCTTGCGATTGACCCCGCTGTGCCATAAGCTGAGCGATGGCCAATCGCACCGCGATGCGATTGCCGTTGGCGGCATTGAGAGCTTCGCGGAAACGCTGCATTGCGCCCCGTGTGTCGTTGATCGAGCTAAGCGCCTCTCCGGTGGATACGAAAATTGCGCTTGCCCTGTCTCCGCTGTCCTCGTGGTGCGGAACCGCGCGAAGCTCGTTCTCCGCCAACTGCACGTGATGCAGCGTTTGTGCACGGTCGTGAATGGCTCCGTAAGCGCGCGCCAGCAGCGCATCCGTTTCCGCGTTAGCGGGTGCGAGGTTATCGGCGATCTGAAGCTCACTTATCGCGCGGCGGTATTCGTGCTCGGAGAATAGGGCATTACCCAGGCCAAGGTAGAGGGAACCGTCCTTGGGCGTGAACTTGAGGGCCGCCCGGTATTCCGCGACAGCCTGGGTCAACATGCCTTCACGCCCATAGGCTGTTGCCCGGATCACATGTATGTCCCGAGTGTCGCCCTCTGTGCGCTGCGCGAGTTGTGCCTCGCGCAATGCCGCAGATGGTCTGCGAAGATCGAGGTCTGCATAGGCCAGCCCAAGATGCGCTTCACCGTCTCCGGGGTCAAAACCGATTGCCGTCATAAAGTCCGCCGCGGCCTCCTTGGGGCGATGAAGGTCGCTCAAAACGTAGCCGCGATTCACATACGCGGTAACCACTTCGGGGTCGCGCCGGAGCACCTCAGTGAAGTCGGCAAGAGCTTTGGCGTCGTCGTGATCGTGTATATATACATATCCCTGCAGCAACGGAATGTCCGGCTCTTTTGAAAGGATGTTCATATATTGATGGGTCAGACTCAGCAACTGACTGTATCTCTCAAGATGAAGTAGATCGTAGCCGAGATAGACGACAACGTCCCTGTCTCGCGGGAGCAGCCTGATAGCTCTTTCGCCTTTCTCCGCCGATTGGAGATACTGGCCATCGAAGCTCAAATACCTCTCTTCTTCGCGAAGCACAAAGGGATTGTTACTCATACTGGGCGACACGCGGCTCATCCATTGCCGGGCGAGGGCCATGTTGTGAGCCTCGACGCCGGCATTGATTCCGCCCGCAACAATCAATGGGTTTTGAGGAGCCACAGAATAACCCTTGTTGTACGATAGTTGGGCTGAGCGGTAGTCCTTGTGGGCGGTATATAGGTCGCCGAGGGCAAGATAGGGGGTGTAGGACGATGGGTCTGCCGACTGAAGACGGAGAAAGTATCTCCTGGCATCATCGTAGCGCCCGATCGCACGCGATGCGTAGCCGAGGGAAGTCAGTGCGGAGCGATCGTCGGGGTGAACGGCAAGGACTTTCCGGTAGACTGCAATCGCCTGCACTGTGCGCCCAAGTTTCATAAGAACATCTCCGTCGAGCTGCAGGTTGCCGGGATCACCGCTGCCCAACGAGAGCGCTCCTCCGATGTCGGCGAGCGCTGCAGTCAGATCTCCGGCATCCATTTCAACCAGAGCCTTGAGGCGGAGGTAGCCCTCCCGGTCAGTCTCGCCCGCGTGCACCCCTTTCATCTCGCTTTCTGCTAACTGAAGCTCGCGCTGTGCAGAGCCGGTATTGCCCAACCTGTCGTAGAGCGCGACTAGGTCCATGTGCAACTGTATGCCGTAGAGCTGCCCTTCAATGGGATGTAAAGGCAGGTTTGACAGCGCCAGTTGATAGTCGCGCACGGCGTCTTGATTTTGCTCCTCGGATTGCTCTATATCGCCCTGAATGGCGTGAAGACGGTAGTAGCCGGGATTGAGCTTCTTTGCCCTGTCCGCAAATAATTCGGCCTTGATCATCGAGCCAGCGGCAAACTCGGCCTGCGCCGCTGCAAGCTGCATATCCAGGTCTGCCGGCGCCGCGGTTGCCGCCTGGGCATAAAGTCTTGCGGACTGTCCCGCCTGCCCGTTGCGCTGATAGCTGTATGCCAGCTCGGCTACGACCTTTGGACTCGGATTGCGGATCGCTTTGAGCGCCGCGATTGCCTCCGAGTGCTCGCCCACCTGGTTGTAATATCCGGCGAGCGATCGTTCCACATCAACATTGCCGGGAGCCCGGTGTTCAGCCATGGCCAGATAATGGCTGGCAAGAGACATTTGCTTGAGGTGCTGATAACAAGTAGCAAGCAGCACTTCAAACCGCGCGCTCTCCCGAATCCGCTCCGCCTCGCTGAGCCACCTGATCGCATTCGGATAATCTTCCGACTTCATATAGAGCTCCCCAAGTAGAGCGAGATCGTCAGGGCGCCCCGGGTTTGCCGCAGCCGCTTGTGTCAGGAGGCTCTCTGCGTCAGCCACTCGGCCCGTCAGTGCATAGTCCTGGGCGAGTCCCGACAGCCCATCCACCGCATGAGGGCTGAGCCGTAGCCCGTGGTTGTAGGCGTCGACGGATAAGGCAAAAGCCCCATTGAGACGCGCTGTGTAACCGAGAAGGAACCATATCTGCGGGTCATTAGGCGCTGCGTCGGCGGCCCGTCGGGCATAACCCAGCGCCTGGACGCGATCCCCACGAAGAAGCGCTTGCTGCGCTGAATGTACCAGTCGCGCGTTTTCAATATTCGAGCCCCATCCCAGGGATGGCTTCGCGTGTCGCGCTTCACCTGCCTGGCCCGAGGCGCGTTGTGCGCCTTGTGGGCCGAGCTGATAGACCTGCGCCCACGCGGCATACGCAGTAGTCACAAGCACACACGCAAATACGCGTCGTAAGAATTCACAACGAACATTCAAAGCGAGTCACCAGGGCTCGAAGTTCAACTGTCCGCTTTGATGCTCGCGCCCTATTCGCCGTTGGCCGTGTAAAGTCCGGCTCGCCATCCGGTGTCGGTATGCTCCACTTTCGGCTTCATAAGGACAAACACCACCTGGGGGCAACCCCCCGGACAGATTCGGCAATCGAAGAATGTGCGGGCCTGTCGATAGATCGTATTGTCCTCTTGCTTTTGGTTGTTATCTTCATCTTTTGTGCGGAATGAGCCTGAGGCTGCCGGTGTGGCATGTCACATTCAATCGGGTGCAAACGGTATCAGGGAGCTATTGAGGCGCTATTGGATACTTCCAGACAATCCTTCTCCGAAGCACGGCCGATACCGCTGAGTCTCCTGCTCATCGCGGCGCTCGCGGTTCATGTTCCTCTCCTGCTGATGGAGCTTCCGCTTAAGTCTTACGATGCCAACTTCCACATCTTTTTTGCGTCTCATTACCTTCATCATTGGTTCAACCCGTGGAATACGAAGTGGTATGCCGGCTTCACACAAACCACCTATCCACCGCTGCCACAGCAGTGGATCGCCGTAATATCGCCCATCCTGGGTCTGAATCTGGCCTATATGGCCGTACAGATGTTTGCTATCTTGCTTCTCGTGGTTGGCGTTTATCGGTTCTCTCTTTTATGGGTGAGTCCGCGCGCCGCTTCGATGGCTGCGCTGGCCAGCATATTTCTGGGCGCCGAGAGCTTTCTTGTCTATTCCGCCGGGCAATTGGCGACAACCTTTGCCGCGCCGCTTTATCTCAACGCGCTTCCTTTTCTCTATCAGTGGATTAAGCAGGGCGGTTGGCGGCCATTTTGCAAGGCCTGGGCTCTCTTTACAGCTGCTGCTGCAGCTCACCACGTAACGTTGCTGTTTGGGACGCCGTTTTTTGTGCTGCCTGTGCTCGCACTGGCGTTCATTGACCACTCGGATGGAAGGAATAAGACGAGGGTCGTGATGATCCGGCGAACGGCAGTCGTGGCGTTTGCCGTATGTGCATCCGTTGCGCTCGTGCTTCTCCCGTTCTGGATCGCTTTGATCCACTATCCCGTGACACAGACCCCGATTCCACATCCCAGCCGTGCAAATTATATCCTCAGCCCAGAGTGGGGAGTTAGTTACTTTATCGTTCCCTACGGAGCACTGATCTTGGCTCTGCCGTTCATTTTCTTGCGTGGATCCGCTGTCGCTCGCCTGCGGCCTCTTCTGTTCGGCTTTTGGATAGCGTTTTTGATCGGGCTTGGGGGAACCACGCCGGTTGGACACATTTTGCTAGGCCGGGCGTTTATGGTGTTGACGCTGGAGCGGTTCAGTTACTGGGCCTCTTTACTCGCCCTGCCCTTTATAGGCCTGCTGGCGATCGAACTGATCGAGCGATGGAAGAGCTTCGCCGCGGTGACCCTCGCCACCCTGGGAGTGCTGACATGTGCCCTTGCGGTGGCATGGTCTACGTACCATCCGGCCGATGCCGATACGTTTAGCGTAACCTCCGTTGCAGCCTGGCTCAACCGTGGCGGACACGACCGCTATCGGTACTTCACCCTCGGCTTTGGCAATGAGATCGCTCGTTTGGCCGTACTTACGGATGCCAGCAGCGTCGACGGCGAGTGGAACTCAGGGCGCCAGTTACCGGAATTGATGCGGTACGGCGGCGGCCCTCTGACCAGTTCCAAGTACTTTGGCACGGCCGGGCTCGAGGCACTACGTGCGATGATGGCACACGCAGACCGCTACGGACTGAAGTGGATATTCGTGCGAGACCGATCCTACGATCCGCTCTTGCTTTTCGCAGGTTGGCAGCCTGTCGACAGTCTCAACAATGGCACCATCGCGGTATGGAGCAAAGACGGCGTACCGCCCGCGACTCCGGTCAACGCCCCTCAAATGCCTCCTCGCTGGCAGGGAATCATGTGGGGCCTACTGCCGTTTGGGAGCAGCATCGCGGCGCTGCTCCTCATCCTGATCCCTGACAAGCGCCGGGAAGGAGCCAGGGAACTCCACCCCATTTCCAGCGACGTGGATCTTGCGGAGAGGAGGCTCGTGTCGTGAGGAAGGGACCATTCATCGCCGCAGCGCTCGGGCTTGGGACCGTGGGATTCATCGTGGTGGGTACATTGTGGCCGATCCCGTCCGCAGCCGCATTTGCCGGCGGCCAAGGTCTCTTGAAGTCGAGTTCAACGCCCGAAGCCGCCGTTGATAATCTGGCCGATGAAATCAAACTCCATGCCTGGGATGAAGCATATGCGAGTCTTGGCAACAGGGATCAGTTCAGTGAGTCGGAATTTATGCACGACCTGACGGGATATTACCCAAGCCTTCGCACTTATGCCAATCTTGAGAGTTTCGATGTCCGCCCACTTCGCGCCACCGCCGGCGAGGCGGAGATGCGCCTCATGATGAACTGGTCTACGGTGGTAGGAACACTAGCCAGTACGCGGGACTTGCCGGTTGAAAACAACGGCGGTAAGTGGAAGGTCGATTGGCCCATCCACCGGGCACCTACGCTAACTCCGCAAATTGTCCCGGAGGATTATTTGCGCTGGGATGTGATCTTTCGCGGACCTGGCGATGATTGGGGCGGGCAAAGCCTGGATTCCCCGCACGTGACCATCGTGGATATGAATCCGGTGCAGCGGGCCGAGGGAGTGGTGGTGCTGGGCGAACTGATGAACGAAGATGTCGTTCCCGCCTATGTTTCCATCACTGCGACCCTGCAGGGGAAGAATCACGCAGCCATCGCCACCGAAGGCGCCTTCGACATGATTTCTCACTTTCTGCTGCCTAAGCAGACGACTCCTTTTTTGATCAATTTTCCGGGGCGGTCGCTGTCGGACGTCGCCAGCATTCGTATGGCGCCTTTTTCGTCTCTTGTTTCGGCGGCCGCGGGCCCCGTCGTCGAAGTCGACAACGAGCAGCTTAATCCCGCTCCAGCGCCGTCCCTCACCGGGGAGCTTGTAAATGAGAGCGGAAAGCCAGTGAGCGTGGCGCACATTCTTTGCGCTTTGTACGGCAAATCAGGTCAGGTTGTGTGGGTCGTGAGTCAATATACAGGCCGCGCGCTTTTGCCTAAATCTCCCGCTCCGTTCAATATTCCCTTCCCGGAAGACCTCGCGAAGGCGGTGAGCAGTCAGCGCACGGTTGTGTCTACCTTCAGTTATGGAGGTGGCGCTTGAGCTGTAGATTTCCGATTCTATGTACCGCACAGGTGCTGCTCGCTATCGGCGTTGCATCCGCCCAAGGACTAGGCCTGGTTGCGCCTCCGCAGATTACCGCGGGACATGCGTTCTCGATTCGCTGCTCCGGACAAGGGAACGCGACTCTTTACATCGTCGGACCTGGCAAGGTTCTGAAACGGTCAATTGCGCTTGGGACCACCGCGGTCTTTCCGGTTGAATCCATCGATACTGCAGGCGACTACCTGGTAATTCTCACGGGCGCATCGTCCACGCGGAGCGCCTGGCTTAAAGTGCTGCCTCAAGTGACGCCTGCTGCACTTAGCTTTCTCGCCGAACCGACCCGTCTTCCTGTAGACATGGATCATGGGATTGCGGGCACTGTGTACGTTTTTGACGCTTATCGGAATTTAATCGATACGCCCACGCCGGTGTCGTTTCAGCTGGAAAGCCCATCTGGCGCAGTGCAGGCGACCTCCACGATGACACGCGGCGGCGCCGCATGGACTCAGATGAACTCGACGCGAATTGAAGGTGACGACAAATTCGTAGCTCGGAGCGGATCCGTATCGGTTACGCGTGAGATAAGGCAGACCGCGGGAGAGCCGTGTCAGTTGACAATGACTGCGAGTCAGTCCGGCGGCCAGTTGGAACTGGTCACCGCTCCTGTTCGTGACTGCAGTGGCAATCTCGTTGCCGACGGCACGATCGTTACCTTTACCGAAACACACGACGGTACCCAGTCGACAGCCGATGTGCCTGTAAAACACGGCATTGCGAAGATTGAGATGCCCGCTGACTCGGGCGCCGTGCTCTCGGTAGCGAGTGGGGTAGTTCTTGGCAGCCAATTTAGCTGGGAGAAGTAGCGGTGTGCAAACCTCTTCTGGTCGTTATCGGATTTGTCGGGACAGCAGCGTTGGCGGCGGCTCAGGCCGCAGTGCAGGTCGAGCCTGTGCATCTTTTGGGCCCCCGCCCGCTGGAAAGCGAAACCCGCCAGGCGGTGATCCGCGACTACCTGCAGTCATGGCAGACCTTCAAGGCGGCCTTTGCACAGGACCAGGCCGGGCTTTTGGACGCGGACTTCGTCGGCGGTGCCCAGGAACAACTCGCGGCCACAATTCGAGAGCAGGCGAGGCTGGGGATCAACACATTCTATCGGGACCGATCCCATGATCTTCGCGTCGTTTTCTATTCCCCCGAGGGTCTGTCGATTGAACTCATCGATCTTGTCGGATACCGGGAACAGGTCCTCGACCATGGCAGGCCACTCGGTTCGCGGGAGGTCAAGGACCGCTTCCTGGTGGTGTTGACGCCTACTCAGGTGCGGTGGAAAGTTCGTGTGTTTGAAGCGGTTTCGGAATAATGCTAGAGCCGTCGTTCGCGCTGGCGATTAGTACGTATGGCGATATGCAGTACGCGATCGATGATATCGCGCCGGCTTAGAACGGCAAACTATTTTGAGGAGTGAACGATGGTTTCAATCGTGGTCCCCATCTACAACGAGGAAGAGATCGTCGTACAATTTCATGCGGCAGTCACCGGGGCGTTAGACGAAGTTACCGAAGATTGGGAGATTGTGTACGTCAACGATGGCTCAACGGATACATCCCTCGAGTTGCTAAAGGGCCTGCAGTCGATCGACCCGCACATAGTTGTCGTCGAACTTTCCCGCAACTGGGGACATATGGGCGCGATTACATCTGGCCTGCAAACGGCGCGCGGGCAGGCGGTGATTCTTATGGACGGCGATTTTCAAGATCCGCCTGAAGTCTTACCGCAGTTTATCCAGGCCTGGCGGGGTGGCGCCGAAATAGTAGTCGGAGTGAGGAAAGGCCGGAAAGAGGAAAGTAAGGTTCTGGCAGCCCTCTTTCCGCTCTTCTATCGCATTCTCGGCGCGCTCGCCGACTATCCGATTCCCCGGAATGCCGGAATTTTCAGCCTCATGGATCGAAAGGCAGTCGACGCGGTTTTGTCCATGAAGGAAAGGAACCGCTATCTGCCTGGGATGCGCGCCTGGGTTGGTTATAAGAATGCGGTCATCTACTACGACCGACAAGATCGCGCTGGCGGCGATAGAAAACTTTCCTTTATCAGCCGGATCAAATATGCCGTCGACGCAATTACCGGTTTTAGCTATAAACCCTTGCGGCTCAGCTTCGGCTTGTTCGCATTCAGTTTTTGTGTGGCTCTATTGCTGGAGCTGTCCACTTTACTCTCGACCAAATCCTACGTAACTGTCGTCCTCGGCGTAGCGGGCGCAGTATTCTTCGTCGGAGGACTTCTGCTCTTCGCTATGGGCATTCTGGGTGAGTATGTGGGTAGAGTCTACGACGAAGTGCGAAGCCGTCCGCTTTCGCTGATCAGCCATGTGTATCGGCCCCAAGTGCGACTTGCAGAACAGAAGGCTATGACTACCGTTTCTAATGGAAATCTGACTCTTCAGGCGGACTCGCAAGGAGCACAGAAAACGCATCGAGCCGCTTGACTCGATGTCAGGCCGGATGTGCCACTGAGGCTTTCAGATTAAAGCTAAATTTGCTGTATCCCGTTGAGTGTCGGCCAGGGTCGCCGCTCCTTGGGGTCCACCCCAACGACAAAGACCTGTTGTCGCGCATCCGGGTCGCGTCGCCTGGTGAAATCTCAATAGTCGATGAGGCCCCGACTTCAATGTGAAAGGCGCCGCGAATCACTCGCACGAAGGGCCGAAAGAATTCTCTTTGGCTGCGAGCCATTACAGGTCGGGATTCCGCCCTCAATTGCGCTCCCTTCTTCATAGTCGTTCCAGGTCTCGATCATCACAAAGGGGATAGGATCCGCGGCAGGAAAGTAGCGCCGCCAAAAGCCCAATGTGTCCGCGAAAGTCTGCCCGCACCGCGCCGCAATATGCCGGTTGAGCCCCCATGCCGCCTTGCTGTCGTTGAAAGATGCCCACGCGCCGCCGACGATCATCTTCTGAGGATACTTGTCCCGCATGGTTGCATAGAAGTCACTGAGGTACTGCTCTCCCCAACTGTGGCCGTCTTGGGTCCACCCGCCCTTGCCCGGATTGATCCAGGCATAGAATCCGTTGAACGCGTTGGGATATTTGCCGGGCAGGTTCTCATCAATCAATAGCGGCTCCGGATTCCATGTCTTCAGGTAGGTGCGAACCTCGTCCCAATTCGTATAGCCCCCTTTGGGGAAAACGAAGATCATCGGCCTTCCATCGTACGAAAGATATGCGTTCCGGCCGCTCGCACCGGGAGCAAGATAGGTATCATGAAACATTCGAAGGTCGGCTATCGCCTCGTCCGTCGCCCCCACCTGCGCCTCGGTCTCGTCGTACATCATCGCCACCCGGAAGTGCTCCTTTGCGGCCATCTCCTGCATTAAGGCGTAGCTTTTGTCGATGAACGGCTCTCTATCGCCGTACCAATCAATTACAAATGCAGAGATCCCCAGGGATTTGGCGTGACGAATTTGTCGTTTGAGAACGGACTCATTGTGTGATGAATAGCCAACGTCAATATGATTTGGAAGCCCGAACCACGCCTCATAGAGCGCAATAATCTCGGGCGAGGCACCTGTCGCCGGATAATCCAGGTGAGGCGCCGAAATTCTCGACCTCGTTGAGCCGTTGAGAATCACAAGACACAACAAGAGGGCGTAACCGATCCGGTTGGACATCACACTGTTAGATTGGACGCTCGGTTGTACGCTGAGGGTTGTCAGGGTAACTTTACTCCTCCATCGGCTGCGGCGAGCAGCCACTGCGCCACTCTCCGCATCGGAATAGTTATCGCCGGCTGGGCCCACCGGCTCGATATAAACCGCGTCCGGCGGAATGAACCGGAGCGCTGACAGCGTGGTCAACATCTCATCCAGCAGAGCTCAATCGCTTCAGGCGCGCATCGTCTCTGGAAGCTTCATTTTGCTTTCAGGATCGTGTATTACAGCCGCGATTAACCTCGGCTACAACATTGTGATCGCCCGCGACCTCGGGCCCAAGGTCTTCGGGCACGCGACAGTTGTCTACACGCTCCTTATCCTTCTTTCTGCCGTCACTCTCTCCTTTCAGATAGTTTCGGCCAAGGTCGTGGCACAACAGACCGCCCCTGAAGAAAAGGCGGCCGCCTATAGGGCCTTTCATCGCAGCGCCTGGGCTTGCGGTCTCACGGTGGCTGTGGTCTTATATCTCTTCCAATCGCAGGTCTCTGGTTTTCTTAATGTACCCGATCCGGCTCTTGTCGCATTGATCGCAGCCGGGACCGCATTTTATGTTCCACTGGGATGCCGTCGCGGCTTTATCCAAGGTACTTGCGGTTTTCGCAGTCTTGCCATCAATTTGGCGCTCGAGGGGTTTGCACGGCTGGGCGGATCTTATCTGCTCCTTTTGTTTGGATTCGGCGCGCGCGGGGTGATCGCCGCCAACGCTGCAGCCATCGCGCTCTGCTACATTGCCATACCGCCGCGGCTGGGTCGCCGGGTCCCCAATCCGATTTGCCGCAGCCGCGCCGTCGGGGAGACGCTTCAGGCGCTTTCTTTCTTTTCCGGCCAGGTTCTTATCAATAACTGCGACATTGTTCTTGTAAAGCACCTGTTCCCGTCGCGCGAAGCGGGGCTGTATGCGGCCGTGGCTATGGTCGGTCGAGTCATATTTTCCTTTTCCACGGCAGTCGTAAATACTACGTTTCCGCTGATCGCGGGGGCTCCGCGCGAGAGAAGGCAGGATTTTCGAGTTATCGCAACACCGCTGCTACTGGTCTCTGGTATCGGTGCTGCGTTCGCTGTAGCCCTATGTTTCACCCCTCCGTCTGTGTGGACGATGTTATTTGGATCGGGCTTTAGAGTAGCGGGCCGGTACGGCCTGTCTTATCTGCAGGCAATCTATGCGCTCAAAACACTGGTCTATTCTCTCAGCGTCGTTCTCATCTGCTATGAAATGTCATACAAGATCGCGAATACAAACTGGATACAACTCGCTTTCAGCGGAATATTGATTGCGGGTATATGCGAGTATCACTCGTCCTTGCGTGCAGTTATTTTCGTTCAGCTGGTTATATTGTGCGGTCTGTTCGTCTCCGTGGCCGTTCCGTTTTTTATTGGCACCCTTGCCAAGTCAGAGGAGCAGAATTCGCGCGCCCGCTACACGCCCGTTCGCCTCGTTCGCCGTGTGTCGGAGGATCATGTAATTGCGGAATTTCTCAGGAGCGATTTCAATTGCCCGGAGTTTGAGCAGTACGGAAGTTCCCTGCGGGAGATCGTGATGAACCCTAACCTCGACGATCCCGGCGAAAATGTAAGGCGCCGCGCGCTCTTTTTCAAGCGGCATCTATCGCTGTGGTCGGAGATCCCGGTGGACACCGAATGGTATGAAGTTGAAGTGGACGAAGCCGAGATTGGCGGTATCCGTGTATTTCCGCGCGCCCACTGGCGCAAATTGGCGCGCGGAGAGTTTTCCATTACTAGGGTTGTGCGTACGATCCGGACACAGGGACGTTGGAAACGAATGCCCTTTCTGCTGCGACTTAACTCGATTGCGAGGCGCCTTAAGGATGGCGGCAACGAGTTGGGCGCGGTGATCTTGATCGGCGTGAGCGCCAACGATCCGCTAACCATCCTGGACGGCAATCATCGGCTGGTCGCGGCGCTTCTCGCATCCCCGTGCGGACTTCCAAGACTTCGATTCGTGTGTGGGCTATCTCCGCGTATGACCGAATGCTGCTGGTATAACACCAGCGTTTCGACTTTATTCCGGTATGGCAAAAATGTTTTGAGCCGCGTGATTCGCAACCCGGCGGCGGATTTGACGGAGCTTCTAAAGGACGCCGGCTGAGATGCTGGACAGGGCAAGCGGACGCGCGCAAGATGAGGAACCGAGGAATCCATGTTGAGCGAAGGCAATATCATATCCCGATCGACAACTGTCACGGTGTTGCCGCTACCGAAGTCCTGGACGGTAGAGAGCGCACGACCGTTTCTGCGCGAGTTGCGGGCTTGCGCAGAGACGGTGCGCCCCCTCTTTGTGGTCGATTGTTCCGAGACGATCGTTTGGCACGAAGTCGCCGTCTATCTGCTGCTGCGGCTCCTTGAGGAGGCGATGAAGCGCAATGGAGACGTCAGGCTGGCGGCGATCTCACCCGATGGCAAAGCCCTGCTTGAGGCGATGGGAGTTAGCCATCTATTTAGAGCGTTTGCCTCGCGCACGGAGGCTGTAAGTAGCTTTCAAAGAACCTTTGCACGCGCAGCGGGAGTCGACGCAATCAGAAACGGAGTGCCTCTCGCAGGCGCGGGAGAAGTATTGGGTCCCTCTGGATCGTGATTTCGACGCGCATCCGCGGGCCCTACAGGGAGCAGAGATGGATAACTCAAGTTGGATGACGAAAGGCTTGGTCGCCGCGTGTGTTGTCATTTTGGCGGGGGCACCATTCAATACCGGAGCGATAGCCTGGGGTCAACAGTCTGTCGCGAAGCCAGCCGTTCAGAACACGACGCCGGCGGGATCGCAGGACCCTGCGCTTGTAGATGCGCCGCAGCCTGCGCCCGCGCCTGCAGATTACCCGGTTCAAACCGGGACTTCGGTGAGCGCATCCAATTCTCCAGGCCCCGCGTCGGACGGAGACCAGAGTGGCGCTGCGAAGCCCCTCGGTACAGCCGCAGCTCCGTCTGAAATGGGCGCGGGTGTGATGGCTTCCCGGCCCGCCGGCGCTGCGATCGCTCCGGCAAAACAGCGGCGAGCCCGTACCATTGCAATCCGGGTTGCGCTGATTGTTGGGGCCGGCGTCGCGATCGGCACCGTGATGGCGCTAACGCACGGAACACCGAGCAGCTGGAAATAGTGCTTTCGAGTTCCCTGTTTTCGATCGGTCGCGATGAGCAGGTTCCTGAGAGGAGCCCAGACAGTGTTTATAAGTTTCTCTGGCATCGACGGAGCGGGTAAGACGACTCAGATTGAGAAGCTCTGCGCGAGCCTCGGAGACCAGGGCTTTGCGGCGCGGCCCATGAGCTTCTGGAACGACGTGGCCACTCTAACTCGATTCAGAGAGCGTGCGGGACATGCGCTGTTCCGCGGCGACAAGGGGGTGGGATCTCCGTCGGCGCCGATCAGGCGGCGCGACAAAGACGTGCGCTCGCGACTTATGAGCTGCGTGCGTCTATGCCTGTATGCGCTTGATGCCCTTTCACTCCGGGCGGCGATGACGAAACTGGTTGCCGATGACGGAAGATCCATCGTTATCTTCGACCGATTTATCTACGATGAGTTTGCCAATCTGGACCTTCGGAGTCCTGTAATACGGACTTACATCCGGCTTGTCGCCCGATTTGTCCCCAGGCCTCATGTCAGCTTTTTACTGGATGCGGACCCTGAGCAGGCCTACGCACGGAAACCGGAATATCCGATCGAGTTTCTCCGCTCTAATCGGGCGGCATTCCGGACCGTCAGCGAGCTGATTGGTGGAATAACAGCAATCGAATCGTTGCCCGTTCAAGAAGTGGCGCGTGAGGTGCTCGGGCTTGTTGGGACCGCGCTCTCGAGAGAAACGCGATGACTACACTTTGGAATGCAATCTATCGGCAGCTCGGCGCACTCTATGTATCGCTTGTTTGGGCAACTGCGTTCCTGGCCGGGGCTCATGCCGCTACATGCACGACGCAATCGCAAATGACGCCGGCACAGCGCAGTAGTCTTGCCGCTGCGGCGCGGTCCATCCTGACCGATGTACAGAGCAAGAACATTGACGCCCTTCGGGCCGATACTTTTCCCGCGATTGCGGCCAACTTCAGTGGCATTGTGACCCTTGTCGATCGCCTGGGGCCCCTTGTGCAACCGGCCACCATTACGGTGGATGACCTTTACTTACTCGATGCAAGCGGCGCGCCAGGAGCCCTTCAGACTGACTTTTACTGCGGATCTCCCGTCGTTGTCTTTCACTTCACTCACTTACCGGCGGGAACTTATGCGCTGGCAATTCTCCACGCGACCGGGGCGCCCAATCCACAGCAGGTATCTCTCATCCTTGCCGAAGCGCCGGATGGCCGCTGGATGCTGGCCGGCATGTACGATAAGCCGATGATGGCGGCCGGTCACGATGGTCTATGGTACTGGGTAGAGGCGCGCCGGTACGCGCGCAGTGGCGATAAGTGGGATGCCTGGCTCTATTATCGCGTGGCTTCCGAACTGCTCGATCCGGTCAGCTTCCTCTCCAGCCCCAATCTCGAAACGTTGCAGCAGGAATCCAACCAGGCGCGCCCCGCCACTTTTCCGGGGAGTCTGCCCATGACCCTGACCGTTGACGGCGAGAATTTTGCGGTGACATCAATTAAAGCCTCTAACACGTACCACTGGCTCGATCTCGATGTGCTTTACTCTCCTGATCCGACCGAGGCGCAGCAATTGCGCGATTCGCAGACGGCCCGGCAGCAGGCCGTCGGCATGATGTCGGCTTTGATCGAGCTGCACCCGGAACTCCAAAGTGCGTTTCATGGCATCTGGATTCACGCGGTGCAAGGGGGCGCGTCCCTCTATACGCTGGAACTTCCCATGGCCGCGATTGTATCCGGCCCCCATCCTACAGCGGCCGAGTCCATCTCCTCCGCCCGATGATCGAAGGAGGACGGCAGATGGGTGGCGGAAGAGATTTGAGCGTTACCTATCTGGCGCGTAAGCACAGCAAAAAATGTTTTCGGCTTGCCGCCCAATCACTCAGGCGAAGATCTCGAACGGAACTATTGATCTTCCGAACGATTTTCAAAGTGGTACTTGCTGGGGAGCATTTGGAATGTTGCAATCGGTTCTTCTGCTTTCAGAGCCAAGTGGCCAGCGCTCCCTCAACGCATGCGCTCCCCCAGATACAACGCGGGCGGAATTGATCGCGATTTTCGTTAAATATATCGAGAGCCATCCTGAAGATTACGACAAAGGATTTCAGCTTGCGCCGGTCAATTCCATCTTCAAAGTTTATCCGTGCGGGAAGGATTCCCGTTGATCTAACGTCCGACATGTCGCGGGTGCGGAGCTGTCCTGACATTGGGGATTCGCGCTCAGACTGGTGGATGTGTCCCTCTCCGGCAACCCCGACGGTTCCGGGCACAGTTCCGAAGGGGTTACATCCATCAGTCAAAAGGCGAATTTTATTGACTCGCTCACGCGGGAGGGCGATGAGGTGATCGACCCTACTCGCCGCTTACCCTTTCGGGCTCCAGTGGCTCTCGCCAGTCCCCCGCGAACGAACCACACGTTAACTAAACTATATCCCCTAGGTATTGCAAACTAGACTTATGCACGGGTGAGGATTATGGCCACAGCGAGCGAACTGGTTGCAGATCTCAGCAAACAAGGAATCCAAGCCGAGACGATTCTCGGTAGCGAAGGCAGGCAAGTTTCTGGCTGGGCAAGGGCGGGGAGCGCAGGAGTGTTTCCGCAGACGATCTTCAGAGGCTCGACGCGAATGGCGCGCTGGACTGGGGCGGAATTAAGAAGCTGGCGGAATAGAAATTCCCGTGTACCTAATACCTACTCCGAGACCGCATTTCCACCGTCTGGTGCGTTTCTATCGGGCCTGAAGAACCGCTAACATATTTAAAATCAAAGAGATTAAATAGGCCGATCCCATCACTGGCCGCCATTCTCGCCCGTCACTGTCGATACGGCGCCCTACTCGGAGGCTGGCTCAAAACAGGTCCTGATCATCCCGCTTCAATCCATCGCTGATAAGAAACAAAAATGCAAGTGCAACAAAACAAGAGATGAATTCTACGGACTCCCACCCATCGGACAAAAACAAAGACGTCCGATGGATGGGGCACAGTTTCATACCCCGCGGGTCGGCAACGACGGTGGAGGACTAAGAGGAAAACGGCCAGCGAGCACCCCATCGCCAGCCGTAAAATCACCTCATGCCCGAACTGCCCGAGGTGGAAACCATTGCCCGCGGCGTCCACCGGCGCATCCACGGCGACCGCATCGTTCACGCCTGGTTCGCCTCTCATCCCCAACCCTTCAAGACGCCTCCCTCCGTCCAGGCCGCCGCGCTCGCCGGCCGCCTCATCGTCTCCGTCCACCGCACCGGCAAGCACATCGTCTGCGAGCTGGGCCCGTCTTTGGAGAAAAATACGCGTGCCGTTGCGACCGAAATCGACGCCCAGTGGATCGTCCACCTGGGCATGACCGGCCGCCTTCTCGTCACCACCCCCGATGCGCCCGTCGCCCCGCACACCCACGCCCGCCTCACCCTCGCCAGCGGCCGCGAGCTGCGCTTCGTCGACCCACGCCGCTTCGGCCGCCTCGAGCTGCGCGACCTCGCCGTGGGAGCCGGCTTTCTCGCGCCCGGCGCCGACCCTCTCGCCATCGGCCGCGCTCCGTTTGCTGCTCTTTTTTATGGCCGCAAGCTCCCCATCAAGGCCGCTCTCCTCAACCAGACCCTCCTCGCCGGCGTGGGCAACATCTATGCCGACGAGAGCCTCTTCCACGCTGGAATCCGGCCCCGCCGGCGCGCCGGCCGCCTCACCGGAGCCGAGCTCGAACGCCTTCGCCGGGCTCTCCGCTCCGTTCTCCGGCACGCCATCCGTCTCGGCGGCTCCTCGGTCTCCGACTACGTCGACGCCGACGGCGATCGCGGCTTCTTCCAGGTCGAGCACTGCGTCTATCAGCGCACCGGCCAGCCCTGCCGCCGCTGCGGCACGTCCATCCGCCGCATCCTGCTCGCCGGCCGCGGAACCCATTACTGCCCTAGCTGCCAGCACTAGAGTCTGCTCTACGTTTTTTGGGATTTTCCCCTGCTTTTCTCTACCAGAATGCAAAGCATCTTTATGAATCATCGAGCATAAGTCTTTGAATATAAAAGACCGAAGAAACGGCACAAAGATTGCTCTGTAATAAGCGCCAGTGATCTTACAGGGTACCGGGCATAGACCCAGGACTCCAGAAAGAACGGGCGACCGGCGTTAACAGCCGCCAACGCAGCGGCTCTCGCCAGAAGCGAGAAGCACAGTCGGCAAAGCTCGCCATAGAACGCGGACAAGGTGCTTGGCCAGCATCCGTCCGGGAGGCCAGTGACGAAGGCGGGATCACCAAACGCCACCCACCCGGGTGGCGTTTGGTGTGTTTGGGTGGAGATTGTGCGGCTCCGGTAGACCCCGACGGATCCTCCAAACGGGTGATAAGGACGACTGCGATCGCCGCGTCGGGATTTGTTCCGCTCCGGCTCGCGGTCCTCCTCAGGTAAAATTCGCTGTTTTCGACAAACGATGGAACACAGAAGTGCAAGGGCGGGCCGCTCCTCAACTGCCATGGAACCCAGAAGGCAACCAGAACCGCCCGAAACCCCCTCTCACGGTTTGCACCGTTGCGGTGCGCTGCAGGTTGGCAAGGGTAAGAAAACAAAGAAACTTTGAAAATCAGTTCAAGAAATGTCCGGTTACTGGACTAACATGTTTTTAGCTTTTTCATTTCCCTCGGGTTTCGAGCCCCTCTTTCGCTCACCTGAAGCCCGAATCGGCCTTTCATGGCGCAATCCCACCAATTCGGCCGGAATAACCACAAAGTGGCACTTGTCAGAGGATACGCTTCGCTGTAGTATCAGATTTGCCTATCACGCGGCTGACGCGCGCCACCCTCGGGAGGTGTACGCTCGCCGCTGAGCGAGGAATCTTCGCCGGTCACTGGGTTCCGGTTGTACACGGCGAAAGCTCACGTAGAGGAAGGGCAACACCTTAGGAAAGCGCGGCCTGCGGCATCCTGATCCCGGTGGGGACGATGCGCGCGCGTTGCTCGCGCGTAAGATCGGTCCCCCGGATGGTCCACGGCGCGGCTTCGGTACTTGCTATGCGCCCGGCCTTCGTAACGATGGGAGCGCAGGAACCTGACTCGCGGTCTGGACCCTCCGGTATCAGGATCGCCCCGGGGGCCTCGCACCTTGGCATCGGCGGGCGTCGCAACGTATGTATAACCCGCAAGTTCGGTCCCGGAGGGGATGCATTGAGGGGCCTGGGCCTGACCGACGGGGATAGAACGCATCAAGAGCACCACACCAGGAAGTAAACACGCATGACGACAGAACCGACGCAGCCCCAATCTGAGATGGGGCCCGCTCCCGACAACGGTCAGGGGCAGTCGCAGGGAGGGCACCGGCGCCGCCGGCGCCGCCGCAAGAACAAGTCCAGCCAGCACGGACAGCCCCAGCAGGCGGCCCCGGCGCAGCCCCAGGCTGCGTCGCAGCCTCCGCAGCAGGTTCCGCCCAAGCAGGCTCCCATGCATCAGGGCCGCAAGAAGAAGAAGTTCTTCCAGAAGCCGCCGCAGCCCCAGCCGCAGCCAGGCAACAGCCTGGCGCCGCAGGGCAAGCGGAAGAACAAACAGAAAGGTCCGCGCGAGTTTGTCGGTCCCATGGACCACAGTTACCGGGCCGCGAACGGCAATGTTGCCGATGCACCGCCCTCCACCATCCCGGTAATGGGTAACGGCTACGGCAACAACTACTACCAGGAGGCTCATCCTGCTCCTGCCGCCTCCGTCCGCGCCGACGCCCCCACCCGCATCTTCTGCTTTATCGAGGATCTTTTCCTGCAGGCGAAGATCCAGGAGAACGCGCGCAAGTTGGGCGTAAAGGTTGAGTTCGTCAAAGGCGACAAGGAGGTAGTAGCGCGGCTCACCGAGGCGCCGGAGGCCGAGCGGCCTTCTCTGCTTGTCTTCGACCTCAACAACCTCAACGCCAAACCGATCGCGCTGATTCCGCGGTTCAAGTCGAAGCTCAAGAAGGCGACCTCCATCATCGGCTTCCTCAACCACCTCCAGAGCGATCTGAAGATGAAGGCCATCGAGGCCGGCTGCGACACCGTGATGCCGCGTTCCGCGTTCTCGCAGAACCTTCCTAACCTGCTTCGCCGCTACGGCGTGGAAGAGGAAGAAGAAGAGTACGCCCAGCAGCCGATGGGATAGAAGCAGGCAGCAGGGAAGAGCGAATAGAAGATCTGGCTCACTGCCGTGATTGCGCCTCGGCCGCGAATGATCCTCAAACCTCGGCCCGGGGGGCTTCAAAATAGAACGGTCGATACTTCTGTATAGTCCTCCACCGTCGTTGCCGACCCGCGGGGGCTGAAACTGTGCCCCATCCATCGGACGTCTTTGTTTTTGTCCGATGGGTGGGAGTCCGTAGAATTCATCTCTTGTTTTGTTGCACTTGCAATTTTGTTTCTTATCAGAACGGTCGGTACTTCTGTGCGGGCCGAGGCGCTTAGATTGAACGCGCGTACACCCGCGTCGAGTTACCTCTTCCCTGATCCCTGTTCCCGGCTTTCTTATCCTGGCGGCCAGGTAAGCATACGCCCGCCCAGAAGATGCAGGTGGAGATGATCCACGGTCTGCCCGCCGTCTTCACCCGTGTTCACGACGATGCGGTAGCCGTTGTCGAGGTTCTTCTTGTGAGCGATCTCCGCGGCCGCCCAGAGCAAGTGACCGAGCAGCGCCTTGTGGCTCTCGTCGGTCTCGTCAAGTGAGCCGATATGGGCGCGGGGCACGACGAGTACGTGCACCGGAGCCTTGGGGTTGATGTCGGCGAAGGCGTAACCCAGCGCGTCTTCGAAGACAGCCGTCGAAGGGATCTGACCCTCGATGATCTTGCAAAAAGTGCAGCTCATAGCGACCACAGTGTACATGGCCGCTGATGCGCTGGCGCGCAATTTTGAGCGTTTGTTGCTGGATGTAAGGCGTGCGAACCATTCTGGTTCACACCTTCCCATTATGAGAAAGCGGACCGTGGCGCAGCGTCCAATTGCATAGAAAGGCTCACGCCGATTCCAAAATGATGTTGGCGTACTGGATCGTGTCTCCCGTGCGGATGAGGCCGACGGCCTGGGGAACACGCTTTTTGAACTCCAGGTGAGGCTCGAACTCCAAAGGTATACCGTCGAGTGCGGCTGCAAAGGCATCGCGGGTGCCGGCTTCGTTGGCCGCGCGAAACTCCTCGGCCATGAAGGCGCGGCCGGCGTTGAAGTTTGCCCTTATGGCCCGGAGCACGTCCAGAACAGACGGAAGGTTGTCGATCAGAGAGACGTCCACCGTCTCGATCTGCGGCCAGAAGGGGAAGCCGCGGTCGGCGATCACCAGCGTGTTGGTGTGGCGCACGCGCGCCAGCAGCGACAGAATATGCGGATTCAGGATGCCGGTCTTCAACATGGTCTTCGCATCTCCCTGTTCAGCTTACAATGGGTTCATGCCGGCTTCGTCGTCGCCATTGCGCGTGGTTCACACCGTTTGCTCGCACGACTGCCCGGACTCGTGCGGCGTGCTGGTGACGGTGAACGCGGAGGGCCGTGCAGTGAAAGTGCAGGGCGATCCGGCGCACCCCATCACCCAGGGCTTTCTCTGCGGCAAAGTTGCGAAATATCTTGACCGGGTCTACGCGTCCGACCGGGTCCTTTACCCCATGAAGCGCAAACCCGCTGCGCCAAAGGGCCCACTCTCACGAGGCCACGAGCACGAGGCATTCGAGCGCCTTACCTGGGACGAAGCGCTCGACGAAATCGCCGCGCGCTTGCAGCGGGTAAGCGACGAGTACGGGCCTGAGTCGATCCTGCCTTACAGCTACGCGGGAACTATCGGCTTGCTCAACTACGCCTCCATGGATCGCCGCTTCTTTTACCGGCTGGGGGCAAGCCGGCTGGACCGCACCATCTGCTCGGAGGCCGGAGGGGTGGCGTGGAGCCTGGTTTACGGCAAGAAGATGGGCATGGCCACGGAGGATTTCACGCGGGCGAAGCTGGTGCTGGCCTGGGGCGCAAATATCCACGGCAACAACGTTCACCTGTGGCCGATGATCGAGCAAGCCCGTCGCAACGGAGCGCGGCTGATCGTTATCGATCCCTACAAGACGCGAACCGCCGCCCTGGCTGACTGGCACATCCCCATTCGGCCCGGGACAGACGCCGCGCTGGCGCTGGGGATGATGCAGGTGATCCTCAATGAGGGCCTCGAAGACCGCGTCTATATCGACGCGATGACGCACGGATTCCCGGAACTGGCCGAACGCGCTCGCGAGTATACGCCTGAGCGCGTGGCTGCGTGGACCGGCATGACGGCAGCGGAGGTCGAGCAGCTCGCGCGGGAATACGCGACGACGCGGCCCGCGGCGCTGCGGATGAACTACGGGGTGCAGCGCTCGCAGAACGGGGGAACCGCCGCACGCGCGATTGCCATGCTTCCGGCGCTGGTTGGCGCGTGGAAATACCGGGGCGGAGGAGCACAGCTCTCCACGTCGGGCGGGTTCGCATGGAACAAGCAGGCTCTCGAGATGCCTGAGCTGGAACTGGCATCGCCGCTGGGCCGCAGGGCCCGCCTGGTGAACATGGTCGAGTTAGGCCACGCGCTCACTGAGCTTGGCGCGAAGGCCGGGGACGGCCCGCCCGTCAAGGCGCTCTTCGTCTACAACTCAAATCCGGGCACGATTGCGCCGAATCAGAACGCGGTTCGGCAAGGCCTCGCGCGCACCGACCTCTTCACCGTTGTCCACGAGCAGTTCTTTACCGACACCACCGACTACGCCGACTTCATCCTGCCCGCCACGACTTTCCTCGAGCACACCGATGTGCAGGGCGCCTACGGCCACTACTACGTAGGATTCTCGCGCCAGGCCATTGAGCCGCTGGGAGAGGCGCAGCCGAACGTGTGGGTTTTTGGCCAGCTTGGCCAGCGCATGGGATTTCCCGAAGCCTGCTTCCGGGATACGCCGGAGGAGATGCTCCGGCAGGCCCTGGCGATCGGGCCGGACGGGCACTCAGCCAACCCGGGCATGGAGCACATTACCATCGAGGACCTTGAAGAGCGGGGACACGTTCCGCTCGGCTTCCACGCCGATCCGGGCCGTCCTTTCATGCCCTACACGTCCGGCGCCGTGCCCACGCCTTCGGGGAAGATCGAATTCTATTCGGAGACCCTTGCCGCAGCCGGCGCTGCATCCGGTCTTGATCCGCTTCCGGCTTTCGTTCCGCCAGCCGAGTCCCGTTGGGGCGAAGCCGCCGCGCAGTATCCGCTCGAGTTCCTGAGCCGTAAGGCAGACAACTACATGAACTCGACCTTTGCGCAGCTCGACGGCCATCGGCGCATGGAAGCCCGCACCAGCCAACGCCTGGAAATGCACTCCGCGGACGCAGAGGCGCGCGGCATCGCGGATGGAGACAAGGTGCGCGTGTTCAACGGGCGCGGCTCGGTGCAGCTCGTGGCGCATGTGAACGGCAGCGTGCCGGCCGGGGTGGTGGCCGCCCGACTCGACTGGTCCAAGCTGCATCCGGACGGGTCGAACGTAAATGCGCTGACCAGCGAACGGCTCACCGATCTCGGCGGCGGGGCGACGTTCTATTCCACCCTTGTGGAAGTGGCGAGGGCGTAGACGGCGGCAGAAAGCGCCTCAGTCGTCCCAGACGATCGCGGCATGGCGAAGACCGCGCACGGCGTTGGCGATGTAGACCGCATCGGCGCTTCGCAGATCTTCGAGCGACAGGATGCGCTCTTCGATTTCAGGGCGAGTTGCGAGTAGATGGCGCCGAAATACGCCGGCCAGCAGTCCGCAATCGACGGGCGGTGTGAACCAGCGGTCGCCTTTCTCGATGAAGACATTGCTGATGGCGCCTTCAGTCACTTCGTTCCGTTCATTGAGGAAGAGAACGTCGTCAAAGCCCGCTGCTGACGCGGCCTGAAAGGTTTCGATGTAGAGCGGACGATGCGTGGTCTTGTGGAACAGCATGGGATCGCGGGGATCGGTGCGCTCCGCGGCAACGCGAACCCGCGCCATCCTTCCATCGTCGAGGCTGGCGTTCAGAATTTCGCTGGCGATGCGAAACTCTCCGTCGCAATCGAGGAGCAGACGGACCTTGCGCGGCTCCACGCTGCCAAGCTCCTCGGCGTGCCTCCGGAGCGCCTCTCGCACCCCGGCGCGGTCGCAGGCGAAGCCGAAGTAATCGGCTGAATCTTCGAGCCGGTTAAGATGCAGATCAAGAAACGGGTAGGATGCGGGGAACGGATCGCCACCGCGCCAGAGCAGGCTTTCGATCAGCGAAAAACGCACCGGCCAGCGGCTGGCGGGTTCAGTCAGGAACCTGGCCTTCAATTGGCATTCGTTGAATTCTTCGCGTGCGGCGGAGTCGATAACGATCCCGCTGCCCACACCCATCGTGCCCCGTCCGCGATCCAGTTCGATCGTGCGGATGGCCACGTTGAAGACCGTGCGCGCGGCCGAAATGTATCCGATGGCGCCGGTATAAACGCCGCGCGGGCCGTCTTCCACCCGGGAAGCCAGTTGCATCGCGCGCACTTTGGGCGCGCCGGTCACGGAGCCGCACGGAAAGAGAGCGCGGAAGATCTCATAAAGTCCGGCGCCGGGCCGCAGCTCGCCCGTAACCGTCGAAGTCATCTGCCACACGCTCGGGTAGCGCTCGACGGCGAAGAGGTCCTCCACCTTCACGCTGCCAAACGAGCACAGACGGCCGAGATCGTTGCGGACCAGGTCGACAATCATCAGGTTCTCGGCGCGGTTCTTGGCGTCGCTGCGCAGCCACTCAGCGCGTGCGCGGTCTTCGCCGGTGGTGCGGCCCCGGGCGGCAGTGCCTTTCATCGGGCGCGAGGTGATGCGGCGGCCGGCGCCTTCGGGCTCGATGCGGAAGAAGAGTTCGGGTGAGAAAGAGAGGATCTGCCGGTCCTGCTGCCAGTGGATGAATGCGCCGTACTCCACTGGCTGCCGGCTGCGCAGGTGCGCGTAGAGTGCGGCCGGGTTCTCTAAGGCGCGCAGGCGATAAGGCGCCGTGAAGTTGAGCTGGTAGATGTCGCCGGCGCGAATCCACTCCTGAATCTCGGCGATGCGCTCAGCATATTGAACCTCGGCAAACGCGAATTCGGCTTCGATGCGCGAGGCGGCTTGTAGTTCGGGGGATCCTTCTTTGATCGGATCGCCATCTTCGGCATGGGTACGCTCCAACCCTGGCGGTTCGCCTTCGGTAAAGCAGCCGGCATCGTGGTCGAAGGGCCATGAGCGCTCATAAATTCCGAACCAGGCAAGCGGCTCACCGGGAAGACCCGGCTGCATGAACGCCTTTGGTTCGAAGCTCTGGCCGCACTCATAGGAAAGGAATCCGGCCGCAAACAGACCCGATGCCACTGCGCATTCAATCGCGGCGATGAGACCTGGAATCTCGTGGCGCTCGTATGCGGCGCAGATGCGAGCGGGAGCGATGAAAAGCCGGCTGAGAGGGGCCACCTGAGCCGCGGAGGATGGAGACGCGATCCGCGATTGAGCGGACTCCAGCAGAACCGCTGCCGGTGTTTCTTCCACCAGCCGGTAGATCGCGGCGGGAAGCGGATGCCAGCGGTTCATGCGGGCGAGGGCGTGCGCTACTTCACGGTCAGGGCCAGCGTGGTGGTGTGGGTGATGGCGGTGATGCCGTTGCTGGACTGCGCCGTGACGTCGATGGTGTAAGTGCCGGCCGGAGTCGCCGGGTTGGTGGGCTGGCCATGGTTGTAATAGTAGTACTGCGGATTGCAGCCGGCGGTGCCCAGTACCGTGACCACGCCAACAGCGGCAAGCAGAAACAGGTGGCTGAGCCAGCGCCGGCGCCGCGCTCCAAAAGCGACTCCGCCCAGCCCGAGCGCGCTGGGCAGCACAAAGGCCCAGGCCATCCGGCTGGGCGCGCGGCCGGGTGCAGCGGGGATTCGCAGCTGCGCCGCGGTACCCGGTCCCTGGGTCTGAATCACCAGGGAACTGGTGGGCGGGCAGGCCGTAGCGGCAGAGCCCGAAGCGCAACTCGCTGGCGTCGTAGAGTCGACTTCGACCGTCTCTGGCGTAAAGGTGCATGCGGACTGATCCGGCAGGCCCGAACACGAGACCGTAATGAACATCGGCGCCGTGAGCGCGGCGTTGTTCACGGGCGTAACCGTCACGGTGGCCGTTCCATCTTCACCGGGGCTGAGCGTATTGCTGGGCTCGAGCGAAGATACGGTGACCTGAAAGTCCGGCGTGGAGGTAGTCGCCGCGGAGGCCGCCTGCGGATCGGAGACGGAGCCCTGGTGGATCGAGTCTCCGGAATAGACCGCGCGCAGCGTGTGCTGGCCGCCGGGAAGATCTAAGTTGGAGGTCGCCTGTCCGGCGGCGTTCAGGGCAATCTGGGCCAGTTGCCGGCTGCCTTCGTCAATGGATACGATCCCTTGCGCGGGATGACCATCCTCATCGGCGACGGTCACGGTGGCGTGCGCCTGGGTCTTGCCGCCCTGTGTGGTTGTGTTCAGGGCCAGCGTAGTCAGCGTGGGCACGTTCTCGGCGCGCGCCGAGATTGCCGATCCAAAGATCGCCAGTGCAAATCCGAGTCCTGCAGCCAACTTAAGCCGCAGTCCGCGGCCGTCCATCC
The DNA here is from genome assembly GCA_035508555.1 of Occallatibacter sp. Lineage (GTDB taxonomy): Bacteria > Acidobacteriota > Terriglobia > Terriglobales > Acidobacteriaceae > Telmatobacter. The sequence continues at coordinate 3,523 of DATJMU010000082.1, read as the reverse complement.
TTCTCACGTGCACACCTGCTCCAGATCAGAAGAAAAATCGCGTATCGCCCTTTCGCATCAGCGCAGAACCTTATTGTATCCGGCGGGGGTACACCCGAGCCAACGCTGCCCACGGCAGTTGGGACTGGAGATTTGACGTTCCAAAGACGAATTTGGAGAGAGCGATGGGACCGCCGGCGCCAGTTTTTTCCGGGCAGGGCCGGCGCAACCTCAGCCTACTGCGCCGGCTCTTCCAGCTTGGCTGCACGCCGCCGCCTGCCGCTGAGCAGATAAATTGCGGCTCGTAGCTCCAGCAAGGGATCGGCCGAGGGCTCGATGCCATCGACACGCGGAATCGGATCGAAGATGATCTGCTTCTGCTCCGTCGCATTGTCGTTAACGGCGCCCGCGAGCTCGATCGTGCCCAGATCCACCAGCGCCCGGCTCTCCGGCCAATGCACGGTTGCATCGTCGGTGGCGTCATCCGGATCGGCGATCTGCACCACAACTTTGAACCGGATGGGGCCCCGCGCCACCCGCTCCAGAACCTCCTCGAAGTGGTGATTGGGCGAGAGCGCGGCCGCATCCGCATCGGCCAGGTGCGCGCTGCCCTCCTCAGGCACGATGCGATAGCGTCCGTACTTCTTCTCCCCTGCGGCGTTGAGGAAGGCAAACGCGGTCACGCCGTAGTAGGTCTCCCGCGCCAGGCTGACGGGAAACGGCTTGGGCGCCTGGACGAAGGCCAGCGCCGCCGGGTGCGAACCCAGGAAGATTTCAACGGGCTTGGGCGAAGGAACGTCCGGCCCGCTCGCGGCCACGGCCCTCAGAAACTCCAGAAACTCGTTCCCGTCGCGCGTGGGAAACGCGTCGATGGAGTGGCTCACGATGTCGGTATGCACATGCTCGGCCAGATGGAAACGGATGGCCAGTCCGCGCGGGTTGGCATCCGGGACCGAGTCGGGAATCATGGGCAGGCCGGTCGAGTTGGAGAACCGCGTCGTGACCGGCGTGCTCGGGCGCATGATATGCGGCGCGCGCGTCAGGCTCTGTGCGCCGGCGGCCGGCGTGAATGTCCCGGTCAGCATCGTCCCTTTGGCATGGGCCGCCCGATAACCGGGATGCAGGCCAAAGAGCAGGTCGAACTGCTGCAGCAGATCGTTGGCAAGCGCCACAACGCGCTCATCCTGGGGTAAAGGCATGGGGGACCTCCTCGAATAGGGGAAGTTTAATTCAGCAGGCGGCCTTTGGTTGTGGAAGCCAGTGCCCGCGGGCGATGCTCGGCGCCATGTTTTTGAGTTGTTTGGTAGCAGCAAGGCATGTGCCGGGAATTTCGTCCATTGGGCGCATAATTGTGCCAGGAGGCTCAGAAAGGCCGCTCATGAGCGCACGAATCAGCTGCGAAAATTACGCCGCAGGGAAGGTTCTCGCGATCGCACGCTAGCCTGCTCGGCGTACCCCCCCTACCCCCCTAAAATCAGGTGAAACTGTGAAGCTGTGAAGGTTTGTTCCCGATCCTTAATGCTATCAGCAGTTTGCGCCCTACCTGGCGCCCGGCGGCAAACGACCGCGCCCGGCGGCGTATTCGAATTCGGCTCGAAGTCTTCGCATCTCGCGCTCCGCGGTGCGCGCTATCCTTTCTTGTGGAGGGGTTTGCCATGACCGAAACCGCCGCACGTCCCCAGCTCGCCTATCTCTCCGCCGTCCTCGACGACCTCCGCGCCAAAGGCACCCACTTCCGCCTCCGCGTGCTCGACGACCAGCAGGCCCCGGTCTGCCACTATGACGGGCGCGAGGTGATTAACCTGGCCAGCAACAACTACCTGGGCCTGGCCAACGATCCGCGGCTGATCGAAGCAGCCCTTGAAGCCACGCGCGAGTATGGCGTAGGTTCGGGCGCGGTGCGGACCATCGCCGGAACCATGCGCATTCACATGGAACTCGAAGAGAAGATCGCCCGCTTCAAGAACGTCGAAGCCTGCGTGGTCTTCCAGAGCGGCTTTACGGCCAACGCCGGCACGGTCAGCGCCATCCTGGGCAAAGACGACTTCATCCTCTCCGACGAGCTCAACCACGCCAGCATCATCGACGGGGCGCGCCTCTCCCGGGCCAAAATCAAGGTCTTCCGCCACAAGGACATCGCCCACTGCGAGGAATTGTTGAAGGAAGTGGCCGGCGAGCAGGGCCACAAGCTCGTCATCACCGATGGCGTCTTCTCAATGGACGGCGACATCGGTCCCGTGGACAAGCTGGCCGCGCTGGCCGAGAAGTATGGCGCCATCATGATGGTGGACGACGCTCACGCTTCGGGCGTGCTGGGACGCAATGGCCGGGGCTCGGTCGACCACTTCAGTATGCACGGGCGCGTGGATGTCCAGGTGGGCACGCTCTCCAAGGCCATCGGCGCGCTGGGCGGCTACGTCTGCGGCTCGAAGGACCTTATCGACTATCTCTACCACCGCGCCCGCCCGTTCCTCTTCTCCACCTCGCATCCGCCGTCGGTCGCAGCCACCTGCATCGCGGCCTTCGACATCCTGGAGCGCGAGCCGGAGCGCATCGAGCGCCTCTGGGCCAACACCCGCTACTTCCAGGGCGAGCTCCGGCGCCTCGGCTTCAACATCGGCGGCGTGACCACCCCGGCCACCGAGACCCCCATTACCCCGATCATCGTAGGGGAAGGCCGCGCGGCCATGGAGTTCTCGCGGGCGCTCTTCGACGAAGGCGTAATGGCGACGGGGATCGCGTTCCCCACAGTGCCGGAAGGCAAAGCGCGCATCCGCGCCATCCTGACCAGCGAACACACCCGGGCGCGCATGGACCGCGCACTGGAGACGCTGGAGCGGGTGGCGCGGCGGCTGAATCTGCTTTGAAGTGGAGTTATAGCGCCGGCGTGCACGAATGCGACACATGCCGCGGAACGGGGAAGGTGGCAAGCTGGCCGCGTGGAACGAAGTACGACAGGACCTTCTCGTATCTCTCCACGTTCATCTCGAGGTCCGCCGAATTCACCACTTCTTGCTGCTGGGCCGGCGTGAGCGACCAGTTCAGGGGGTCCGTGTGGACGCTCGCGACGGCGCACGAGTCTGCGATGACGATATGCGCAAGCATGTCCAGCCGGCCCTGATATGCCTGCTTCAGCAACACCAGGGCGTTGCGGTTGCGCGCGGTCACGCTCTCGTGGCCGGCTCCGTAGAAGGCTTCCAGCGGCGCGGCTACCTGGCCGAGCAGGTTCCAGGGCGGTCCCGCGCCCGCTGGCGGCGGCGTCTCCGGACTGTTGCGGATCTCGACAAGAACGATGTGAACCGGAGGTGAACCCGCAGGCAGACCGTCCAGAGCCGAGCGGAGAAACTCGATGGCCGAGCCGGTTCCGTCGTTATCGTAATAACCGCCGTCCACGAAGTGGAAATGAGGCGCACTCGCGGCTGGAAATGTGGCTGCCGAGGAGACGTATGGGAACGTTGCCGAGAGCTGCGCCCCGGTAGCCAGCGGAAGGTCGGTGTAGAGACTCTGGCCACTCTGCGGGAACTGCACGGCCCCATACATCTCC
>DATJMU010000081.1:0-14063 GCA_035508555.1 Occallatibacter sp. | reverse complement strand
GCTCCGCTCCGCCAAAGCTCGGACTGAACAAGCCCTCGACCAAGCAATCACAGAAGCTCTTCAGAAAATATCTGCAGACAACGCAAAAGCCTGGTTCAGACTGACCTTCAACTGGGTACAGCTATGATGAAAATGCTCTAGAACTCTATGCCGGGAGCTGGCGGATAAGGGAACCAATCGCGGCTAACCTTCAAGCGGAGTCTCTTGTCGGGCATTTCCTCAAACCCATTGGCGTCCATTCGGTACGAAAATTCTTCGATGTGCCCAGTATCGAACACATCGTCATACCTGATTTGCCCGGAAACGACGATTGCAATCTTGCCGTCGCCGTACAGGATGGCATCTTCCCATTTGCGCGGGAAATAGCAAGCAACAGACGAGAACGAGCGCTCAAACGGCTTAAGGAGAGTCTGAATTGCCAAATCCCCATACTCACCCTGTTCCGGTTTAATGAATCGTTCTGGCACTGCGATGGATGCTTGACCACTCGCCCTCACGCTGAAAGCGACGGTCTGCCCGATGTTAGTAAACTCTATCTTGATTTCGCAGGGTTCGCTAGCAATAACAGGTTCGAGCGCCAGTGGTACTATTTGGAGTCTCGCCCGTTCCTTATCTTTCACCATTTCAATCTGATCGTTTGCGGCCTTCGCGCTGGCTTTTGCGACAGCGACAGATTCCTCAAGAATCTTCGTCTGTCGCTCCATGTGGCCACCCTGCGTTTCAACAGCCCTCAAGGTCCCATAGAGAAACCAAACCTGCAAACCGCCGACTATCACGAGTATTCCGCCGAATCCCCAGTACGACCAGTCGGCCCAGTCTTTACCTATCGACACGGTGGGAAGTTTGCTGACCGTTACGGAATTGCTTGTATTTTCGGCGCTTGGCTTCTGTGCATCGGGCTTGGCTGGCCTTGCGCCGCTCTGTGGGATCGCGGACACCGGCGCTTGGCTGTCGGCATTGCCCTGTTTGGGCTGCTTTTGAACGGTGCCGCTACTGCCAGCGGGATTATCGGCTGTCTGCCCTGGGACTGGGGACATTGCGGCCATGAACATAGCGAGTATCGCCAGACATTTCAACATTATGGCGGAAATGTATCACAAATACCTCTCGACGTTGCTGGGATGCGAGTGGAGAAGTTCAGCCACTCGGTTATCTATGGCAGGCTATCTATGGGCTTCACTCCCACTAATATTTCTACAGGGGCAGTCTCAGATATTCCAGGGTCTTCCTTCCGAACCATACTAAGGTTTGGATTCTTGCCGAGAGGTGACTCAATAGTTGAATGCCGCAATCGGAGCGTAAGTCTGTGGATTTCAAATTAGGACACTACCCCCTTGAATCGAGAGTTGACACCGCGCCGTCTCGCCCGTTAGCTTAGTTCCTGGATGCAGAGCCACCGCCATCATGGTCACCACCATCATCATGGGAAATCCATGCCGGCGGACTCGCGCGGCCTCAATCAGTAGGCCAGAGAGATCGAAAGCAACATCAGAGCCCGCCGGCGACACTCGCTGGCGGGTTTTTCCATGTTCGGGCAAAATTCAAAGATGAAAGATGAATAACCAATGAGCGAAACAACAATCGACTTCGACAAGATGGACGGCCTCGTTGCCGGCATCGTGCAGGACGCCCGCACCGGCGAGGTGCTGATGCTGGGCTTCCTGAACGCGACAAGCTACGCCAAGACCCTCGAAACCGGCTACGTCACCTTCTGGAGCCGCACCCGCCAGAAGCTCTGGATGAAGGGCGAAACCAGCGGCAACCGCCTGCGCATCGTCACTGCCTCCACCGACTGCGACAACGACACCCTGCTCTTCCGCGTCGAGGTCGAGGGCGACGGCCTCGTCTGCCACGAGGGCACGGTAAGCTGCTTCACCCGACCCATCGCGCTTGAATCCGCGAACTCCGAAGCGCAAACAACGGAGGCCTCCCGTGGCTGACAAACTACGTCTCGGCATTCCCAAAGGCAGCCTGCAGGACGCCACCGTCGCCCTCTTCAAGCGCGCGGGTTGGAACATCTACGCCGACGGCCGCTCCTACTTTCCCTCGATCGATGACGTCGAGATCGAGTGCATGTTGATCCGCGCCCAGGAGATGGCCCGCTACGTCGATCATGGCGTCCTCGACGCCGGCCTCACCGGCATCGACTGGGTCGTCGAGAGCGGCCTCGACGTTCCCAGCGTCACCACCCTCACCTACGCCAAGCAGAGCCGCCGCAAAGTCCGCTGGGTCCTGGCCGTCCCAGAGTCCTCGGGCTTCCAGAAAGCCGAAGACCTCGAAGGCAAGATCATTGCCACCGAGTTGGTCGAAGTCAGCAAGCGCTACTTCGCCTCCAAGGGCGTGAACGTCAAAGTCGAGTTCAGCTGGGGCGCCACAGAAGTCAAGCCCCCCATGCTCGCCGACGCCATCGTCGAAGTCACCGAAACCGGCAGCTCGCTCAAGGCGAATCATCTCAAGATCATCGATACGGTCATGGAGAGCGAGACACACCTCATCGCTTCCCAGTCCGCCCTCGCCAACCCGTGGAAGCAGCAGAAGATCGACCAGATCGCCGTCATGCTCCGCGGCGCCATCGACGCCCAATCGCAGGTCGGCCTCATGCTCAACGTCAAGCGCGACGACCTCCAAGCCGTCCTCGCCGTCCTGCCCGCGTTGAACTCGCCCACCATCTCGCAGCTCAGCGACATCGAATGGGTCGCCGTCAACGTCATCGTCGAGGAACGCATCGCCCGCGACGTCATCCCGCGCCTCAAAGCCGCGGGCGGCGCCGGCATCGTGGAGTACCCGCTCAACAAAGTCGTGCTTTGACCCGCGAGGGAGTGATGCACTGCAGGGATAAGGTTTGTATCAGGGCACGACTTCAGTCGTGCCGAACAACGGCTTTTTTATGAGAAGGGTACGGGCTTCAGCCCGTACACCGATGACACAAAAAGGACCGGGGCTTTAGCCCCTGAGGGATCGATGAAACTGATCCGCACCCAAGGCCGTGCCGCCCAATCCGCCGAACAAACCCTTGCCGCCCTCGAGCGCCGCGGCGGTGCGGCCCTCGACTCCCTCCTGCCCGCCGTCAAGCGCATCGTCGCCGACGTCCGCAAGCGCGGCGACCGCGCCCTCCTCCATTACGCCGCTCAATTCGACAGCCTCGTCGGCCCCCAAGCCCTTCGCGTCCCGCCCGCCGAGATGGAATCCGCCTGGGCCGCCCTCAATCCGGCCCTCCGCGACGCACTCCAGACCGCTGCCACCCAAATCCGCGCCTTCGCCGAGCGCCAGCTCCCGCAGTCCTGGTCGGCCTCGCCCATCCCCGGCCTCACCACCGGCCAGCTCGTCCGCCCGCTCGCTTCCGTCGGCTGTTACGTCCCCAGCGGCCGTCACCCGCTCCCGTCCACGCTCCTCATGACCGCCATTCCCGCGCAGGTCGCCGGCGTCGAGCGCATCGTCGTCGTCTCGCCCAGGCCCGCACCTGAAACCCTCGCCGCCGCGCACCTCCTCGGCATCGCGGAGTTCTACCGCCTCGGCGGCGCGCACGCCGTCGCCGCGCTTGCTTACGGAACGGCCACCATCCCCCGCGTCGACAAGATCGCCGGCCCCGGCAACCTCTACGTCACCGCCGCCAAGCGCCTCGTCGCCTTCGACTGCGCCATCGACATGCTCGCCGGTCCCACCGAGATCGTCGTCGCGAGCGACCGGGGCCGCCCTGCAGACATCGCCTCCGACCTCGTCGCCCAGGCCGAGCACGACCCCGAGGCCCTCGCCCTCTTCGTCACCACCCAGCCCGATCTCGCCAAGGCCGTCATCGCGGAAGCCAGGCTCCGCAGCCGTTCGAACCCTGTCGCCCGCCAGTCTCTCGACCGCAACGGCATGGTCATTCTTACGTCCACGCCCGCCGAGGCCCATGCCATCGTCAACCGCATCGCCCCCGAGCATCTCACCGTCGACAGCCGCGCCGATCTCGACTGGGTCCGCAACGCCGGTTCAGTCTTTGTCGGCCGCTGGTCCGCGCAGCCCCTCGGCGACTACATCTCCGGCCCCAACCACACTCTGCCCACCGGCGCCATGGCCCGCGTCCGCGGCGGCCTCAGCGTCAACGACTTCGTCAAGCTCGTCACCGTGCAGGAGTACACGCAGCACTCCCTCCGCGCCCTCGGGCCGAAAGCCATCTTACTCGCTGAAGCTGAAGGCCTCGCTGGCCACGCCGAAGCCATCCGCACCCGTCTCTCAACCAGGAGGCCCCGTGCCTGAATCCGCCATCATCGTATCCCCCGCGCCCCGCGCCCGCGTCCAGGCCATGAAGGAGTACCACCCACCCCTTGGCAGCCGCGACGCCCTCCGCCTCGACTTCAACGAGAACACGCTCGCCTGCTCGCCCCGCGTCCGCGAAGCCCTCGCTTCTATCTCCGCCGGCTCGCTCACCCGCTACCCCGAGCGCGAGCCCGTTGAAGCCATCGTCGCCGCGCACCTCGGCCTCGCCGCCGATCAGGTTGCCCTCACCAACGGCGTCGACGAAGCCATTCACGTCCTCTTCGAAACCTTCCTCGACACCGGCGACGAATTGCTGTTGCCCGTGCCCACTTACACCATGTACGAGGTCTACGCATCGTCCACCGACGCCCGCGCCGTCGCCATCCAGGCCGATGGCTCGCTTGAATTTCCCTTCGAGCGCCTCCTCGCCGCCATCTCGCCGCAAACCAAAATCATTGCCATCGCCAACCCCAACAGCCCCTCCGGCACCGTCGCCACGCGCGCCCAGATGATCGAGCTCGCCCGCCGCACGCCACAAGCTATCCTCCTCGTCGACGAGGCCTACTTCCACTTCCACGGCGAAACGCTGATGGACCTGGTCGGCGTCATCCCCAACCTTGTCGTCGCGCGCACGTTCTCCAAGGCCTACGGCCTCGCCGGCCTGCGCCTCGGCCTGCTCGCCGGCCCCGCGGACACCATGAAGTGGATCCGCCGCGTCCTCTCGCCCTACAGCGTCAACTCGCTCGCTCTCGCCTGTCTCCCGCCCGCGCTAGCGGATACGGAGTACATCGACTGGTACGTCGGCGAAGTCCTCGCGGCGCGCTCTGAATTCGAATCCGCCCTCGACGCCCTCGATCTCCGCCGCTGGCCCAGCCGCGCCAACTTCGTCCTCGTCGACATTGGCCCCCGCCATGCCGAGTTCGTCCGTCTCATGCGCGCCGCCGGAGTCCTCGTCCGCGACCGCTCCAGCGATCCCGGCTGCGACGGCCGGGTCCGCATCACCATCGGCACCCGCGAGCAGATGCAGCACGCCATCGCCGCCCTCCACCGGACCACGGCCGCCCTGCGCTCGGGAAAGGAGCCGCAATGACCGTCAAGCGTACAAAAAAAGCTGCGGGCGAAGCCGCCAAACGCACCGCCACCGTCGTCCGCCACACCGCCGAGACCCGCATCGACCTCGAACTCACCCTTGAAGGCCAGGGCCGTTACAAAGTCTCCACCGGCATCCGCTTCTTCGATCACATGCTGGAGCTCTTCACCCGCCACGGCGCCTTTGACCTCAACCTCGACTGCAAGGGCGACCTCGATGTCGATCAGCACCACACCGTCGAAGACGTCGGCATCGCCCTCGGCGAGGCCTTTGACCGCGCCCTCGGCGACAAGCGCGGCATCCTCCGCGCCGGCTACTTCGTCATGCCCATGGACGAGACCCTCGCCATCGCCGCCGTCGACCTCAGCGGCCGCCCGGCGTACGCCGTCGACACCAAGGTCCGGACCCGTCTGGTAGGCGACTTACAAACCGAGTTAGTCACCGACTTCTTCGAGGGCTTTGCCCGCGGCGCCCGCGCCAACGTCCACGTCAAAACCATGTACGGCCGTTCCAACCACCACAAGATCGAGGCCATCTTCAAAGCCTTCGCGCGCGCCCTCCGCGTAGCCTGCTCCCGCGACAAACAGCTAGGCGACATGCTGCCTTCGACAAAAGGTCTCTTGTAACCTGTAACTGCTGTCATCCTGAGCGAGCGCAGCGAGTCGAAGGACCTGCGGTTGCTTTTCGGATTCAACTTCCAGCTCACCTCAGCCCAATGCGGCCAGGACTCAATGCCCGTCACCGTCATCGACTACAAAGCCGGCAATCTCACCTCGGTCCTCAAGGCCCTGCGCCATCTCGGCGCGGAAGTTGAAGTCACCGACAGCGATCTATCGCTAGTTGAAAATGCCGAGCGCATCGTCCTCCCCGGCGTCGGCCACTTCCAGGCCACCGAGCGCCTGGACTCGACCGGCCTGACCCATGCAATTCGTTCCGCCGTCGCCCGCGGCGTGCCCTTCCTCGGCATTTGCGTGGGAATGCAGTGGCTTTATGCTGGCTCCACAGAAGCTCCAACCCGGCCCGGCCTCGGCCACTTCGCCGAGCAGTGCACCCGCTTCCCGGAAGGCGAGGAAAAAGTCCCGCACGTTGGCTGGAACTCGCTTGAAGTCCGCAACGGCTCGCGACTGCTCGCCGGCGTCGAGCCGGGCGAGTACGTTTATTTCACCCACTCCTACAAAGCTCCGGTCACCGCCGACACCGCCGCCGTCACGCAGTACATCGAGCCATTCGCCTCCGCCGTCGAGCGCGAAAACGTCTTCGGCGTCCAGTTCCACCCCGAAAAATCCGGCGCGACCGGCCTCAAAATTCTCCGCAATTTTCTGGAGGCAAGACCGTGAAACTCGAATACACACTCACGCTCCGTGATTACAAAGCCGCTCTGAAACTCCATCGGAAACAGAAGCTGATCCGAAGACTTTCTCCATACATTGGGCCGCTGTTATTGCTTCTATCTATCATCGGATTTATCTTTGCAAGTCTGGCACATCGTCCCGAGATTGTTGCCGACTCTGCGGCTCTAGGAGCAGGATCGCTTACTGTAACAGCGTTGTTGCCTATCAGTAATTTTTTCAATATTCGTCGTTGTTTTAAGGGCCTCTTTCCCCCGTCGCGGACAGACCGGACTAGCAATCTCGATATAGATAATGAGCGGATTGTTTCTTCAATTCCTGGAGTGAGCGAAGGGAAGATTTTATGGCCCGGTGTTTATAAATTTGCACAAGACGACAAGGTAACGATGATCTATTTGGCGGAGAGGAGGTTTTTATTCTTTCCGACCCCCGCAATGTCCCCCGCTCAGCGCACCGAACTCAACGACCTGATCGCCCGCCACGTGACAAAGAGATAACCATGCTGACCAAGCGCATCATCGCCTGTCTCGACGTCCACGCCGGCCGCGTCGTCAAAGGCGTTCAGTTTGTCGATCTCATCGACGCCGGCGACCCCGCCACGCAAGCTGCACGCCACGCCCGCGAGGGCGCCGACGAGATCGTTCTCCTCGACATCACCGCCACGCACGAAGGCCGCCAGACGCTGCTCGACACCGTGAGCCGCACGGCTCGTGAGCTCTTTGTCCCCTTCACCGTCGGCGGCGGCATCCGCACCGCCCGCGACGCCGAGCAGGTCTTCGAGGCCGGCGCGGACAAGGTCAGCATCAACTCTGCCGCCCTCGCCGACCCCGGCCTCATCGGCGCCATCGGCGCAAGCTTCGGCGCGCAGGCCGTCGTCGTCGCCATCGACGCCCGTCGCGACCCCACCGCCCCCGACCCCGTCCGCGACGCGCAAGTCTATGTGCAAGGCGGCCGCCGTCCCGTCGGTCGAACAGTGGTTGAATGGGCTCGCGAGGCCGAAGAGCGCGGCGCCGGCGAGATCCTCCTCACCTCCATGGACTCCGACGGAACGCGAGCGGGCTTCGACTGCGAGCTCACCGCCGCCGTCAGCCAGTCCGTCAGCATCCCCGTCATCGCCTCCGGCGGCGCCGGCACCGTCGCCCACTTTGCCGAAGTCTTCGCACGCGGCAAGGCCGACGCTGCGCTGGCTGCCAGCATCTTCCACTTCGGTGTCTCCACCTCCCGCTCGCTTAAAGAATCCCTCGCCGCATCCGGCGTTTCCGTGAGGCTTCCATGCTGATTCCCTCGATCGATTTAATGGGCGGCCGCATCGTCCAGCTCGTCCAGGGCGAAAAGCTCCGCCTCGCCTTCGACGACTTCGAATACTGGATCGAAAAGTTCTCCCGCTATCCGCTCGTCCAGCTCATCGATCTTGACGCCGCCATGCGCCAGGGCGACAACTCCGCCCTCGTCGAGCAAATCTCGAAGCGTCTGCCCGTCCAGGCCGGCGGCGGCATCCACTCCATCGACCGCGCCCGCCAGGTTCTCGCTGCCGGCGCCCGGCGCGTCATCGTCGGCTCCGCGCTCTTCTCCGCCGAGAGCTCCGTCAACATCGCCTTCGCCGCCGAGCTCGCCGCCGCCATCGGCGTTGACCAGATCGTCGCCGGCATCGACACCAAGAACGGCCGCATCGCCGTCAAAGGCTGGAAGGCGCAAGTCGCGCTTACCCCCGACGACGCCATTCCGCAGCTCGATCCCTACGCCGCCGCCTTCCTTTACACGCACGTCGACGGCGAGGGCCTCATGCAGGGCTTCCCCATTGAGACCGCCGCCCGCCTGCGCCAGCTCACTACACGCCAGCTCATCGTCGCCGGCGGCATCCGCAGCCAGCAGGAAATCGACGCCCTTCACGCCCTCGGCGCCGACGCCGTCGCCGGCATGGCCGTCTACACCAATCTCCTCGCCGTCTGACCGCTGTAGCACAATCGCGCAGCGCCGTCATCCCCTTGCGCTAGCATAAAATCGAAAGCCTGCCACAAGGACGCCCACATCCATGCTTCGAGTCGGTTATCCCGTTACAGTGCACGCCGAGTTGCTGCGCGACTTTCCCGCGGGCATCGAGCTCATCCCGCTCTCCGACAACATGGACCACGACGTCGAGATCGACGTCTGGATTCCCGCCCCCTATACCAACCGCGCCCTGCGCACCTGGCCGCATCTGCGCGGCGTTCGCCTCGTTCTCGCCATGTTGGCCGGCACCGAATGGATTCCCGCAACAGTGGGCCCCCACGTCACCATCTGCAATGCCCGCGGCGCCCACAATATCTCCACTGCCGAGTGGACCCTCGCCGCCATTCTTACCTCGCTCAAGTACTTCCCGTTCTATGTCGACATGCTGCACTCTGGCAAGTGGAGCCGGCGCTTCGAGGCCGCCACGCACTACGCCGCTATCACCGGCGATCCGCACCCTGCTTACCCGCCTGCGCTGCAGGAAGAGCTCACCGGCAAAACCGTGCTGCTTGTCGGCCACGGCGCCATCGGCCAGGAGATCGAGCGCTTCCTCGCACCTTTCTGCGTCGAGCTGCTTCGCGTCGCCCGCACCCCGCGCGCGAACCCAAAGGTCCATCCCGTCGCAGAGCTCGACTCACTCCTGCCGCAAGCCGAAGTCATCATATTGATCGTCCCCTCCACAGCGGAGACGCGCCATCTCATCGCCGCCCCGCAGTTCGCGCGCATGAGGCAGGGCGCGCTCCTCGTCAACGCCGCCCGCGGCCCCGTCGTCGATACAGGCGCCCTCGTTGCCGCGCTCCAGGCCGGCAAAATCCGCGCCGCCCTCGACGTGACCGATCCAGAACCGCTCCCCGAAGGCCATCCGCTATGGAGCTGCCCCAATCTCTTCCTCACGCCCCACATAGGCGGTTCCACGCCGCAGTTTTCCCCGCGCGCACTAAAGATCGCGGCCGGCGAACTGCGCCGCTACATGGCCGGCGAGCCGCTGCAGAATGTGGTCCAGACCGCCGTCTGATTCATTACTGGCCGCGCACTGCATCCTCCATCGAAGCCCCGTGCGCGCGGGATGCCTCCATCCGCGCCGCCGCCCGCTGCCAGTCGATCAGCCCCAGCACTGCAAGCCCCACCAGTCCCGCGTAGAGCGCGGCGGTCAGATATAGGTCTTTGTAGATGTATTCGCCCACATACACCACATCCACAACAATCCACAGCCACCAGTTGGCAATGTGCTTCCGCGCTCCCCACCAGCTCGCCACCAGGCTATAGCTCGCCAGCGTCGCATCCAGGTAAGGCAGCGCCGCGTGCACCTGCCGCGCCAGCGCGCCCAGCACAAAGCTCCCCACCACGCCCGCGGCCACTGCCAGCATCATGCTCCCCAGGCCCAGCGGCTCCACGCGCACATCGCCCTCTTCAACCACGCCCCGCCACCAGTGCCACCACCCGTACAGCGTAAACACGATGAAGAACACCTGCAGCAGCGCATCGGAGTAAAGCCGCGCGTGATAGAAGACAATGAGATAAATCACGTCGGCCACGAGCGTCACCGGCCAGCACACCAGCAGCCTCTTGGTGGTGAGCCAGATGCCCAGCACCGTGGTGACCACCCCGGCAATCTCCAGCCCGTGCGCCGCTAAGTAGTTCATCGCTGCACTGCCCTTCGCGTTCGCACCGACTTCTGGACTCGCGCCGGTGCACGCGTTTCGCTCCACTCCCGTACCGCATCCACCAGCGCCCGCCCTGTCTTCGTGTGGAACCACCGCGCATGCCCCACCAGCCATCCGTCGTATGCCATCGCGGCTTTCTCTTCCGCGTGCAGCACTCCTAGAAAATAATCCGCCTCGCTCAGCGCGAACTCCGCGTGGCAGAGCGCAACCGTCGGCGCCAGCGCCGCCGCCTCTTCATCCGAGAGCGGCCTCACCGACTCATATCCTTGAAGCAGCGCCCGCAGATGATCGAAGTGAACCGGCACATCATCCGGATGCAATGGATCGTTCACCAGCGCCAGCCACTCCACAATGTTCCGCTCGATGGCGTGCGCAAGGTCGTGCACCGCATGGGTGCGATCGGCCAGCCCGAAGTCGATGACCGCCGTGGCCCGCGCGCCGTCGCCCGCATCGCTCCAGAACAGATTCGAGGCGTGCAGATCGTTGTGCGTCCACACCGGCTCGAGCGCGGGCAGCAGCGGCCGCAGCTCCGCGTGGAACGGCGCCAGCAGTTCGAGCGCTTCCTTCGCGCACCGCCGCACGCCCGTGTGATCCGCAATCGAAACCCGCGCGGATAAGTAGTTGTCCAACTCCACAGGGGGCTCCTCGGCCGCAAAGATTGTAAAGCTGGCTACAATCGGCTGCGGCCTCCGCTGCGGCGCATCGAACCCCTCCGCCGCCAGGTGCAGCCGCGCCATCGCCTCGCCCGCCGCGCGCGCATGTGCCGCACACCGGAACGGCGTCCACGAGATCGCCTCCTCGTAGAGATCGATCCCCGCCGGAATCTCGTGCACCTCGTATGTCCACTCGCCAGCTTCGATCGCCGTCTCGCCCGAGCGCGCCGCAAACACTAGCGGAACCTCCCCGCCGTGCTCGCGCAGATGGGCAAGCAATCGATGCTCTTCGAGCAATCCCTCCCGGCCGCGCACTGCGCGCCAGTGCCGCTTCACAAATACCCGCCCCGCGCGCGTTTCCACCACTCCAGCCGCGGAAAACGGCCGCGGACTCGCCGTAAGAATCCGCGCCGGCCCATCGAAATCCGCAAACTCCCGCAAAACGGCACGCACCTCGCCTGCCGTCAGCGGCGGCCAGTCCGGCGCCACCAGCGTCCCATCCATCCCGTGCGCTTTCGCCGTTGCGCTCATCGAAGAATCGCGTTTCTCCTTAACGGCCTGTGGTGAAAGTCTGATTTTCAAAAGGGCACGACTTCAGTCGTGCCGTCAATGCCACAGAATCAACCAGGGCTTTAGCCCCTGCGGGATGCATTTCACTAACTCCCGACTTTCCCCGAAAGCTGTTAACCCACAAAGTTAGAAATTGTAATGCTGGGTGCCCCATCCATTCCGCAGCTTCACTGCGGAATGGGTGGGAATGTACAAAATCATGCGGTCAGAGTCCTAAAAGCTGTACTTAGCCTCCAGCCTCACCGTCGTTGGCGCGCCGAGCCACAAGAATGTATCCCCATAACTCGCGCCCGTATCGCTCCAGTAGCGGTTATCCGTCACATTGTTTGCATAAAGATGAAACGTCACGCGCCCCTGTTCGCCGCCCGGCGTATAACTCGCGCCCAGGTTGAATACGTTGTAACTCGGTACGCTCACCGTATCGTCGCGAGCGGCCTCGTTGCGGCTGCTGAACGTCCATCCCGGCAAAATCGCGAGCCCCGCAACCCGCGGCACGGCAATCTCGGCAAACACCGCCGTGCGCACGCGCGGCACGTCAATCACCTGCTGGTTGTCGAACGCCGCTGTCCCCGTACCGGTCCCCACCGCATGAATCGCCGCCATCGACGCGGTCACTCGCAGCCAACTCGCGGCCTTCCCCTGCGCGCTCAGCTCCACGCCGTTGTGCGTCTCGTGTCCGTCCGACTCGAAGCACAGATCGCCCGGCCCGCTGAATTCGCTCGCAGGGCAAGAGCTGTCCGCCGCCTGAATCACGCGGGGATAAAAGAACGGCGCGCGCATGCGGAAGAAGTCGCCCGAGAGCAGAATCCGACCGCCCGGCTCCCACTTCGCGCCCGCCTCCACCTGCCGCGTGTTATAGGGTGAAAGAAACTGGCTCGCATCGTCCACCCACCACGGCGCCTCCGGCCCCAGCGACAGCATCACGCCATAGTTTGTATAAAGCGTCACGCTCTTCACCGGACTATACGTCACCGCGTACTGCGGCAGCCACACCGGCTTATCTGTATCTGTCGCCGGCTGGGTCGGGTCCGTCGCATACAGCGAATAGTTATGATCTCGCAGCGAGTCGTACCTTCCCCCCGCCGTCACCACAATTCGCCACGGCAGGTGCACGCGGTCCTGCACGATCGCCGATGCCTGATGATTATCCTCCCAAAGTCGCCGCGGCCCCGCACTCTGCACCGGGCTCTCGATCGGATAGGCGGTCAGCGGCTCATAAATATTCTCCGCACCCAGGTACGTGTACACCGCTCCATCCTGGACCACCCCATCCGGCGAAACCGGACTATCCGCCGAATAAAACCCCGGCTGATGCACGCTGCGCAGAAACAGCTCCGTCCCCACCGTAATCTCGTGCGTCACCGCGCCCGTGCGCACGCGCCCGCTCACCATCGCCTCACCCACCGCATCAATGCGCAGCTCGCCCGGATCGCGGTAGTCGTAGATCCCATAGCTCCCATCCGGGCAGAAGAAATATCCCGGCGCATACGGCGCTCCGGGGCAGGCCACGTTCCCGCTCGCGTCGTACGGCGCTCCGTAGGCGTAAATCACGTTGTCCTGGATCAGCGAGTGACTCAGGCTCCCCGCCACAAACGCACTCCACCCATGCGGCAGCGTGTAATCCAGCCGCGCATTCGTGTTGAACACGTCGTAAATGTCCGGCGGCGCCCATGACTGCTCACCCAGCATCGTCGAAGGATAAATCTCATGAATATCCGGCACCGTCGCCCCGCCCAGCAACTGGTAGCCGCTCCCGTCCCGCTCCCGCTTGTGCTGGTACTCGAAGTTCGTCTTGAGCGTCGCCTTCGACGAAATCCTCCAGTCCGCCGCGCCCGCGCCCACTCCACGCCATCCGTCGGCGCCGTTCAGGTAGCTCTGGATCTTCTCCCCAGCCATGTCCAGCCGCGCGGCCACCTGCTGCCTGGCCCCGAAGAACCTTCCCAGGTCCAGCGCCGCGTAAGCCGTCCCGCGCTGATCGGTTGCCAGATCGAGCGCCCGCACATTCGCCGGCGGCCGCGTGATGTAGTCGATCAGCCCTCCGCCCGAGGCCACGCCGCTCTCCACGCCGGCCAGCCCGTTCAGTATCTCCACGCTGTCTTTGTTCTCGAGCGGCACGTCCTGCTCGCCCGTCACGGTCATGCCGTCGATCTCGATCCCCGTCGCCAGATCGATCGGGTATCCGCGGATGGCGTAGTCGCCGTAGTAGCCCACGGGCACATAATCGTCCTGCACAGAGGCGTCGTTCTCTACAGCGTCGGAAAGCAGCCGCGCCACCTGGTCATTGAGCACGGCGCGCGTCACCACGTTGGCTGAGAGCGGCATATCTTTCAGCGGCACACTCCCCAGCGCGCCCAGCGTCACGTTCCCCGGCACAAAGTTCACCTCGGACTTCCCGCGCACAATCACGGTCGTCGTCGCACCCTTCAGCTTCTGCTGCGAAGTTGTCTCCGCGGATTGCTGTTTTTGCGCGGACGATTCCGTCCCGTCGCCCGTCGGCTTCTGCTGTACC
>DATJMU010000080.1:0-31285 GCA_035508555.1 Occallatibacter sp. | reverse complement strand
GCCAAGCACGGCAACCGCGCCATCACCTCCCGCTGCGGCGCCGCCGACGTCCTCGAGGCCCTCGGCGTCCCCATCGATCTCCCGCCGGAGCTCGCCGTCGCCTGCCTGCGCGAGACCGGCTTCATGTTCCTCTTCGCGCCGCTCTATCATCCCGCTATGAAGGCCGTAAACCCGCTGCGCCGCGCCCTCGGCTTCCGCACCATCTTCAACCTCTGTGGCCCGCTCACCAACCCCGCCGGCGCGCGCACCCAGCTCATCGGCGTCCTCGCTCCCGGCAGGGTGCTCCTTGTCGGCCGCACTCTGGCCACCCTTGGCGCCAAGCGCGCCTTCGTCGTCCATGGAACAGATGGAATCGATGAGCTCACCACCACCGGCGAGTCCGTCGTGGCCCGCGTCGAAGAATCCGCGGACGGCGAAACCTCGCTCAAAGCCGCCCGCATCACCCCGGAGATGGCCGGCCTGCCCCGCGCCAGGCTTGAGGACTTCATCGGCGGTGACGTCGCAACCAACCGTGCCCTGCTCTACGACGTCCTCACCGGTATCCCTGGCGCCCGACGCGACATCGTACTGCTCAACGCCGCCGGCGCGCTCGTCGCCGCCGGCCTCGCCGACGACCTCAAACAAGGCGTAGCCATGGGCGCCGAAGCCATCGACTCCGGTCAGGCCGCCGCCACCATCGAAAAACTCCGCCGCTTCGGCGCAGAGTACGCATCCAACCTGCACTGATCCGCGCCTCAGGTGCGTCTATCGTCCGCCAGCCGCGAAAAGACCTTTCAAGGAGATCGCCATGCACACCATTCGGATCTTCGCCGTCACGGCTCTTCTGTCCATCGCGCCCGCAATCTTGGCCCAGCAGCCCGCCCCGCCGGAGCTGAAGATCGACTCCACCAACCGCACCCTCGCCGTCACGGCAACTGAAACGGTTATCGTCGAGCCCGACCTCGCCATCCTCCACATCGGCTTTTCCACCCCGCCCGCCAGCGCCAAAGACGCCTACGCCAGCGGTGCCCAGACCTCCAACGCCATCCTCGATGCCCTCAAGCGGGCCGACGTCGCCCTCGCCGATATCCGCAGCCAGTCCCAATACCTCGAGCCCGACTACACCGAGCCCAAATCCCACAGGTTCCGCTTCTCGCAGCAGTGGACCGTCCGCACCACCCCTACCCGCGCTGCTGAGATCCTCGACATCGCCGTCACTGCCGGCGCCAACAACAGCGGCGACATTGACTGGACCGTCAAGGACGACCCGGCCCTCGCCGATGAATCTCTCGCAAAGGCCGCCGCCCGCGCCCGCGCCGATGCGGCGGAGCTGGCCAAAGGCATGGGCGTCCGCCTCGGCTCGCTTATCTACGTCAGTAACCAGCTCTCTCCCTTGCTTCCAAGGCCGTTCGTCGCCCACACCATGTTTATGTCGAAAAGCGCCGAGCCAGCGCAACCACCAGCCGTCGAGCCCAACCAGGTCACCCGCAGTGCCACTGTCTACGCTGTCTTCGCCATCGAGTAGCGGAGTCTCCAGAGCGGTATAATCGCCGCATGGCCGCCGGCGCACCCACGCATCCATCGGAGTTCCAAGCCGCGCAGCCCTCGTCCGAAAACTCCCTCGCCGTCACCCCCGAAGTCGCCGCCAAGCTCCACGCCCTCGAATCCCGTCTCGCCGCGCTCGGCAGCCTCATGGTCGCCTACTCCGGCGGTGTGGACTCCGCCTTTCTCGCCGCCACCGCCCACCGCGTCCTCGGCCAGCGCATGTTGGCCGTCCTCGCCGATTCACCCTCGCTGGCCCGCCGCGATATGCGCGACGCTTGCGCCTTCGCCGCCTCGCTCGCCATGCCGCTCCGCATCGTCCAAACCGGGGAGCTCGACCGCCCCGAGTACGCCCGCAACGGCGCCGACCGTTGCTTCCACTGCAAAGACGAGCTCTTTGACGTCATGGAGTCCCTCGCCGCCGACCTCGGCTTCCCGACCATCGCATACGGCATGAACGCCGACGACACCCGCGACTTCCGCCCCGGCCAGCGAGCAGCGCAACAACACGAAGTGTTGGCGCCCCTCGCCGAAGCCGGCCTCACCAAGCTCGAAATCCGCGCCCTCGCCCGGGCCGCCGGCTACCCGCTCTGGGACCGGCCGGCCGCGCCCTGCCTCTCTTCCCGGGTGGAGTATGGCCGCACCGTCACCCGCGAAGTCCTCGAACAAATTGAAAAATCCGAAGACGGCCTTCGCGAGTTAGGTTTCCGCGAGTTCCGCGTCCGCCACCACGGCAACCTGGCCCGCGTCGAGATCGCCCGCACCGAGCTGCCCCACGCCCTCGCCATGGAAATGCTCGACGCCATCACGGCCGCTCTCAAGCAGGCCGGCTATCAATATGTGACTCTGGATTGTGCCGGCTTCCGCTCCGGCTCCCTCAACGTCATCCTGCCGGCAGACGTGCTTGCCGGCCGCGCCGTCTAGGGAACTCCGCCCATCGACTACCCTGGTCCGCGTTTGGTATCAGCTCGACCCGTCCCCGGCGTCGTCCCAGGAGGACGAATAGAAAATAGCCCGGTTGAAGTACGGCGCAATCCGGAGGATGCATTCATTGAAGAAAACCACGCCCTGGAAGGCGACCTGAGCCGCATCTCCGCGCATTTTTCGTTCTTCCTGCGGCGGCGACCGCACACTTGACTGTCGTCGAAATGTCTTCAGCAGCGCGAAGGAGGGCCGCCGCCGGCGGCGGCCCTCCTTCGCGCTGCCTGCAACCTGCCACTGATTACGCGGCTTGAATATTGGTGACGTGAATCGTGTTGCTTGCCATGTCCAGAGTTCCGGTCACCATTACTTGTTTGCCCTCGTATTTCTCCGCATCAGTCTGGTCATCGAGGAAGTGACCGGCTAATTTGCCGTCGGGGGTCTGGCCAGTGACAAGAGCAAACTGTCCGCTCTGTAGCTTCACAATCTTGCCCGCAAATGTCTTGCTTTGCTGCTGAGTCTGTTGCTGTGGTTCCTGCTGCTGAGCGTTGCCGCTTTGAGCAGGTAGGCTGGGGGTGAACGCACAGAAGAGGGCTGCCGCCAATATCACTGCAGGCGCCTTTCCAGGATGATTGTTCCGTCTCATCATCTTCCTCCTCTACCTTCAATTCGCTTGCAACTCCACATTGGGCGATCGCTCCCCAACGAACGCCAAGGGTCGTTGAAGATACTTCTTCCATCTGAAGCGGGGACCTCGTGCCTGGTTGCCCATCCGCTCTTCTCCCATCTGGTCCAAACCACCCCAGCGGCCACCCAATCTCTCGTTCGTGTCCATCTCATCACGCATTCCATCGATGACAACAAATTCCAGTAGCAGGCCGCGCTCCTGCAATCGCCCGCCTCGTCGATCCGTTGCTATCGCCAGTGAATTCCCCACGCCCCGCCATTTAGAATCACAACGCGATGCGAATCGGTTATCTCGAGTGCTTCTCCGGCATCAGCGGCGACATGCTCCTCGGCTCCCTGGTCGACGCCGGCGTCCCCTTATTGCTCCTTGAAGAAACCGCCGCTGCCCTCAACGTCGGCGCCCGCCTCGAGCGGCGCGAAGTCGTGCGCGGCGGCCTCACCGGAACCAAGATCGACGTCCTCACCCCGAAGCAGCCCGCCCCCAACCACGACCATTCACATGAAGACCATCACCATGGCCACCTCCACGAACTCACCCACGATCACGGGCGCGACCCACATGCTCGCGAAACGTCCCAGCCTCACCCCCCCCACCGCCATCTCTCCTCGATCCTGAAAATCATCGCCGCCGCCCCGCTTGCCGACCCCGTCAAAGCCCGCGCCAGCCGCGCTTTCCAGCTCCTCGGCGAGGCCGAAGCCGCCATCCACTCCATCCCCGTAGAAAAAATTCACTTCCACGAGGTCGGCGCCGTCGACACTATCGTCGACATCGTCTGCTCCGCCGCCGCCTGCCACTCCCTCAACATCGATCGCTGGCTCGCCTCGCCCCTCAACGTTGGCAGCGGGACCGTCCACTGCCAGCACGGCACCCTCCCCGTCCCCGCGCCCGCCACGCTGGCCCTCCTCGCCGACGCACCCGTGTATTCCGCCGGCGAGCCCATGGAGCGCATCACCCCCACCGGCGCCGCATTGCTCCGCATGTTGGAGGTCCGATACGTCCCACTTCCCGCCATGCGCGTGCAGGCTACGGGATACGGCGCCGGCGGCCGCGACACGCCCGGCCAGCCCAACCTCCTCCGTGTCCTCATTGGCGAGACAGTCGATCACGCTGAAGGTCAGACGGCCTGCCAGCCCGCGCAGACCTCCGAACCCGTCTCCGAGCGCATCGCCGTCCTCGAAACCACCATTGACGATTCGAGCCCCCAGCTTCTCGCCTACGCCGCCGAGATCCTCCTCGCCGCCGGCGCCTGGGACGTCCTCCGCACTCCCGTCCAGATGAAAAAGGGCCGCACCGGCACGCAGCTCACCGTCCTCTGTCGCCCCGAGCTCCTCCCCGCCCTCCGCGACCTTCTCATCCGCGAGACCACGACCATCGGCCTCCGCTGGCGCATCGAAAACAAGCTTGCCCTCGCTCGCGAACTCACGCCCGTACAGACCCCCTGGGGGCCGGTCCGCATCAAGATCGCTCGCTGGCCGTCCGGCGAGGTCGCCAACGCCGCACCTGAGTACGAAGACTGCCGCGCCCTCGCCACCCGGCACGCCATCCCCCTCAAACAAGTTATGCAGGAAGCCATGCGCGCCTACACCACCACTCAACCCGCCCCAGCGGAGCTCCGATCATGAACACGCTGCAGATCGAAGCCCTCCTCACCGAAGTCCATGAAGGCCGCACCGGCGTCTCCGAAGCCCTCGACCGCCTCCGCACCCTGCCCTTCGAAGACCTTGGCTTTGCCAAGCTCGACCATCACCGCGCCCTCCGCACCGGCATGCCCGAGGTCATCTTCGCCTCCGGCAAAACCCCGGCCCAGGTCGCCGAGATCTTCGTCCACATGGCACACGCAGGCGGCAACGTCCTCGCCACCCGTGTTTCCCAAGAGACCTGGCACGCCGTCTCCCTCGCGGAACCCCGCGCCGAGTTCCACACCGCCGCCCGCGCCATCTCGCTGACTCAGGCGCCCGCTCCACCCGGCAAAGGCACCGTCGCTGTGGTCTGCGCCGGTACGAGCGACCTGCCCATCGCCGAAGAAGCCGCCGTTACCGCCCGCCTCATGGGCAACACCGTCGAGCTCATCGCCGACGTCGGGGTCGCCGGCATCCATCGCCTGCTCGCCCAGAAGAACTCGCTTGACTCAGCCCGGGTGCTTATCGTCTGTGCTGGAATGGAAGGCGCCCTGCCCACCGTCGTCGGCGGCCTCGTCAACGCCCCCGTCATCGCCGTCCCCACCAGCGTGGGATATGGTGCCTCCTTCGGCGGCGTCGCCGCCCTGCTCGGGATGCTCAACACCTGCACCCCCAACGTCTCCGTCGTCAACATCGACAACGGCTTCGGCGCCGCCTCCATCGCCTCGCTGATCAACCACCTGTAGGCAATACCCTTCGCCAGACTGACCCGTTACCCCGCTAACTCGCCAACACGCTGACTGGCTTGCTAATCTCAGTTCTCATACCCGCACACGCCGCCGCAGCACGTGCCCGTCCCGCACTCACCGCCCTCGCACCCGCCGGCAGGCGCGGCAAAACCGCCCGCGCCTTTCGAGATCACGCCCACCCCGGCGCTGATGAGCCGCTTCACATGGCCACCGCACGCGGGGCACGCGTCCACTTCGGGGTCCGACATCTTCTGCCGACGCTCAAAATGATCCCCACACTCTTCGCACAAATACTCGTATGCTGGCATCGAAAACTCCCGTGATCCGCCGGGAAATGGCTTAAATAATGCCTCCATTATAGCTGCGTTCGGATTTGCACTGCGTCGGTCGCGGAGGAAGACGTTTAGCGGGTAAGGCACCCGCGCCGCGCCGGCCAGCCAACACTTCGGCGTCATAGAACTATTGACTCCGCAGTGCGGTGTCGAGAATCAAAATAGGCAAAGGTTTTACGAACCCGAGGGTGCTTCCATGGCAGCCGCCGAATTGAGTTTCCTGCACAGTCAACTGGAGAAGCGCAAGCGCCGCCTCGAGACCATCCTCGTGCAACGGCCTGACGATGCGAACCTCGAAGCCCTGTTGCGCGACGTGGACTCCGCATTGGATCGGTTTGAGGCAGGCACCTACGGCCTCTGCGAAACCTGCCAGGACGCCATCGAACGCGACCGCCTGCTCGCCGATCCGCTCATTCGCTACTGCCTCGACCATCTGAGCAGGCACGAGCGCGACGCGCTTCAGCACGATTTGGACCTGGCCTCCAGGCTGCAGCGGGTCCTCCTGCCGCCTGCGGACCTCCGCGTTGACGGCTGGGACACCAGCTATCACTACGCACCCCTCGGCCCCGTCAGTGGCGACTACTGCGACCTCTACCCCTTCGGCGGTCAGCTCTACTTCATGCTTGGCGACGTTTCAGGAAAAGGCGTGGCGGCCTCCATGCGCATGACGCAGCTTCACGCGCTCTTCCGCAGCCTTATCGGCGTGGGCCTGCCGCTTGCCGAGATTGTCGTCCACATCAACCGCTTCCTCTGCGACAGCGCGCTTGCCGGCCAGTACGCCACCCTGGTCTGCGGCCGCGCCAGCGCCGGCGGCGATGTCGAACTCTTCAACGCCGGCCATCCACCTGTGATCGCTATTCAACAGAGCAATCCGCGTCTGATCGAGTCCACGGCCTTTCCGTTGGGCATGTTTCGCGAGGCATCGTTCACTCCCGCCTCTCTCAAGTTGACCATGGGCGACATGCTTTTCCTTTACACCGACGGCCTCTCCGAAGCCGGCGGCGACAACGGCGAATACGGCGTCGAACGTGTAACCAGCGTAGTCCGCCGGCAGCCCGCGTCCTGCGCGGCTTCGGTCATCTCCGCCTGTCTCGAAGACCTCCGCCGATTCGCCGGCGCCAACCCCGGATTGGACGATGTAACCCTCCTCGCCATCCGCCACGCCGAAGATTAGAGCAGTTTCGGAGATAAATCAGGGTCGTGGGAGATCGTTGAAGCCTGCGCCGCCCACAGTGCTCTTGTACGCCAGAGCGTGAGGTCGCAACCTCCGGCTGAAGGGGCAAATTCGTGCGCTTTCTACCATTCGGTCAATCCCTGTCGGCGTTACGGTCACCCAAACGCCCTATCCTCATCGGGCAGGAATCCAGTTGACATAGATCGGATTTCCGAGGAGCCAAAGCTTGCCGTCTGGGCCAATAGCCTGAGCGAGAAACCAGTGACGCCGGCCGTCGCTCGTCCATGACGCATGGAGGGTCTGGTCGGATGTCGCAACGGGGGATGGTGCAGGTTGCCTCGTACTGCGACTGGGCGTTGTGGTCGGTGATGGCGATGAAGTCGAGGCCGCGGCGGGCGGAGGCGTCCACGGTGAAGAAGACCGGGCAGGGGACCATCGTGCCGGTCTGGCTGGGGCACTGGCCGTCGCTGTGGGCGCTTTGCATGTGCAGGTCGCCACGGAACCAGGCTGGCCCGGGGCGCAGCGGCTCGCGAAGGACGGCAGGGTAGCCATCTCTGAAATCGTTCAAGATCGCCGCGCCCTGATGGTTGCTGCGACTTAATGGCGTCTCTTCGGGGTACAGCAACCCTGGAACCGCCATAACCGACAAAGGTATCCACCGCAAATACTTCCACGTCGCCGGCCGCTTCAACGGCGAGGGCGTGATCTTCAAGTGCCCGAGAGGCATCCCAGAGCCAACGGAAGTCCCTCCGACGAGCCGGCAGAGTGCTCGATTGGGACGGATGCCGCGGGAGGTGTCTTGATCGCGTGAAGCACGACGTCGAGAGAATTTCCTGCCCCGTTAATGATGCATTCGAAAACGCCTGTGCAGGGGGTTGAGCTTGAGAGCTGCAGCGGTGTATTGCCGGCTCGCTGCCATGTCTCCGGAGGCTTCAAAGAGCTCCGCCGCAGTGGACAAAATAGCGGCGTCGCGTACTCCCGAGGTCAGAGCAAGACGGATGAAGTCCATCGACTCTGCCAACTTTCCGTTGCGATAGAGCGCCCAGGCCAGCGCAGTCTGAGTTGAAAAGTTCGAACGCAGCTCAATATCGCGGCGCGCCCACACGAGAGCCTCGGCCGGTTCTTCCATGGCGCCGCCGTAGTAGTCGGCGAGATGGTGAAAGTAATGGACGTCTCCTCGCCGGGCAGACTCCTGGTATGCGGTCAGCGCCCGGTTGAACCAAGTCTCCGCGATGTCTTGCCGGCCCGCGCAGACGTACATTTCGGCAAGGGCGTGGCATAACTCCGGTTTGTCTGTCCGCTCCACGACTTCGCGGAGCATCACCAATGCTTCGTCGAACCGCTCTTCAGCCGCGAGTAACTCGGCCATGTGCTCGGCGGTATACCAGTGGCCCGGATAAGAGCTATCGGCGCGGTGGTAATGCGACCAGGCATCCGCATAGTTGCCGGAGTTGAAGGCCAGTAGCCCGCGCTGCACTTCGAGCCATGCATACGAAAGCATTTGCTTGGCGGTAAGTTCGTCTTCGGCCTCCCTGTAGAGTCCGTCGGCTTCGGAGAATTCACCGAGCTTCCCCTTCCAGTGGGCCAGGCGCGCCAGAATGTCCCAGGTGGGACTCTTCGCGATCAGCGACTCAAGCGCGAGCTGAGCGTCCCGATAGCGGCCTTCCTGCATATCGAGGTCCGCGAGCAGGACTTTGCCCTCGACCCGGCTGGCGAGCATCGGCGCCATTTCCATGTCCCTGCGTACTTCATGCAAGCGGTGAAACCGGAAGTCGAGGTTGACCTTGAGAAGGCAGATATCCTCCTTGGGGCCAAAGTCGCGAAGGACGTTCCTGAGTTCCGCGTCCATTTCCTCAAAGTAGGTCATTCGGCCGCTGAGCGATGCCCGGTGGAACATGCGGTAGAGCAGGCGCACGCGCCCTTGCAGGTCGCAGGGCTGCCGGCTGAGCCGGGTAGCGAGGCGCGCCACTTCGCTCTGCGCGTGCTCGAGGTCTTCTTTAAAGCCCCGGAAGGCGACGGGGCGTGGCGCAGGCTCATTTGCAGATGCAGCTACCATGTTTGCGGCCAGGGTTCGGCGAGATAAGGGAAGTTATCCAAGAAGACTTTGTCATTCTTCAAAGGATTCGGCGGCGTCCTGGGAAAGATGGGCGCGCTATCCCAGAGGGCCTGGTCGCCGAGCAGGTCAACGTGGTACTTCCTGCCGTTCCATTCTGCCTCCATATCCAGGAACAGCGAAAGGAAGCGGGTGGCGACCTGATCCTCAAGGCGCCTGCCGAATGGCCACGTACCGGAAGTGTCCATGTCCACGGCGCACACGTTGGGAACAAAGATTTCAAACGGGCGCCGGAGAGGAATGTTAAGACCCTTCGGATTCCAGGAGTCGTCCGGCATATTCAGCTTTTGAAACAGCGTCTTCGCGACCCTGGGGAACGCAGCAACGACATGGTCATAAGTCTTATAGACGGAGACGGGTGAGTCGTCATGGTCGAAGGAACATTTGAGTCCTAGCGCACTGATGGAAGGGCCGAAACCCCAGCCGAGATGGGCAAGCCGCTTGATGAAGTGCGGCCCAAGCCAGAAATTGTTGGCGCCGAGTTGGCGATCGTCCTCGCGCTCACTCAGCGCGGCGTCGGCGAAGGGCTGGCCGTCGGTGTCGACAAGCTTGTATCTCTGGAGTTCGCCATCCAGCTCCTTTTCGCGGACGACCTTCCACGGCTGAGCGAGCCACGAAGGATCGTCGGGAATGCTCTCCACTTTGTGTGCAGCCTTGAGGACCCAGCTTTCGCCCCATGCGTTTACCAGACGATTCTCCGCGGTATTCGGAGTAATTAGAGAGTGAGGTATCTCCAGGACGATCGCATTGCAGTTCTGGCCGGCCCGGCAATCCCGGCCGCTGTACACGAACCGGAAGTTGCCGTTGGCGTCCTTTTTGAACCGGTCTCCGCTCCAGGTCCAGGGTCCGGGAGGGAGATCGAGCTTGGGCGTGTTGCCGTCAGGCTGCGTGTAGCCCCATTCCGGCATGTCGTCGCGATAGTTGAACAGGTCGTTTCCTTCGAGCTCCAGTAGCGTTTTGGGAATAGGCAGCTCGCGCGCCTCCATCATGGTGTGGGGAACGTGATAGAACTGCGGGGCGTAGTTAATTGATCGGAAGAAGCCGGTCAGGTCGTTGAAGAAGCCGTCGTCGCGCCCGCCCACGAATGCCTTGATGGCGTGCCCGTCGGGCGCCGTGATCGGCGCAACCGTATTGACGTTGACTTCCGCCGAGAATTCGCCGCAGGGAAACCCGAGGAACCGCATCAGAACGCTGCCAGGGGTCTTCACGGTTACGCGTATCTCCGCCGTTTTCAGTTCGCCGAGATACTTCTGCTTCACGGCTTCGAAATAGCCGAGAACAGAGTCAGCATTGAACTCACGGGCATCGGGCCAGGCCACGCGCGGATGGGAGGTAAGAAGCAGTCGATAGAGTAAGTCGGGATCGAGGACGCCGGCCGAAGGCGCCGAGGCTAAAGTCAGCGCAAAGACGACCTTGCGGCCGTCTTCGACCGGCCATCCGAAGAGGTCGTAGAGATCGGCGGGGGAGTAGTCGATGTCGGAAAAAATGTGATTTACGGCATTGGGATCGTTGTGGTCTGCCATAGGCGCTCCTTACTTTCCGCCATTGAATGCAGTCGGGCGTTCATTGGGAACGGTGAAGCTGGGCCCGAAGTTACCGAGAGTGGCGTCGGCCCCTCAAGCAGGTGAAGGCGTTTGCGTTAGGAGGCCCGGGCAGAACCTCCGCCGACTGTAGAATTCATCTGCGACGGATCAGGGAGTGGACACTGCGCCAACGATTCGGATCATCGTCGATCGATATTTTGAGAGGACTCGATTGACCCAAGAGACCATAGGTTTGACTGGGTGTCAAGTCAAAATCGCGGAAACTCTGCCCCTGCGGTGAATCGAGCCCGCTTTCGCTTGAGCCGAGTTGAGTTCGGGCCGAAAGCATCCGCGGATTCAAGGGCTCCTATGTGAACCCTGGAGACCGCAACCCCCAGCATCTTCATGCTTGACAGGCAGGGCCTTTGATGCTGTAATTAGCCTGCTTTCAGACCACAACAGTTTCGACTCCCCATTTTCCCGCTGTAAGAAACTGCGTAGCCGGCCCCTGTTCTTGTCGATCATAAGTGGTTTCGAGGCCGCTTCAGTCTTAGTACATCCATCCGACTTTCTGAACAGGAGAGGGCGTGTGAGGGATGCTTTTATCTGTGCATATGCGGAATAGAGGTTCCTTTCGACCGCGAGTCGAAGAGTCGCTTCCCCCCTCCGTTACCTGAGCAGGGCGGTACATTTCGGCAGATGTATGACGGCTTGGGCCAGGTTTTGTAGGCGGGCTCGCTTCGGATATGTGAAGTGCACGGGCGGCAGGTACCCGGCAGACCAATACCGTGAGCCAAAGATACGCGCTGCTGGTGAGGATGAGGTGGAGACGAAGGGAGAAGCAAGATGAGCACGACGCCGAAGACGCACGGCATTGTCTATCGGATTGTACGTTGGTTCCTTCTTGCCGCCGTGGTGGCGGTTGTGGGACTGGGCGCGTTGATCGCGATTGTGCTGATATTTCCGCTTTCGCAGACGGGCAAAGTCCAGGACGAGGCGATGCTGGCCGGACGCACGGTGGAGAGCCTGCCGGGCACCGATATCGACTACTTTCACGACATGGATAACGGAATCAAGTTGACGCGCGAGCAGGTGATTGGGCGTGACAACTGGATCGTGTGGACCGGCGGGAACGACCGGTTCTGGGATCGTATTTCCGTCCAGAGCGTCGGAATCCTTGATCTGCTCAAGACGATCTCCGATTATCCCGGATTGCCGGCGACGCGCGCCAACCGCTGGGAGTTTCTGGGGCTTGTCAACGAACCGTGCTATGAGGCCGCCATGGGGCCGGACCCGAATCGTTGGGGACTTTGGCTTGACCATCGCAAGCCGGGATGTGGTCCCGATCCGTTCGAAGACGCGACCAAGTATCCCGGCGTGAAGATTGGCGCTCGTGGAAAGACCGTCGAAGTGGGGTCCTACTACGGCTACGGAACCGGCATTGTCGGCCTAAGGCTTTTTCCCAATCCGGCCTTCAATGAGAAAGCAAAGGAACACTGGGATGCCAAGAGATATTATACGGATCCGAGTTACTACAACGATGCCAAGCTGGTTAAACCGTACCGCGTGGGTATGTCCTGCGGCTTTTGCCATGTTGGACCGAATCCCATCGATCCGCCTGCGGACCCCAACAACCCCGAGTGGAAGAACCTGAGTTCGATGGTGGGCGCGCAGTATTTTTGGGTAGATCGGATCTTTTCCTGGAGTGGCAATAGCAAGCTCTATTTCTATCAACTCTTTCATACCGCACGGCCGGGGTCGCTCGACACTTCGCTGGTCTCCACGGACAATATCAACAATCCGCGCACGATGAACGCGGTCTATGATCTGGGACCGCGGCTCACGATGGCCTTGCAGTGGGGCCAGGAGAAGCTGGCCGGCGGGCAACTGGACAATAAGCAGTTCAACGACTACGTTCCGCCCGGCGATCCGCTCACGCAGTTCTTTATGCCTCCTGACACAGTAAGAACGCCGCACGTGTTGAAAGACGGCTCGGATTCCGTGGGCGCGCTCGGAGCCCTGAACCGGGTGTATCTGAATATCGGACTCTTCAGCGAGGAGTGGCTGCTGCACTTCAACGCGTTGATTGGCGGCAAGAAAGTTACGCCTATCACGATTAAAGTTGCGGAAAAGAACTCGGTCTACTGGAAGGCGACCGAGGCGCAGACCCCCAACTTAGCCCGATTTATGCTGGTGAGCACAGATCCGCACTACCTTGCCGAGGCCCCCGGCGGCAAGAAATACCAGAGCAGCGACAAGGCGCTGCTGACGCGCGGCAAGATCGTCTTCGCCGACCGCTGTGCGCGATGCCACTCCAGCAAACTCCCCGACTTTGCGCGCGGTCAGGGACTGGCCAACTGCGCCGGCAGCAATTATCTGGCCTGTTTCATCAATTACTTTAAGCTGACGCAAACCGACGACTTCAGGGCAAAGATGCGTACGATCGTCCTTGCCGACGACTTTCTGAAGGATAACTTCCTCTCCACGGACGCACGTATTCCCGTGACTTTGCTGGGGACGAACGCATGCAGCCCTCTGGCGACCAATGCGCTTGCGGACAATATCTGGGATAACTTCTCGTCACAGAGTTATAAGGATCTTCCGTCGGTAGGTCCCATCTTGGCTCGCGATCCTTATACCGACAAGACTTTTGAGTACCAGATGCCTGCCGGCGGTCGCGGCTACACACGTCCGGCAAGCCTAGTCAGCGTATGGTCCACAGCGCCTCTGCTGCTCAACAATACCGTGGGACACTTTGAGTCGAGCCCCTCTGTGGATGCTCGGATGCAGAGCTTTAACGACTCCATCCACCAGTTGCTGTGGCCGGAGACCCGGGCCAAGGATAGCGACCAGATCCAGAACCTGCCCATGGATGTGCACTACCTGAGTGGTCCCGGTCCCAGTCTCGTTGACCGGATGACGGAACGGAGTTATGTGAATGTAGCGTACGGCTACCTTCCCTGGCCCCTATCCGCAAGCAAGGGATTGGATAAGGCGCTGGCGCCGTGGTTGTTCGACGACAATGGCGCTAGGATTGGACCTTTTCCGGCGGGAACTCCTGTAGACGTAATCGCCAACATCGATTTGCTGGGTGACTCAGGCAGCGGCTGGGCGCGCTTCAAGCGCGATGCGTCCGTGATCTACCTTTTGTTGAAGTACCAGCACGCGGTTGGGGATCTTCCGCAGAGTGCGTCCGACGACCAGCTTGAGACCGCCTTCGAAACGATTGAGCCGAAGCTGGCTTCGTACAGCAAGTGCCCTGATTTTGTGGTCAACAAGGGCCACTACTTTGGAACCGCGATGTTCAACGATCTCTTGCAGGGCCCCGCGTTGAAAGATTCCGGGATTCAGCCGGAGCCGGCGCTAAGCGATTCGGACAAGGAAGCCCTGATCGAGTTTCTGAAGACTTTCTGATTTCCAGCTCAAGAAGAGACGGGCCCCGGTTGCGGCGATTCATGATGGGCCGCCTTCAAATAGGCGCCTGGGCATCGAGTTCGAGACGGGAGAAGCGGTATGGCAGCCAAACGGCAGGCCGATTGCGAATACATCGTAGTGGGTTCGGGTGCGGGAGGCGGCACGGTCGCGGCCCGGCTGGCGGAAGCAGGCCACAGCGTGATCCTGCTTGAAGCGGGAGGAGACCCACGCTCGCTCGATGGATCCGATCCGAATGAGCCGTCCGCCAACTCCCTGCCTCAGGACTACGACGTCCCCGTGTTTCACGGACTGGCTTCGGAGAACACTGGAATGAGCTGGAGATTTTTCGTCCGCCACTACGCCGACCTGGCCCAGCAGGAACTCGACTCAAAATTCGTTCCACAAAAAGATGGCGTCTTCTATCCTCGCGCGGGCACTTTAGGGGGGTGCACGTCGCACAACGCGCAGATCATGGTGTACCCAGCGAACGAGGATTGGGACCGTATTGCGCGGGCCACGGGAGACGGGTCCTGGCGCGCAAGTAATATGCGCAAGTACTTCGAGCTACTGGAAAACTGCAACCACCGTCCCGTCGATCGCAGGATTGCGCGCTTTCTGCCTTTCATTAATCTGTCGCGACATGGATGGAAGGGATGGCTGCAGACCGAAAAGGCGATTCCCCAGCAGGCTTTGGGAGATGCCGATCTGCTGGTGACCCTCGCCAACTCCGCGTTTAAAGCCTTCGAAGAGTCCGGCAATCCAATCGACCAGCTTCGCGACCTCGTCGAAAGCCAACTGGATCCGAACGACTGGCGGCAGGTCAAGAGAAATGCTGAGGGAATTCGATATACGCCGCTGATGACCCGCAATCATCAGCGCGCAGGGACGCGGGAACGGGTGCTGGAAGCCAGCAAGAGTTATCCCCTACGAATCAAAACCGACGCGCTGGCGACGGAGGTCATCCTGGAGGACGCCGAAGACGGGTTGATGCGGGCGGTGGGCGTGAAGTACCTGCAGGGCGCCCGACTCTATCGAGCCTTCGAGCCCCCTTCCGGCGCTCCAGGGGAACCAATGGAGCTTTATGCTTCACGGGAGGTAATTCTCTCGGGAGGCGCGTTCAACACGCCGCAGCTGCTGATGCTCTCGGGAATCGGTCCGGAAGCGCACCTGAAAGAGATGGGCATTCCGGTGCGGGTTGCGCTCGAGGGCGTGGGCAAGAACCTGCAGGACCGCTACGAAGTCGGCGTTGTCAATCGTATGAGCAAGCAGTGGGAGGTACTGAACGGGGCGAAGTTCGACACGACGGACCACCAGTATGCGGAGTGGGCGAAAAACCGGAGCGGCGTCTATACCACGAATGGCACGGTGCTTGGCGTGATCCGGAGATCCAGCAAACAGCAGCCGGTCCCCGACCTGCTTTGTTTTGCGTTGCTGGGGTTCTTCAGGGGCTACTGGCCGGGGTATTCGGCGGAGTTTGCAAAAAAGCTCAATTACCTGACCTGGGCGGTCCTCAAAGGGCATACCGTTAACCGAGGCGGAGAAGTTACTCTTCGCTCGAAGAATCCACTCGATATGCCCAACGTCAATTTCCATTATTTTGAGGAAGGCACTGACCGTAATAATGAGGACCTCGACGCTGCAGTCGATGGAGTGAAGTTCGTCCGCACTATGACGCGTGAATTGATCAAGGCGGGGCTGATCGCGGCAGAGGAGATCCCGGGCGAAGCTGTTCGAACGGACGACCAAATCCGGGAGTTCGTACGTGATAACGCATGGGGGCATCATGCCTCGTGCACCTGCCCGATCGGGCCCAAAGAGCAGGGTGGGGTGCTCACCAGCGAATTCAAGGTTCATGGGACAGCGGGGCTTCGGGTCGTGGATGCGTGCGTCTTTCCCCGCATACCCGGCCTCTTCATTCTAACCTCGGTTTACATGATCGGCGAAAAAGCCGCAGAGGTCATTCATCGGCAGGCGGCGATGGAATCGGCCTCGATGTTAGGCACTCTGGGCCTGAAAGCCAGGTATGGACTCAAGGACATGCTCGGATGGTGACAGGCCCGTTAGCGCGGGACCTAGGAGTTATCGATCTGGGCGCGCTGCAGTTTGTCGGAGTAATCAACGTAGACGGCTTTCCATGTAGTGAAGAAGTCGATGGCGCCGAGGCCCTCGCGGTGGCCGTTGCCGGTCTGTTTGACGCCGCCGAAGGGCAGGTGCACTTCGGCGCCGATGGTGGGCGCGTTGATGTAGGTGATGCCGGCTTCGAGGTCGCGGATGGCGGCGAAGGCGCGATTCACATCCCTGGAATAGAGCGAGGTCGAGAGGCCATAATCGATGGAGTTGGCGATGGCAATGCCCTCTTCGAAGTCGTCGAACTGGATGAGGCTGACTACGGGGCCAAAGACCTCTTCGCGGGCGATGCGCATGGAGGGAGTAACTCCGGCAAAGATAGTTGGTTCGAAGAACGTGCCGTGAGCGTAACTGCCTTCCTTTAATGGGAGGCCGCCGGCGAGTAACTCGGCGCCTTCGGAACGGGCAATCTCTACATACCTGGCCGACTTTTCAACTTGTGCGGCATTGACCTGGGGACCTACCTGGACGGACTCATTCTGGCCGTCGCCGATCTTCAACTTACGGGTGCGCTCGACGAACTTTGCGATGAATTCGGCGGCGATTCCTTTCTGGAGGAGGATGCGGCTGGTGGCGGTGCAGCGCTGGCCGGTAGTTCCGAAGGCCCCCCAGAGAGCGCCGTCGAGAGCGAGGTCGAGGCTGGCGTCGTTCATGACGATCTGAGCGTTTTTGCCACCCATTTCGAGTGAGACCGCCTTAAATGTGGCGGCGGCACGCTGGCCGACGAGGGAGCCGACGGCACTGGAGCCGGTAAAGCTGATGGCCCGGACGCCGGGGTGTTCGACGAGAGCCGTGCCGGCGGCTGAGCCGGTTCCGGATACGATATTGACGACGCCGGGAGGCAGGCCGGCATCGACGAGCGTCTCGACTAAGTGATAGGTAGAGAGAGGTGTATCCGTGGCCGGCTTAATAACACAAGTGTTACCGGCGACTAATGCAGGAAATAACTTCCAGCTGGGGATTGCCATGGGGAAGTTCCAGGGAGTTATGAGGCCAACAACGCCGATGGGCATACGGACGCTCATGGCGAACTTGTCGGGCAGCTCGCTGGGGGTGGTAACGCCGACGAGACGGCGGCCTTCACCGGCGACATAGAAGGCTTCGTCGATGGCTTCCTGAACGTCGCCGCGAGTTTCGGCAAGCACTTTACCCATTTCACGGGTCATGGCTCGGGCATACTGCGATTTCCGGTCCTGGAGGAGCGTGCCGGCGCGGAGGAGGATTTCGGCGCGCTTGGGAGCGGGGACGAGACGCCATGTGGTAAAGGCCTTTTGGGCGGCGGCGACCGCGTGGTCGACGTCTTCGGCGTGCGAGGACGGGAACGCGCCTACGACGTCAGCGTGGTTGGCGGGGTTCAGGTT
Organism: Occallatibacter sp.; assembly: GCA_035508555.1. Taxonomy (GTDB): domain Bacteria; phylum Acidobacteriota; class Terriglobia; order Terriglobales; family Acidobacteriaceae; genus Telmatobacter. The sequence continues at coordinate 13,743 of DATJMU010000080.1, read as the reverse complement.
GAGGATGGTCTTACCGCACTGCGCGGGGACCCATTGGCCGTCGATGAGGTTGTGGTAGGTGGGGTAGGACATGCAGCGCCTCGGAAGATAGTGGTCAGTGGTCGGTGGTCAGCAAGCGCCGATGCACGCGCAGGTACTGTGGTTGTCGGATCGATGGCGATTCCTGTTTGCCAGTCATGCGGACGCCGGTGTTTCTTGGTTGATGGCGATGTGGGTACAGACCGCTTCGGTGACCTGTGCGGTGGTGGCGCTGCCGCCGAGATCGCGGGTGTGGAGCGCGGGGTTGGCGGTGACTTGCTCGATGGCCTGCATGACGCGGCGGGCGGCTTCGGGTTCGCCGAGGTGTTCGAGCATGAGGACGATAGTCCAGAAGGTTCCGATGGGGTTGGCGATGCCCTTGCCCATGATGTCGAAGGCGGAGCCGTGGATCGGCTCGAACATGGAGGGGGTTGTGCGTTCGGGGTTGAGGTTGGCGGTGGGGCCGATGCCGAGCGATCCGGCGAGGGCGGCGGCGAGGTCGCTGAGAATGTCGGCGTGGAGGTTGGTGGCGACGATGGTGTCGAGCGAGGCGGGTCGGTTGACCATGCGGGCGGTCGCGGCGTCAACCATCTCTTTGTCCCACGTGACGTCGGGGAAGTCGCGGGCTACTTCGCGGGCGACCTCGTCCCAGAGGACCATGGCATGGCGCTGGGCATTGCTCTTGGTGACGACAGTGAGCAGCTTGCGGGGGCGGGATTGGGCGAGCCGAAAGGCGAAGCGCTGGATGCGCTCAATGCCGGCGCGGGTCATGAGGGAAAGATCTGTGGCGGCTTCGATGGACAAGCCTTGATGAACGCGTCCGCCGGCGCCTGAGTACTCGCCTTCAGAGTTTTCGCGGACAATGACCCAGTCGAGGTCGTCTGGGCGGCAGCGCTTGAGAGGCGCGTCGATGCCCGGAAGAACGCGAGTAGGCCGGAGGTTGGCGTACTGGTCGAGGCCCTGGCAGATTTTGAGGCGGAGGCCCCAGAGGGTGATGTGGTCGGGAATGTGCGGGTCGCCGGCGGAGCCAAAGAGGATGGCGTCTTTAGAGCGGAGGAGATCGAGGCCGTTCGAGGGCATCATTTCGCCGTGGAGGCGGTAGTCGTCGGCGCCCCAGGGGAAAGCTTCAAATTGGAACTGGAAATCGCTGCCGCAAGCGGCGAGGACTTCGAGCACCTGACGGCCGGCGGGGACGACTTCCTTTCCGATGCCGTCGCCGGGGACCAGGGCGATACGGTAAGTTCTCATGGCAGCACACCTCACAGGACAGGGTCATTCTACGCTTTACGGGGCCGGTGAAAGTCAAGGAGAGAGCTAATCGGCCCGAGACCGGCAAGGGCCGATGGGAATATGCCTCAGTCTCAGGACTGTGATGTCGTCTTCCTGGCCAAATTGCTGCGCGGCGGCGGCGATGTCGTGGGCGGAACGACCACTGACCGCTTTGGTCCGCTCAAATCCGAACAGCTCGCCCTTTGGGCTTCGCGCCTCAACGACCCCATCCGACAGCAGGGTGAGACTATCATGGCATTTCACATCAACGCGCAACTCTGGATACACCGAATCAGGCACGAGGCCGAGCGGGAGGCCCGATTCAAGCGGGAGTTCCTCGCCATTGATGTAGGGCGGCAAGTGGCCGGCGTTTGAAATCGTCATTTGTCCGTCGGGGTCGATCTTGACGCAAAGGCAGGTGATGAAGCCGCCGTCCTGCTCGCGAAGGATCTCCCGGTTCAATCGGCTGAGAAGGTGTGACGGGCTGGAGATCTCCGCCGCCAGTGTGCGGAGCGCGCCGATGGCGAGCGCCCCGGTCATGGCCGCTTTCAGGCCTTTGCCACTGACGTCTCCAACCACGATTAGGATGGAGCCATCATGGTGGGGTAGGACCTGGTAAAAATCGCCGCCGACCTCTTGGGCGGGAAGATATGCTGCCTCGATCGCGTAATGCGGCAAAACCTGAAGGACTTCCGGAACAAGGCGCCGTTGGATTTCGCGTGCCGCAGCCAATTCCGCTGCCGTGCGTGCATGCTCGCGGCTGACACGGCCGAACCGAAAAAACATCACCACCGCAATCGAGAGCAAGTATGCTAGGGTCCCAGCGTCGACCAATTGAAGACCGCTCGGGCCGATCTGAATTGGCTCGACCAGGAAATTAAAGGGCCGCCAGCCCATGGAGATGGACGCCGTTCCAAGATCGAAGAGAGCGTTCGAAACAGCGGGAGCGAGACTGGGCAGTATGAGCCACCCGGCCTCGGCATTGCCGCGGCGATACCAGGCAAGGAGCACTACCGACAAAAGCAGCCCCACAGGGGCGGTCGCGGCTGCTTCGATCAAAACATACGTGTCGCTTGCGAAGCGGCCGGTCCAGGTGAGAGCCGCAAGGGCGAGCGGTACTAGAAGAGAGATCTCGTAAACCCTCCAGACCCGGTCAACGCGCCGGCCGGCAAACTTGTAAGTGAACTCGATTTGGGCAACTATACATGCATAGATGAGTGGATCGGCGATGAGGAAGTTTGCCGAGAGAGGCGCCAGTCCGGTGGATTGGAGGATGGAAAGGCCGCCCGAGATCCCCGCGAGCGACAGGTACAGTCCGAGAAGGACGTATTCCCGCTCGGTGCGTTGTATCGCGAAAAGACCCAGAGAACCAAAACCAGCAAGGCAGAGCAACAGGTTGATGCAGATCGAGGGTGCGAGGCCATCGAGGCGCTGGCTTTTGAGCGCCTGCCTCTCATAGTCGATGGCGGTTGGTAGGCCTATCGTCACATTCGTGAATTGGGGCAGATGCCAGGCAGCGTAGCCGGGCGGAATACGGGTTCTGAGAGCAATTTGAAAGATGCCGCCGGGATCACTTAGCGGAAAAACTGTCTCGGCGGGCCGACCTACCAACAGGGACGAGCGGAGGGTTGCACCCGGCACCCGTGCCCCATTCACGAACAACTCGAAGGTTCCTTCGCCACCGGCGATCAACAGGCGCAGACAGCGCCGATCTGGTCCGAAGTTGACCTGGCGCCGATACCAGCGCCAGCCCGGCTGAGCAGGGCCAAGATCACCCAGATCCACGGCGTTCCATGTGCTGTCATTGAACCTCTGGTGAGACCACTCGATCTGGTCACCGTCCTGTTCGAGCCAGCCCTGGTTCAATTCTGTGAGGCCAGACCTCCATTGCGTCACCTCTGCCGGGACGGCATACAAGGCTGGAATACACAATCCCCAAAAGAGCAGTGCGCAAGCCAGCCTCTGTCGTCGGAGCCGGAACGCGCCTAGGAAGGCCCTAAGCCGCTGACCGGTCGAGGCAGGCGAAAGACTCCGGAGGGCCACTTGCTCGCTGCACTGCATGCTCTCTATTCTGCCTTCTTTTGCCCGTATTGCATGGGAGCGGGCCAATTCTCATACGAAATCTCCCTCCGGGTCAACATCCGAGGCGGATGGTCAGTTTGCCGGGAGGCGAGGAAATGGCCGCTGAGGCCTTGTTCCCGAATGTTTCAGATCGCGCATGGTCAGGAGCCTCCGGCGGGCTCGATGAAGGCGAGTCTTGACGGCTGACTCGGAGATGTTCAAGGCTCGACCAATCTGCTTGATGGAGCATTCCTGCGTCATGTGGATCTGAATGGGCGCTCGCAGCGTGGGATCGAGGTTGCGGATCGCGCGCAGTATCCGGGCTCGCTGCTGGCGCAGGTCGCAGATTTGCTCAGGACCTGGAGCGGAATCCTTGATCTCGAGACAGGGAGCGTCATCCCAAGAATCGGCCGGCAGATCAAACAATACCTCGGGGCGACGGCGGCGACGGCGAAGGAGCATCAGGGCTGAGTTGATCGCAATCCGCGTCAACCAGGAATAAATGCTCGACCTGCCTTCAAACGCAGCAAGCGCCAGAAAGGCACGCAGGAACGTTTCCTGCAACGCGTCTTCTGCATCTTCAGGATTTCTGGTGATGGCAATGATCGTCTTATAAAGGCGTCGGGAATACTTCGCGTAGATCTCTGAGAACGCTTCAGGCGATCCGTTTTGAGCTGCCGATACCAGTTGCTCGTCTTGTGCTAAGGCAAGTGGTGCGGCGGCGTAATGGATTTGCGCAGCTTGATTGGTGCCACTCATGCGTGGGATGACCTCCCGTGCAGTGTTTGAATTGCTCGCCCTCAAATGGGGGCGATAGCAATTCGTCTGCCAGCATGCGGACAAGGTGAGAGGCTTGAATTCAATCGACTTGCGGGATCATGAAGGCGGAGTGAGGGGCGAAGCGTCGGCTGTCTGACATCAAGTTGGATGGCGGGCTGACGCCGGCGTGAAACGGTCGACCCGTACCGTTGCGGCTAACTACCGGCGGCGAACGACGGGTTGGGGAAGAGCCAGGCTTCCGAGACAGGTAGCCGCGGCGGACGGCCTGGTCGTGGAAGCCCTGCATGATGGAGCGGACTTCCTCGAAGGCTTCGTCCTGGGAGCAGAAGTAGGCCTTGCTGTGCGAGTAAAGGCAGGTACTGGATGGCGGTCTTGATGAAGTGGCTCTACTCGATGAGCAAGGCGCTGTCGGAGCTGCGACGGACGATGCGGATTTGAATGGTCGCGGCAAGCTGGCCGATGCGAAGCTCACGCATGGCGACGAGTTCGGTTGCGCGCTTGGTCGGGCAGGAGGGCATTATTCCCTGCCCTTTTTGCGGATTTCGATGTTGAGGCGCTTGATCTTCTGGTTGAGTGTGGAGAGCGGAATACGGAACTGCTCGGCGGCGTCGGTCTGGTTCCAGTTGCAGCGCTCGAGTTTCTCGATGATGATGCGGCGCTCAATGGTTTCGAGGATGTCGAAGAGGGATGAGTTGGGGTTGTGCTCGAGGAGAGCGTCCTGAAAGCTGCGGCCGGTGATATGGCCGGGCAGGAGGTCGGAGCCGATGACGGGGCCGTTGGAGAGGACGACGCCACGCTCGATAGAGTTTTCAAGCTCGCGGACGTTGCCGGGCCAGTCGTAATCGAGGAGGGCGCGGAGGGCGTCCGCGGAGAGGCGACGCGGCGGCAGGCCGTTCTCGTTGGCGTAGAAGTCGAGGAAGTGCTGGGCGAGAAGGGGAATGTCTTCACGGCGGGCGCGGAGCGGCGGCAGATCGACGGTGATGACGTTAAGGCGGTAGAAGAGATCCTCGCGGAAGCGGCCGTCGCGGACGGCCTGGCGGAGATCGATGTTGGTGGCGGCGAGGATACGGACGTCGACCTGAATCTCCTGCACGCCGCCGAGCTGCATGAAGCGGCGGTCCTGAAGGACGCGAAGGATCTTGGCTTGGAGATCGGTGCCCATGGTGGCGATCTCGTCGAGGAAGAGCGTGCCGCCGTTGGCGACTTCGAAGAGACCTTTCTTGGAGGCGATGGCCGAGGTGAAGGCGCCCTTGATGTGGCCGAAGAGGGTGGACTCGAGAAGTTCGGCCGGCATGGCGCCGGTGTTGATGGGGACGAAGGGCTTGTCGCGGCGGGGCGAGTTGGCGTGAATGGCCTTGGCGATGAGCTCCTTGCCGGTGCCGCTCTCGCCCTGGATGAGGACGGTGGAGCGGCTGGGCGCGACCTGGGCAACAAGATCGAAGACCTTGAGCATGATCTCGCTTTTGCCGACGATGTTGGAGAAGCTGTAGCGCTGCTTGAGAGTGCGCTTGAGCTGGAGGTTTTCTTCCTCGGCTTTGCGGCGGGCGACGGCGGAACGGATGTCGGCGAGGAGCTTTTCGTTGTCCCAGGGCTTCTGGACGAAGTTTTCGGCGCCGGCGCGTATGGCCTCGACGACGTTGTCAACGGTGCCGTAGGCGGTGATCATGATGACGGGCAGCTCGGGCTGGCGCTCTTTTATTTGAGGCAGGAGCTCGAGGCCGCTGAGGCCGGGCAGAGCGAGGTCGAGCAGGACCAGATCGAAGTTTTCCCGATCGAGCAGTTGCAGGCCCTCTTCACCGTCGGCGGCCATGCTGGGCGCGTAGTCCTCGAGAGTAAGGAGGACTTCGAGGGATTCGCGGATGCCGGCCTCGTCGTCGATGACGAGGATGCGAGCGGGACTGTTGTTGCCGTTACTTGCGGATGCAGCAGGAACGGAAGGATTCAAGGGCAGTTCGACCTCAGGCATGTACCGAATTCCTCAGCAGGGGAAACTCCAGGTGGAAGGTTGTGCCGGCGCCGATGGCGCTCTCGACGTGAATCTTTCCGGCGTGCTCCTGAATGATGCCGTAGGAGACGGAAAGGCCTAAGCCGGTGCCGCGGCGATCGCCGGGTTTGGGGGTGGTCTTGGTAGTGAAGAAGGGATCGTAGATGCGCTTGAGGTGCTCGGGGGCGATGCCGTTGCCAGAGTCGGCAACGAGGGCCTCTACGTGGCCGTTGACGTGGGTGGCGATGCGGAGGTGTCCGCCGCCGGGCATGGCGTCTTTGGCGTTGAGCATCAGGTTGAGGAAGACCTGCTGGAGCTTGCCGGGGTTGCCGTGGATGGGGGGAAGCTCCTCGGTCAGGTCGAGATCGACGAGAATCTGCGCAGTCTTGAACTGGTGCTCGAGGAGCGAGAGGGTGTCGCGGATGACCTGGTTGAGGTCGGTATCGCGAAACTCCGTGGTCGAGGTACGAGAGAAGTTGAGCAGTCCGTTGGCGATCTCAGCAGCCCGGAAGCTCTGCTGGGTGATCTTGTCGAGGACAGGGCTGAGACGGGGGTCGCCGCGAAGCTGCTTGGCGAGCATCTGCGCGTACGAGGAGATAACGGCGAGGGGTGTGTTGATCTCGTGGGCGACGCCGGCGGCGAGCAGGCCGATGGAGCTGAGCTTGTCGGCCTGGGAAAGTTGGGCCTCGAGGGTGACGCGGTCAGTGATGTCGTCGACAAGGACGATGCGGCCGACGGAGACGAAATCGCGGGAGAGTAGGGGGGCGACCGCGACGTTGGCGGTGCGCTGCTCGCCGGCGCGGCTGGTGAGACGGAACTTATAGAGGTGATGAACGCCGGGCTCGCTGTGGAAGCTGTCGATGGCGTCGACGAAGTCCGCCGGGAAGACAGAACGCAGCTCGCGGCCGAGGACTTCAGCGCGGCTGAGGGCGTACATTGCCTCCATCTGGGCGTTCCAGCTCTCGATGCGGCCGTCGAGATCGAGGGCGAAGATGCCGACGTTGATGGATTCGACGATGTTCTCGTTGAACTCCTTGAGCCGCTCGAACTCGCCGATCTTCTGCTCCAGGCGGGCGTAGAGGCTGGCGTTCTGGAGGGCAATGCCGATGTAGCTGGCGAGAGAGGCGAGGAGCTCGACGTCTTCGCTGGAGAGGAAGTCGCCGCCGATGGTGCGGCCGAGGCCGATGACGGCGATGGTGCGGGTTATGGATGCCCCGTTTGCAAGAGATGAATCGTTGGACGGGAAAGCGCCATTCTTCAGAGCTGTCCCGTTCTGAGCCGCAGCGCTGTTCTGCGTATGTTCAGGCTGCGATTGGGCAACTCGGCAAGGCAGGTAGTAGTTGAGGTCGAGCAGAGCCGCCGTGCGCTGCTCGGCAGCTTCAAGATGCGGGGTCTGCTGCGCGTTCTCAAGGAACATATGTGACCGGCCATAGCTGCGGTCGAAGTCGAGGAAGCCGAGGGCGAGCTGGTTCTGGTCGCCGGAGATTTCTTCCGGCAGACCATCGGAAGCGGCTAGGCGAAGGCGGCCAGAGTCGTCGGCGACGAAGACAGCTACGCGGGCGACGAGCAGGGTCCGCGGCAGCTGATGGACGATCGACTGCAGGAGGGCCTTGAGATCGGTTTCGGAGCTGAGTCCGCGGCCGAATTCGACCAGAGCCTGGCGATAGTCGTAGCGATGACGGTCGAAGGCGCGGTCAACCCAGCCCTGAATGCGGCGCTTGAGCGGCTCGATGACGGCGGCTGTGACGACGATGGCGAAAACGAGGCCCCACTCACGAACCGCCTGCGGCATGCCATTATGGACGACGACGGCGACGAGAGCGATGATGCCGAAGAATGCACCAAGCAGGAGCCCGGTGGCAAGCGTGTAAGCGACGCCGCGCTTGAAGATGAGGTCGGTGTCCATCAGCCGGTAGCGGACGATGGCCCAACTGAAGGTGAGCGGCAGGAAGACGAGCGAGAGGCAGGCCGCGTCAGTGAGCGGCGTGGGCGGATGGAGATTGAGGAGGTAGGGAATTGCGTAGAGTAGTGTGTATGGCGCTACGGCGAGCAGGGTGCCGCGGGTAACCCATTTCAACTGCTGCCGGAGCAGGGGCGAGTCCGCACGGCTGTAACTGCGCAGGAAAAGGACGGCGGCTGCAACATAAAAAGCAGCGTCGTAAGCGGTGGCGGTCTGGTTAAGCTGGTGCAACAGCAGGCCGGTGGCGGCGCGGGTCTCGACGGCCCAAAGCCACAGGGCGACCAGGGCCGCACCCGGCGCATAGACGACCGGCAGCAGCCAGCGTCGGTTCAGCTTCTTGAATCGCTCTTCCGGGAAGCTGAGAGCGAAGTGCAGGAAAAGGCCTGGCTGAAGAGCCTCGGCGACAACGTTGCCCCAGAAGACCGCCCAATCGAGGGCGTCGAGCTTGCCTGTGTACTTGAGCGCGTACCATGCGAACGAAACCAGGCAAAATACATAGAAATGGGTGGAACGAGGCGCACCCCACCGGCGGAAGAGGACGTAGATACCGATGGCGAGATAGATGAGCCCGATAAGTCGTTCAGCCTGGAAGAGGCTGCGGTCGAGCGGGACAGGGATCACCTTGATAGGCGTGTCAAGCTGTATGCCGTCGCGAGTGATCGAGTAGGAAACGGGCAGGTACGGTCCGGTGCGGTAGAGGGCGCGTTCGAGATCCGCAACCGTGGTGACCTGGACACCGTCGACTGCGGTCAGAAGATCGTGAGACTGGATGCCGGCGTGCTGACCCGGCATCCCGGGAAGGACGCGGTCGGCCACCAGACCTCCGGATACCTCATGCCACCACACCCCGTCGTAGGGCTGCTGAAAGTGGCGCTCCTGGCGGAGATTGAGAACCGCAAGAATGAACAGTGCGGCTGTCGCTACGGCCAGCAGCGTCGCCTGCAACCGGTTCAGTAGGCTGGTTTCCATCGGAAGCGCACTTTACATCAATATGCTACCTTGCACGTCGGTTGCCACGCATCGAAAAGTCACGCATTACCGAAGGACATATCCGGTAATCGCTTGAGAACAGATGGGATATGGACTTATGGTGCAGGAAAAAGTCATCAGACACCGCGCAAGATCTAGAATTGAATGCAAAAAACGGTAGGTTACCTCCGGCGAAAAGGATCAATCTACGCAAATGTGTAGAACAGACGAGACCCCCAAGAGGGCAGCAGATTGTTCGACTTGGCGGTGGCTCGGTGTGTGCTTGATTGGGCGCCGCCTCCCGCGCGCGGGCAATTTCAGCGCTGGCCGTAGGTCGCTCTGGGGCCGTGCTTACGGAGATAGTGGTGTTCGCCCACGTACGCCGGCAGTCCGGAATCGGACGCACCCAGCAGGACGCTGCGGTAGGCAAGGCGAGCGATGTACTCGAGGACATCGGCATGCTCGACGGCCTCTGTGGGAGACTTGCCCCATGCAAAAGGCGCGTGGCCGGCGACTAAGACGCCGGGGACGGCGATGGGATCGAGGCCTTCAGAACGAAAACGGCAGACGATCACGGCGCCGGTGCTGCGGACATAGGCTTCGGCCACTTCTTCAGCGGTGAGGAGCTCGGTGACGGGAACGGGGCCGTGAAAGTAGTCGGCGTGGGTGGTGCCGAGGAAAGGGATGGGCCGGCAGGCCTGGGCCCAGGAAGTGGCGAACTCGGAGTGAGTGTGGACGATGCCGCCGATGGATGGGAACTCGCGATAGAGGAGGGTGTGGGTATCGAGGTCGCTTGAAGGGCGAAGTCTGCCTTCAACGATGTTTCCGTCGAGATCGGTAACCACCAGGTCGGCGGCGGTGAGGGCGGCGTAGTCAACGCCGCTGGGCTTGATCACAACAAGGGGACCCCGGCCTGTGCGTGCAACGTCCGACCCGGCAGCATCTGACCGCTCGATGCCGCTGGCGTTGCCGAAGGTGTGGGGAGCGAGACCGCGGCGGGCGATCTCGCGGTTGGCGTGGAGGACCTGTTCGCGGAGGGATTCGAGCAGCATGAAGTTTCCTCGATCCGGAGAGGTGAGGCACAAACTGACGATGTCCGGACAGACAGAGGGTATCACCCGCGCAGCCAATAGGGCTTGGGAACGACGGCGCCGAGCTCGGCGAATTCGGCGTCGGAGAGCTCGAAGCCGGCGGCGCCGATGTTCTCTTCAAGATGTTTGACTGAGGAGGTTCCTGGGATGGGCAGCATTACAGGCGAGCGGCGCAGCAGCCAGGCCAGCGACACGACCGCCGTCGACACGCCGCGCCCGGTGGCAATCTTCTCGACAGCTTCATTGGCTCTCTTGCCCTGCGCCATGGGGCCCCAGGGCAGAAAAGCAATGCCGTTGGCTTCGCAGTGGTCGAGCAGATAATCCCACTCGCGATCCGAGAAGCTGTAGCGGTTCTGAACCAAGAGGATGGGAACGATCTTGCGGGCGCGCTCCACATGCTCGAGGGTGACGTTGGAGAGGGCGACGTGACGGACCTTGCCCTGTTCGCGGAGGACCGCGAGAGTTTCCACGGAAGCGTCAAAGGACGTGGCGGGATCGGGCACGTGCAACTGGTAGACGTCGATGCGCTCGAGACGGAGCCGTCTGAGGCTGCCCTCGATGGCCTGCTGAATGTGGGCGGGGCTGGCGTTGTGCTGCCAGACGCCGGGTCCGTAGCGAATCCAGCCGACTTTGGTGGTGATAACCAGATCCTTGGGGTAAGGATAGAGGGCTTCAGCGATCAGATCCTCCGAGACGTTAGGGCCGTAGGAGTCCGCGGTATCGATGAAGTTGACCCCGAGCTCGACGGCTCGGCGCAGGATGGCCAACGCCGCTTCGCGGTGCTCTGGTGGCCCCCAGATGCCTTTGCCCGTAAGCCGCATGGCGCCGAAGCCCATGCGATGTACGGAGAGATCCCCGCCCAAGGTCAAAGTGCCAGCTTGAGCGGCCGAAAGTGTGCCCGTTCCGGATGTCATGCGCAGCTCTCCTCGGTTCGATTGTAACGGTGCAAGTGAGATCACTTTTCGCAGGCCGGGATTTGTGTCATGCTTGGACGCATGGGAAACAAAGACAAAGGCCGCAAGGAAACCAAGAAGGCGCCGAAACCCAAGCCGAAAGCTGAGCCTGGACGGAAGCGGGAAGTATTCGCCCCGCCGCCGGCGAAGTAGGGCCCGGAACGGCCAGCAGAAACGCTCGGCTCATGCGCAATCGAACGCGCAAAGGCCCTTCGAAAGGGAGGGCCTTTGCTTTGCCGTGAAGGTGCGCGCGGCGGATTGAGGCTTTACGCGACGACTTCAATGCCCATGGAGCGGGCCGTACCTTTGATGCTCTTGATGGCAGCCTCAACCGAGGCGGCGTTGAGGTCGGGCATCTTCTGGGTGGCGATCTCGCGAACCTGCTTCTCGGTGACTTTGCCCTTCTTTTCCTTGTTGGGCGTGCCGGAGCCCTTGTCGATGCCGGCCGCTTTCTTGAGGAGGATGGCGGCGGGCGGAGTCTTGGTGACGAAGGTGAAGCTGCGGTCGCCGTAGACGGTGATCACGACCGGGATGACGAGGCCGGCCATGTCTTTGCCCTGGGTGCGGGCGTTGAACTGCTTGCAGAACTCCATGATGTTGACCTGGGCCTGGCCGAGGGCAGGGCCGACGGGCGGCGCAGGCGTGGCCTTGCCGGCCTCGATCTGGAGTTTCACGTAGCCGTTAATCTTCTTTGGAGGTGCCATGTTGGTTCCTTCGGAACCAGCTGCTAGCTCCTAGCTCTTAGCTCTCAGCTGGTAGTTATCCTTTGCGAATTTTGGTGTTGCATCCGAGCGTTTGCCTGCAACCGGCGGCCGCTAGGTGGCGCAACCGGCTAGAAGCTGAAGGCTAATAGCTGGGAGCTGCAACTACTCAATCTTTTCGACTTTGCCGAACTCGAGTTCGACCGGCGTGGAGCGTCCGAAGATGGTGACCATGACCTTGAGGGTCTCGCGGTCTTCATTGATCTCGTCGACCACGCCGTTGAAGTTGGCGAAGGGCCCGTCGGTGATGCGGACGCTTTCGCCCTTTTCGAATTTGATCTTGAGCCGGGGCTGGGCCTTGGCGGTCTCGGAACGGAAGAGAATGGAGCTGACTTCCTCTTCGGAAAGCGCCACAGGCTTGTCGCCGGTGCCGAGGAAACCGGTGACCTTGGGTGTGTCCTTGAGGACATGCCAGAGCTGGTTGTCGAGATCCATCTCGACGAGGACGTAGCCGGGTAGAAAGACGCGCTCGACGGTGCGCTTTTTGCCGTTGACGATCTCGGTGACGGGCTCGGTGGGGATCATGACGCGGCCCACGCGGCCGGTGAGACCGAAGGCCTGGACGCGGCTCTCGATCGACTCCTTAACCTTGCGCTCAAAGCCCGAGTAAGCGTGGAGGATGTACCACCGGAAACGCTCGTTGGGCTCCGGGGTTGTCTCCGCCGGTGTCTCCGCGGGAGGGGGCGGGATCACGTCCTGCTCGGTGTGTTCCATTTCTTCTGCCATTCTGCTCTCGATTCGACGCTCCCGGCTAATGCAAGCCGATCAACTTGTTCAGGAGCGCATTGACGCTGGTTCTGAAGACAAAATCGACGACGAAGAAGAAGACGCCGAAGAGGAAGACCGTGACGATCACAACCGAGGTGGTAACCTGGACTTCCTTACGCGAGGGCGCAACCACCTTGCGCATCTCCCCGCGCACGTCCCTCAGAAAACCAGTAAAGTCCTTCCAGACACCCACCACTTTATCGAACATATTCGGTTCCGAGTTCGACCCCTGCCGCTTTGCGGGCGACGGCTTGCTGGGGGCCGGCCTTTCTTCGCCGTTGACGAGCGTTGCCTTCGATGCCATCCTACAATTCCTTTGCGCCGGAGGTGCGTGGCGGCGCCTTGCGACTCACGATATGGCAGGGGCGGAGGGATTCGAACCCCCAAGTCCGGTTTTGGAGACCGGCAGTTTAACCGTTGAGCTTACGCCCCTAAAAGCAGGGTTCAGGGATCAGTGATCAGGGGTCAGTCGACGGAGCGCCTTTTAACGGTTCGCTCTTTCATGCAGCACGAAGCTGAAAAAACCGATCCCCGATCCCTGAAACCTGATCCCTGCCGCTACTTCGACTCTTTGTGCGGCGTGTGCTTGCGGCAGCGGTTACAGAACTTCTTGAACTCGAGACGGCCGGTGGTCGTCTTCTTGTTCTTGGTGGTCGAGTAGTTCCGCTCCTTGCACTCGGTGCACTGCAAATTTACGATTTCACGCATTTCAATGTCCCCTACAGTGATCAGTGTTCAGTGAACAGTGGTCAGTTTTTGTCTCGCTCAAGTGCGTACTGTTACTTTCCCCGCAGAATCCGCAACTGTCCGCTGATCACTGTCCACTGTTCACTGCTTTTACTTCACAATCTCCGAAATCGTTCCCGCGCCCACGGTGCGGCCGCCCTCGCGGATCGCAAACCGCAGACCCTTTTCCAACGCCACCGGCGTGATCAGCTCCACCTTCAGCGACACGTTGTCGCCCGGCATCACCATCTCGACGCCTTCGGGCAGCTCCGCCACTCCCGTCACGTCCGTCGTCCGGAAGTAGAACTGCGGCCGGTACCCCTTGAAGAACGGCGTGTGGCGGCCGCCCTCTTCCTTCGACAGTACGTACACCTCACCCTTGAACTCCGTGTGCGGCGTGATC
>DATJMU010000079.1:0-6596 GCA_035508555.1 Occallatibacter sp. | reverse complement strand
CCGGTGCCGTGGTAGCGGACAACGAGATTCTGCTTGCGATCGTTGGGTCCGCCGAGATAGAGGTCGGAGGGAGAGAAGCCGGCGTCGAGGAAGCGCTGCTGAAGGGCCTTGGAGGCGGCGGAGACGCTGCCGACGGAATCGGTGGTGTTGATCTCGATGAGTTGCTGAAAGATGTCGCGGGCAAGCTTGCGGGTCTGGTCGTCAACTTGCGCGACGGCCGTGTTCGGCGAGACGAGCGCGGCGGCGACGAGTGCGGAGGTGAGAGCGGAAGAGATGCAGGCGGGCAGCTTGCGACAGGACGCGGACTTCGGCATGAAAAGAGCTTCCTCGATCGGTTGGGGATCTGTAGGAAACACAGTATCAGAATCGCGAATGAAGAATCGCGACGGGTATAGTGTTGTCATTCCGGTATGAGAGCTTCGTGCACGCGCATTCTTGTTTCGGCGGCGGTTTTGTGCGCTGCTGCGTTTGGCCAGGACCAGACTCCGATCGGCATCGCCAAGTTGAACAAGCCTCCGATGGCGCTCGATGAGTTTATGAACACCTCGGAGATCAGCGAGGCGAAGATTGCACCGGATGGGTCGGCGGCGGTGATGGCCGTGACCGCTCCGAACTGGCAGGAGAACCGCTTCGATGAGGATCTGTGGCTGTGGAGCAGGAAGGACGGCAAGCTGATTGCGCTGACGCACTCCGGACATGATTCGGCGCCGGAGTTTTCTCCGGATGGGAAATACATTGCGTTTCTTTCCGACAGAGCGGTGGCCGGCGAGGACGAAAAGAGCCAGGACAAAGATGACGAGGACGACGACAAAGACGATCCGAGCCGGGTGTGGGTGATTCCAGTGGGCGGCGGCGAGGCGTTTCCGTTGTATCGAGAAAAATTGGATGCGCATACCTTTGCGTGGTCGGCCGATGGAAAGAGCGTGATCTTCTCGGTGACGCAGCCGTTGTCGAAGGATGCGGAGGAAGCGAAGAAGGCGGAGTGGAAGGATGTGATCCGGTGGCGCGAGCAGGAACGCGGCGATGTGCTGGTGGCGATTCCGGTGGCGTCGGCGATGCTCGCGGGCGTGCAGCTGCCGGGTCCGCACCAGGAGATCAAGCCCGCGGATGACAAGCCGGCGCTTCCGGCGGATGCGCAGGTGCTGGCGCACAGCAAGCTGGAGATTGCGGAGATTGCGGTGTCGCCGGCGGGCGGCGAGATTGCGTTCGAGACGGGGCCGGTTTCGCATCGGGAGGAGAATCCCGCGGACTACGAGATGTTTGTGGTCCCGGCGAATGGCGGCGATGCGCGGCAGGTGACGCACAACAACGGACTGGAAAGCCATCTGATGTGGAGCAAGGATGGCAAGCGGATTTATTTCGCCGTGCATGCAGGAAGCGGATCGATCGAAGGGCCGTATCGCGATGTGCAGGGGCGGCTCTACGTGATGGATGCGGCGACGGGCGCGTTTACGCGGCTGGGCGCGGATTTTGGCGGGTCATGGGATGACTTCACTCTGACGGAAGGCGAGAAGGTTCTAGCGTGCGGGCTGACGGGGACAGAGACGCGGCTGTATCGCGTGGACGAGAAGAAGTATGAGGTGGTGGGAAGCGTGTCGGGGACGTATGCGAAGGTCGATGCCGCGCGCGATGGACAGGAGTTGATCTTTACGCATTCGACGATCAACAGTCCGACCCAGGTGTATTTTGCGGATGGCACGGCGGGAGTTTCGGCGGCGAAGGCGGTGACGGCGTTCAATCCGATCTTTGCGGATCGGGCGCAGGTGGAGTGGGAGCCCTATAGGTGGACGTCGAAGGATGGGACGCCGGTTGAGGGTGTGCTGATTTATCCGCCAGGCAAAAAAGGTGCGAAGAATCTGCGCATGCTGGTGCTGATTCATGGCGGGCCGGAGGATGCGGATGGGAACCACTTCGGTGCGGACTGGTATGACTGGGCAACGATGGCGGCGGCGAAAGGGTGGCTGGTGTTTCGGCCGAATTATCGCGGATCGACGGGCTATGGCGACAAGTTCATGCTGGAGATTGCTCCGCACCTGGTGTCAGTGCCGGGAGTGGATATTCTGTCGGGCGTGGATGCGCTGGTGAAGGACGGCATTGCCGATCCGAATAAGCTGGCCATCGGCGGTTACAGCTACGGCGGATACATGACGAACTGGCTGATCACGCAGACGACGCGCTTCAAGGCAGCGGTGACCGGCGCGGGCGCAGTGGAGCATGCGGCCAACTGGGGCAACGACGATCTGACGTGGGATGACGCGTGGTATCTGGGTGGCGCTCCGTGGGAGAAGCCGGAGATATATGAGAGCGAGGCGGCGCTGTTTCAGATCAACAAAGTTACGACGCCGACGCATATCGTGGGCGGGAATGCCGATGTGCGGGTGAGCTATCTGGAGCAGGTGCTGCTGGAGCGGGCACTGCAACGGTTGAATGTGCCGCATACGCTGCTGGTCTTTCCGGGAGAGAATCATCCGCTGGATAAGAATCCGTGGCACGGGTATATCAAGGTGCGCGAAGAATTGAAGTGGCTGGATAAGTATGTGGCGCAGTAAGGGGTAGGGTGTAGGGTGCAGGGTGCAGAACCTTCGGGTCTGCTCTACCCCGGAGTTGGTCATCATAAGGATTCCCGGCCGCAATGAAGTTCAGCGGTACAGGGGCTAAAGCCCCGATTCTTTGCTGGCTTTACGGCACGGCTGAAGCCGTGCCCTGATACAAGATCCGATTTTGCGGTTTGAATAAAAGCCGTGCCCTGATACAAGACCCGATTTTGCGGCACGGGGGACGCGTTGTTTATCGAAACGGTTGCTGGTGTTATTGAGGCTTGAGGGGCTGGACCTGCTGTTGGAGAGAGTCGCAGATTCCACGGTAGCGGCGGACGTAGCGGAAGTCGGCGAAGAGTGTGGCTGCGGCGATGACCAGCCAGATGACGAGGAACCAGAGGTTGGCAGATTCGGAGTGTCGCGCCATCTGGCGAAAGCAGGAGGCAATGATAAAGGCGGCGAGGGTCGCGAGGATGGTGAGCGGCGCCAGCTTGTTGCAGTCAATCGCAGGCCCCGGGCGCATGTACCACCACGACGCGCCAGCGGCGGCGAGCGTCATGAGAGGGATAAAGACGAGGTGGAATGGGAAGCGGGGACGGGTCTGGGTGCGGGATCCGGTGACGGGTGGCATAACCTGATTTAACTCTAAAGGTCGGATAGGGCTCGTGCTATCCCACCCTTGCCGCGATCAAACCGCGGCAAGGATGGGGCACCCTCGTTCGTGCTGCTGGCACAAACTGAGAAAGGCTTACGCCGAATGTCGCTCCTATAGCAATTCTGCCGGCTTACCAGACCATGGGCTTGAGGCCGGGGCTGACGAGGAGCTCGGCTTCAGTCGCGCGCTGCACGTCTTCAACGGTGAGGCCGGGGGCGATCTCTTCGAGAACGAGGCCGGCGGGAGTGACTTTGATCCAGGCCATTTCGGTGGCGATGGTGTCGACGACTTTGAGTCCGGTGATGGGCAGGGTGCAACGATGGAGAATTTTGGGGCGGCCGTCTTTGGTGGTGTGCTCCATGGCGACGATGACGCGGCGGGCGCTGGCGACCAGATCCATGGCTCCGCCCATGCCTTTGAGCATTTTGCCGGGGATCATCCAGTTGGCGAGGTTGCCTTCCTCGTCGACCTCCATGGCTCCGAGGACGCTGAGGTCGATGTGGCCGCCGCGGATCATGGCGAAGGAGTCGGCGCTGGAGAAGTAGGAAGTGCCGGGAAGCTCGGAGACGGTTTCCTTGCCGGCGTTGATGAGGTCGGGATCTTCGGTTCCGGGTGCGGGATAAGGGCCGACGCCGAGCATGCCGTTTTCGGATTGCAGGACGACTTCGACACCGGGCGGGAGGTGATTGGCGACGAGGGTCGGCATGCCGATGCCGAGGTTGACGTAGAAGCCGTTGCTCAGCTCGCGGGCGACACGTTTGACGATGCGTTCGCGCTTCTCGGCGTCAGTGGACTTGTTCGTGGCGGCGGGCTGATTCTGTAGAGTAGAGTTCATAGCGACATACGATATTAAGTTATTTCTCCGGTTATTTCTCCGGCTGGAGAAATGGCGACGCTGTTCTCCCTCATGCCCTATGCTGTCTTCAATTTTCGGGCACGCTCACTGATTCGTGGAACCGTGCTGGTGCTGGCGAGTCTTCTGGCAGCGTTTCTATTGTCGGGATTTCCCCGGGTGCATCCGGCGTGGACGGTGGGTTTTCCGGCACTGGCCGCGCTGTGGGGCACCTTCGAGACGCTGCGCTGCCTGCAGCTGCGATGGAGCTTCTATCACGGCGGCGTGCTGCTGCTGCTCTACATGGACGTGATGGCGCTGGCGATGATTTTCTTTCTGCTGCTGTATCCCTATGCGGCATGGATCGAGTAGGACCGGCTCTAACGAGCTGACGCCGCCGATTCCAGCTCCCGCAGCGATTCCGAATAAGGCGCGCGCAGCACGCCGCGCTCGGTGATGATGGCGGTGACGTATTTCGCGGGCGTCACGTCGAAGGCAGGATTGGCGATGCCGACCCCGTTGGGGGTGAGCTGTTTACCACCGTGATGCGTGACCTCGACGGAGGGCCGCTCCTCGATGGGAATGTCGGCGCCGGTGGCGGTTTCAAGGTCGATGGTCGACCAAGGCGCGGCGACGTAGAAGGGGATGCCGTGCTCTTTGGCGAGGATGGCGACGCCGTAGGTGCCGATCTTGTTGGCGACGTCTCCGTTGGCCGCGATGCGGTCGGCACCAACGACTACGGCGTTGATTTTGCCGCGGGCCATGAGGCTGGCGGACATGTTGTCGCAGATGACGGTGGTGGGGATGCCGTCGTGCATGAGCTCCCAGGCGGTGAGGCGGGCGCCCTGCAGGAAGGGCCGGGTCTCGTCGGCGTAGACGTTGATCTGGCTGCCCTGCTCGAAGGCGCTGCGGATGACGCCGAGGGCGGTGCCGTAGCCGCAGGTGGCGAGGGCTCCGGCGTTGCAGTGGGTGAGGACGCCTCCGGCTTCGGGAAGCAGCGGCGCTCCGTGGGCACCCATGGCACGGCAGGCGGCGATGTCCTCGTCGTACATCCGCTGGGCTTCTTCGATGAGGGCGGCGCGGATGGCGGGGATGGTGATGCCGGGCTGGGCGAGGAGCGCGGAGAAACGGTCGCGCATGCGGCTGATGGCCCAGAAGAGATTGACGGCGGTGGGCCGGGTGGCGGCGAGGGTGCTGGCCATCTGGTCGAAGTCGGCGCGGAGCGCATCCAGATCAGAAGCGGGGCTCTGGGCGACGCCGAGAGCGATGCCCATGGCGGCGGTGACACCGATGGCGGGGGCTCCGCGGACGATCATGGCGGTGATGGCGTCGGCTACTTTCTGGTAACTAGTGGCGAGGACGTAGGTCTCTTCGAGGGGCAGGCGGGTCTGATCGAGGAGGCGGACGCCTTGCTCGGTCCATTGGAGCGTCGGAATCATTCTGGAACCAGTGTAAATGCTTCAGACCAAAGGTGGATAGGGTGAAGATAATTCCACCTGGTGTGCGTCCTGCCGGCGGGCCGTTCGTCTATAGTGAGAACAGTCCTTGCAGTGCCTCCAAATTGTAAAATCTTGCCAAAGTGGTACGTTTTTGTTTTGAGATTCGTATAAATGAGTGTTATGTCTAGTTACAAATCACTTATCTCCCGAGCCGGAAGAGCAGCTTTGGTTCGACGTTCCGTTCTATAAGAAAAATGGCGTATCGACCACGTCCTGTGCGTGAGGGTTTCTGGCTAGTCTGCATGGTGAACCGTCGTGGGCGGTCAATACCTGTCTCAAAGGGAAATGGATGAGGAAGCGAAAGAAGACCTGTCCCAATTGCGACGAAGTTGAATTGACCCGGGTTGCCAGACACGGGTTTCTACAGGAGCATGTCTATCCCAAATTCGGGATGTTTCCCTGGGAGTGCGCCCAGTGCCGGCAGATTTTTCTATTGAAAAGCCGTGGCTATAGTTACCGGAAGGCCGGCCCGAGAAGCGGACCCGAAAATTAACATCCGGGAAGGCAGAAATGGCGAGCGCCGTGCCGAAGCGCGGCGCTTTCGCTTTGGGGGAGGGTGACCTGGTCGGATTAGGTGCAGAATCCAGGTAACCCGACCAGCCTAACGCCAGTGTCCCGGGATCCAGACCCAGCCGCCGGGGCGGGCATCCCAGTGGCCGGGAACCCAGACGACTCCGGGACGCGGCGGGACGACCCAGTAGCCATGAGTCCAGACGTAACGGCTGTGGTACCAGCGGTAATAACCATCTCTCCAGACATAGCGGGGTCCGGGAGCGACGGGGCGGCGTTCGACGACAGGAGGCGGCGGTGCGACTCGTACGACGACCTGGGCAAATGCGGCGCTCGTTCCGAGGAGTGCGGTAGCGGCTGCGGCGAGGAGCAACTTCTTCATGCAGTAATTCCCCTTTCATTTTTCGATGCGTTTCCGAGAAGCGCATCGGCGTGCGGTGTGGATCGTTGTCCGAAACCGTCTTCGTTTGGTTGAACACGGGATTGCCATCGAGGTCGCGCAATTGTGGATGGGATGAATTCGAGGTATCTTCGGCTACAATCTCGTTAACCGTGAGCGAACC
>DATJMU010000078.1:0-6197 GCA_035508555.1 Occallatibacter sp. | reverse complement strand
CAAGGTGAATCGGCGGAAAGTTCTTCAGGGATTGGCGGTTGCGCCACTGGCGGCGCGGGGATGGATAGCGGAGGCGGCGGAGAAAGGCGGCGCAAGCACGCTGTTCGTCGGCACGCAGACCAAGGGCGGCAGCAAGGGGATCTACGCGTATCGCTGGGATGCGGCGAAGGGCGAGCCGGTGCTGATAGGGCTGGCGGCGGAGACGGAGAATCCGACGTTTCTGGCGGTGTCTCCGGAGGCGAAGTATCTGTATGCGGCGAATGAGGTCGACAGCTTCAACGGCACGAAGGGCGGAGGGGTGAGCAGCTTCATCGTCGACGCCAAGGCGGGAAAGCTGACAGCGATCAATGCGGTGTCCGCGAAGGGCACAGGGACGTGCCATGTCGCGGTCGACAAGACGGGCAAGGCGGTCTTCTGCGCGAATTATTCGGGCGGCAGCGCAGCGTCATTTCATGTGAAGGGCGATGGCGAGCTGACGGATGCGGTGTCGTTTTTTCAGTACACGGGGCACGGTCCGAAGCCCGACCAGCAGATGGCACATGCGCATCGGGCGACACCAACGCCCGACAACCGGCAGGTGCTTATCAACGATCTGGGCCTGGACTGCATCCACATCTACGATCTGGATGCGGCGACGGCGAAGCTGACTCCGCATGATCCGCCGGAGTGGAAGTCGGAGCCGGGTACGGGGCCGAGGGCGTTACGGTTTCATCCCAATGGCAAGTGGGCGTACTGCGTGCTGGAGTTGTCGTCAGAGGTTGCAGTGCTGCGCTGGGATGCACGGGCGGGATCGCTGACTACATTGCAGACGGTTAAGCTAACTCCGGAGGGATATGCGGGGAAGGAGCCTCACGCTTCGGAGATTGTGCTGGATCGGGCGGGGAAGTTTGCGTATGCGTCGGACCGCTTTGACGATGTGCTGGTGAGCTTCAGGGTCGATCCGGCGACGGGGATGCTGACGAAACTGGGTACGACGAAGTATGGCGGCAAGACGCCGCGGCATATCGCGCTTGATCCCACGGAGCGATGGCTGCTGGTGGCGAATCAGGACTCGGACAATATTTCTGTTGTGAAGCGGGATACGAAGACGGGATTACTGGCGGAGACAGGGAAGGAATTTCCGATCGTGAAGCCGCAGTGCCTGGTGTTTGTGTAGATAACGAAACAAGAATCCCGGCATTTTACGAGCCTGCTTATCAAGGGCATAAAGGCGGCACACCGTTCGTGCCTGTGCTGTGAACCGTCCGTTTCACCAATTCCTGTTGCCAACAGAGTCCTCGCCACTTTACCATCCGCGCCGGTTCCGTTCCCGCAGTTGCTCCGCGGCGTATCCGCCCGCCTGCTCCGGGGCGTATCCGTCCGCCAGCCCCAGTTACTCAATCCAATCGAGGAGTCAGTCCGTGATATCAAATCTCGAAATCGTGAAAAATTACTCTCCAGACTGCCGCATCCGGCGGCGTGTTCTTCCCCTCGTTGTTCTTTCCCTCGCAGCCGCGAGCCTCGCTTCGGCGGCGACACTTTGCGTTAACTCCAATGGGAAGGGGGGCTGCAAATCCACCATCTCGGCCGCGGTCGCAGCAGCTTCGGCGGGCGACACAATCCAGGTCTACCAGGGCACGTATAAAGAGCAGGTCACCATCACCCAGTCGCTCTCCCTTATAGCCGCGCCGAACGCGCAGCCGGTGATTGAGGCCAAAGGGAAATCCAACGGCATCTTCGTGAATGGGCTGGCAGCGACGCCGAATGCCGGGGTTGCCAATGTCGTGATTTCCGGGTTCACGGTGCGCGATGCCAATTTCGAAGGCATTCTTGTCGTAAATGGCTCGAACGTCACGCTTGTCGACAATCATGTGCTCGACAACAATAAAGCTCTCGAGCCTTCTGCCGGCGCCTGCCCGGGAATTCCGGCCTTTGAAACCAACGAGCAAATGGACTGCGGGGAAGGCATCCATCTGATGGCGGTCGATCATTCGACGGTTATTCGTAACCTTGTCGAGAACAATTCAGGCGGCATTCTGATTACTGACGAGACCGGACCCACCGGCAGCAATCTCATCAAGGGCAATAATGTGCACGACAATCCCTATGCCTGCGGCATCACGATGGCTGGCCATCCCGCAGCCAATGCTTCAGGGCCGATTGCGAACGCCCCGTCTTACGGCATCATGCACAATGTGATTTCACACAATGACTCTCACCACAACGGTCTTGGCTTACCGGGCGCGGGGGCTGGGATCGGCATCTTCGCCCCGGGTCCGGGTACGACCAATACGGCCAACGTGATCACCGGCAATGAGCTGCATGATAACGGCCTGCCGGGCGTGACGATGCACAACCACGGGTCAGCGCCGGCACCGGCGCCTGGCGTCAATCTCAACGACAACATCATTGTCGGCAACCACATCTATGGCAACGCTGCCGATACGGAGGACGCCGCTACCTCCGGACCCACGGGCATCAATATCTACTCGACGGTTCCAGTTACCGGCACCGTTATCGCGCAGAATGACTTCAGGGATGAGTCGATCGAGATCGCCTTCAAAGCTCCAGGCGGCTGGATCACCGCTCACTTCAACGACTTTAACGACCGCGGCATCGGTATCGACAACCTGGGCACTGGTCTGATCGACGCCACGGAAAACTGGTGGCGCTGCAGTACCGGGCCATCGTCGAAATGCAGCTCAATCGCCGGATCTGGGGTAAGTTTCAACCCGTGGCTTACTCAACCCTTCGACTTCAACCCGGTTGGCTACTGGTAGAGATTTCTGCCGGGGAATGTGCGGGCGGCTTTGCGAGGCCGCCCGGTTTTTGAGGGGCCGAATTTCCCGGGTCTGATTTTGCGGGGTCTGATTTTCTGGGTCTTGGAGCAACAAAGCTCAGGCGGTGACGAGGGCGGCTTCAGTGGCGCGAGGAGAGACCTTCTCTTTGAGACGGTCCTTGAGACTGGAACTGGGGAGACCGGAATTGGCAAGCCGGGATTTGGCCTGGCCGAGGGTGACCAGCTCCCAGGCGGAGCGATCTTTGAGCAGGCGGGAGACGAGCGCGGTGTGCATGGCGTGTCCGGCGCGCTCGGCGACGACGTGGCCGAGAATGTGATGCCCGGCAAGAGCGAGGTCTCCGATGAGGTCGAGGACCTTGTGACGGACGAATTCGTCGTCGAAGCGCAGGGGGCCGTTCAGGACGCCTTTGCGGTTGAGGATGATGGCGCTTGATTCCGAGACTCCGCGGATGAGACCCATATTGCGCAGCATCTCTTCGTCTTCCTTGAAGCCGAAGGTGCGGGCCGGCGCGATGCGTGCGGAGTAGTCACGGGTGGCGAGATCGACGACGAAGCCCTGGCGCCCGATCGGGGTGGGGAAGTCAATCTGATAGGAGACACTGTAGCCGTCGCCGGGATAGACTCCGATGAATTTGTCGCCCTCGCGGACCTCGACGGTCTTGCAGATGCGGAGATATTCGCGGCGGCGGCGCTGGGTTTTGAGGCCGACCTGACGGAATGCTTCGACATAGGGCAGGGCACTGCCGTCGAGGATGGGGAGCTCAAGATTGTCGATCTCGATGATGACGTTATCGATGCCGGTTCCGATGAGGGCGGAAAGCAGGTGCTCGGTGGTGGAGATGAGCACACCCTGGCGCATCAGGCTGGTGGCATAACTGACCTTGGCGACGTTACGACCGGTGGCGGGGATTTCGAAGTTGTCGAGATCGGTGCGGCGGAAGATGATGCCGCAGCCGCCGGGCGCGGGAAGGAGCCGCATGTTAACGGGAGCTCCGCTGTGGAGACCTATGCCCGAGAATTCGATGCTGTCGGCTATGGTTTGTTCGAAATGACTGCTTTCCGTCAAACGCGACCTCGTTGCCCAAAGCTGCTACTGCGAATGGGTACGAAGGCATAGACTACTGTTAGCAGAAGAAGTTGCAGTGTTGTATCTTTGCCACAGTTGTGCGGGGATTTCGCACAGTCTAGCAGTGAACCAGAATGAGCGCTGACGGGATCGGCAATGTATTTTGAATCAGATGGTTACGAAGAGGTGACACTGCGTAAGGAAATGGGCCAGCGGGAAAACCGGATTCTCGGCCTGCTCAAGGATCTTGTCGAACTTGAGTCCCCGAGCCACGACAAGCACGCTGTGAACCGGTGCGTCGACCGCGTGGAGCGGGAGTGCGAGCGACTTGGCGGACGGGTGCGGCGGCATCGGCGAAGCGGCTTTGGAGACCTTCTGGAGGCGAGATTCGGGCGGGGCGGAGCGAGTAACAAAGGCGAGAGCGTGAAGCCGGTGATGCTGCTGGGGCATCTGGACACGGTGTGGGAACTGGGGACGCTGGGGCGGATGCCGTTCAAGGTGGAGCGGGGACGGGTGTGGGGTCCGGGCGTGCTGGATATGAAGGCCGGCGTGGCGATGGGACTGACGGCGATTGAGTATCTGCTGGAGGAGAAGAAGCTGAACCGGCCGGTGGTGCTGCTGCTGGTGAGCGATGAGGAGGTGGGCAGCACGGTTTCGCGTGCGCTTACCGAGAAGCTGGCGCGGGAGTGCGAGGCCGTCTATGTGCTGGAGCCGGCACAGGGTCTGGCGGGCGCGTACAAGACGGCGCGCAAAGGGGTGGGCATGTATACCGTCCACGTGAAGGGCGTGGCGGCGCACAGCGGTGTGGACTTTGAGCGCGGGCACTCGGCGATCGCCGAGCTGGCGTGGCAGGTGGGGATGATCCAGGGATTTACGGAGCTGCGGCGGGGCATCACGGTCAATGTTGGAACCATCCAAGGGGGAACGCGGTCTAACGTAATAGCCGCCGAGGCCAAAGCGGAAGTAGACGTTCGGGTGGCGAAGGCAGCGGATGCACTGAAGGTGGACCGAAGGTTTCAGAGGTTGCGCGTTCGCGACACGAGCTGCGTCCTGACGGTGAAGGGGGGATTGAACCGGCCTCCGATGGAACGGACGCGGGGAACAGCGGCGCTTTTTCGCAGGGCAGCAACTCTTGCGGAGGCGATGGGTTTTGGCCTGCAGGAGGCGTCGACGGGAGGCGGGTCAGATGGGAATTTTACGTCGGCGCTGGGGATTCCGACGCTGGATGGAATGGGCGCAGTAGGAGAAGGCGCTCACGCCGTGCATGAGTCGCTGGTATTGAAAGAATTGGCGCCGCGGACGGCGCTGTTGGCTGCGATGCTGTTGAAGCCGGAAGGATGACAGGCATGCTGAGACTGGTGGAATATGGGCTGCTGGCGGTATCGTTGTTTGTGGTGGTGGGGCTGATCATGAGGAGTCCGCGGGCGCCTGCACCAGGGACTGCGGAAAACGGCGAGGCGGAGAAGGGCCAGATCGGGAAGGGCTGAGCACGGTTCGTGCCCGATCAGAGGGATGAAGCCGTCGCGGTTTCAGGAATGGGGCGGGCGGTTTTCTCAAGGCGGCGCAGCGTGCCTTCGATCATGCTGGAGACGAGAGCCAGCGGCAACCCGACGACATTGAAATAACAGCCGTGGATGCGGGGAATCCAGTGGGCGGCGCGGCCCTGGATGGCATAGGCTCCGGCCTTGTCCATGGGCTCGCGGGTAGCGATGTAGCCGGCAATCTCCGATTCGGACAATGTGAGCATGGTGACGTGCGTGACTTCGGCGGCAGTTTCAAGGTTGCCCGGAGAGATGAGGGCGACTCCGGTGATGACCTGATGGGTTGCCCCGGCGAGCAGGCGGAGCATGCGGGCGGCGTCGGCGGCGTCGACGGGCTTGCCGAGGATTTCTCCGCTGGGCGCGACGACGGTGGTGTCGGCGCCCAAAACCAATAGTGGGGGGACCAGGAGCGGGCCATTTTGCTTTTCTTTCTGCTGGGCGTAAACGGCTTCGGCCTTTTCGCGGGCGAGGCGGACGACGTAAGCGATGGGAGATTCGCCGGGCCGGGGATCTTCGGGAATGTGCGCGGGCGAGACGGTGAAGGTGTAGCCGGCCTGAGTGAGCAATTCTCTGCGGCGCGGCGACGCGGAGGCGAGCACAAGCATAGGTCAATTATCGCTGAAGAAAACGGGGATCAGGGAACAGGGCACCCGGTGTCTCAATTCGAATTTCGTGTTGTCCACCAGCGGCGCAGGGCAACGAGGCACCAGACGCCCTCGACGAGACCGAAGGGCCATGCTCCCTGAAGGAATCCGTAGGTCGAAGCGAGGATGCAGGAAGCTGCGAAGGCCAGAATAAACCAGTGGCTGCG
>DATJMU010000077.1:0-10934 GCA_035508555.1 Occallatibacter sp. | reverse complement strand
TTGCACTCCGAGTGCGTTGCGAACAGCTTAATGCCGATTCGCGAGACCAGCCGTCTCATCCCATCTAAAGGCCCCTTCATTCCGGCCACTTCTCAGGGGCCTGAAGGCCCCTGCTCCCTCCGAAAAAGCCCGGCAAGCGTCATGTCCACATAGGCGGTGATACGACCGCACTGTATGATTGTGGTCTCGAAACAGCGCAACTCTGCAAACAAAGGCGCAAGGTGCAGCTTCTGCAATCGTTCATTTCCGACGGCGCAAAAGGAGGAGAATCGACGTGACATTTTTGAGAACGCTATTCGGCCCGAGCACTCAAGAGGTCTGGAGGAAACTTTGCGCCGAGATCGGCGCGCAATACGTTGACGGAGGTTTCTGGAAAGGGAATAAGGTCCAAGGAGCGCACGGCCCGTGGACGATCACACTGGATACCTACACGGTTTCAACCGGCAAAAGCTCTACAACCTACACTCGCATGCGAGCGCCCTTCGTCGATTCAGATGGCTTCCGCTTTACTGTTTACCGGAAGAGAATCTTCAGTGAGATTGGCAAGTGGCTCGGCATGCAGGACATTGAAATCGGGGACACAAACTTTGACCAGGATTTCATTCTCAAGAGTAACCAGGAGCCAAAGCTTCGGGAACTGTTAGGAAGTTCCAGAATCCGGGAGTTGATCAACCAGCAGCCGGAAATCTACTTTTCGGTCAAAGACGATGAAGGCTTTTTTAGTTCCAGTTTTCCTGAAGGAGTAGACGAGCTTTATTTTCAGGTTGTGGGCGTCATCAAAGACGTCGAGCGGTTGAAGTCGCTTTACGATCTCTTCG
This sequence comes from Occallatibacter sp., assembly GCA_035508555.1. Lineage (GTDB taxonomy): Bacteria > Acidobacteriota > Terriglobia > Terriglobales > Acidobacteriaceae > Telmatobacter. Next base: position 10,116 of record DATJMU010000077.1, on the reverse strand, counting down.
CAGAAACGCTTGACCAGCTGTGTCGCATAGGAGCAGCCAGCTCAAACGCACCGAACGTCAGTTTGTAAATGTCAGTTTTAGATAAGGCGGTCAGTCGGCTCCAATCACGTCGTGAACCCTAGGGGGACCGATGATGAGCGTCATATTTAATCCAGATTGACGTGTTCAAAAGAAGCTCCAGTAGATGCCCTCTGCGCTGCATTCAATGCCATCGCTTATGTTGCCTGCGCGTCTTCTCTAGAGTCGTTCATATCCACGTGCCGTGCCAATGCGAAATCGTCTGCTGCCCACCACGATTCCTTGTGTGTTATTTCGTTCCGAGTGTATCGTCGCCAACTCGTCAGTTATACCTTGGTAAACAGTGTACATCGGCTCTGTTACTCGAAATCAGGTAGCCGTATCAGAAAATCGGCAAGCGGTTGCTTGTAAATTCCAGATTCTGGATATGCGGTTCGATTGAATCGTGAGGCTTTAAGCGCGGCAAGGTTTGGTTGTTTCGGCAAACTCTTGGTTGTTTTGGCACTCGGCGGCTAAAGCCGCGTCGATTCTTTGCGCTCTTGCGGCACGACTGAAGTCATGCCCTTTCAAAGCGAGGATCTCGCCAGAGGCTATTTACGGCGAGCCGGCGTGGCATCGAGCGTGAGAACTTCAAAAGGTTGGAGCGCAATGTTGCGCGGCTGACCGGCGCGGAGCTCGAGGGCGGGCTCGGCGCGGTCCGCGGCCCAGGGGCTGTGCGCACGGTAGGCGAGTGGCGCGCCCGGAGGCAGCTCGAAGGCTTTGGCCACATCGAGGTCGAAGGTCTGCGGGTGATCCGATGGGTTGCGCAGGACGACAATTCCTTTGGCGGGCGACCATGACGCCCATCCGTAGACTTCGAGATTGCCGGGATCGCCGCCGATCCAGTGGGTGTCTTTGAGGACCTGGGCGTTGGCGCGGGACCACCGTGCGGCTTCTGCAAGCAGATCCCAGTCATGTGCAGTGAGCAGCGAAGGCGTGATGTAGAGCTCCTGGAGGTCGGTGCCCGTGCCGAAGTAGTCGTGGACCTCGTCGGCAAAGTCGCCGGGATCGGGGTCGGTGTCGAGATGGATGGCGCGATCGCCGAAGATGATGCCGTGAAGCATGAGCGAGTTGAGCGGGAAGAGCGGGCCGCGCAGGACAATGTTGCGATAGGTCTGCTGGTCGCGGTAAGTGATCCACTTCTGGCGCCAGGAGCCCACGCCGGCGAAGCTGTGATCGTCGCCGCCCCGCCAGATGGAATCCGCGTACCGCAGCCAGAACGCGGAGGGCCAGGTGCCGGTGGTGAGGTTGATGAAGAGGCTGGAATTCTGCTGCCGGAGCCGTCCGATAAGATGAATGGCGGCGGAGAAGTCGCTGTCGAAGATGCTTCCGGGAAAGACGCTGCTCACGTTGCCTGTGCCGTCGAACTTGAACTGATTGACGCCGTACTTTTCGATCATGGTGAGGCAGGTTTGTTCGAAGTGGGCGTAGTAGCGGGGGCCGGAGAGAGCGAAGCCGCCGTCGACGATCTCGTAACCGGCTTTTTGGCCGGCGGCGATGCGGTCCTTCTTCGCTTGACCGTAGCCGCCCCACGGCGAGAGCCAGACGCCGATGCCAAAGCCATACTTCGCTGCCGCCGCGTGGATCTTTGTGAAGCCGTTGGGGAGCCCGGGGTTGAAGGCCCAGACGGAGTGGGTATCGTCCCAGCCGTCATCGAAGAGGAACGAGTCGAGGACGACATGGCGCTTCCGGACGAGCTCATCGCCGAGGGCATGGATGCGGTCCAGGACCTGCGCCTCAGTGTAGCGGCCGCCGAGATCGTACCAGGTGTTGTAGTGGAGGAAGGTTCGGTAGGGATGGGCGCGTTCCAGTTCGATGTAGTCGAGAAAGGCGCGGCGCATCTGGCCGGGCGGGGCCACGCCGATGACAGATGAGTAGGTGATCGATTGGCCGGGTTGGAGCGGGAGCGTGCGCGGGAGGAGCGAGGTTGCGCGGCCATTCTCGACGGAGCTGACGGCCAGGGGCGACTCGAAGCCGAAGAAGAACCTGCCGGCGACGATAGGCGAGCCATTCACGCTGCCGATGACCCGGGCGGTGGGCGCGTCGAAGTCAAAGAGCCGGACCTGGGCGATTTCCACAGGTCTCGCGCCGGCGGTCAGGGTCAATTCCTGGCGCAGGTAGCTGGTGCCGTCGCGCAGGATGGCGCACCAGTGCGCGGCGAAGGCGCGGGCGGGGGATGCGAGATCGGCGCAGAGCTCGCGGCCGGCCAGATGAGCGGCTGCGCCCGAGGCCTGGGGATCGGGGGCGATGGAGCGCAGCGTGGCGCCTGCGGTCAACTGCATCTGTGAGGCGGCCATGATGCTGCCATCGGCAAATTTGAGCGAGAATAGTTCCACCGGGCGCAGCGCTTCCCTGCTCCGCGGGTCCTGCACGCTGGCGATCTGCAATGCGCCGTTGACAAGCTGGAACTGTGCGGCGATGCGGGCGTCGCCGAGGAGATAGACGCGATGCGAGGCGACGGATGGGGCGGGAACATCGGCGGCCGCGCTGCGTATTGCTGAGAGAAGAAGCGCAGAGGTCACGAACAAGGCAACCCATCTGCCTGCCGCCCGCACCTGAGTTGTTGCACTGTTGATTTTCATTTCCGCCAAGTGTATATCACGGGAAACCGGCTGAAATCGGGTGGTTAAGAGAGCGATTCCCGGTTTTCAGGATCCACCAGGGAGCCGGCGGCCGGGCATTCGGGCTGTCGGCTATCCTGATTCAGTCTTAGGGAGGTCCCCGGTATGCTATCCCCTGCCGTAACTTCGCCGCCCACGCCCACGCCGTTGGAAGAGATTGCCGAGGCGCTGGACCGGATCGGGCCGCTGCACGGGCTGCCGTTCGATGACCGGCTGTGGCTGGCTGAACACGGAGTGGAAATGATCGCGGGTGCCGGCGAAGTAATCTTCGACGAGGGCGCGACGGTGGAGCACATGGTGATCATCCTCAAGGGGGAGATCCATGTGCGGCGGCAGCGGGGCGGGCCGGTGGCCCTGTTCATCGGACGCACCGGGCAGATGACGGGTCTGCTTCCCTTCTCCCGGATGAAGACCTACGGGGGCCAGGGATTCGCGGTGACGCCGGTGTGGGCGCTGCTGATCCCGAAGACGGTCTTCCCCGAGATGCTGAAGGCGATTCCGTCGATGACGCAGCGCGTGGTCTCGACGCTGCTGGATCGGGTGCGGGAGGTGACCCGGATCGAGCAGCAGGCCGAGAAGCTGATGGCCCTGGGAAAGCTGGCGGGAAACCTTGCGCACGAGCTGAACAACCCCGCCTCAGCGGCGCAACGGGCGGCGGCGAGCCTTTCGGCGGCGCTCGGGGCCAACCGCCAGAACCGCGGCAAGTTCACCCATCTGCTGCTGCGGGAAGAGCAGATGCGCGAAGTGGAGGCGTGGGAAGAGCGGGTCCTGTGCCGGGAGGGAATCGCGACCGAACCGAATGCGCTGGAGTACATCGAGCGGGAGGAAGCGGTGCGGAACTGGCTCACCGCGCAGGGCTGCGCCGACGCCTGGGAGGTGGCGCCGCCCTTGACCGAACAGTGCGTGACCGTGGAGGAGCTTGAAGAGCTGCACAGCCAGGTGGGCACGAACGCGACCGTGGTCATGCTCCAGTACTTTGCCCGCTACCTGCGCTCAAAGCACGCCGTGGAGACGCTGCTGAACTCGACGGAGCGCATCTTCGACCTGATCACGGCAGTCAAAGACTACTCGAACATGGACCGGGCCCCCATCTTCGAGGTGGATGTGCCGGCGGGACTCGAGGCAACCCTGCAGATGCTGCAGTCGCGGATGACGCATGTGGAGGTGGTGCGCGACTACCAGCCGGATCTGCCGCGGATCAACGCCTACGGGAGCGAATTGAACCAGGTGTGGACGGCCCTGATCGAGAATGCGCTGGACGCGCTGGGGAACCAGGGGACGCTGCGCATCACCTGCCGGCTGGAGGCGGAGATGATCCTGGTGGAGATCTGGGACACGGGACCGGGGATTCCGCCCGAGCTGCAGGAGCGGATCTTCGAGCCGTTCTTTACCACCAAGGCGCCGGGACAGGGGCTGGGACTGGGGCTGGACCACGCGATGCGGATCGTGCGCAAGCACCGCGGCCACCTGAGCGTGAAATCGGAGCCGGGATCGACGTGCTTCCGGGTGCGGCTGCCGCTGGAGCAACTGCAGGCCTACTGAAGAACCGTTCACAGTTCTCAGGTGTCGATTGCTGGCATTTGGTCTCAATTGTCAGGATTTAGAACGAGACGTCGGCGGGAATCGTGACGCGCATGACGGACTGGTCGCCGGTCATCTGTTTCCAGGCGGCGCGGATGGCTTCGATCTTCTGGCGGTTCTCCGGCGTGTCGGGATAGTCGATGATCAGGACCTTGGAGCGGAGCCGCTCCGGGGCTTTCTCGTTCTTACCCTGCCACTGGCCATAGACGTCGATGACGCTGAGGCCGTCGGGAAACCGCGGGGTGACCTCGCGGTCGAGGAAGGCGCGCCACTGGGCTTCGCTGATGCCCTGGTCAGGATTGCCGGCCGGACCAAGGCCGAAGTAGAGGCGGGTATCGACCCAGCCCGCGGTGTGTCCCGGGTGGGCGCTGTCACCGGAGAGTGTGGGTGGGGCGGCTGTGCGGGCGGTCGCGGGCCGGTTGGCGCAGCCGGTGACGCCCGCAGCCAGGACGACCGCGAAAATTAGAGGGCGGAAGGCTGCGGCCGGCCATCGTAAGGACATGAAAGGATTCTACTTGACCACTTCCACGCCGCGCCAGAAGGCCACGTAGCCCTTGATCTTGCGGGCGGCCGGCTTGGGATCGGGGTAGTACCAGGCCGCGTCGGGGTTGTCCTGGCCGTCGATGAGCAGGTTCAAGTAGCGGGCCTGGCCCTTCCAGGGGCAGGTGGAGGTGGTGGTGCTGGGACGAAAGTACTCCCGCTTGAGGCTGTCTTCGGGGAAATACAGATTCCCTTCAACTTCTTCAGTTTGGTCGCTTTCGGCGATCACTTTTCCGTTCCAGATTGCGCGCGCCATCGTTTCTTTCCCGTCATTCCGGGACGCCACAGGCAGGCCGCAAAATGCGGCGTGCGGGGCGGACCGAATATGACACTACCAGATGGATGCGGGCGGTGGCGAGTGGGGTTCGGCGGAAAATGCGTCCCGAATCGAAAGTCAAAACATCGTCGAGGGCAAAGCGCTCCGCACGGACTGCGCAGACGGAGCTTTACCCCGCAAACAAGACATCGGGTCCCGGAGGCGGCCGGACCGGAGACGCTACTTGACTGCGGAGATCGAGTCGACGTGGACGCTGTTGTTGGCGTGCTCGGTCCCGCTGACCTTGACGTGATCGCCGTAAAAGTCCCTGACCGCGTTGGGGTTGTCGATGGCCCAGACCTTTTTGTTGGTGTCGACAAAGACCGGCTTCATGCCGTTCTTGATGCAGGAGCGGACGCACTCGGCGCCAGTTCCCATGTGCTTGGCGCCGCACATGGAGTCGGAGATCCAGCCGGTGTGGGTGGTGGCGGCCTGGGCGGCCAATACGCCGAAGGCCGCGCAAGCCGCGAGAACAGTAGCAAAGCGCCTCATGGAAACCTCCAGGGAAAAAAGGGGAAGCCGCAAACAGATACCATCATCCACGCGGAGCCCGGATTGCACAAGAGATTTCGGTGAAAGAATTTGCGCTTATAAGCGCAGGCGTGCCGGCGGCAAAAGATCTGCTTCTTACGCTTTGGGCTGGCTGGTCATGCGGGCGCGCAGGCCCTGGACGCGCTTGACCGTGACTTCGTAGCGCTGGGTGGCGGCGGAGAAGCGGTTTATCAACTCGCTGGTCTTCATCATGAAGGTGGGGTTCTTCTCGCGGATGGCTTCAAGGAAGGGCGCGAACTTGGCGAGCAGGAGGAAGCCCTCGCCGTTGCAGTCGACGAAGAGCTCGGCGGAGACCGCGCCGTGAAGCACGAGAGCCGCGGCCATCTCCCAGTAGCTGAGGACCTGGCGCAGATAGGCATTGTGCGGGTCGGCGGCGTTGTTGGCCACGGCGAAGTAGTCTTCGGCAGTGGAGGGCCAGAAGGCGCCGACTACCCAGGCGCGGGCCTCGCGCATAACCGCTTCGCGGCGCAGATCGTAAAGCTTGAGAATAATCTCGGCGTCAGCGGGCGTAGCAAGCATACGTTCCATTGAGGTCTCCACGAGACCATACTACATGCGCCGCGCGCGGATCAAAGCAAAACCAGGGTTACGATCCGGCTGGGACAAGGCCGGCGCTTCGGGCGGGACTCTGTCAAGCCTCCAGAACGCCGGCCCTCCGTAAAAACGCGAGTCCCGCCTCCAGGCCCTCCTCGATCTCGGAAGCCGGCGTCGACGGAAATTCGGCCTTCATGGCTGCGGCCAGCGCACCGCGGTCTCGTGTCCCGTCGAGCAGCGCCAGCAGCGCCCGCACCTTCGGGTCCTCCAGCTTGATGGTCGTGTGCAGCAGCGTGGCGGCGACCGTTCCGCGCCGGCCCTCCTGCCGGCTGCACGCGCTGGCCCGCGGCCGTTCGCTGAGCCTCCCGGCAACCGGTGCATTCCAGCTCCGCAACTCGATCATCCGGGAGACCGCAAGCCGGGTCAGGAGTTCGGCGCCTGCCGCATCGAGCGCCGCGACCGCGCCCGTCAGCAGCGGCGCAATCTCATCGACCCTGAGCGCGCGTGGCCAGACTTTGGCCAATTCTCCGAGCAGCCGGACCACCCCGGGATGGTTCGACTGCATCTTGATGCCGTCGGGCAATTCAAAGGCCGACGAACCGGGCGTCTCACCGTCACACGGCGTCGCCTGCGAAGCCGCCAGCAACTCGTGAAAATGCTCTGCGCGAAAATCTCTCCGCACCGTCTGGCCGGCCCTGCACAGCAGGGTTTCGCGGTACGCCCTCATGCGCATAAAGTCCAACGCCAGTTCCTGCTTCAGGACGTCGTCGCCGACCGCGTTCTCAAGGGCGGACCGCAGGTCTCGCCGATAACAGGGATCGTGCGGCAATGGCAGCTCGGCCTCGCACAAATATTGGAGATCGTGTCTTTGCGCGCAGCCAACAAACTCCGGGAGGTACACCGGATGAAACTCCGGACTCAGTTCATCGTGGAAGGTGGTTGCGGAGTCGTGCCCTTCCATCCGTTTCAACTGCGTCGCGAAGAGCGTCCGGTAGGCGTCGGTTTCGGGTCTTGTTTCTACCAGGAAATGAAGAAATTCCATTCCCGCGGCCACGCGCTGCCGCGGGTCTTCGATGTCCTGCACGCGCAGCAGCATCATCTCCCGCATCATCCTGCGCAGATAGCTTCCCGGCAGCGCATTATAGCTTACAAATGCAATCCCGCCGGGGGCGAGCACCTCGCCCACCAAGCCAAACAGCCGGTCCCGCGCGGGGCCCGGAACCCAACTATAGACCCCATGCGCGATGAGGTAATCGAACTGGCCCAGTTCCCGTCCCACATCGAGCAGGTCGCCCTGAAAGAGGCGCACGTTGGTCAGCCCAAGCTCGCGGATTCGTTCCTGTCCCCGCACAATGGGCAGTTGCGCCCGGTCGAATCCCACGAACTCGCTTGTGGGAATCGTGTAGGCCATCGGAATCAGGTTGGCGCCGTCGCCGCATGCCACCTCGAGCAAGCGGCAGCTTTCAACCGGCGCCGGCGCCAACCCATGGAGAATGCCCATCAAAGCCAGGCGGTCGGGATGCGTATTGGGATATGAATAACCAGGATAGGCGAATGCGTTGTACGGGTCTTGCGCTCCCGGCATTTTTCGGCCTCTTTGCTTGCGGTCTTGGCGACGCGGTTAAGAAGGAGCTTGGGTAATAGTACGCGTGCAGCACTGGTCTTGCCGGCGCCGTTTGGTCCCCCAAGAATGAGAATTGCCTTCCCCGTGTCCCCCGCGTTCCCGGTCGTTCCTCTCTCCGCAGGGCCTCACGCCGGCTGCAGCTCCTTATTCTCCTTCTCCACCACGGGGCCGTGGGTCTCAGGTGTTGGCGGGGGCGGGGCGTCGCCGATGCGCTTGGAGTAAGTGCAGACCACCGCGCTCTCCTCGGCCTCGGCGGCCTTCTTGGTGCGCTTTTTGGCCGCGGTCTCCTCTTCGGCGGTCTTCTTCTTGTTGGGGCACTCGAGGTAGATTCCCGAACGCAGCACCTTTTCGACAAGATAAGGGCTGCCGCACTGCGGGCACTTCTTAGGCACGGGCTTGTTGTTCGAGGTGAAGTCGCACTTCGGATAATTCGTGCAGCCCCAGAAGATGTTGCCGCGCCGCGCCTTGCGTTCGGCCAGGTCGCCCTCGCCGCACTTGGGGCACTTCATGCCTTCAATCAGGTTCTGCTTGATGTATTTGCACTTGGGGTAGCCGGAGCAGGAGACGAACTCGCCGTAGGCGCCCTGGCGCAGCACCAGCGGCTTGCCGCAGACGGGGCAGTCTTCCCCGGTGGGCTCGGGAGGCTTCTGCTGCTGCTTCTGGCTCAGCTTGCGGAAGGTGCGGCAGGGTGGATCGGCGTTGTAGTCCGGGCACGACATGAAGGGACCGAACGCGCCCCGGCGCAGCACCATGACCTTGCCGCAGTTTTCGCAATACTCCTCGGTCTCGCCGGCCTCCTGCGCCTCGGGCGTATTGAGGTCGGGCTTGGCGGAGATGTTCTCCTTGGTGAAGGTGCAGCTCGCGGGGTCCTTCTTGTCGTAGGCCGAACAGGCGTAGAAGGTGCCGAACTTGCCCCACTTCAGAACCAGAGGCGATCCGCAGACCTCGCACTTTTCGTCGGTCAGCTCTTCCATGCGCTTGATGTTGCGCATCTTCTTGCCGGCATCCTTCAGCTCGTCCTCGAAGTGGTCGTAGAACCCGCCGAGAAGCTGGGTCCACTTCTCCTTGCCCTCTTCGATGTCGTCGAGCTCTTCTTCAAGCCGCGCGGTGTACTTGGTGTCGAAGATGTAGGGGAAGCTCTCGACAAGCAGGTCGCAGACGACGACGCCGATCTCAGTGGGATAGAAGCGGCCGCGCGAGCCGCCGTGCTTGACCACGTACTCGCGGTCCTGGATGGTGTTGATGATCGAGGCGTAGGTGGAAGGGCGGCCGATGCCGCGCTCTTCGAGCTCCTTGACCAGCGAGGCCTCGTTGTAACGCGGCGGGGGCTGGGTGAAGTGCTCTTCGGGAAGCAGCTCATCGAGTTGCAGAGCTTTGACGCCGTCGAGGCTGGGTAGCCTGTTGACGCTCTCGTCGTCCTCATCCTTCTTTTCCTCGGAGACCTCGTAGACCTTGAGGAAGCCGTCGAAGCGGAGCACCGAGCCGCTCACGCGGAAGTCGTAGCTCTTGCCCGTGGTCTTCGACTTCGCCTCGATATTCGCGGTGGTCACGTCGTAGACGGCGGGAACCATCTGCGAGGCGACAAAGCGCTTCCAGATGAGGGTGTAGAGCTTGAGCTGTTCGTCGGTGAGGTAGCGGGCGATGGACTCGGGCGTGCGCGCAGCGTCGGTGGGCCGGATGGCCTCGTGGGCGTCCTGCGCGTCCTTCTTTCCGCGATACTCATTGGGCTGGGCGGGCAGATAGTTGGGCCCGAGGTTCTTGGCGATCCACTCGCGTGCGGATACCTTGGCTTCGGGAGCTACGCGGGGCGAGTCGGTACGCATGTAGGTGATAAGGCCGGCCGTGCCTTCGGCGCCGAGGTCGACGCCCTCGTAGAGGCGTTGCGCGACGCCCATGGTGCGGCGCACGTTGAAGCCCAGCTTGTTGGCCGCGTCACGTTGCAGTTGGCTGGTGATGAAGGGTGCCAGCGGACGGCGCTGCTGCTCGCGCGCCTGCACGCCGGTGATCGACCAGTCGGCCTTTTCGAGCGCCGCCAGCACCTCGTCCATTCGTTTCTTGTCGGGCAGCGCGCTCACGATGAACTGCTCTTTCCCGTCCTTGTCCGTGCCGTTGGCCACGCGCGCCGGCTCGCCGCCAATGCCAATGAACTTTGCCTTGAATTTCTGATCGCTCTGCTTTTCCGGATGAAGCTGCGCTTCCAGTGTCCAGTACTCGAGCGGCTGAAACGCGCGAATCTCGCGCTCGCGTTCCACAACCAGCCGTAGCGCCACCGTTTGCACGCGACCTGCCGA
>DATJMU010000076.1:0-8432 GCA_035508555.1 Occallatibacter sp. | reverse complement strand
GATGAGACGCGGAGTTGGGAAGCGGCGTGAGCCGAAGCGCGTTACTGTTCGCAACCGACAGGATGATTTAAAGTTAGAGAAGGGACATGGAGAGCGGAGTGAAATTCTGTGTATCCCTTTGAATAGCTGCGACATCTTCTCTAAGTGCGTCCTTGCGGCAGCAAGGACACTGAGACGACGGAGCAGCATAGAGCGACAAGACCTTTCTTTCGTGCACTGATTGGCCTGCTGACACAGCGACTGCCCGTGGTTCCGGGTGGTACTGCCCGCCGTGAAGTCACAGCCGATCATCAACAGATGAGAGTCGGGCTCAAGACTGATAACGAGTCTTGTACGGCAGTCGTCCATTTTTTGATGGACGCCGTCCAATATGGACAAGGAGAAACTTTGCTTTTTTCGACCGGGTTCGAGACAGGCCATACCAATTCCCGGGCCCCATTGGCCGAACGACACAGCGCACCCCTGCTGTGTATCGTCTTCATGATCTGCAGTTTTATTGCACTGTCGGTCCAGGCTCAGCAGGTCTCGGCACCGGAGCCGCAGACGGGAAGCATCGTGGGCACGGTAACCGATGTGCGGAATGATATTGTTCCCGGCGCAACGGCCGTTCTCCAGGGGCCTGAGCCTTCGGACAGGCGCACGGTTACCGCAAACGACAATGCTTTCTTCACTTTCAGTGATGTCAAGCCGGGGATCGAGTATCACGTCATAGTCAGCGCCAAGGGCTTCGCGGACTGGGTCTCACCGGCGATCACCATCACCGCCGGCCAGTATCTGGAGCTGCCGGCCATCAATCTGAACCTTGCGGTAGCAGTGACGACAGTGACCGCTGCCCTCAGTCCGGAAGAGATTGCGACACAGCAGGTGCAGCTAGAGGAAAAGCAGCGCGTGCTGGGGTTCATCCCCAACTTTTACACGGTGTATGACAAGAACCCTGCACCGCTCACTCCAAAGCTCAAATTCCGCCTGGCTACGAAGACAATGGTCGACCCAATCACGATTCTGGGCTCGGCTTTCGTCGCGAGCGTGGATCAGGCCGGCGACACTCCCGACTACGGACAGGGCTGGGGGGCCTACGGCCAGCGCTTTGGAGCCAATTACGCCAACGGTTTGACCGATATCTTTATCGGCGGGGCAATTCTGCCGTCACTGCTGCACCAGGATCCGCGGTATTTCTATAAGGGCGAGGGATCGAACAAGTCGCGCGTGCTTTACGCGCTTCTCACGCCTTTAAGAACCAAGGGAGACAACGGAAGGTGGCAGCCGAACTATTCCGGCCTGGGCGGATATCTGGCTTCCGGAGCGATTGCCAACGCCTATTACCCGGCATCAAACCGCGGAGTGGGCCTGGTCTTCTCGACCTTTGGGGTCGATATCGCCGCCGACATGGCCAACGGCCTGATTCAGGAATTCCTGCTGAAGAAGTTGACGCCCTCGGCCAAGAATCGGCATTAGAACTCAGTTAACGGGCCGCCGATGCAGTCTGCTCGACTTCGGCGGCCTTTTCCGCCGCTTCTACAGTCTGTGCGATCAGGGTAGCGATCGTCATGGGGCCGACTCCGCCGGGAACAGGTGTGTAGGCCGACGCACGCTCGATGACGGACGCGAGCTCGATGTCTCCCACGCCGCCGGGATGGTAGCCGGCATCGACGACGACGGCTCCATCGCGAATCCAATCAGCCTTGATGAACTCGGGCTTGCCGACGGCGCCGACGAGGATCTCGGCGCGGCTGACGACGGCGGCGAGATTTTTCGTGCGCGAGTGGCAAATGGTTACCGTGGCATTGGCGTTGAGTAGCATCAGTGCCATGGGCTTGCCGAGGATGGGGCTGCGGCCGACGACGACGGCTTCTTTGCCGGATGGATCGATGCCGTAACGCTTGAGCAGACGCATGATGCCGGCAGGCGTGGCCGATCCGTAGGCAGCCTCGCCCATGGCCATGCGTCCAAAGCCGTGGCTGGTGACGCCGTCGACGTCTTTTTCGATGGCGATACGGTCGAAACAGAGGCGCTCGTCGATCTGATGGGGCACGGGATGCTGGAGCAGGATGCCATGGACGCGCGGGTTGGCGTTGAGGTCGTCAATGGTGGAAAGAAGCTCGGCGGTTGTGGTCTCTTCGGGGAGCGTGATGCTGAGAGACTCCATACCGACGCGGCGGCAGGCATTCCCCTTCATGCGGACGTAGGTCGCCGAGGCGGGGTCGCTGCCGACGAGGATGGTGGCGAGGATCGGGGGCTCGGAACCGGTCTTTTCTTTCAGCCTTTGAACCCTGGAAAAAAGCTCCGATTCCAGCTCTTTTGCGTATGCCTTGCCGTCCAATACCAGTGCTGACATATAGCTCCAGTTTAACGGAAGGGGACGGCTTTCGTGAGGCACGACCGATCTTCGCAGACTGGCCGGCCACCGCTACAGACTGGCCGGCCCGCCGCTTATTCGGCTTCGGCGGCGACCAGCTGATGGCGGACATCGGCGCCGCGAATCCAGAAGATGACGTCGGTGGCGATGTTGGTGGCGTGGTCGGCGATGCGCTCCAGATTGCGGCTGACGATGATGGACTGCAGCGCCTGATGCGCGACGGCGGGACGGTCCTGAATCACCTTGGTCAGCTCCGTCTGAGCAACGCGATTCATACGGTCGATCTCGTCGTCCATTTCGCGCACCGATTCGGCGACCTGAACGTCACCTTCGAGGAGTGCCTGCAGGGAGCTGCGAATCATTCTTTCGGCATATTCGCCCATCCCGCCGATATCGACGGGCAGATCGACCATTTCTTCTCCGATCAGATCGAGGCATCCGTAGACAATGCTCATGGCCTGATCACCGATGCGCTCGAGATCGCCGTTGATCTTGATGACGGTAAGGATGAAGCGCAGGTCGACGGCCATGGGCTGCTCCTTGGCGAGCAGATCGAAGGCCATGTCGTCGACGTGGCGGTTGGCGGCGTTGATAGCGGTCTCGTTCTCACGCACGTACTGGCAAAGCCCCTCATCGCGCCGAAGATAGGCGTCGACCGCAGAGGCGACGGCCTGCTGCGATAGGGCTGCCATGGCGAGCAGCGTGTCTTTCAACTCCGCGAGCTGCTGATGAAAGTGGATGCGCGGCAAATTATCCCCCAAACTGCATTGTGCACTACGCAAGGTGACAAAGCCGCTAATTTTTCAGCACCAGGCTTACCGAATCGGGCTGATTTTTCCGTGCGTGTTCCACCCTGGGCCCAAGCGCTATGCGAGCCGCTCCTTACATGAGTTGCTCTTCGGCCTGCTGCGCGGCTTCGTAGATCTGGTCGAAGGATTCGACGGCGTAGAGCACCTTCTGCATCTCGGAAACAAGGAACTGCTGGTTAAGCACCTGGTCGAGGTTGAAGGGGCGGATTTCAGGCCCCCCACCGCTTTTTGCTCCTTCGATAACGTAGCTCGATTCGCCGTGCGAGGAGATGAGGCCGCTGCCGTAAAGCTTGATCTCGCCGTTCTGGCGGATGACGCCGAATTCGACGGTGAACCAGAAGAGGCGGCCCATGCGCTCGAGCTTGTCCTTGTCAGTGAGGCGGGCGCAGACCTTTCCGTACTGCTCAAGGAAATCAGCGAAGACAGGATGGGCGTGCATCGGCACGTGTCCGAAGACGTCGTGGAAGATGTCGGGCTCGGGGGTGTATTCGAGCGAGTCGCGGCTGCGCAGCCAGGTGGTGGTGGGAAACTGGCGGGCGGCAAGCATCTCGAAGAAGGCGTCGGGGGGCAGGAATCCGCTGACAGGAGTGGCGTTCCAGCGGGTGCGGGGGCCGAGCCGCTTGTTGACTTCGGCCAGGTCGGGGATGGTGTCTTCGCGGAGGCCGATCTGCTCAAAGCCGTCGAGGTATTCCCGGCAGGCGTGCCGGCGAAGCTGGGGCATACGTCGGCTCACCAGCTCAGCCCAGACGGCGTGCTGTTCAGGGGTGTAAGCAGCCCAATCCTGCTGGATGAGGTAAGGTTCGGCGACGGTGAGCGAAGGGGCCTGAGGATTCATAGAAGGTGACTCCCGGCAAAACATTCAAGGGTTGCACTGCACTGTTGGACGTGTCAACTGGCGGAATCTGGTGCCGGAGCTATGGAGGCCCGGATTGGAATAATCGCCGAGCGTACAGGCAGTGTTGCATCTCCGGCGACGAGGGGTCATCTAATTCCCGGGACCTCTCATGAGCAACGATTCTCGACTTTCGCAGGCTTCGCTTTCGGTACTTGATCTGGCTCACGTGCGGCAGGGCGGCGATGCGGCTGAAGCCTTTCGCAACTCGCTCGACCTGGCGCAGCATGCGGAGCGCTGGGGTTACAAGCGCTTCTGGCTGGCGGAGCACCATAATATTTCCGGCGTGGCGTCGGCGGCGACCTCAGTGCTGATCGGGCACGTGGCCGACGGGACGAAGACGATCAGGGTAGGATCGGGCGGGATCATGCTGCCGAACCACGCTCCGCTGGTGATTGCCGAGCAATTCGGCACGCTGGAGGCGTTGTATCCGGGGCGGATTGACCTGGGGCTGGGGCGCGCGCCGGGCGGCGATCATGCGGCGGCGCGTGCGCTGCGCAAGGATCTGAAGTCGCAGGGCGACGACTTCCCCGCCCTGCTCGAAGAGCTGCGCGGATTTCTTGCGCCGCGGCGGCCGGGGCAGACGGTGACGGCGTATCCGGGTGAAGGAACAAATGTGCCGATATGGTTGCTGGGGTCGAGCGGCTTCAGCGCGGCGCTGGCGGCAGAGCTGGGACTGCCGTTTGCCTTCGCGTCGCATTTTCAGCCGGACAACCTGATGGCGGCGCTGGATCTTTATCGGCGGAGCTTCCGGGCATCGGAGGTTCTGGACAGGCCGTACACGATGGCCGGGGTTCCGGTGGTGGCGGCAGAGACGGACGAGGAGGCACGCCGGCTGGCGACGACTCCCGAGCAGGCGTTCCTGAATCTGATCCGGAACCAGCCGGGGCCGCTCAAGCCTCCGGTGGAGAAGATGAGCTGGGATCCATTCGAAGAAGCGGCGGTTGCGTCGAGGTTCCGCGCGGCGGTGGTGGGCAGCGCGGAGACGGTACGGGATGGGCTGGAGCTTTTCCTGGCGCGGACACAGGTGGACGAGCTGATGATCGCGACGACGCTCTACGATCACGCGGCGAGACTACGGTCGTTCGAGGTAGTTGCCGAAGTGGCAGGGATCAAGACGGCAGAAGCGGTTCCGGCGTGAGCGCAGGGAAGCCGATTCATCCGCAGACGCGCATCGGACACGTACATCTGAAAGTGGCCGACCTGGAACGGGCGTTGGCGTTTTATCACGGCGTGCTGGGGTTCGCGATTACCCAGCGCATGGGCAACAGCGCAGCGTTTCTCGCAGCGGGCGGCTATCACCATCACATCGGCCTGAACACATGGGAGAGTCTTCGCGGAGCGGCTCCTGCGCCCGGCACGACCGGGCTTTATCATCTGGCGATTCTCTATCCCAGCCGTGCGGAGTTGGCGGATGCGCTGCACCGGCTGATCGAGGCGCGGATTCCGCTGGAGGGCGCAGCAGATCACGGAGTGAGCCATGCGCTTTACCTGCGCGATCCCGATGATAACGGGGTTGAGCTTTATTGGGACTTGCCCACCGACCAATGGCCGCGGACGGCTGACGGCGACCTGGCCATGGTGACGCGACGACTCGATTTGCAAGCGCTGCTCAGAGAACGGGACGCTCCAGAGGCGGGCGTTGGGCCGCGCGACCTCGCGTAATTGCCGCCGCCAACCGACTTTTAACATTCGGATTCGGGGCAGGGTGAACATCCACAAAGGTACCTACGTCTACAACCTATGGGTATTGGCCAAGTCTTTTGAGAAGGGTATATGGTAATGAGTCGCTGTGCGTCCGGAGAGCTGTTTTAGACTGCACGGCGATGTTGCGCATCGAACACATTGGAGTTGTTGAGTATGTCGACCCTGCTTCACCCGGAAGTCACCATCAAGAAAGATTTTCTCCCTTTAAATGGCACGGATTATGTTGAGTTTTACGTTGGCAATGCGCGCCAAGCCTCGTACTTTTACCGGCTTGCCTTTGGCATGAGCCTGGTGGCTTATGCCGGTCCAGAGACCGGACTGCGCGACCGCGCCTCGTATGTCGTGCAGCAAGGCAAGATCCGATTTGTTCTCACCACACCTCTGCGACCCGATGGAGAGATTGCTCACCATGTGCATCGCCACGGAGATGGCGTGCGCGACGTGGCGCTGTGGGTGGACGACGCGCGGCAGGCGTGGAAGGAGACGACCAAGCGCGGGGCGCGGAGCGTCCACGAACCGTATGAGTTGAGGGATGAGTATGGATGCGTAAAGCTGGCGGCGATTGCCACGTACGGCGATACGATTCATACCTTTGTCGATCGCTCGAATTACAACGGTCCCTTCCTGCCGGGGTATCGACACGAGGGCGAGGACAAGCTGGCGCGGCCGACGGGATTGAAGTACATCGACCACATGGTGGGCAATGTCGGCTGGAACGAGATGAATCGCTGGGTGGACTTCTACTCGGATGTGATGGGCTTCTCGCTCTATCAGCACTTCGACGATAAGGACATTTCGACCGAGTACTCAGCGCTGATGTCGAAGGTGATGTCGAATGGCAACGGGCGGGTAAAGTTTCCCATCAACGAGCCGGCCGAAGGGCGCAGGAAGTCACAGATCGAGGAGTATCTGGAGTTCTACCACGGGCCGGGCGTGCAGCATATCGCCATGGCGACCAACGATATTCTCGGGACGGTCGCGAAAATGCAGGAGCACGGCGTAGGGTTCCTCAAGGTTCCGCACTCGTATTACTCGGAACTCGAGGGACGGGTGGGCAAGATCGACGAGCCCCTTCATGAACTGGAGAGGCTGGGCATCCTGGTCGATAGGGACGATGAAGGGTACATGCTGCAGATCTTCACCCGTCCTGTCGAGGACCGGCCAACCCTGTTCTACGAGATTATCCAACGCAAGGGGAGCCGCAGCTTCGGCAAAGGCAACTTCAAGGCGCTGTTTGAGGCGATCGAGCGAGAGCAGGCCGCGCGCGGCAATCTGTAAGGTGCTGGCCCCACGGGCGGAAGCGCCTTCGGCGCGCTGTTCAGGGCCGGTCGACAGGCCCTAGTCTTCGTCGGGCGGGGGAGGTATTGTGACGATCCTCTCCCGCGCGACGTGGAGGCTCTGGTGAGAGGTCGTGAGCATCTTCCAGCGCTTGCGGCGGCGATAGATGACAAACAGCCGCCACGCGGCGAAGCCGAGAATAATTCCCGTGACAATGAACAGGCAAAGTACCAGGCGTGGATGCATTGGGGGGATGCCTCGGTTACGAGTGTAAGAGATTTTAGAGCCCGTTCAGTCGGCGATCATTAATTCGCCGGGCAGGATAGGACGCGTGCGGGGCAGGCGCCCCCAGGCGGCAGCGAGACCCATTCCAGCGAGCACCGCGCAGTAGACCGCGAGCTTGACGATGTCAGTGGTGTGGTTGCGGGGCAGCGTCTTCCAGAGGACGAGCAGGATGGTCTGCGCGGCGGTGACGGCCCAGACGGCTCCGTAGAAGTAACGGCGCTCCCAGCCTTCGCCTTTGGTGGAGCGGCCGACCCGCGGGAGGAGGCCGAGAGCTCCGAGGGCGAGGATCAGGATGAGTAGCGGTGTGTATCCGCGGGCGTAAATCTGCTTCATGTACCAGGTGCCGGTGGCGACGGCGACGGCGAGTCCGGTGAGGTTGAGCAGAGCGAAGTTGAGCAGGGCGTTCCAGGCGAAGGTGTAGCAGATGCGGCGATAGAGCGGGTTGGGACGGTCCTCGGTGAAGCGGAGGATGTAGGGTGCAGGCTCGGCTCCGGGGAGTTGTCCGTAGAGCGCGGCGGTGCCGGTGAGAACGAGAACGGCTCCGAGCCAAATGAGATTGCCGACGCTGCCGCCCTTCGCGAAGAGGTCAAAAGTCAGCGGGCCGGGGGCGAGGAAGAAGACCCAGATCCAGATGGGCCAGTGGGCGGCGCGATACCAGCGCTTGTTGCGGGTGCGCATCCTGCGCGCGTCGGCGTATTCCACTTTGACGGAGTAGGGCATAGGCGGTCTTGTCTATCTTATTCGGGCTTGTATCCGGACTTGTATTTGGCCTTAATGCGCCGAGGTGGATGCGGCGACGGCTTCGCGGGCGACGGGCTGGAACTCCAACTCGACCTGATCGTCAACAACGCGGACCTTGACGTCTTCGAGTGAATGGACGATCCAGTCGGCGGCGGCAAGACTTTCGAGCGAGTGTGAAAAGAGCGTGGCAAGGACTTTGCAGCCGGCGGCGTGGCCGGCTTTGGCGCCGGAGGCGGAGTCTTCGATGACAAGGCAATCGGCGGGCGCGAGGCCGAGGAGTTCAGCGCCGCGGCGGTAGGGCTCGGGGTCGGGCTTGCCGCGCGTGACCATGTCGGCTGTGATCATGCGGGCGGGAACGGGGATG
>DATJMU010000075.1:0-22020 GCA_035508555.1 Occallatibacter sp. | reverse complement strand
CGGGCGGATACACGAAGGGGCTCTCCCATTGTCGGATGCACTCAATCCTGCAGGGCACGTAGTGCAATGCTGTCGCCCTCTACAATCGAATGCTGCCGGCGGCGGTTCGATGCGAAGAGGAGCGCCATCGGCATCAAGGGCGCGGCCAAGTGTTTATGGAGTTGTAACTGACGAGTAGCCGGCCAACCGCCCAGAACGGAATCAGAGGAGTGCGCGGCATGAGCTGTCGAGGGAACTTACCACGATCGAGATATGTTCGAAACATACGGACCGTGTTGAAAGAAAACGACCGGAATAATTCCAATTTGATGCGGGCCGGCTACCGAGCTTTGCTTAACCTCTCCGGCACCAAGATTCTTAACGATGGCACCGACGTGAAGGAACTGAAATTTGTAATCATTGTTGCCATTACGGACATCGATACCGCGCGGCAAGTAGCCAACTAACTCCTGTTTTGTATATTCAAGCTCAACGTTCAAAGCTTTCTCGCCGTTCTTTCGGAATTCGCCAATGAAGTCTCTTGCGAAGAATTCATAGAGAGGGCGAATTGCTCCGAAACTAGCAGGAGCGATCGCGGTGTGGTTCTTTCCTTGCGGGTTGATGACTCCCCACGGACGCCAATTCTGAATAGTCTTTTTCGCGGCGTCCTCGGCGGAATCTAAGTCTACCGACGAGATATGCTTCCGGAATTTTCGGTCGCCGATAAATGAGTAGACAACATAGTTGTCTTCCATGTTGAACGCAAACTGGCAGACTATGTTGTTAAGGTCAACTTCGGTAGACCAGCCGGTCTTAATCGTTACTTTCGGCACGAAGAGGACTATACAACGATATTCGCCAGACGCGCATATATTTATATCGCTTTTTTGACAACGGCGTTGTCATCCGCATTCAGCGCTGTGTTGATGTTTGGTTCCCGAATACCGCCTAACCGTAGATTGCCCCAAAGCGGCCCTCAGGGGGTGAAGCTCGCGCTTCTTTTTGCGGCGTTTGCGGTACGCGCCTGGTTTATCGCCCCATTGCACCTTTGAAAGGTCTTCTCCCCGGAGCCCGCAGGATTGCGCCGGTTTTGTGGCGCTCTTTCCCGCCAAGCGACGGCTGAATCCAGAATAGACAAGGGGGAGGCTCGGCCTGAATGTTGTTGGTTGGTGAACGCGTCCGCATTGGATGACCTGGGGCGCGGGCATGACGGCGTCCGGTGTCTGCAGTCCGGCTTTGGCGCGGCGCCTGCGAAGCACGGCCGATGACGGTGGGGCGATGGCCGGGAAGTCAGAAGGAGAAGTTGGCCTGGAAGATGATGGCGCGATTGCCGGGGGTGGGGTTGTTGTAGGAGCCGGAGGCGAGGGCCTGGGATTTGCCGAAGAGGGGCGAGGTGAGGACGCCGTTGGGCGGGGCGAGGTTGACCATGTTGAAGAGGTTGCTGGCGCCGGCGACGAAGGTGAGGTTGTAGCGGCGGGGGGCGGCGGCGTCGAGACGGATGGAGGCGCCTCCGCCGCTGAGGCCGCGGCCGCTGACGGAGTTCTCGCCGTTGTAGGTCTGGCCGGCGCCGGCTTTGGCGATGCGGGGGCCGATGCCGAAGACCTTGCTGACGCGGAGGTGAAAGACGGCGTTGGCGGGGCCGGTTCCGAGGTCGAAGGGGACGATGCGCTCGCCTTTGCCGGCGGGGTCGGTGTCGAGGCAGCCGTAGGGGGTGGAGACGACGCCGGACGCGCCGCAGACGCCGTAGGCGGGCCGGGCGTTGAACTGATTGTTGGCGGTGAGGTCGGCGCCGGTGGTGAGGTTGTAGGGGGTGCCCGACTGGGCTTCGAGAAGAGATGCGATGACGATGCCGTGGGGCGCGCTGTAACTGTCGGCGAGCATGAAGCGGCTGCGGATACCGAAGACGGCGCGGCCATAGTCGAGGCCGGGGTCCTGCGAGTCGGAGGGGAAGGAGGTAACGCCCTGGGTGTCGCTTTTGGCCTGGCTGAGCGTGTAGTTGGCGTCGACAGAGAGGCTCTTCAAGTGGGCGTTGAGAGTGAGAATGAGCTGCTGCTCGCGGTAGAAGCCTCCGGACTGGAACTGATAGTTGTAGGCCGCAGGCGCGGCGCCGGAGACGGTGTAAGAGGCGGGGTCGAATGAAGGAGCGTTGACGTTGTCGGTGAGGTACTGGTGGACGCCCTGGGTGTAGAGGTAGGTGACGTTGGCCATGAAGGACTGGGAGAGCTGGCGATCGACACCGATGCCGGTCTGCATGTCGAGGGCGACGTGAAAGTGAGGGTCGATGGTGTGGATGTAGGGAACCGCGGAGGCATTGGAGGCGAGGGTAGGCGGGGGACCGTCGGGATTGAAGGAACCGGGATTGTTGGCGATGATGTTTTGCTGGTTCACGCCGTTGTTGTGGATGGTCTGGATGATGTAGGGCGTGCCGCCGGCGAAGCCGAAGGAGACGGGCGCAGTGAAGGGCGTGTAGAACCAGCCGTAGCCGGCGCGGATGACCGTCTTTGCAGGCGCACTGCCGCGGCGGCCGGGGGTCCAGGCGAGAGCGATGCGGGGAGCCCAGTGGGAGTGGTTGCGAATGCGGTTCTGGCCCTCGAAACGAAGGCCGAGGCCGAGCTCGAAGTCGGGCGAAAGGCGCCAGTCGTCCTGAAAGAAGAGGGCGCCGTCGAAGACCAGGGCGCGGGCAAGGGGATTGCGGATGACGGTGGCGGAGTACTGGGAGGGCTGGCCGGCGAGATAGGCGGCGAGGGAGCTGAAGGTGTAGGCCCCGTTCTGGCCGGAGGTGGAGTAGTTGGCGTCGCGGTAGGTGTCGAGCTGGGTTCCGAAGCGGAAGGTGTGAGGGCCTGCGATGGCGGTGGAGAAGTTCTGGAGCTCGACGTTGTCGTTGTGGTCCTGGACGGCGCCGGCGTTGAAGCCGCCCGAGGTGAAGGCGCCTTCGACGATGACAGTGGGGGCGACGGAGGCAGGGGTGTCCTGGTTGCGGACGCGCAGCCACTGGATCCGGGTCTCGTTGACGAACTGGCGGCTGACCATCAGGGTGTCACTGACTTGCAGGGAGTTGCTTTCGACGGTGGAGTTGTTGGCCTGGCTGGGCAGATTGAGGGCGCCGACGCCGCTGCCGTCAACGGTGGAGCGGTAGAAGGCGTCGCGGATGGTGACGGTGTTGCTGGAGCCGAGCTGGAGATCGACGCGCGGGGCGAGAGCGAGCAGGGTGGAGGGGTTGGGATAGGTCTCGTCGATCAGAGCAGCCGTGTTGAGGGGATTCACGGCATCGACGATGCTCTGGTTCTGGCGGGTCATGCGGTAGAAGTTGAAGAAGCCGGAGGCGTGTTTGGAGAGTGGGCCGCTGAGGTTGCCATTGGCGCCGAAGTAGTAATAGCTGGGCTGCTGCGTGACGAGCGGGTTGGCGGTGTTGAGGACGGAATCGGTACCGAAGCCTCCGATGGAGCCGGAGAACGTTTGCGAGCCGGGCCTGGTGACGATGTCGACGCGGCCGTAGCCGATGCGCTCGAACTCGGCGGAGAAGGGGTTTTGATTGACGTGAATCTCGAGGATGGCGGACTTGGGCGGGAGCTGGCCGCCCTGAAAGCCATCGATATAGATCTGGCCGCCGTTGGGTCCGGCGGCGGGACCGGCGAGTGCTTCGAGCTCGGCCTGGAGCTCGTCGGGATTGTCGGAGAGGGCGTTGAGGGCGCTGCCACTGATGACGGTGGCGCCGGCGTTCTGGTCGGGATTGAGGCCGACGGAGGGGTTCTGGCCCTGGACGGTGAGCTCCTGTTTCTGGACCGGGATGGCGAGATGCAGGTCGAGGTCTCTGGTGTGCGCGGCGGATATAAGGACGGCGGGCACGGTGAGAGGAGCGAAGCCGGGGGCGGTGACGGAAAGCGAGTAGGAGGCGGGAGCGAGGTCGGTAAAGAGGTAGCGGCCGTCCGGGCCCGATTGGCTGTGAAGAGATTGGCGGGCGCGCGTGAGGGTGATGGAAGCGCCGGGTACGGCGGCGTTGCTGGGGTCGAGGACGGCGCCGCGCAGGGCTCCGGCCTGGGCAATGGCGCCGGCGGGCGCAATGAAAAAGGAAAGCATCAAAAAACAGGGGCCCGGGAGTTTCAACATGCGAGTCAACAACACCAAGGGAACTGGGACATGAGTACGATTCATCCATAATAGCGGCAGGAAACGCCTGCGTTGCGGGCGAACCCAACTCGATATTGGCTCAGCGGGGTACGGCATGAGGGAGGTCAGGGGTATTTTACGCGAAGAAGGAGCGCGTGCTATGGTGCTATTTCCTCCGTACCGGAGATTGGGTGTGGGGCCGTTGCGCGAAGGAGATAGAGGCAAGCCGCACGAAGTGCAGAGATAAGAGCGGCTCAGGGCTTGAGGACGAGAACGCACACGATGAGAGCGCAAAAATCCTTAGAACCATGATCTTCCAGTTCAGGAGAGATGAAGATGACGATTTGGGGAAAGACCGCGGACGGAGTAGACGTGCCGATCTATACGCTGAAGAGCGCGATGGTAGAGGCGCGGGTGATGGCGTACGGCGCGAAGCTGGTGAGCGTGCGCACGGCGGACCGGGCGGGCAAGGTGGCGGACGTGGTGCTGGGGTTCGACAACCTTGCCGATTTTCTGCGCAACCCGAATCCGCACTTTGGCTCGGTGGTGGGGCGGTTTGGGAACCGCATAGCGAAGGGCCAGTTTTCAATTGATGGGGTGAGCTACCAGATTCCGATCAACAACGGGCCCAATGCGCTGCACGGAGGACCGGTGGGCTTCGATAAGTATGTGTGGCAGGCGGCGGAGACGGCGGAGGGCGCGGAGTTTATACACGTGAGCCCGGACGGGGATATGGGGTTTCCGGGGACGCTGACGGCGAAGGTGCGCTATAGCGTGGAGGGCAACACGCTGCGGATCGACTACGAGGCGACGACCGACAAGGCCACACACGTGAACCTGACCAACCACGCGTACTTCAATCTGCACGGGGACGATGCAGGCGATGTTCTTGACCAGGAGATGCAACTCTGGGCGGACCGGTTTACGCCGGTGGATGGAGGGCTGATTCCGACCGGCGAGCTGCGGGCGGTGGAAGGGACGCCGCTGGACTTCAGGAGATCCACCGTAATCGGCACGCGGATCGAGGACGGCTACGAGCAGATGAAGCTGGGCAATGGCTACGATCACAACTTTCAAGTGAATGGCGAGCCGGGAACGCTGCGGACGGCGGCGGTTGCGACCGATACCAAGAGCGGGCGCCGGATGACGGTACAGACGACGGAGCCGGGCGTGCAGTTCTACTCGGGGAACTTTCTGGACGGGGGCTTTACGGGGCGGTACGGGACGAAGTATGGAAAGCGGACGGGGTTCTGCCTGGAGACGCAGCACTTTCCGGATTCGCCCAACCATCCGGAGTTTCCGAGCACGCTGCTGCGGCCGGGCCAGACCTACCGGTCGACGACGACGTTTGCGTTCGATACGGTGTGATGGCGAGTTAGCGAGTTGGCGGGCGGCCAGGAGCTGGGAGCAGGCCAGCCCCCCATTCGAGCAAAAGGCGCTCGAGTGATGAGGCACCCACCGGTGAGGCGGATGAGTTGGGGTGAAGGAGACGGGAGGAGCGGGCGATGTTTACGTCGCGGGCGATTGGGTTTGTGCACAGCCCTTACAAAGAGGCGTCTTCTGTTCCGCGGGGGCTGGGGGCGAAGCATGAGGCGGAGGGATCGATCGAGGTCCTGCGGGAGTTCGAAGCGGGACTGATGGACATCGAGGGATTCTCGCACCTGTTTGTGCTGTGGGAGTTCGACCGGAGCACGGACTACGACCTGGTGGCGCATCCGCCGGCCGACGACAAGAGGCCGCACGGGGTGTTTGCGACGCGGTCGCCGCGGAGGCCGAATCCGATCGCGCTGACAGTGGTGGAGCTGCTGGGGCGCGAGGGCGGCGTGCTGCGGGTGCGCGGGGTGGATATGCTGGACGGGACGCCGGTGCTGGACATCAAGCCGTACCTGTCGAGCGTGCCGGCGGAGAAGCTGCGGCGGGGATGGCTGACCGAGGCCGAGGCGCGACGGGCTGAGGAGCTACGGAATCCCGAGTAGCTTGTGGGTCTGGAGGCTGAGGCGCCAGGCGGGGTGGTCGAGGCAGTAGCGCAGGGCGAGCCGGGTGTTGGCTTCGCGGTCGGGGCCGTCCATGGGCTGCAGGAAAAAGTGGCGGAAGGCGAGACCCGCGTAGAGCTCGGGCTCGGCATCGGGTTGCGGATAGACGAGTTTCAGCTCATCTCCTGAATTCTGGACGAGCGGTGCTCCGGCTTTGGGGCTGACGCAGAGCCAGTCGATACCGGAGGGCGCGGCGACGGTGCCGTTGGTTTCGACGGCGACCTGAAAGCCGCGGGCGTGGAGAGCGGCGATCAGAGGCGCGTCGAGTTGGAGAAGCGGTTCGCCGCCGGTGCAGACGACCAAGCGGGTTCCGGGCTGGCCTGAGGGGCTTGAATGCGGGGGCCATTTTTCATCCACCGCGGAGGCCAGGGACCCGGGGGTGGGAAATTTTCCGCCGCCGGGGCCGTTGGTATCGGCGAAGTCGGTGTCGCAAAACCGGCAGATGGCGGAGGGGCGGTCGGCTTCGCGGCCGGACCAGAGGTTGCAGCCCGAGAAACGGCAGAAGACGGCCGGACGGCCAGTCTGCGCACCCTCGCCCTGGAGGGTGTAGAAGATCTCTTTTACGGTGTAGGTCACGGGATGGGGCTGACTCCTGGTGCTCCTCCTTATTGTCGGGCATTTCCAGGGTGCAGTCACAGTTCAGTTCAGGGGCGGAGGGCGGTGCCCACGGTGGCGATGGTGCCGTGGTAGAAGTATTCGCCGAGGCCGACGGTGAAGAGCCAGCATCCGTAGAGGGCGTGCTCGAAGCAGGAGGTGGCGAGGGAGCCGGTTTCGGCGTAGCGCCAGGCGAAGAGCAGGCCGCCGGCGAAGGTGAGCGCGGGGGCGAGGGGATTGCGGAAGATGATGTGGAGGAACGCGAAGGCGGCGGCGCTGGCGAGGATTATGGTCCAGCGGCCAGGGAAGATCGAGGCGTAGCGTTCGAAGAAGAAGGCGCGATAGAGGATGCCCTGGGGATAGACGGAGAGGACC
This sequence comes from Occallatibacter sp., assembly GCA_035508555.1. Lineage (GTDB taxonomy): Bacteria > Acidobacteriota > Terriglobia > Terriglobales > Acidobacteriaceae > Telmatobacter. The sequence goes on along the minus strand of DATJMU010000075.1, from coordinate 14,932 downwards.
GGATAGGCGAGCATGACGATGGCCCAGAAGACGGGGTTGCGGCGGACAAAGCTCCATTCGCGGGCGGGGGCGAAACGGTGGACGCCAAGCCAGAGGAGGAAGGCGACGATGGCGAAGGTGACGAGAATGGCGGCGAGATGTGCGGGAAGTTTGGAGGCGTTCCAGAGACGGGAGCGGTTGAAGCGGGGATCGCGGAGCAACTGCCAGTACGCGTAGCCAGAGGCGACCCAAAGAAGCGGCAGTGCGGGGATGCGGATGGGCGAGAAACGATACGCAAGGGGCAATGCGGCGAAGAGAAGCAGGAGTTCGGCGATGAGGGCGGCGCGGGGCATGGACGGTTTCAGCATAAACGGCGGCGCCGGCGCGGCGTAGTTGCGGCAATGGGTTGATTCGCATCTGGAGCCAGTCCATCAGGGGCTAAGGCCCTTGTCTTCTTGGGTGGACTAAGTGCGGGCTCAAGCCCGTACCCCTCAGACCGGTCCACTTACCGTTTTCGGAGGGCATGGCGCCAGGGGCAGGAAGCGAGGGGCCGGATTCGAGTAGGCTAGAAGCCAGCCGGAGAGGTCGACGGCGGCCGCATGGTATTTGCTCACACGATTGGGCGCACTCGATACACGTTTGGCAGCTTGCGCGAGCTGCTGGCGAAGGCGACGCCGCTGCGCAGCGGGGATGTGCTGGCGGGGGTCGCGGCTGGGTCGGCCGAGGAACGGGTGGCGGCGCAGTTTGCGCTGGCCGATGTGCCGCTGGCGCACTTTCTGGACGAGCAGGTTGTGCCCTACGAGAGCGACGAGGTGACGCGGCTGATTGTGGATACGCACGATGCGGAGGCCTTTCGGCCGGTGCGTCCGCTGACGGTGGGGGAGCTGCGGGACTGGCTGCTCTCAGACGATGCGACGCCGGAGCGGATGGCGGAACTGGCGCCGGGACTGACGCCGGAGATGGCCGCGGCCGTGAGCAAGCTGATGCGGGTACAGGACCTGATCGCGGCGGCGGCGAAGATGCGGGTGGCGACGCGGTTCCGGACGACGGTGGGTCTGCGGGGCCGGCTGAGCACGCGGCTGCAGCCGAACCATCCGACGGACGCGTCCCTGGGGATTGCGGCTTCGATACTGGATGGTCTGCTGCTGGGGTCGGGCGACGCGGTGGTGGGGATCAACCCGGCGGGAGACAGCGTGGGCGTGACGGTGGATCTGCTGAAACTGGTTGACGCGCTGCGGGAGCGGTTCGGGATTCCGGTGCAGAGCTGCGTGCTGGCGCATGTGACGACGCAGATGGCGGCGATGGAGCGAGGCGCGCCGGTGGACCTGATCTTCCAGTCGATTGCCGGGACCGAAGCGGCGAACCGGAGCTTTGGGGTGAGTCTTTCGTTGCTGGATGAGGCGCACGCGGCGGGGCTGGCGCTGAAGCGCGGGTCGGTGTGCTTGGATGGGCGCGTGGGCGAGAACGTGATGTACTTCGAGACGGGGCAGGGATCGGCGCTCTCAGCGAATGCGCACCATGGCGTGGACCAGCAGACATTGGAGGCGCGGGCATACGCGGTGGCGCGGCGGTACCGGCCGATGCTGGTGAATACGGTGGTGGGGTTCATCGGGCCGGAGTATCTCTACGACGGCAAGCAGATTGTGCGGGCGGGGCTGGAGGATCATTTTTGCGGCAAGCTGCTGGGGCTGCCGATGGGATGCGACGTGTGCTACACGAATCACGCGGAGGCCGACCAGGACGATATGGACGCGTTGCTGACGCTGCTGGGCGCGGCGGGGGTGAACTACATTATGGGCGTGCCGGGAGCGGACGATGTGATGTTGAATTACCAGAGCACGAGTTTTCACGATGCGCTGTACGTGCGGCGGGTGCTGGGATTGCGGCCGGCGCCGGAGTTCGAGGCGTGGCTGGAGGGCGAGGGGTTCGCACGGCTGACGGCGGAGGCGCGATATCCGGAGAGGCTGCTGACGGCATGAGCGAGGTGGCGAGGCCGGATGTGGCAGCGCAATTGAAGGCGCTGACGCCGGCGCGCGTGGGACTGACACGGGCCGGCGTGAGCCTGGCGACGCGGGAGCTGCTGGATTTTCAGAGGGCCCACGCGCTGGCGAGGGACGCAGTTCATGCCCGGCTGGAGGGGGCGGCGCTGGCGTCGGAGTTGGGGAGGATCTGCGGCAGCGAGGCACTGCGACTGCATTCGGCGGCCTCGGACCGGGCGACCTACCTGCAGCGGCCGGACCTGGGACGGCGGCTGGATGAGGCAAGCCGGGCGCTCCTGATGGCGCACAGGGTCGAGTGCGATGTTGTGCTGATTGTGGCGGACGGGCTCTCGGCGCTGGCGGTGGAGCGCCATGCGGCTGCACTGATGGAAGAGTTGCTGCCGCGGCTGGACGGCTGGCGGATGGGGCCGGTGTGCGTGGTGGAGCAGGGGCGAGTGGCGATCGGCGATGAGATGGGCGAGATGCTGGGTGCGCAGATGGCGGTGGTGCTGATCGGGGAGCGGCCGGGGCTGAGCTCGCCCGATTCGCTGGGGACATACATCACGTGGGCGCCGCGGCCCGGGCGCACGGACGCGGAGCGGAACTGCATCTCGAACATCCGGCCCGGGGGGCTGAGCTACGCGTTGGCCGCGGGGGAGATTGCGGCTATTCTGACGGAGGCGCGGCGGAGGCGCCTGAGCGGCGTGGCGCTGAAGAGCGGAGCTTTGCAGATCGATTGACACTGATTGGGGAAGGCTAAACGATGTGGAGCTGGCTACAACGGTGGCTGTTGCGCGTGTTGATTGGACTGGCGGCGGTGCTTGTTGCGGCGTATGCGGTGGACTGGAGCGTGTACCATGTGCGCGGGGCGCCGCAGTCGTCGGTGACGGTGAACCGGTATATGTCGGTGCCGCTGAAGGGGCAAAAGGAAGAGTACGATTTTCTGGGAACTGCGGTCGTGCCTTGCGCGGAGGCACTGTTTCCGCAGGGGGACGAGGATCCGTGCTGGCTGCTGAGGCGGAATCCGAACAAGTGGGAGCATCTGTGAAGGCGGGTGACCGGCACGGAGCGCGTATGGCACACTATCGAGAGGTTGTGCGGCGGAGTGTGGCCGGGCGAAGCGCTGCAATCATCAGGTCGCGGCAGCGCCAGGAGCGCCCGTCGGACGGTACGCAATCCGATAAAGGGGGCCTGTAGCTCAACGGTTAGAGCAGGGGACTCATAATCCCTTGGTTGGGGGTTCGAATCCCTCCGGGCCCACCACGCCACAGACAAGATCCAAGAGAGCGAGTTTTCGCGGCACAGCCCTCTCGCCGGTTGGATGCTGAGCCGGAATCTTTCCCACCAGAGCCTCGAATGTAGATCTCCGGGGCACAGATCCTCAAGAAATGCAGTGTTGCATCGATGGCTCCCAGATGGTGCCGGGCAAACGCCTGATCTTCGCAAATATGGTCGAGTTTTGAATCGCGTCTACTCGAACCGCGGTCTTACTCTACCTGGGTGGCGAGGAGACCGGCTGCGCCCGGATGGCCGGCGGCGGTTCGACAGGCGATTGCGCGCCGCGGATCAGGACCGCGGTGCGCGGAAAGCTGTAGGCCCCGCCTGCATCATCAATTATGTTGATCTGGCATACATAGGAACCTGTATTCAGTCCGGCCAGAGGTACATCGAATTCGAAGACGATGGCATCATGACCGGGCACATTTGTCGCAGTGGCCTTTACCAGGGGGGTGGCAAAAGCGATGGTGTCGCCCTTGAGAAACTCGACGTTGGTAAAGACCCGAGCGGGCGACGCCGGCGAATCCGCCGCGGCGGCGGCGCGGACGGTCTTCTTCACGACGGGACGCACGGGATCGTAGACCTCGTACATGAGATAGAGGTGCTGATCCTGCTGGAAGACGTGCGGCAGATTGGGAACCAGTTCGCGGCCGTTGCGGATCAAGGGATTATTGCTCTTCTTTCCTGCCGGGATGCTTTGGCTGGCCAGCACAACCGAACTCATCTTAAGCGGAGCCTTGTCGAGATCGGGCACATTCAGATCTGCCTCAAACGACCCCATGTGCCCGGTCTCGTTCTCGCGAACGACAAATTTGACCTGATACCTTCCGACGGGAAGCGTGAAATTTGTGGTGTACTCGACGTTCTTCCGCTCGACCTGCTGCGACTGGTCCACGGCAAGCTTGACCGCGTCGCGCACGCCGGCAACGTCATGACCGGCGGCATCTTCGATGCGGCCGATAATGTCGAGCGTGGCTTTATCCTTGTCTCCGCCCTTTACAAAGGGAATCTGCGAGCCGGGGACGACCAGCGAGACCGGGACATCGTCCTGGCTATCATTTGCGCGGAAAAACATGGCCTGAAGATAGACCTCGACGTCGGTCGCGGGAAGGTCGCTGTCTAACTCATCTACCAACTCCTGTTCGCGCTCTTCTTTATCGGAGTGCCTAAAGTCCGCGGGAGCATAGTAACCGGGACGATATTCGAGCTTTACGTCTTTGCGGTCCACCTTGATGGTAAGACGGCGGTAACTTCCATCACGGCGGGTGTCGGTGGAGAAGTAGCCGATCTCATAGTAGGCCGAGGTATCGTTCTGGATGCGCTGAAAGGCCGGAGCGAAGTCGTTGGTATCAAAGAATGCCTTGCCGCCGGTATCGGCGGAGAGGGTGGCCATTACTTCCTGCGTGGCGAAGTTCGAATCGAAGTTATTCTGGGTGGCCAGGCCGCTGTAGGCAGCGGCTCCGCGCAGACTGCCGGTTGTTGCGTCGCCGAGCGGCGAGATGGCCTGCAGGCCGCGGGTGTCTACGGAGTAAACGGACATATTGGCGCGAACTGCGGTGTTGACCGCCGCGTTCAGTGATGCCTGATTCTCGATGCCGTCGCGGCGGATGCCGCCCGAGAAGTAGAGCAGCGATTTTTTCTCGTTGATGTAAGCAAGCGCGTGAGCGATGTCTTCGATGGCGAACAGCTCGCGATCGGTGTTCAGGTCGTTGTACTCGGTCTCGTCGGGCGTGAACGAGGTGGTGTCTTCGACCTGGTTGGTAGTGCTTGCAGCGCCCAACTCGTAACCGGACCCTTGCGTGCCCGCGTAACCGCCGATGGCGCGCAACAGCAGCTGCCTGTTGGCGGTAAAGTCCTGGTCGAGCGTAAGCGAGCTGTCGAGAGAGAGAACGGCCACCAGGTCGGCGGGCTGCATCTGATGCTCGACGTAGTTGCGGGCCGCGTCCTGTGCGCGCGTCAGGTCGTCAGGCTGCATGGAGGTGAGATCGAAAAAGATGACGATGAGACGATGGTCGTGAAGATCCGCCGGCGTCGTCACCGCATTTTTGGCTGCGAAGATACCGTTGGGCGATTTTGCGTTGATAGTGGCTTCGCTGAGCTGGGCGGCCTGATCGACATTCTCAAAGTCGAAAGTCGAAATCTGCTGCGGCTTGCCATCTTCGAGAATGGTGAAGTCTTTGGCCGTAAGCCCGTGCACGAATTTGCCGGTCTTCTTATCCACCACCACGACGTTGCTGAGGACGAGGTCACTGTTCAGCTTGAGGACGTAACTTGACTGATCGTTGATTGCGGGGCCGCCCGGCCGCTGCGCGAGGAGAGTCAAAAGCGAAATCAGGGTGAGCTGCGCGCCCAATGCCAGGTTGCGAAGCAGATGATTATGTTTCACCGGAGAATCTCCTCTAATAGCGGAAGCGGGCTACGAAAGTGAACGCGCGCATGGGCGCGGCGCCGGTCACCTGGCCGTAACTGGCCGATCCGAGCGTTGTATCGACTGCGGAATACTGCACGGTATTGAAGACGTTGTCGGCCGTGGCGCGCAGTTCGAAGGTGCGCGTTTCCGAGAAGCGGATGGTCTTCGACAGGGACGCATCCACTGCCACCGTGCCGGGGCCGGGAATAGAGAATCGCGAGGCCGTGCCGTAAACATCGGCGGGGCTGGTGAAGGCATCCTTGTTGAACCAGTTGTCGAGCGATCCGCCGCCCTGGGTGAGCGAAGCCCCGTCGACGCGATCGGGACGCAGCGATCCGGCGCTGCCTCGGGCCACGTCGGCGAAGGTTGCCTGATAGTGCGGCGTGAGCGGCGAGCCCGTAGCGAAGTCGAAGGTGCCGGACAGCGAGAGATTGCTCAGGATCTGGCTTGCGCGGCCCGTAGTGAGGTGGTGGGCGTCGGGCCCGAAGGGAAGCTCATAGAGGAAGTTGCCTACCACCTGCTGCCGGATGTCGAAGCTCGAATTCGATTCTTCGGCGAGGAGGTCCTGCCAGTTCTGCGCCGGAGTAACCGATGTGCCGCCGTGGCCGCCGATGGAACTGGCATCGTCGATGGAGTGGCCGTAGGTGTAGCGCGCCTGCACCGAGACGCCGCCGGTGAGGCGCTTGCGGGCGCTGGCCGTGAAAGCGTTGTAGTTGGAGAAGGCGACCGAGTCCTCGTAGTCGTAGAGGATGCCGCTGAGCGACTGCGTGGCCGTGCGTCCGGGTGCGTCGACCATGTCGAGCCGCGTCCCCTTGGAGCCGGTGTAACCGAAGTTGAGCACCACGTTCCATGGAACGGTCCGTTGCAGATTGAGGTCCCACACCTGGATGTACGGCAGCCGGAAGTTTTTGTTCACCGCGTAGTTGCCCTGGGTCTCGGGGGCGGGAAATCCATTGGCGAGGGTGAGCGGCGCGCTGAGAGAGAACTCGTTGGTCTGCACGTCGGCGAAGGGAGGCTGGAAGGCGAGATTCTGCGCGAAGGTCTCGTACTGGCCGTTGGTGAAGTTGATGCCGTAACCTCCGCGCAGGACCGTATCGGGCATGAGGCTCCACGCAAATCCGATGCGCGGAGAAAAGTCGTTGTACTCGGGATCGATGAGGGTGCGCGGATACTTGCCGGTGAAAGGTCCTACGCCATCGGGCAGCACCGTGGCCACGGACGCAAAGTCGTTGCCGGTATCGAGCGTGGCCAGATGGTCGTACTTTTCCGAGTAAGGCGAAAAGTACTCGTAGCGGAGGCCGGCGAGCAGGGTGAGGTCGGGCAAGGCGCGCCAGTCGTCCTGGAGATAGGCGTCGTATGCGTTCTCGCGCAGATAGGCTTTGCCGTCCGGCGCCTGGATTGCGGTCTGCTGAGGAAGGCCGAGCAGAAGATCGGCAAGTGACGAGCCTGTATCAGCGATGCCACTCGCATGGGAGCCAGGCTCCTCCGTAAAGTAGCCGGTGAAGGTATAGTCGCCCGTTGAGTCGGTGTCGCCGAGCAGATCGTAGTGAACGCGCCGCACGTCGCCGCCGAACTGCACATTGTGCTTGCCGTGAGTCCAGGTGCTGGCGTCGGAGAGCGAGATAGTCTGGTTGATCTGGAAGTTAGGCTGCGCCTCATCGAAGTTGCTGAACTGGTTCATGGTCACGTTGGGCAGGCCGTAGAGCATGGGGTTGGATGGCAGACCCGAAAGGCCGATGGCCGCAGCTATATCGGTCGCGCTGGTAAAGCTATTCCTAAGCTGCGAGTTGGTGCGGTTCCAGTTAGCGGAGAATTTTTGCGTAAGATTGCCGACTCCCAGCGAATAACCCGCCTGCAGCGAGTACTGGTTGGTTTGCAGCTTGCCGTCGAAGTTTGGAAAGAGGCTAAGTTCGTCGGCGCCGATGTGCTCGTAGTTATAGTTGACGTTGATGCTCTGGCCTGGCGCGCTGCGGCCGAGGTATCGTTGCAGCATCCCCAAGAGCGGCGAGCCGGCACTCGAGATGCTGCGGTTGTAGCGAAAACCAAATCGTGTTGTGTCTGTATCGGCCGCGGCCAGGCGCCGATAGTTAAGAAGCTGCCCCGGTAAGTTGGGCAAGGGCAGATAACTCAGCAGCGCGGCGGCCTGGGGCGCGATGCGGTTGGGCGGAATCACGTCGGTCTGGCCGTTGTAAACGAAGGGCTGGCCCGTAGAGGGATCGTAGATCGTAATCGGATTGCCACTCTGACTGGTGAGCGATGAGAGGTTGCCGGTACGCTCGGCAGCGGTGGGCACGGTGCCGTATTCGTCAAAGGGTTTCGATTGGCGATCCGTAACCAGCGCGGCAAAGAGGAAGTCCTTGTCGTCGTGCTCGAGCAGTTTGGGAATGTAGGGAGCGCCGATGAAGGTGAGGCCGGCGAGATTCTGCCCATAACCCGGCTCCGCGATGGGCTGGCCGCGGAGCGCAAAGTCCTCGGCGTTGAGCGCGCCGTTCCCGCCCTCCCAGAAGAACGCGCCGTGCGGCTGGTTGGGCTTGAGGTTGCGGAAGATCGCGCCAAGGCGCCCGCCGCTGCCTTCACGGCTGCCCGCTCCACCGAGCATGTTCATGCCGCGGGTCTCGCCGCCGGGCGCCTCCGGGGTCCCTGTCAGCGACGCGTTGGTTCCCTTCTCCTGCATCTCCTTGCGGAGCTGATCCACGTCGACGCCGGCAAAGGGATTGGTCACTCCGCTCTGGCCGTTCACGGCCACCGATTCGCTGGAGAAGTCGCTATTGGCGGCGATCTCAGGAAGCTGGACGCCTGTGTTGCCTCCGCCGGTGGCGGCCGCGATCATGTCCATTGCGGAACCGACCAGGTTGAGGCTCTGCATTCCGGCGGAAGAGAGCTGCGCGGCCGCGGCTTCCATCTTCTCTTCGTGCTGCTGCTGTTGCGCGGCGCGCGAGGCGAGCACAAGCGAGAAGTCGATCAGCGCATTGGGCGCAGCCGAACTCAGAAGAGCTTCTTTTGCAACCGGCGCAAAGACTGTGAACTGCGCGCTCACCACGTAACGGCCGTTTGGGGGAACGGTCATGCTGTAGTTGCCCTGAGCATCCGATGCCGCGGTGTATTTCTTGCCTGTCAAGGCGTCCGTCGCGGTGACCGGAACGCCCGGCAGCGGCGCGGCGCCTGCGCGAACCGTTCCGTGAATCGATCCGCCCGCGAGATGTTGGGCAGGCTCCGGCTGCGGCAGGCCCGCTTGCTGCGCATGGCTAGCGGGGAACGGTAAGGCGAAGGCGAGCCCGAGAGACGCGATTCGGGAAACTTTCGCCAGACGCTTCCAACGTGCAATATGAACCGGTTTTATCTTCATTGCTTTTTCTTCAACCTCATCACGGAAACTGACCGGCCAAGGTTGTTGCCGCGAGTGGAACATTTCGTCTCCTGTTTCAATCGACGGCCCCTGCCGCGGCCGGGACGGGCGCTCAATGTCGAGTTTTGTCGTGCGGCGCGATTGCCAAGCGACTTTCACTGCAAGCGCGCGTTCTACTGAAACGAAAGCAATCCGAGCAGGAGGATGGGCATGATCGCAGGATTGAAACAAACGGCACTGGTGCTTGGCGCGGCGCTCGCCATGGGTGTGGCGGCCGAGGCGCAGCACACCACGACGTACACCAATCGCCGCGGCGACACGGTGACCGACACGCACTCGCGCCAGAACGGCACCTACACGAACGACAAGACGGTGACGACACCCGCCGGCAAGACACATACAAACGACTACACAGCAACCCGCAACGCGAATGGCCGCCCGGTAACCACCGACACGCGCACGGGCGCCAACGGGAGATCGGCTTCACGCACGACCACGCACGGGGCCAGGGGAAACAAGACCACGGTGACCGGGCCCAACGGCCACTCGCGCACCTATTACCGGCGCAGGCGGTAGAGGCCGCAAATTGCGCGAGCGGGGGCCGGAGCTGGTCGACGCGCAGCCTCCGGCCCCTTCAATTGCCAATGACGAATGAGGAGAGCTTGTGAAGCGATGGATGGTTTTGCTGGTCGGTGTATCCGGCGCGCTGCCAATTGCGTGCGGGGCGCAGAACGCGCAAAGCATGCCGGATGCGCCGAAGCCGGCGGCGCAGGTTCCGGCCAGAGCTGTCTACGATCCGCCTACGCAGGGGGAAAGGCTCAAGGAGTATCTGCGGTCGACCTATGGAGTGATGTCGTTGGTGGAGGCCGGCGCACATGCGGGCATTGCGCAGGCGCGCGACAACCCCAGCCAATGGCCGCAGGGCGCCGAAGGCTATGGCGACCGGTTCGGCTCAGCATTTGGCGAGATCGCGGTGCGGCAGTCGACCGAATTCGTGGTGGCCGATCTCTTCCGCGAGGACCTGCGGCGGGCGCGCTGCACGCAGCCCTGTTCGGAGTCTGTGTTCCGGCTGGCTTTCGAGGACACCTTCCTGGCGCGAAAGGGCGCAGATGGGCACGAAGCCTTCTCAGTGGCCCGCATGGTGGGGCCGTTCTCGGGCGCTGCCGTGGCTACGAATGTCTGGTATCCGACGGGTGCGGGGCGCGGGAACACGGCCAAGGAGGCCGGGCTGCAGTTCGGCCTGGTCTACATGCGCCATCTTGTCCGCGAGGCGATCGCTCGCCGTTGAGGATGGCGCGATTGCGCACCGGTCTCCCGCTTTGGCGCGCTGAGACTCAACGAGGCTGGTTACAACGGACCGCAGCAGGAGAGCGGCAAACAGGTTCATCGATATGCAGAATACTCATCGTCTTGCCGTCATCGAAGGTTCATTCGGCGCTCTGGAGGATTCGCTGCCGGAGAAGACTTCCGCAGCCCCGCCGGACTTCGCCGCCGTGGCCGAGCGCCATCGTTCCCGCGTCTTTTGCTATCTGCTCTCGTCGCTGCGCGACGCCGATCTTGCGGAGACACTGACGCAGGAGTGTTTCCTCAAGGCGCATCGCTGCTGGTCGAGCTTTCGCGGAGACTCGAGCGCCTTCACATGGTTGATCCAGATCGCCACCAACCTGCGCACCGATTACTGGCGCAACCGCCGCATGCAGTTCTGGCGGCAGACGCGCACCAACGCGGTGGACGCGGGCGAAGCGGGGCACTGGCTGCCGGACCCGGCCAGTTCGCCGGAGGCGCAGGTGGCGGCACGCGAGCAGGTGGAGAGGGTGTGGACCGCGCTGCGCGGGCTCAAGGGACGGCAGCGGACCATCTTCCTGCTCCGTTACGTGGAAGAGCTGGAGCTGCGCGAGATCGCGCGCACCACGGGGCTGCGCGAAGGCACGGTGAAGGCGCATCTCTCGCGCGCGCTGGGAAAGGTGCGGGCCGAGCTCAGGTCGAATCGACCGCGAAGATGAGCGTCGACCGCGAGGATGAACGCGGCAGGGCGCTTCTTGCTTTTACGGCCGCCCGATCGTTGCTTGCATAACCATCTGTTCAGAGGAGTCCCCATGCAGTTTCGCAGTCAGATTTGGTGTCTTGCAGGGGCGACAGCGCCGTTCCTGCTTGTTTGTTCTCTAGCCGCGCAGACGCCGGAGCCGCCGAACCTGCAGCAGAAGATCGCGCAGATCCAGCAGGACAGCGGAAAGAATAAAGAGCTGCTGCGCGATTATCAGTGGACGGAGACCACCACGATTACGATCGACGGGAACCAGAGGCCGCCGCGCGTGTCCCTGTGCCGCTACGGACCCGACGGAACCGTCGAGAAGACCCCGATGGGCGGACGGGACACTACGCAGCAGGGACAGATGGGCGGCATGGGGCCGCGCGGGATGCTGGTGCGCAAGCTGATCGCGGGCAGAAAGAAGAAGGCGATCGAAAAGGAAGTGGCGGATATACGCAGCGTGGCGAAGATGTATATACCGCTCGACCGCGAGAAGCTCAGAGCCGCGTTTGCGGCCGGGAGGGTCACCATCGAGGGCGGCGACGCGAACGGGGAGGCTATCGTGATCAGAGACTACGCCAAGAAAGGCGATGAGGTGACGCTCGCGCTTGCTCCGGCGACGAAGAAGATCGAGAGCGTGGCGGTGAAGAGTTATCTGGATCATCCCAGGGATAAACTGACGGGCGAAGTCGAGTTCTCGCGCCTGGAGAACGGCGCGCGGTATGCCGGCGTCATCTCGATTGCGGCGCCCTCGAAGAATATCTCGATCACGATCGTCAATTCGAATTACGCAAAGATTGCGGATTAGTCTTGTGGCGGGATGCGGTTCAGGCTTCGCACAGGGCGCCGCAGCGGTCCTCTTCGCCGGTGGCAAACCGCAGAGGCAGGGAGATGGTGACGTGCAATCCGCCGGTCTTGCGGTTCCCGGCCGCGATGACGCCGTCGTGCAGGCGGACGGCCTCGCTGGCGATGGCGAGGCCCAGCCCGGTTCCTCCGCTGTCGCTCTCGCGTCCTGGAGCGGTGCGGAAGAACGGCCGGAAGATATCGGTGAGCATCGACTCGGGGACGCCCGGTCCGCTGTCGAGCACCTCGAAGATCACGTGCTGCAGGTCGTCGTCTGTTCTGCAGTTGAAAAGGATCTCCGAGCCCACTGGCGCGTAGCGGATGGCGTTGCGCAGAACGTTGTCGATGGCGCGGCGCAGGAGCCGGGGATATGCCAGAAGCGTGACGTCGCGCAGCGATGCGGCGATGCGGCAGTTGGCCTGCGCCGCCTCCACACTGGCGTCCTCGACGATGCTTTCGCACAGCGCGCGCGACGAGACCGGGGCCAGCGACTCGACCGGCCGCGATCCGGCTTCCATTCCCGCCAGGAGCAAGAGCTGCTGCACCAGGCTGCTCAGCTTTTCTGTCTCGCGCTCGATCCGTTCGAGATCGCTTGCGCAGTTTCCGTCGAGCTGCCGCTTGAGCAGCGCAAGCGCGAGGTACATGCGCGTGAGCGGCGCGCCCAGTTCGTGAGAGACATCGGCGACGAAGCGCCGCTGGGCGGTCATCAGCATCTGGATCTGCGCGGCCATGGCGTCGAAGTCGCGCGCCAGGTCGCCAAGCTCGTCTCTCCGCCTGGCTCCGGGCGGCATGGAGCGCGCGTTGAGGTCGCCGCCGGCGAGACGCCGCGCGGTGGCCTGCAGGCGGCGGATGGGCCGCGTGAGATAGAGGGCGAGAATCATGCAGACCAGCGCGGCCGGCAGCATGGCGATGGTCAGATTGAACCAGAAGCGCACCCGCAGGATGCGGTTCTCCACGTGAGTGCCCGGAGCAAAGACGGTGAGCACGGCCACATAACGCCGGCCGCTCGCGCTTTCGATCGGGGTGACGAACAGCACGCGCGATCCAAAGTAGCGCTGCAGCTCGGGATGGCCGCTGTCCAGGACTTCGTCGGCGAGGCGCCTGTAGAAGAGCGGAGGCGCGCCGTCGCCGACGAGAGTGTTTCCCTTGTCGTCAAAGAGGAAGAGGGAACTTCGCCGCGCCGACCCCACGCCTTGAAGGGCCGCGGTGAGCCCGGCGGTGCCGTGCTGCTCGTATGCCGTCACCGCCGCGGCGAGAGTTGAGCGAAGCAGTTCCGGATCGAAGCGTCCCACGCGGCTTCCGGGGAAGGTCAGCGGAAGAATCTCGCTTACACCGATCACGGCGGCGATCATGAGGATTGTGGCCAGCCAGAAGGCCAGAAAGATGCGCCAGAAGAGCCTCACCGCTTTTTCTCCTGTGGCGACGGTGGACTGGGATGCAGATAGACATAGCCCTTGTTGCGGATGGAGCGGACACGGTCCTTGCCGTCCGCGGAGGGGCCGAGCTTTCTGCGCAGGGCGCTTACAAGGTTATCCACGCCGCGGTCGCCCGCGTAGGGGACCCGTCCCAGAGCGATGCGCGTCAACTTCTCTCGCGACACCACCTGCCCGGCAGCGCCGGCCAACGCGTGCAGCACGTCGAACTCCGCGGCAGTACAGTCGATGAGCGTTCCCTTGCGCTCGACGGTGCGCGAGCCTGCGTCGAGGATGAGGTCGTCGATGGCGAGAAAGCCGCTGCCGAACTTTGCCGGCTGACCGCGGCGCAGCACGCTTCGGATTCGCGCCAGAAGCTCGACGGGCGTGAAGGGCTTGGGCACGTAATCGTCGGCCCCGGCTTCCAAACCGGTGACGCGGTCGGCGACTGCTGCCCGCGTGGTCAGCATGATCACTGGAATCCGGCTCTTCTGCCGGATGGCGCGCAGCACGCTGAATCCGTCGCTGTCGGGAAGCATCACGTCGAGGATGATCAGGACGATTCCGCCTTCCCGCGCGCGTTCAACTCCGGCCGCCGCGGTGTGCGCCAGATGGACGGTGAACCCTTCCGGCGCCAGATATTCGGCGAGCATCTCGGACATCACGCGGTCGTCGTCGATGAGCAGGATCTGGCGGGCTGGCGCTGCCGGCGTGCTTACGACGCCGGTGCGGACACTCTCGGCCGCGGTCTTCATGGTCAGGCCCCTATCCGAGGATGCGTCCGGCCGGCGCCATCGTCAACCGTTACTGACGGGCGGCCGTCCATGAGGCGCCCTGCTCCGTGGTGCCGCTCATCTTGTCGCCGTCGACCGTTCCGCTGAAGGAGATCTTCCGTCGCGGCATCTTCACCTCGAAGGTAATCTCGGTTCCCTTCACGCTTCCCTTGATCGGAACCGAGCCGCGTTCTCCCTGAAAGCTTCCGGACAGCTTGTCGCCTTCCTGTTTAAGATCGAGCGTGGCCTGCCGTCCGGTTCCATTGCGGGCGGTCCATGTTACCTGCCAGCTTCCCGTCAGAGACGGAGCTGCCTGGCTATCGGGCGCGGTCTCCTGCGGGGCGGAGCTCGCTGCCGGCGAGTCGGATTGCTGCGCTGGCGCGCAGAGGGCGCCGCCGCCGGCCGAGATGAACACCATGGACACAAGAAGCGCTGCCATTGACGTAGACCGCATGAATACCTCCGCCAGCATGGACTGGGCTACATCTGTTTGGACGTATTCTTCAGTGGCGCCGCCGCACGGCTTTTGTCGGGTTTTGTCGAGCTGCACGCAAGGTTGGGGCGTTCTTCTGTGTGCTGCCAATGGCCAGATTTTGACGACAGGGAAGCCGGGCAGCGGAGTTCGCGCTGAGCCGGCCGAGGCTGCGGAAAAAAAAGTAAATGCGAGGCAAATCCGGATCGAGGCAGTCGCTCAGGGGCTAAAGCCCAACCTTTGTTTGATTGCGTTTGCGGCACGACTGAAGTCGTGCCCTGATAAGAAACAAAATTGCAAGTGCAACAAAACAAGAGATGAATTCTACGGACTCCCACCCATCGGACAAAAACAAAGACGTCCGATGGATGGGGCACAGTTTCATCCCCCGCGGGTCGGCAACGACGGTGG
>DATJMU010000074.1:0-81159 GCA_035508555.1 Occallatibacter sp. | reverse complement strand
TCACGAATCGGTCGTAGGCCTGGCATGAGGGACAGTCGATGTGGTCGATGGTGTGTCCGCGCTGTGCGGTGAGGTCTCTTGCCAGCTCCCCAGGCAGACGCGTATCAAAGCCCCATCGTTCGATAATCTCGCAGGCGACAGAAGTGAATTCGTGCGGATCCGCTGGCTGGGCCGAAGTCATGGGTTGCTTATCGGCAGGTTGCGGGACAATGTAGAGTTCGGGAGCATGGTTTTTCCGTCCAAATGGCATACGAAACACCTCGTGGATACTCGGTTCAAAGAGGTGGAGGTCGGCCTCCTCGCCGGGGCGTCAGGCATGCCAAAAATAAGCGTTCGAGCACCGGCCGAAGAGGAGAAACGGCGCGTTGCCGGCCGGGCTTGAGGAGCGTTTTAGAGCACCGGCCGATTGGCGCACGTCGCGTGCCAAAGTGTTGAGAAGTGGAGATTAATGAGATACTTGGCTGGCACCCGGCGGAGCCTCTGCAACCCCTCGTTCTTCTAAGCCGGGGGTTGTGGGTTCGATTCCCGCCTCGCCTACCATCGAAAAAAAGAGTTGCCCAGGTGCCGACCCTTCCTACTCCTGCAATCGCGGTACATCGTGTGGGAACCCGGACGGCCAATCATGGGTAAAGAAGACTAATTCGGCCGCCGGCGCGGCAGCTTGTCTACAGCATCTTGGCCGCCATCCATTCAGCAATCGCCTTCATGGTAGACTCCGGAACCGATATCCTCTGGCTC
The DNA here is from genome assembly GCA_035508555.1 of Occallatibacter sp. Classification (GTDB taxonomy): domain Bacteria; phylum Acidobacteriota; class Terriglobia; order Terriglobales; family Acidobacteriaceae; genus Telmatobacter. The sequence continues at coordinate 80,421 of DATJMU010000074.1, read as the reverse complement.
CCGAAGTGGATGATAGTCAGGCGCAACTGGGGCTCACCTGTCGGTTAGGGCAAGGCGGCGTCGAGCCATAATTACAATTCCGGGTGGGGATGCGAGCTCTTCCGCTGTTCGCGAGCCTCTTCGAGCCGAGCGGCCTGCGTCATCAGGTAGTTCTGTTCCGGAAGGCTGATGGTTCCGGCCGCGGCGGCTCGATAGTGGTGGATGGCCGTCTCGAAATCGCCGAGCATCTCGAACAGATGGGCGCGCACGGCATCGAGACGATAGTGACTGCTCAGGCGTTCGTCGCTGTCCAATGCCCGAAGACGATCGAGTCCGCTCGCCGGTCCGTGCACCATCGCGAAGGCGATGGCATGGTTCAGCGTGACCATCGGGCTGGGGGCAGCGCGCTGCAGCAGCTCGTACAAGGCCAGGATTTGCGGCCAATCGGTATCTTCTGCCTGCGCTGCCTCGTCGTGAACGGCAGCGATGGCGGCTTGCAGCTGGTAAAATCCCACGGCACCTTTGGAGAGCGCGAAAGTCAGCAGTGTCGCGCCTTCTGCGATCTCGTCGCGATCCCACATGCTCCGATCCTGCTTGTCGAGCGGGATGAGCTCGCCGCCTGGGCGGGTACGGGCGGCGCGGCGGGCATCGGTCAGGAGCATCAGCGCGAGAAGACCGGCTACCTCGGCGTCCTCCGGCAACAGGGCACGCGCGGCGCGGGTGAGCCGGATCGCCTCGTGCGCCAGATCGAGCCGCTGCAACTCTGTGCCCATGCTGCTCGCATAGCCCTCGTTGAAGATGAGGTAAAGCACGTGGAGAACGGCCGAGAGCCGCTCGCCGCGCTCCTGCGGCGTCGGCGCGCGAAATGCAATCCCCGATGCCCGGATACTTTGCTTGGCGCGGCTTATGCGCTGTGCCATCGTCGCTTCAGGAACGAGGAAGGCCTTGGCGATCTCCGCTGTGGTGAGGCCTCCGACTGCGCGCAGCGTGAGTGCGATGGCCGAGGATACGCTTAGCGCCGGATGGCAGCACATGAAAAGCAGAATCAGGGTGTCGGTGGGATCCATCTCAGCCTCGATCTCGTCAAGCGGCTCGATCGCCGGTTCCTCTTCCGGCGTTGCCGCGGTTTCGCGTTCGCGGCGCGCGATCTCGTTGCGGACCATGTCGGTCATGCGCCTCGAGGCTACGCGGATCAGCCAGGCGCGTGGGTTCTCTGGAACGCCGTCCGCCGGCCACTGGCGGAAGGCCGCAAGCATCGCTTCCTGCACCGCGTCCTCGGCCGCCGGAAAATCACGAAACCGGCGAGCGATCACGCCGAGCACTTGCGGCGCCAACTCACGCAACAGGCGCTCCGATGCGGGATCCCACCCGCCGGCCGTTCCCTTCACAACATTTCCTGAGGAGGCGCGCTCATGATGGGGCGCACCTCGATGGGCATATTAAGGGGCTCTCCGCCAGGCCCGGGAGCCGCCGAGACGCGAGCCGCAATCGCATACGCCCGCTCCGGGCTATCCACGTCCACAATCCAGAAGCCGGCCAGAAACTCCTTCGACTCCGGAAAGACGCCGTCGGTGACCGGCGCGCCGTTTTTTCCGGCGCGCACCAGTCGGGCCTGATCCGGAAATGACAGGCCCTCGCTCGCAACCCACTCCCCAGCCTCGCGCAGGTCGCGGTTCACGCCGTGCATGAAGGCGATGTGCGCCTGCAGATCGGCCCTGGGCCATGCCGGAACTCCCGCTCCGGCTCGCATTGTGTTCATCATCAAAATGTATTTCATGGTCGCGTCCTCCTGCGTGGTGAATTTGCGCTGAGCGGCGTACAGCCGCGGTGATTGCGTTGGTGAAGGCATCAACTCAGTTGGTGTCGCCGCGCGCCGCGAACTGGCGGACCTCAATGGCCATGTTCGTCGGAATCCCCCCCGGCCCGGGCGCCGCCGAGATCTTGCCCGCAATGGCACAGGCGCGTTCGGGCGTGGCCACATCGACGATCCAGTAGCCCAGCAGGAACTCCTTCGCTTCGGGGAAGACGCCGTCCGTGATCGGTAGGCCGCTTCTCTCGCCGCGAACGACTTTGGCTTCCTTCGGTTCCGCCAGGCCTTGGGTGGCGACGAACTCGCCGCTCTCCACCAGACCCTTCACGATGGCGCCTAGGGCCTGCATGTGGATGTCGCGGTCGCTCTGGGACCATTTGTGATATCCGGAAACGCCGGTCTGGGTGCTGGACATCAGAAGAATGTATTTCATTGGGGTTCTCCTTTCGGTTGATTGGGAATTCCGCAATCTGAGCGCTCGATTTAGGTTTACCGCAGTAGGCGGGCCATTCGGGCCTCAGTTCGCGCTTTCACCTGGTAGTCGGAGCCAGAGCCGCATTCTCGACACGCCCACGCAAGAAAAAAAGAATTGCTGTGAATATCCAGGGCCATGTCGAATTTCCGCCTCTTGAACCGACCTGCGTGCGGAGGTTGGCGTATGACAACCGAGGATACGATGGTGGATGTCAGTCAGGACTGGATTCAAGCCTGTTCCGTTCAGGAGCACTTCATGCGGGCGCCTGTCCGGGCAGACCGGCGGCTGGACTTGAGCGTCGCCTGTCGCCAGCTGCGCGCCCTCGGCGGCGACTGCTACGACTTCACCTGGCTGGCGGACGGCTGCCTCGCTTTCCTGGTCGGCGATGCCTCCGGCAAGGGCGCTGCGGCCGCCCTCATGATGGCCGGCGTGCAGGCGTCCCTGCGCACCGCCTCTCTCTTCACGCGAGACGACCTACCCGCCTTGCTCCGGGCCGCGAACCTGCAAGTCTGCTTCTCATCGCTCGCCGGGCGCTATGCAACCCTCGTCTGTGGAGTGCTCGATCCAGACACCCGGACCCTCCGCTATGTGAACGCCGGCCACAATCCCCCCCTGGTCTTTCACTCTGAAGGCTCCATCGACTGGCTTGAGCCGACCGGGGTCCCGATAGGTCTGTTTCCGAACGCTTCCTGGCAGGAAAAATCCGTCCGGCTGCACCCCGGCGATTGTGTCTTTGCTTACACCGACGGTGTGACCGAGGCCTCCAGCCCCTCCGGCGATGAGTGGGGGGCGGCCGGCCTGCTTCGGGCCGCTCAGTGCCGAGCGACCGAATCCGCGAACGCTTCGGTTTGCTCAATTCTGGGCGCCATGGACGATTTCTCGGGAGGCATCCAGAGAGACGACACGACTTTGGCTGTGATGCATATCTTCTGACCGGGTGCAAAGCCGAGATGCCGGTCCGGATCCCCTCTCTCGCGGCAGACAAAGAAGACCGCGAGGCGCGGCATCGCGCAGCCGGCGGCCGAAATTTCGCCAGTCCGCATCTCCGGGGCCTGCATGTGAGATGCCCTGACGAAGACGCAAGCGGAGTTCAATGATCGCTCCTCTAGGGCGCCACCGATAGATTCAGCGCCGAAGGATGCGCGCCATCGTGATAGATGACATTGGTGGCTTTGACCCAGTGTGTGCCCGCTTCCGGACTCTGGGTCGTGTTCAGGTTGCGGTCCCAGCGCGGGAAGTTGCTGCTACTGACGTCAACGCGCAGGCGGTGACCGGCGAGGAACACATTGCTCGTCGCCCACATGTCGAGGTTGACCTTGTAGATCTGACCGGGCGTCATAAAAGAGGCTTTGGTAAAGGAATCGCGATAGCGCATGCGCACGATGCCTTCGGCGATGTTATGCGCCACACCGTCGGGAGCCACATCCACCAGCACCGCGGTGAAATCGGTATCGGGGGCGGTGGAGGAGACATAAAGCGTCATCGAAACCGGCCCGGTGACGTTCAGGTCCTTTCTTAATACCGGCGTTGAGAAGACCAGAACATCGGAGCGTCTTTCATCGGGGCGCTGATCCTGGATGCCGTTGGGCACATCCTTGCCGTCGCAGCACATGCTGCCGCCGATGGTGGGCACGGGGTTGCCGGGATCGTATACGTAGCGGTCGGAGGGGGCATTGGCGGCCGCGTCCGCGGCCTGCCTGCTCAGGCTGCCGTTGCCGGCGGCGCTGTTGGCGCTGCCATTGGAATGCAGATAGTAGGCCACGGTGCCGGCCTGGGGCGGCGGCCAGGCGCTGGCCTGCTTCCAGACGTCGGCGCCCATCTGGTAGTAGCGCACGGGCTGCCAGCGGCTGACCTCATTGCTTTGGCCCAGGAAAAGGTGTTTGTACCAGTCGAGCATGATTTGAAAGGTGTCCGCTCGCGCGCTGGGGCCGAAGTCGTAAGCGCCCACCCTGGTGCCAAATCCGGAGTGGCCGCCGGGAACGATCATCAGACGAACCTCGTTGCGGGCGTCGGCCGTGCCCCCGTGGGCTTTCACGCCATGGTAGTTGTCAAGCGCGCCGCCGAGAAACAGATCGTACCAGCCGTCGATGATCAGGGCCGGCACATGGATGCGGGAGTAATCTTTGGAAATCGACCACTTCTGCCAATAAGCGTCGTCGCTGGGATGAGCGAGCCAGTCCAGATACCAGGGCTCGAGCGCCTTGAGGCCCGCGTTGCCGGCGGTCGAAGGCGTGACCAGAGTTGTGTAGTCGCTGAGGGGCAGCTCCTTAACGTAGTTCAAGGGGTCCGTCATGGATTTTTCCCCCGGCCGCGCCAGGAGGCCAGTCTCGGGCGAGCGCGCGGATGGGACGTAGCCGAGGGCGCTGAAATCGAAATAGGTTTGTTGCCAGAGCGCGTCGCCTGCGGTATGGGACGCCCAGGACTGGGCAAACCATTGCTGGAACGCGCCGTCCTGATAGGCCCAGTCTTTGTAATAGTCCTGCGCGGTGACTTCGGGGCACAGACCGGCAAGATGGGGCGGATCGGAGATGGCCGCAAGCCATTGCGTGGCGCCGACGTAGGAGCCGCCCCACATGCCGACCTTGCCGTCCGATTTGGGCAGCCGGGCGGCCCACTCAACCGAGTCGTAGCCGTCGTTGATCTCGTACTTGAACGGTTCCCAGAAGCCGGGGGAATGATAGCGGCCGCGCACGTCCTCGGTAACCATGATGAAACCCTGTTCGGCGCCCTCCATGCCGTTCTCGATGGTCCCCGGATCTTCCTTGTTGTAAGGCGTACGGCTCAGCAGCACAGGGAAGGGCCCCGGGCCGTCGGGGGTGAAGACATCGGCGCGCAATTTGACGCCATCGCGCATCGGCACCGGCACATTGAGCTGCACCTGGATTCCCGGATGCTCGCCCGCCTCCGAGGGCAGCGGAGGAATCTCCCGCCTGGAAGTCTTCGCCGCAAAACAGCCCGTGACCATGCCGGCCGAGACGGCCGGGGCCAACAGCAAAAATCTGATTTTCATGAAATGAATTACCCCAAATATCTTGGATGCGCCTGAGCTCAATCACGTCAACTCGAGAGTCCGCGTCAGGCCGGATAGATCAGCCCCGCGGGATGAGGAGGCAAATACCGCCATCGATAGCTTCAGCCGCCGATCTTCTCGGCTAGCTCGATCCAGCGTTCGTAAGCGGCATGGTGATCGGCTTTCGCCAATTCGAGTTCGGCGAGGGCGGCGGTGATGGCTTCAGGATCGATGACGACTTCGTGCGCCTGGATGCGCTGCTCGGCGGCACGGAGGCGTGCGTCGGCTTCGTCGATGCGCGCTTCCAGAGTGTCGTACTCGCGCTGCTCCAGGTACGAGAGCTTCCTCCGGGCTGGAGATGCTTGAGATGCCGCCGGAGCCGGCTGCGTAGCTTTTCCCGCCGCGGCCCCCGTTCCGGCTCGCGCCTGCTCTTCGAGCCACGCCTCCCACTGCAGATAATCGGCGAAGAGAGCAGCGTTTCCGAGGCCATCGAGACCGAGAACGGCGTTGGTGACGCGATCGAGGAGAAACCGGTCGTGCGTCACGAGGACCAGCGCTCCGGGGAATTCGAGCAGAGATTCCTCGAGAATCTCAAGCGTAGGGATATCGAGGTCGTTGGTGGGCTCGTCGAGGATGAGGACGTCGGCGGGCTGAAGCATGAGGCGGGCGATGAGGACCCGGGCGCGCTCACCACCGCTGAGGCGCTCCACGGGCTGGTTGAGTTGTTCGCCGGTGAATAGAAAGCGCGAGGCATAGCCGGCGACGTGCATGACGCGGTCCTGATAGACGACAGAGTCGGAGTCGGGGGCGAGGGTGCGGCGAAGCGTCAGCGATGTGTCCAGCTCACGCAACTGCGAAAAATAGACAATGCGCAAGCCCGATGCGCGGCGGATTTCACCCGCGTTCGGCGTGATTTCGCCGGTTATGGCGCGCAGCAGAGTGGTCTTTCCGGAGCCGTTTGCGCCGGCAAGACCGAGCTTCAGCCCGCTGGTCAGCGTAAAGCTGACGCCACGGAGGATCTCGCGATGCCCCAAAGTCACCGTGAGGCTTTCGACCTCGATGAGGCGCTTCGTCTGGCGTCCTGTGGCGTCGAAGACGATCCCCGCCGTGGCGATGCGCGTGCGGGACTCTGAATCGCGCAGCTCCGAGACAAGGGCGTTTGCGCTGTCAACGCGGGCCTTGGCTTTGGTCGTGCGGGCCTTGGGGCCGCGGCGCAGCCATTCCATCTCGGCGCGGACGCGGTTGCGCAGGCCTTCCTGCGCGCGCTGCTGCCACTCGACGTAGGCTTCGCGATCTTCGAGGAATTTGCTGTAGCCGCCTTTCACCCGCAGCAGGCCGGCGGAGTAAATACGGTTGAGCTCGACGACCTCCAAGGCGACATTCTCAAGGAAACGGCGATCATGGGTAACGACGAGAAAGGCAAAACTCGCGGATCGGAGCAGACCCTCCAGCCACTCAATGCCTCTCACGTCCAGGTGGTTGGTGGGCTCGTCGAGGAGAAGAACGTCGGGTCCGGTCGCGAGGGCTTCCGCGATCGCGAGTCGCTTGCGCCAGCCGCCGCTAAGGCTCGCGGCGGCACGGTCCATCCCGGGATTGCCTGGGGCATCCGTTTCTATGAAGCCGGCGCGGCCCAGCGTCTCGCGCAGCCGCTGCTCGCGGTCACCCGCCGCAATAGCGGCGCGCTCCAGTGCGGCTTCGATGACCTGGCGGACGGTGATCCCCGCAGCGAAGCCCGAGATCTGATGGACATAGCCGATGCGGACCTCCCTGCGGAAGGAGACCTCGCCGGAATCCTGTTGCTGCTCCCCGCCAAGAATCGCAAGGAGTGTGGATTTGCCCGCACCGTTGGGACCAATGAGGCCGATGCGGTCCCCGTCGTGGACCGCGAAGGAGAGACTGTCGAACAGAGGATCGGCGCCGAAGCGTTTGGAGATCTTTTGCGCGATCAGGATCGGCGGCATGCTTCCAGTTTACGGGGAGATATGATCGTCAGTCCTCAACAGCGTCCCTTTAGAGGCTGTCTTGCCCCCAGTTCAGCAGGAGCCCGCCACCAGCAGGCTCGATTGCGACCAGCGTCGTCCCCGCTTGAATCGGCTCGGGTCTTAACGCGGCGCTCAACCGTTCTTGCATTCCGCGCCGGCCTCCCGATGGGACTACCAGCGCTCACAGAAGGCCTCGACTTCGGATGAGATCCCTGTGGCATCAAAACTCCATGTCGATAAGCGACATCTGGGTCACTCAGGTTGCGCCGGCAGCTCTGAGAGGGCCTTTTGAAAAGAGCACTCCGAAAAAGCCCGCCGGCGGCGGGCATCGACGTGGTGTGAATAGACCCGGAAGATCTGAGAAAGATGGCAACGCCCCCCTGCGCAGCCGGGCTAAGCCGGATAGTGCGGACATGTTGTGATACTCTTTGGTCGTTGTTTGAGGGGACAATCGTACCGATGCGGCCGGGTGTCCCATTGGAAGCTTGCCGATGGATCGACGGGACTTTATCAAGACCGCAGGTTGGGGAACCGCGGCGCTGCTCTATAACTCAGGTGTTGCCGGAGGCCAGGACAATCCGGGCCGGCCGGCGCCGCCTCCGATCGAGGTACACGGGATTTCTCCCCGTAAGCCGTCGGTCCTGGGAATCCCGGGCCTGTTCCCCGGGCGGGTGGTAGAGGTCTTCCAAGGGAATTCCATCTCGGACAACCGGGTTTCCCAGCCCATCGTTGGCCGCATGCTCCGTGAGGGCATGAAGGAGCTCACCGGCGAACGCACGCCGGCGGCGGCCTGGCGACGGTTCATTGAACCCCACGACGTGGTGGGAATCAAGATCAACTCCTCAGGAGCTCCGGTGTGCTGTTCCTCCCCCGAGATTGTGCGCGAGATCATCGCCGCCCTGCGCTCGATCGGCGTTCCTGCCGAAAATATCGTGGTGTTTGACCGCTACTCCTACGAGATCGAACTGGGGGCATACGAGGCTCTGGTGCCCGTAGGACCTCGGTTGGTGGGCATCGAATACGGCGCCTTCGATGCCGCGCGCTACGATTTTGATGTGTACTGCGATGCGAATTTCTTCGGAGAGTCGGAGACGCGGTCCTTTCTCGCAAAGGTTGTAACTCAGGAAGTTACCAAGATTATTAATATCCCGACCATGAAGGATCACTCGGCATCGGGAGTGACGGGCTGCCTGAAGAACATCGGCTACGGGTGTTTCAACAATGTGGCGCGCACCCACCAGCAGCCTTTCACCTATACCGATCCCTTCATCGGTTATCTCTGCTCCACCGAGCCCTTGCGATCGAAATCGGTGCTGCACATCATGGATGGGATGCGCGAAGTTTGGCACGGGGGCCCCATCACCTCCAATTGGGAGTTTGTCTGCGAAGCGAAGACCCTTTTCCTTGGCACCGACCCGGTGGCGGTCGACGCCGTCGAGCTCGAGGCCGTCGAAACCAAGAGGCGCGAGCAAGGTGCGATTTCGCTCTGGGATAGCGATCCCCGCACTTTGACGACAAACATCGACGAGTTCCACCGGGATTCTCACAAGAACCTCTACTTTCGCCAGCCGGGACACATCGCTTCGGCCGGCAAACTGGGATTGGGCGTCTTCGATCTCAAACAGATCGATCACCGCCGCCTTCGACTTACCTGAAAACGAAGATGGGCCATCCTGCAAGCTCGGACCGCGACTGGGTAACTTTGCTCAGTGAAAACTCGCGCACGGGTGGATCGCGCGAGACGTCGTGGCGAGTTCCCCAGGGCGTGCGATGGCAGTTTCGCGCCGGCAGGGCTATCCGTTCGGCGCCTGTGCTGCGCGACAACCTTTTGTACGTGACGGAGATTCACGGCGCCGTCTATGCGCTCGACGCCGACAGCGGGCGCCCCGCTTGGACCCGTCAGTTCCCTGACTGGATACACTCAACCCCCTCGATCTCCGGAAACATGCTCCTCATTGGCTGCGACGGCGGGAAGGTCCATAGCTTAGACCGCGACACCGGCAAAACGATCTGGGAGACCACCACGCGGGGAGAAGTGTGGAGTTCACCGGTTGTCCGCGATCAGACCGTCTTCTTCGGTAGCGCCGACGGCCGTTTCTACGCGGTCGAGCTCAACTCCGGAGAGCCGCGCTGGACACGAGCTCTCGGCGGGCGGATCTGCGCATCTGCCTATGCTGCCGAGAAGCATGTGTATCTCGGTTGTGGCGACGGAAAAATCTATGCTCTGGATGCTTCCTCCGGAAGGATTCAGTGGAGCACGCCAACGGGAGATGGCATCGATTCCACGCCTGCGGTCGTAAGCGACATGGTTCTGATCGGGTCGGAGGACAACTTCCTCTATGCGCTCGACGCAGGCACGGGAGCCCTGCGCTGGAGATTCGAAACCGGACTCGGAATCTCCTCGTCTCCCGCCGCTTCCGGAGAGATCGTCGTCTTTGGCAGCAAAGACCAGAATGTTTACGCGTTGGACGTTCAAACCGGCAAGCTGCGATGGAAAGCCTTCGCCGCAGCCGCAGTCACATCGCCCCCCGTGATCAGCGGGCCCGTGGTCGCGGTGAGTGCTGGCGGGCCCATCCAATGCCTTGATGCCGCTTCCGGCCATGTGCTGTGGACTGCGGGATTGGGCAGCGGCCTTCAGTCCGCGCCGGTCCTGGCCGGTGGCCGCATCTACAACGCCGGCCAGAACGGTATCGTCTATGCGCTGGAATAGCCGCGTCCTTGACGGACCCCCTCCGGCCCCTCTTCCGGCCGCACCAGTTCTTTCGCCAGACCCGCTTTCAGACCACGCGCTTCCGACGGTCTTCAAGAAACACTACGCCATGGGCGCGGTTTTTGAAATCATCGCTTACCCAATCAATCTCGCTCACGCGTCCCAAGCTGTCGATCAAGCCTTCCAGGAGGTCGATCGTCTGGAACAGGTGATGAGCATCTACAAACCTGCGAGCGAACTGAGCCGCCTGAACCGTACAGCGCACCTCCACGCGCAACCGGTTTCCACGGATCTGTACCGGGTGATCCAGGAATCGCTCTACTATTCCCAGCTCTCTGAGGGCGCATTCGACGTCACGGCCGGGCCGCTGGCCGAACGCTGGAAAGCCGTGGGCCGCGGCGAACAGCCTCCCAGTCCGGCGGAGGCAAAAAGACTGCGACGCGGTGTGGGTTATCGCCAGATTGAATTGATTCCTCCCGCTCGAATTCGCTTCCACTCTTCGCAGGTGACGGTGGATCTGGGCGCGATCGGCAAAGGGTACGCCGTGGATCGGGCTGCTGCCGTGCTGCGCTCCTGCGGCATCGAATGTGCACTGATCAACTCGGGAGCAAGTACGTTTTACGCAATGGGCTGCCCGCCCGGCCTGTGCGGCTGGCCGGTGCACCTGTGCAACCCCTCGGCGCGCCCTGATCCTCACGTTCTGCTGAGGGAAAACAGCGTTTCCACATCGCAGCAGACGCTGCCCGGTTCGCTCGGGATGCCCTCATTCGGACACATCATCGACACCGTCGCCGGTGAGCCGGTGAAATCGGCCACCGCCGTGAGCGTCGTGGCAGAATCCGCAACGGCCTCCGACGCTCTTTCCACCGCCCTCCTGCTCATGGGACCCGCGAAAGGTCGAGATCTGGTGAAAAGATTGACGAATGTAGCCGCCGCCTGGATTTCTCCGGAAGGGTTGCCGCAAATCACAACCAGTGGCCCGGAGATTTTGATGACCGGCGCAGTGCGGATGAGCCCTCAAACAGCCGTGGCCCGGAATCCGGATCAGAACTGTTCGCAGCGACAGGGCTGCGCCTGCGAGTAAGCCCATGAGCCCCGCTTCGTTGGCGGGTCTCATCCGCTGCATTGCCGTAGCTTTTCAATTTATTTGACGATTTCCAGCCTGGAGTGAACAGATGGATCGACGTCGATTCGTTAAAGGCGCGAGTTGGGGAGCTGCGGGATTGTTGCTTGGTTCCGTCGCCTCGGAGGGCCAGGACGATTTAACGGAGCCGGAATCACCGGCAGCTTCCCAGACCGCCTGGGGCAGGGTGTGGATTCGCTGGACAGAGCCGGCGCTGCCGGCGGCGACTCTGCGCGCGCATGGACTGGTGATTCCCTGGGATGCTGCCCCGGCCCTGATGGAAAGCGCCCGGAAGCAAGGTTATCGCGTTTACGCCGCGGTAACACCCGTGCAGGCATCGGCGGCGGTGAACAGCAGCCGGGTTACGGCGATTTCAGGGCTCATCCTGGAAGCGGATGACGCGGAGCAGGAAAAAGCCGAGAAGGCCGCCAGAGAGCTTCGACTGGCACACCCCGACCTCACCGTGCTGTCTCCCGGTCCCGCCGCCAAGCAGCCGGCGATGATGGGAGGCACGGTAGTCACACGGCGCGGCATCCTCCAGGTATCGAGCCCCACGGAGGAACCCTGGATCGATTCCAACTTTGCGATGGTGGCGTTTGACCGCGCCTTTCGCCCTGGCCAGACTCCCCTGATCGATTTCCAGTGGCAGCTCCCCGATGCGCTGCAGCAGCGGCTGGGCCCCAGCACCGAGGACTATTTGCTCGCCGTGGCCGAAGCCGGCGCTCTTCACTCTGACTTGATTCTGAATCTGCACCCAGGCCTCGAAAAAGCTCTTGTGAGCGGCAGTGAAGAAGCCTGGTCCGTCTGGAGGCGCGTAGCGAGGTATATAGAGTTCTACCTCAGGGAGGGCGAACGGCCTGTCGCTCTGCAAGCCAGCGTTGGCGTTATGACTGATAACTATGACGTCTCTTATGAGACCGCAAACCTGATGGCGCGGCATAACATTCCCTTCCGCGTGCTCCCCCCGAGCCGCGTGTCACCCCAGCATCTCCGGGGCCTGGACCTCATCGTCGTATTCACTCAGCCCGATGCGGCTGCAATCCGGCAGTTGGCAGATTTCGTGAATGGCGGCGGAGTGGCGATTCTGGTGAGTCTACGCAATCCTTTTCCCGGGCAATCGAGGGGAGGCCGCCAGGCGGGCAGCGATTCGGTGATTTATACGCTGGGCAAGGGTAAAGTCATCGAACTCGCCGAAGGCGTTGCCGATCCCGCAGCGTTTGCCAGGGACGTTCGCCGTCTCCTGGGCAAAGAGAATCTGCCCATCTCTCTCTGGAATGCGTCCACCACCATCGCCATCCCTTACAGGCTGCCCGGCGCTTCCGACGCTACCGTGGATCTGGTGAATTACTCTGCGGATCCGATGCCGGTACAGGTACGCGTCAAGGGCTCTTACGCAGTGGTTCGATATGAAACCCCGGAGCGCGGTTGCTGCGAGGCCCTCGCGGCAAGCCATCAGGACGGATTCACACAATTTGACGTGCCCTGGCTGAAGATCGGAGGACGCGCACACCTTGGCGGGACGGCCGCCCCTCCAGGCAAGAGGTCGTGAAACTTAGAGCCCGGGACGCTCTGTCAGCGATAGCGTCCGTGGTGTGGTCGTCGTCGCTATACTGAACCTTCGCGCCGTCCCTAAGCAATGGCCGGCGCAATTCTGGAGAGCTGTGAGAATCTACCGGAACCGTCTGTTGCGCGCTCTATCTTCCCTGATTGTGGTGCTTGCGGGTGTGCTGACTTTGCAGGAGTGCGCAGCGGCGCAGACATCCCAGGACCTGACCGTTCCCACGCTGCACCTGCAAAAGCCTTTCCTGCCCCTGGCGCGCTACGGGCCGTACAACGCCCACATCCTTGTCGGGGGCCGTGGACTTACGAAGCCGCTGCCGGCGCGGGACCCTCTCCTCGAGGCAGATGCCGCATGGACTCTGTCCGCGTGGGTTGAATTCGCGCCCATCTCTCCTTCGTCCATCCTGATCGCCGGCGCCGGCGACCCCGCCGCGCCGGACTCCCGCTTCTTTGCACTCGTCGATGGCAAGCCCGCTCTGCGCATCAGTTCTGAGCAGCAACTGAGTTCGACGACGGCCATCGTCCGGAAGGGATGGCATCTGTTCGCAGCAACATTCGACGGCGCCACCGCGCGCTTCTATGTTGACGGCGTAGAGCAGGCCCATGGCGATCTGCGCATTGGCGCGATCGCACCCCAACTGGTGATGGCGCCCGTCGAGAGCTGCGCAACGCTCCCCTGCCCGCACTTCGGTGGACGCATCGCCGGGTTCACGCTGGCGCGCGGCGCTGCCACGCCCGAAGAGATTGCCGCTCTCGCCAAAGACCCGCCCGATCCCGACCTCATCGAGTTTGAGGAAGGCTCGAAGCCCTGGGCTCTGCAGCAGGTGCAATATATCGGCAACCAGGCTCCGCAGCCACCGTGGACGATGCCCCAGCGGAAGGCGCCGTTCAGCAAGCCTGCAGCCGCGCCTTTACCGCCCGCCCAGACGGCTCTCGTTCCCGGCTCGCCCGGCGACTGGACCCTGCGCGGCGGCTGGAAGCTTGCCGAGGCTCCGCTCGTATCGGCCGCCCCGGAAGCAATCTCGACGCCGGGTTTCGATACGACCGCGTGGATGGCCGCTACGGTGCCGGGTACCGTCCTGACGACGATGATTGACCGCGGCCTCTATCCCGACCCCGACTATGGGCTCAATAATCTCGACATCCCTGAAAAGCTCAACCGCCAGGATTACTGGTACCGCTGTGAGTTCGCAGCGCCGGATCTCGAAGGACGAGGCCATGTCTCTCTCCTGCTCAATGGGATCAACTATACGGCCGAAATCTGGTTCAATGGCCATCATCTCGGCCAGATGAAAGGTGCCTTCCTGCGCGGCCGCTTTGACGTAACCAGCCTGCTTCATCCGCGTGGGGAAAATGCGCTGGCGATCCGCATCTCGCCGGTGCCGCATCCGGGAATTCCCAACGTCCAGTCCATCGCGCTGGGCGCAGGACTCAACGGCGGCGCCATGGAGCTCGACGGCCCCACGTTTGTTGCCTCGGAAGGGTGGGACTGGAACCCGCCCATGCACGACCGCGACACAGGACTGTGGCAGGACGTTCATCTCCTGGCCTCCGGGCCGGTGTCGATCGGCGACGAGCAGGTCATCACCCATCTGCCCCTGCCGGACACGACACAGGCCTACGTAACCCTTCGCGTTCCGCTCGACAATGCCACGGCGGACGCCGTTCATGGCACGCTGACGGCAGCCTTCGAGGGCGTCGAGGTGCACGAGGCGGTTACGGTTCCGCCCGGTGGGACGACTGTCGAGTTCTCGCCGGACCAATTTCCCCAGCTCCATCTTGAGCACCCGCGGCTCTGGTGGCCGAACGGCTACGGCAGTCCTGCGCTCTATCATCTGACCACGACGTTTACGACAGAGGGCGCGGCAGCGTCGGTCAAAACCCTGCGCTTCGGTGTCCGTGAGATCTCCTACGAAATCAGCCTTCTCGATAACCAGGGAGCCCTGCGCCGGGTGGACTATGACCCCACCGTGGGCAGAAACGATCCGCTGCCGCAGGTGGACGTAACCCACGAGGGGATGCGGGAGATACCCGACGGATGGGCCGCGTCGATTACGCCGGGGGACGATGCATCGCCTGCCTTTCATCCCGTCTCCGATACCCGCGCCACTCCTTATCTGACCATCAAAGTCAATGGCGTTCGCATTGCCATCCGCGGCGGAAGCTGGGGCATGGACGATTCGCGGAAGCGTGTTTCGCGGGAACACCTCGAGCCCTTCTTCCGTTACGACCGCGACGCCAACCTCGACATCATTCGCAACTGGCAGGGACAGAACACCGAAGAGGTCTTCTACGATCTCGCCGATGAGTACGGCATGCTGGTCTGGAATGACTTCTGGGAAGTCACCGCTGACTCAAACCTGGAAGCCGAGGATCCGCAACTGTTTCTCGCCAATGCCCGCGACACGATCCTTCACTACCGCAATCATCCCTCCATCGTCATGTGGTGCGGCCGCAACGAAGGTGTTCCGCAGCCCATCATCAACCAGGGCCTGATCGCCCTGACCCATTCGCTCGATGGCACGCGCTATTACTCGCCCTCCTCGAACCAGATAAACCTGCTGCCCAGCGGACCCTACTCTTATGAGGATCCCGCCGACTATTACTCGAAGATCGATCCTGGATTCGCGGTCGAGATCGGCACCTCATCGCTTCCCACGCTCGAATGGTTCAGCCGCTGGCTCCCTGCCGTCGATCGCTGGCCCATCAGCGATGACTGGGCCTACCACAACTGGCATCCGAAAGATCAGTTCAACGCGCACATGCAGGCCCAGTTCGGCATGGCCACCAGTCTGGAGCAGTACGAGAAGCAGGCGCAGATGATGAACTACGTGGACTATCGCGCCATCTTCGAAGGCTTCAACGCCCATCTCTGGTCGCCGAATACCGGACGTCTGCTGTGGATGACCCAGCCCTCGTGGCCCAGCATGTTGTGGGGCATCCTCAGCTCCGACTACGATACCCAGGCCTCTTACTACGGCACCAGGAAGGCGTGCGAGCCGGTTCATATCCAGTTGGATCTCGCCACCAGCGATGTGGAGCTCGTGGACACTACGCTGCACGCGCTCGCGGCCGTCAAGGTCGATGTCGATGTGGAAGCGCTCGATGGAAAACTGCTGCTGCATCGCGAGACCACGGCCGACGCTGCCAGCGACGACGTAACCCGCGTGATGCGCCTCGACCTGGCGCCTCTGCTTGGCAGCACCACCGTGCTGGTCCACCTCGCGCTCCATGCGCAGAATGGCGAACTGCTCTCCGAGAACCTCTACTGGCGCGCCGCATCGGATGCGGGCTATCGCGCCCTCGATACCATGGCGGCTGCGCAGGTCCGTCTGACGGCGCGGGAAAGCGGCAGCGCGCAGGAACCCAGGGTCGAGGTCGAGCTCAAGAATACGGGCAGCGTCGCGGCTCTGAACACCAAGCTGGTCACGGTAAGAGCCGACGGCAGTGAGGTTCTCCCGGCCTTCTATAGCGACAATTACGTTTCACTCATGCCCGGAGAGGCTCGGAAGATCAACATCGATATCCCCCCCAAGTACGCTGAGCAAACACTGCGGCTGAAAGTGAGAGGCTGGAACGTCCTGCCGGCCTCGGTAGATATCGCTCGCGGACATTGAATTGGCCTCGAAGAGGCCGATGCGGTCACTCCTCGCAGGTCAGCGAGCGCTCTGAGACCGGACTCAGGCCTGCCGCCGCATTTCACTTAACGCGTTGACAGAAGCACCCCTGCCGAGTAGCTTTTTCCTTCAAGAGAAAGCCGCCCTGGGCAATAATAAATGACTGCAAATATAAGGGTCAGGGCGGGATGGACCGCCTCTGCGTCGAAAAACCATCTCCATGGGGGGCGCATCGTAACTCAGAGTGACATGCGGTCTTCGTCTGCCTGTTTTCAATTCGTCAGCAAGACCGGCGCGGCAGCTCGGCAAACGGCTGGCGGTGGTGTCCACGGCGGTGCTGTGCGCACTGCCGCTCGCCGCGCAAAATGCTTCGCCCGGCGCACCGGCCGCGACTCCCCATGCATCCGCAGCGCAGGCCATGCCTGCCACCACGTCCGCCGCCGGGCAGATGTTCGCCTCCTACGCGGGCGAAACGGTCTCCTCGGTTGAGATCGCCGGCCGTCCGGACCTCGATCCAAGCCAATTCACTTCGATGATGGCGCAGAAGCCCGGTCAGCCATTCTCTGCCGCCGCCGTGGAGCAAACCGCGGCTGCGCTCAATGCCACGGGAAGATTCAAACAGGTGCGAACCGAGGTCGAGCCCGAGGCCACCGGCGTGCGCGTGATCTATGTTCTCGAGCCTGCCGTCTGGTTTGGCATCTATCGCTTTCCCGGCGCTCAGCGCTTCGCATACTCCCAGTTGATCCAGGCTTCCGACTATCCCGTTCAGGAGCCGTTTAACGCCGCCGAGGTTGAGCACGACGGCCAGCGCCTGCAGCGGTTCCTCGAGCAGGAGGGTTTTTTCCAGGCACAAGTGCGGACGCAGATACACGTGCTGCCGCATGAGATCGCCAATGTCGATTTTCATGTCACGCTTCAAAAACGCGCCAGGTTCGGAGCCCTGATGATGCAAGGATGCAGCGTCGCGCAGGCGGCAAATCTCAAACACGACGACAAGACGCTTTGGGCGCGGTTGCACGGCGCCGCGATCCGGCCGGGCAAGTCATTTCACCGTTCCACACTCAACCATGCCGCCCACTACCTTCAATCCAGGCTGGAGCGCCAGGGCTATCTCAGCGCCAATGTAAAGCTCATTGGCGCCGAATACCATCCCGGCACCAACCGGGCGGATATTCATTTCCAGATCGCTCCCGGCGTGAAGACCGCAGTCACGATCTCCGGCGCTCGTCTGTGGGGCTGGACCCGCAAGCGTCTCCTTCCCGTCTACCAGGGGGAGGGCGTAGACCAGGAGACAGTGCAGGAGGGCCAGGACGCTCTGGTCTCCTACTTTCAAAAGAAGGGCTATTTCGATGTAAAGGTCGACTCGCAATTCAAGACGGGCTCCGCCGGCGACACGGTGTTTTACCGGATCGATAAAGAAAAGAGGCACAGGGTTACGGCGGTGCGCCTCGCCGGCAACCGAAAGCTGCCCGACTCCAGGCTCCTGTCCGCCATCGCCGTCCAAAAGAAACATCTCTTTTCGCCCGGCAGCTTCAGCAACGACCTGGTCAATGCCAGCATCAGGAACCTGACCGGCGTTTACCAGTCCGAAGGCTTCGCCGATGTCAAGGTCGCGTCATCGATCCAAAAGCAGGCCGGCAATATCCAGGTGACGTTTCGTGTCGATGAGGGACCGCGCAACGTCGTCAACAGCGTGCAGATCGTAGGCAACCGAACTTTTCCTGAATCGGAGTTTGCGCCTCACGGCCTGAAGGTTCGCGCAGACCAGCCCTATTCGCAGGCGCACGTTGAACAGGACCGCAGCACCATCCTCGCCAACTATCTTCGCGCCGGCTATCTGGATGCCGGTTTTCGCGAGACCGCCGCGAAGGTTTCAAAGAGCCAACCCCATCGCATCAACGTCGTCTATCACATCACGGAGGGTCCGCGGGTGATCACCGGCAGCGTGATCACGCTGGGCCGCGTGCACACTGCGCAGCGCCTCATCGACAGCGACGTCTCCGGCATCAAGCCTGGCAAGCCGCTCACCGAGACGGATCTGCTCGCTTCCGGCAGCAAACTCTACGACCACACCGGGGTGTTCGATTGGGCCGAGGTCGATCCCAGGCGCACCATCACCACGCAAACCGGCGAAGACGTCCTTGTGAAGGTGCATGAGGCCAAGCGCAACGACTTCGAGTACGGTTTTGGATTTGAAGTCATCGAGCGTGGCGGCAATGTCCCCGGCGGCACCGTCGCGCTGCCCAACCTGCCGCCCGTCGGATTGCCGGCCAACTTTGCCACCACGGAGCAGACCTTTTACGGCCCGCGCGGCACCGCGCAATACACCCGCAACAACCTGCGCGGCAAGGGCGATTCGTTCTCCCTCACTGCGTTTGCCGGCCGGCTCGACCAGCGCGGCGCCTTCTATTACATCGATCCCAACTTCCGCTGGTCGCCCTGGAAGGCCACCACCGAAGCATCCATAGAGCGCGACGAAGAGAACCCCATCTTTTCGTCGCAGGTTGAAACCGGCAGTCTGCAGTTCCAGCGTCCCGTCGATCGCACCGGCAAAGACATCGCGTACCTGCGCTACAGCTACAGCAAGACCGACCTGACCCACGTTTTGCTGGCGCAGCTCGTTCCCGCTCAGGATCAGCACATCAAGCTTTCCACCATCTCCGGCAGTTTCACGCGCGATACCCGCGACAACCCCATCGATGCGCATCGCGGCGTCTTCGACTCACTGGAACTCGACTTCAACACCAGCAAGCTTGGTTCGAACGTCGACTTCGCGAAGCTCACCGGTCAGGCAGCGGTTTACAAGCAGGCATTTCACCATATCGTCTGGGCCGGCAGCGCTCGCATCGGCCTTGCCGAACCCTTCAACGACAGCTTCGTCCCCTTGAGCGAGTCATTCTTCACCGGCGGCGGCAATTCGCTGCGCGGCATCCCTCTGGACAGCGCCGGACCGCAGCGCGCCGTCTACGTCTGCCCGGACGGCACCACGGCGTGCGGCACCACCATCCCCTTCCCTACCGGCGGCAATCAGATGCTCATCCTCAACTCTGAGGCGCGCATTCCGCTCTCCTCGATCGATAAAAGCCTGGGCTTCGTGCTCTTCTACGACGGCGGCGGCATCTTCCCCAACCCCGGCTTTCACGACTTCACATCGGACTACTCCAACAACGTGGGCATCGGCCTGCGCTACAACACGCCGGTGGGCCCCATTCGCTTCGACGTCGGCAAGGATCTGAATGCGATTCCCAACACCAGCCCGCCGCAGAATTACTCCTGGCAATATTTCATCGGTATCGGACAGGCTTTTTAGGAAGGCCCTATGAATCATGAACGCCCCCTTCCGCCATCTACCCTCGAACCGGAACCCGATCCGCCCCAGCCGCGGCGCAATCATCGCGGCTGGCGAATCTTCGCCTTGTCCCTTCTCGGCTTCGTCTGCTTCCTCATCGCCGCCGCACTCATTCTCGGTGCGCTCATTAATTCTGACGGCGAGCATCGCGCCCTCATCCGTTTTGCGCAAAAGCAAGCGAGCAATGCCCTCGGCGTACGCGTGCGCATCCAGAACATTGCCATCCACCTGGCTACGCTGAGTGTGGATGTGTATGGCGTCGCCGTAGACGGGGCCGGCCCGCATCCCGCCCCGCCGCTGCTCACAGTCAATCACGCCCAGCTGGGCGTGCGCATCGTCTCCCTCTTTGCGGATAAATGGTATCTTTCCAGCCTGCGCATCGACCGTCCCGTGGTCTGGATTTATGTCGACAAGAACGGCGTCTCCAATCTTCCCGTATTCAAGAGCAGCGGTTCGAGCGGCAATAACAACGAGATCTTCAACCTCGGCATCCGCCACGCGGTGCTCGACGACGGCGAAGCGTATTACAACAATCGGCCCCAGGCCTTTGCCGCCAGCCTTCGCAACCTGGAGCTGCGCGCCGCCTACAATCCTGCGCACAAAACCTACGCCGGCCGCCTCGCTTACGCCGACGGCGTCTTAAAGTACGGCCCTTACCAGCCCCTGCAGCACAACCTCGACGTCTCCTTCGCTCTTACCCCCACAAATCTCCAAATAAACAAAGCCACGCTTTCAAGCGGCGATTCGCAGGCGCTGCTCACCGCGGCCATCGATCGTTACGACACCCATCCCGCCCTGCAGGCAGAGTACTCCATCACCGTCGACGGAGCGCAGTTCCGCCGGCTCCTCCACGATCCCTCCATTCCCACGGGCTTTCTTCATACGAAGGGCTCTCTTCGGTTTCAGGAGCAGGCCAACCGCCCGCCGCTGCAGTCTCTGGTGCTGGAGGGCGACCTGGCCAGCAGCCGTCTCGAACTGACTGCCGCCGGGGCCCACGCGGAGATCACCAGCCTGGCAGCGCATTATTCCCTCGACCATGGCAACGCCACCCTGCGCAGCGTGCGCGCCGGCGTGCTCGGAGGCGAACTGACCGCGCAGGGCACGATGACCGGCCTCGGCGGCTTCTCGCATTCGAGCGTCAGCGCGGCTCTCCACAATATCTCGCTTGCTCAATTGAAGCGGCTGGCAGGGCACTCCGCGCCCATGCGCGGCATAGCGCTTGCCGGCGTGCTGAACGCCAAGGCATCCGCCGCGTGGGGCAGGACCCTCGCCGACCTGACGGCTCGGGCCGATGCCAGCATTCGTGGACAGATCGCGAGCGCCGCAGCCAATCCCCGCCAGAACAGTTTGAACGCATCCAGCGCTCCGCCGCCGGCAGCCACTCCCGTTGACGGTGAGATGCACGCCGCCTACGCCCGGAGCAACGGCAGTCTGACCCTGACCTCGGGTTACCTCCACGCCGCGCAAACTCAGCTCGCTTTCAACGGCACCATCGGCAAAAGCTCCAGCCTTGCCTTCAAGCTGCAGGCCGGCGATCTGCGCGAATTGAGCGCCGTGATCAATGCCTTCCGTCCGCCTGCCTCCGGGCAAACACCGCTCCAGCTCTCGGGGACAGCCTCGTTCAACGGCGGCGTGCAGGGCTCCATCGCGTCGCCGCGTCTCAGCGGCCTGCTTACGGCCCAAGGCCTGCACGTCAACGGCTCCTCATGGAAGCTGGTGCGCGCGAACATCCTCGCCAGCCCCGATCATGCCGCCCTCCAGGACGCGCAGCTTGAGCCGGAGCCGGCGGGAAACATCGCGCTGACGGCCTCGGCCGGCCTCCGTCAATGGCGTTTCACCAGCCAAAGCCCCATCCAGGTCGATGTCCACGCCTCGCGCGTCGCCATCGCCGATCTCATCGCGTTGACTGGCACACCGTTGCCGGTCACCGGATCGCTGAGCACGAACGTCAGCGTCCGCGGAAACCTGATGAACCCCGAAGGAACCGGCAATATCAATCTCACCGCCGTGACCGCATACGGGCAGCCGGTCAAGGCCATCCACGTCAGCTTCTCCGGCAATGAGAATGAAGCCCGGGCCAATCTCGCCGTCGACTTGCCCGCTGGCGGCGTGCAGGCCAAAGTGACCGTGCAGCCACGGCAGCGAACCTACTCCGCGCAGCTCACCTCGCCGGGCATCCACCTCGATCGGCTCGCTGCTCTCCAGGCGCGCCACATCCAGGCTTCCGGCGTGCTCACCCTTAACGCCAGCGGCCAGGGCAGCTTCGACAATCCGGAGCTCGCCGCTACCCTTCAGTCCCCCTCCCTCACCGTTGCGGGCCAGACCATCTCCGCGCTCAAACTGCAGTTGAACGCGGCCAATCACGTGGCCAACCTAGCTCTGTCCTCCACTGCGCAAAATGCGCCCATCGATGCCCAGGCCGCCATCCGCCTCACCGGCGACTACCTCGCCGACGCCACTCTCAACACGCCGGTCTTCTCGCTGCAGCCCATCCTCGCGCTCTATGCCCCCGATGAGGCCGGCGACATCTCCGGCCAGACCCAGATTCACGCCCTCCTGCACGGGCCCCTCAAAGACATGAAGCAGCTCGAAGCGCAGGTCACCATCCCGGTATTGAAGGTGGCCTATCAAAATACCGTGCAACTGGCTGAAGCCGCGCCCCTTCAGATCAACTATCGTGATGGCGTCATCGATGTGCCGCCCGGCGCCATCCGCGGCACCGACACCGACCTCGCATTCCAGGGCCGCATCCCCATGGCCGGCGGCCAGCCGATGTCGATCCAGCTCCACGGCGCGGTCAATCTTCAAATAGCCCAGCTTCTCAGCCCCGGCATTCGCAGCTCCGGCCAGCTCAAACTCGATATCGAATCCCGTGGTGCGTTGGCGGAAGGCGCGAATCTGGGCGAAATCGATATCGTGAACGCCAGCTTCTCTGATCCTTCCGCGCCCATTGGCATCGAAAACGGCAATGGCGTGCTGCAGATGACCACGGATCATATCAACGTCCGCAATTTTGAAGCTACCGTTGGCGGCGGAGAGGTGCGCTTGATCGGCGGCGTGCAGTACCGGCCCCATCTGCAGATCGCTCTCGCCGCGGCCGCTCAGGGAGTGCGCATGTTGTATCCCCAGGGCGTGCGCGAGAACATCGACGCAAACATTCACCTCGACGGCTCTCCCCATCGCTCCCTCCTCAGCGGCAGAGTGGATCTGGCCGACGTCTCCTTTACGCCGGCCTTCGACCTGAGCGACGTCGCCGGCCAGCTCTCGGGCGGCATCGAGGGCCCGCCGCCACAGGGCTTCGCGCAGAACCTGGCCCTCAACCTCGCTGTGCACTCCGGAAACACCTTGAACCTGACCAGCCGCGAACTCAGTATCGACGGCGCGGCGAACCTCCAGGTGCGCGGCACCGCGGCGCAGCCCGTCATCCTGGGGCGCATCAATCTCACCGGCGGAGACATGATCTTCAACGGCAACCGCTTTGTGCTCACCGGCGGCACCATCCAGTTCATCAATCCCAGTCAGACCGAGCCCGTGCTCAACCTCAGCATCTCTACCAATGTCCAGCAGTACCAGATCGACATGCGCCTCCAGGGGCCGGCGAGCCAGATGCGGACGGAGTACTCTTCCAATCCGTCTCTGCCCCAGGCCGACATCATCCACCTGCTGGCATTTGGTTCCACCACGGAAGCCGCGGCCAGTAATCCCACTCCGGCCAATCAGGCAGCGGAATCCCTGATTGCCTCGCAGATGTCGAGCCAGCTCACCAGCCGCATCTCCAAAGTGGCCGGCATCTCCCAGCTATCCATCAGTCCGGTCTTGCAGGGCGGAGGCGCACAGGGGCCCGCGGGCGCCGTCATCACCATCCGCCAGCGCGTCAGCGGCAATCTCTTCATCACCTTTTCCACCAACGCCGCCACCACGCAGAACCAGGTGATTCAGGGCCAATACCAGGTCTCGCCGCACTTTGCCATCAGCGCCACGCGCAACGAGAATGGCGGCTTTGGAGTCGATGCGCTGATCAAGAGAAGCTGGTGAAAGAATCCGTAACGGACCGCCGAAGCCGAAACAGCAGCCGCCGCGCTCAGCTTCCCTTCGCGTTTGCCGTCTCGAATCCCGTCATTCTTGCGCTGCCAAGACCCGCAACTGTCGCGCGGCCTGATGGTTCACACTCGGCTCAAACCGGACGCCATATTCCGCGGCTGCGCCCGCCTGAATCCTCCGCGCGCAATATTCATTTGCCGTGCCGGTACGGGGCGGGGCCATCGCGTCAAGGAAATTCGTTGACTCCAGTGGTTCCCAATCGCTCGCGCCGTAGGTGCAGTGTTGGTTAGCCCAGCGTCTCAACGCTGGGAACGCGGCCCAAAACCACCCCGGGGCCCCATCGGGGCGGTGCAGATAGGCGAAGGCGGTTAGGACTGCCCGTTCACGCGATTGCCCTCAGCTACGGGGTTGACCCCAGCCCCCGTAGGGCGATACCATCCAACCTGGGGCCCTTGGGCACTCGTCCGGCTCTCAGTGAATTTCCCAGATCTTTTCAGCCATTTGCGGCTGCTTACCTCAACAAGTGTGCGGACTGCTGACAGAATCGTACGAGTAAGTCTGCCCAGGCCCGGGTCTGTCCGGGCCAAATTTGCGGATTGATTGTAGGGCAAGCAGAAACTCGTTGGCGAAGAATCGCCCCAACCAGGAGGAGCAATGCTGGACTTGATCCTTAAGAGATTCAACTGGAAGAGCTTTGCCTTTGGCGCTACCGTGGCCGTGGTCGGCGGGTCCGTTGCAAGGCCATTACTGGTGCAGGCGGTAAAGGCCGGCATGGACCTTTCCTCGATGGCCGTCGATACCTGGAAGCAGGCCTCCACTGAAGTTGCCAAGATTCGCGCGGAAGCAGCTCAGGTGAGCCCGTCCGCAGCCACCACCGATGCTCTTCTCGAGGAACTCCGCCGCCTTCGTGAAGAAGTAGCCGCCGTTCGTTCCAAGGTCGAAGAGCGCCAGCCGGCCTAAGCGTAAAAACCACGCTGCACGGCCCTCCCTCGTCCCGGAGGGCGCATGTCTATTGGCTGAACTCACCCATTTCGCTGCTTTCGTCGCCACCTATGGACGCTTCCCAAGGCTCACCCAAGATCGGCCTGATCGTCGATCAGTTGACAGGCACCGGCGGGTTGGACTTCAGCGCGGCTCGCCACAGCGACGTGCTGAAAGGCTCCGCCTCGGTTGTCCCCATTGCCTTCCCGTTGTCGCCGCGCGAATCCGACTGGATCGGCCGCGTAAAGCGCATCGATCCCGCCGGCGGCTCTGCCGGCGCTCCGGCCTACGAGATCTGGACCTCCGACTTTCAGATCGATCGCGTACTGGCTTCCTTCGGCGCCGGCAATATGGACGTCAGTCAGCGATCGGCGCTGGATTGTCTTGTGCGCGTCGCCAGGGCCGAGAAACTCGACGCCCTGCACGTCTTCGGCGCCTTTCGCAATCGCCCCCTGCTCGCAGCCATGGCATCGATAGAATGCGGCATTCCCCTCATCCTGTCGTTTCGCGGAGCCGACATCGACCTGCGCATCTTCGGCAACGGCCTTAGCGGACTGCAGGCCGCGGTCGGCGTCGCCAGCGTCTGCGTCTGCGTTAACCAGGGCGCCGTGCGAATTGTCGAAAAGCTCTTTCAGCCGCCTTGCCCCGTGCACGTCATCCATAATCATCTCGTTCCCGAGGAATTCGACGAGCCATGCGGCTCTCTGCCCGAACTGCCGCGCCCCATCATCGGAATCGCCGCCGAGTTTCGCCGCATCACCGGACTGGACTTCCTGCTCGACGCCTTTGCGGAGTGGGCCTCGTCCCATGCGGGTTCGCTCCTCCTCATCGGCGAATTCCGCTCCGATGAGGCGCATCACTACAGCCGCAAAATCGACACCATGAGCTGCTCCGGCCGCATCTTCCGCATCGGCCTCGTCCGCCATCGCGAAGTGCTCTGCTATATGCGCCACTGCGACCTCCTGGTCTTCCCCTCGTTGACCGACGGATGCCCCAACAAGGTTCTGGAAGCCATGCTGTCCGCGCGCCCGCTCATCGCCAGCCGGGCCGGCGGTATTCCCGAACTGATCGACGACGGCGTTGAAGGCGTGCTCGTCGATCCCCGCGACGGCAATCTCCACAAGGCCATCGAGCGCGTGCTCCAAGACCCCCAGGCATCCCTCGCCATGGCGCAGCGCGCTCGCGAACGGGCGTTGTCCCAGTTCACTTATGAACGCGCCCGGCAGTCCTGGCTCCAAGCCTACCGGGAGGCCGGCGTTTGCATATAGTCTGCTATCACAACGTCCTCGACGAGCCTCTCGATCCATTCGATCGCGCCGCCCCGCGCCTCACGATCGCCTCCTTCACGCGTCAGATGGAGTATCTCGCCCAATACTTCAAAGTGTTGCCGCTGCCCGAGGCCCTCCGCCTGTGGAGCAGCGGTGAGCCGACCGCGCAGGTCGCGGTCGTCACCTTCGACGACGCGTACTACGGCGTCTATCAGCACGCTCGCCCCATTCTGCGCGGGCTCGGCCTGCCGGCCGCCGTATTCGCGGTCACGGCCTATGTGGATCGCGGTGGAACCACGGCCTTCGAGCACGACGAGACCGAGATCGCATTCCGGATCGCGCCGGCTGCGCGCATCGACCTTGATTTTTTGGGCCTCAGCGCCTACTCGCTGGACTCCGACGTCGCCCGCATCGGCGCTTTAAAGGCCGCGAAGAGAGAATTGAAGGTGACGCCGGCACAACACCTCGCCGCCGCCCGTGCGTCGCTCTTTGAGCGCCTCGCCGTCACCCCGGAGCAATGCCAGCAATATGCGCGCACCCGTCCGGCCTTCCGCCAGATGGGCTGGAGCGAATTGCGCGACCTACATTCGGAAGGATGGGAGGTGGGCTCCCACACCCGCACCCACAAGGCCCTGGGCCAAACCGAATCGCCCCTGCTCGAAGAGGAAGTCAACGGTTCGGCCGACGATCTTCGTGCCCATCTCGGCCTCGCCGCTCCGACCTTTGCCTATCCCTACGGCGAAATGCCTCACATCGGCGAAGCCGCTCCCGCCGCGGTGCGCAACGCCGGCTACTCCTGCGCCCTCACCATGGTTCCGGGCCTGAACGACAACAGCACCGACCGCTTTCTGCTCCATCGATTGGAATTCGCACGCCTGGTCTACAACATGACCTTTGCCGGCCCCAACTCACCCCCGTAAAGAACTGCCTCCGGCTCCGTGGAGCGCCTCGACCTGCACGCTCCCCTCGAGCGCCTTTCGGTGCACCTCAAGCCAGCAATTCTTCTCCCGCTCCGCCGAAAAACTGCGCACCGCCCGCCGCGCGGCTGTGGACATGGACGCCGCCAGGTCGTCATCGCCAAGCACTCGCTCAATCGCCTCCGCCAGGTTTGCCTCTTCGGTCTCGAGAAGGCTCGGCGCCTCCGGCGCCGCCGCCAGCAGTTCGGCAACCCCGCCCACGGCCGTGCTCACGATCGGAACTCCTGCCGATGCAGCCTCCAGCAGGGCCCCCGAAAACCCTTCCGACGCGGAGCACTGCACGAACACGCGCATCGAGTGAAGATAGCGCCGCACCTCCTGCACGTCCACGTAGCCGGTCACCTGCACCTCATCCGCTACGCCGCATCTGCGCATCGCCTGGAATGCCCGCTGGCGCTCCGCTTCCTCGGGAAAGTCGCCCACCAGCAATAACCGGCTCCGCAGCGCGCGCGGCACCCGTGCATACGCCTCGATCAGCAGTGGAATCCGCTTGACCGGATAGAACTGCGACACGGTGCCCACCACTCCGCCGGTACTCGACTCCCGGCTCCAGGGCACGGGCGCTTCCGCAACCGAGTTCAGCACCACATCCGACCTGGCTCCAATATCCGCCACCGCCTCCAGTCGCCGCAGCGAGTCGCTGCTCGGCGCCGTAATGCGGTCCGCGCGGCGCAGTACCGAGACGACGATCGAATGCGAGACCGGATTCTTCAGCCACAACGTAGCATCGCTGCCCCGCGCGCTTGCGATCACCGGCCTCCGCCTGCGCCGCGCCACCTGCAGGCAGGGAAACGCCGCGGGAAGAAAGACTCCGTGGAACAGGTCGAACTCGATCTCTGCATCGAGTTCGAGGATCGCGTCCGCCATCCGGCGCGTGCGGTCCATGTAATCCGTCAGCTTCCCGCCCGCGGACTTGATCCGCCGCCAGTAAATGGGGATATTGCCCTCCATCTTCCGGCCCTCCGGAACCGTTTCGCTCGAATCCGGAAACACGCACACGTGCACGTCGTATCCGCCTTCGCTCAAAAACTGCGCGATGCGCGCGGTAGAACCCGCGACCCCTCCCTTCATCGGAGCGTAACGGAACGTTGTCAGGCAAATCCGTGGGCGATCATGCAATCTCAAGCGCTGGCACCGCCTGGCCGCAGAGCTGCTTCTGCTTTCGTTCGGCATAAAGACCATAAATGATCTCGGCCGTCCGCGTTGCTCCGTTCACGTCAATGCTGAACTGGCGCGCGGAAGAATGCAGCGCGGCTTCGATCTCATTGGCAAGCCGCTCCGGGCTCAGCTCCTTGAAAGGCACCAGCCGGATGGCCTTCAGCCTCTCCATGCGCGTGGCTCTCTGCACCTGCTCCTCATCGAGCGGGCTCTCGTACGGGACCACCACCGCGGGCACCCCGGACGCAACGATGTCGAGAAACGTGTTGTAGCCAAACTGGCTCACCGACACCGCCGCCTGTCTCAGCACGCTCGATAGATTCGAGACCCAGCGCCTCAGCTGCACCCCCGGCACCGCGGCCACGGCATCTTGAAGCGAGTCCCACTCCGGCTTCGGTATAAACTGTCCGCCCAGAAGGAGCAGGGGAAGCTGATGATGCTGCAGGTGGTCCAGATACGCCTGAAGGGCGGTCTGTAAAAGCTCACGCGCATGCCCATGCCCGCCCCCGCAGCTCACCACCATGCCGTTCTCCACATTCACTTCCGGATCTGCCGGCAAGGTCGCCGAGTACGGCTGCACGTACCCGGTGTAGTGGAGCGGCGCGCGCATCGGGACGCTCGGCAGAAACGACTCCTCGAAGCGGATAAACTTCGGATCGGAGTGCACCAGCACGGCATCGTACAGATGATTGCACAAGACTGAGGCCAGATCGTCATAGATCAGCTGGTGCTCGCGCCGGCGCTCCAGCAGATCGCGGATGCTCGAAATAATCAGGGGACGATCTGCGCTCCAGCGCGCCTTCTCGAGCAGCGCCAATAGTTCACTCGCGTACTGCATCCGCCCGAACGGGAAAAACTCGATCACAACCACCGCCGGACGGACGCGCTCGAAGGTCTCCAGCAAGATTCGCTGGCGTTCGGCGAGCATGCGCTGCGCCGTGTCGCCATCCGGCGCAATCCAGCTCCCCTGCTGCGAAATGATCAGGTACGGCAGCGAAACCATCTCCACGCCGGGCGGCTGGCAATCGAAATCCGGAATCCTGCCGCCGCACACCACAACAATGCGGAAATGCCGCGCCAGCGCGCGTGCGATGGATAACGACCGCATGAGATGGCCGATCCCCACCGAGTGATGCGTATACAAAAGCAGCGTGTCCAATCTGTCACCTCACATCACCGGCGCGGCTTCCGCAAGACCGGGTAGATCCTCATCCAGTTCATCGAGCGCGAACTCCACCGGCCTGCTCTGCGCTTCGCTCCACGGGCCGTGCCCCGCGATCACCTCAACCTCATCGGGCCCTCCCAGTGCAATCTCTTTCTCGAAAAACCGCACTCCCGCCCCGCGCTCGATGGGAAGAATGCCCTGAGCGCGAAGCTCCCGCCGCACCGCCTCCGTCGCCATTCCGCCGCCCTCCCATGGGCCCCAGTGAATGGTGACCACCCGCGCCTCGCGGCACCATCTCTGTATCCGCCTGCCCAGCCGGTTCAGCAGTTCGTTCGCTGCGGCGTAGTCGCACTGGCCCGCATTGCCGAACGCCCCGGCGATCGAGCCAAAGAAGACCATCAGCTTCAGCGCGTCCAGCCGCAGATGTTGCGCCAGCAGATAAGCGCTGTCGGCCTTGGTGTCGAACACCCGCGCAAAGGATGCGGGATCCTTGTCCGCAACTCGCTTGTCTTCGATAACTCCGGCGCCATGCACCACCGCATCGATGCGACCGTAACGGCTGTAGATCGAGGAAAGCAGCTCGCGCACCGCGGGCTCGTCCCGCAGGTCCGCCGCATGGTATTCGACGGCTGCCGCCCCGGCATCGCGAAGACGGCTCAGATTATGCTGAATCTCGCGCCCCGCAAGCATCCCGCGCATTCGCGCCTCGATCGCCGCCGGAACCACATCCTTCCCACTGGCGCGTTCTCTCGCGATAAGCGCCTCTCGCAAAGCCGGCCCGGAGAGACCCGCAAATTCATCGGCGCCAGCCTCCGGCAAAGCCGTCTTCCCCACCAGAAGAAGCCTCCCGCCGTTCCGTGCCACGGATGACGCAACCTCCGCCGTGATTCCTCGCGCGCCTCCCGTCACCAGCCACACCCAATCGGAATCGGGCCCCCCGGCCAGCCGGGTGCGCTCGGCCAACGGAGCCGCATGGACATCGAAGATCATCCGCCCGCGCGGACCATAACTCGCCTCAACCGAACCCTCCTGCGCCAGGAGCTCTCGAACAATCGCCGTTTCAATCTGCTCCGTCTGCATCTCCGCGTCGAATTCCAGCCTCTTTACAACCGCGTGAGGCCATTCCTTCGCCAGCGTTCGCAGCAGTCCGGCGCAGGCCCCGTCAATCGGGCTTCCCTGTCCCCGCAACTCCCGATCGGTCCGGCTGTCGTCCCGCGCAGCCGCGGCGATGATCGGACGATCCGCACTCTCTAAATCGCCGGCGCAGGTCCGCAGCAATTGGAAAAGGCTCTTGACCTGGATCTGCGTCTGCCTGCGCCAGTCTCCAAGCGTTTCCGGCCAGCTCTGCGCCTCCAGCCCAGCCAGGTGAACGATCCCTCGTACAGGTCCATGCGCGCGCCGAGCCTTCTTCACGGCCTCCGCCAGCTGCTCCGCCGACTCGAGGCTCGAAAGATCGATCCGCACCGGAACCGCGCCCCGCCGCGCCAGCTTGTCCGCCACTCCATCGACGATGCCGGACGAAAGTCCTGTGATCAGAAACAGCCCGCGCGGCTTGACCTCGACGCCCGAATCGATCCTCTCCAGTCGCGCCCCCTTGATAAAGCGCGGGCACTCCCACTCCACCTCTTCGGCTTGCGGAGCCTGGCTGAAATCATCGGCTGACGCGCCCTCCATCTCCGGCGGCGCAGGCGCAGACGAAGCTTGCAAGGCCGGCTCGGCGCCTGCCCCTTCCGTGAACTTGTGGATGTGGTCGACGATCGCATTCAGAGTCTTGGCCCGCGTCAGCGTCTCCGTCTTCGCCTGGATGGCTGCGGCAATCTCCGGCGGCGCGATCTTTCGAAACGCGTCCAGCACCTCCATACGCTTGATCGAGTCGATTCCGATCTCCGCCTCCAGGTCCATGTCCAGTCCCACCACATCCTTGGGATACCCGGTACTCTCGCTGACCAGTTGAAGCAGAGCTTCCGCAAGCTGCGCCCTCCCCTGCACAGGGAAGCCATTCTTCGCAGCCGCAACCTCCAGGGACGCGGTTTGCCTGGGCTCAACCACCTCCGGCGCGCGTATCCCTTCGCCGGCGCCGCGAGCGTGTCCGTTCTTGTGTTCAAGCCCGCGCACATTCAATGGCAGCTCGATTCCTTCGCTGCCGTTCAGTGAGGCCGCGCCGCCGGCCGCCGGTGCGTCCAGGAATTGCATCAGCACCCGTTCCTGCAGCGCCAGAAACCTCCGCATCGTCTCCTGGTGAGCATCCAGGGCCGTGAGAATCTGCTCCTGCCCGGGAGCCGCCTGCGCGCGCGCGGCAGGCGCCACAGCCGATCCCGCCGCGGACGCCGGCCTCGACACCCTGCGGCCGCGTAGCTCCGCCGCGCTCTTTGCCGTCAGGTGCGGCTCCACTCCCCACTGCGGCGTCTTTTCGTCGCGGGGCCGCGCCATCAGGCCATTCACGATCCATGCCGTCGCCGGTATCTCCGGAGGCTTGCAGGCCGCAATGTCGTCCAGATCGAGCAGTCGCAGTTGCGATCCCGCAAACAGCGCTGCCGTGTCGCACTGCACGCCCGCCGCCATCAACCCCGCAATCGCCTGCAGGAACTCCTTCCATCCGCCCGATCTGTCGAGCTGGATCACGGCATGATCGCGCGGCCCCAGAATCTGCCCCACCAGTTGCGTCAGCACATTCTTCGGACCGCACTCGACAAAGATCCGGGCTCCGTCCCCGTACATCGCCTCCACCGCCGCCACGAACTCCACAGGGCTCAGGAGATGCGAATAGAGTTGGGCGCGAATGTGCGTCCCATCCGGTCGGTGCGCACCGCCGGAGATCGTCGAATACACCGGAATCCGCGGCGCATCCCACGTGCAGGCCTGAACGGCCCGCAGCAGCGGCTCCTGCGCCCTGGCCATCATCGGCGAATGAAACGCCCCGCTCACGTTCAGCCGCACACAGGCAACGCCTCGTGCCGAGAGCGCCTTGACCGCGCCTTCAACCCGCCGCGCTTCTCCTGAAATCACGCACTGCAGCGGCGCATTATGATTCGCCAGCACCAGCCCGTCCCACTCCTGCAGCCATGCGGAAACCCGCGCGCGCTCCGCCGATATCACCGCCATCGCCCCGCCGTCGCCGCCGGCAGAGGCCATCGCCCGCCCCCGCGCCGCCGCCAGCCGCCAGAAGTCCTCGCGGCCCAGAGCGCCCGCCGCGCACAAAGCGGTGAGCTCCCCGAAGCTGTGCCCGCACACCATGTCCGCCTCAACGCCCAGCCTCCGCAGCAATTCGAAAAATCCTAAAGACACCGCCCCGATTCCCGGCTGGGCCACCTCCGTCGCCGC
The DNA here is from genome assembly GCA_035508555.1 of Occallatibacter sp. Lineage (GTDB taxonomy): Bacteria > Acidobacteriota > Terriglobia > Terriglobales > Acidobacteriaceae > Telmatobacter. The sequence continues at coordinate 47,895 of DATJMU010000074.1, read as the reverse complement.
CAGCTCCGAGCGCTGCCGCCTCTCATCGTTCTCCGTAAATGCGCCCGGAGGGTAGATGAACTCACTGAGCGGCCGCGGCAACGCGTCCGCAAACCCTCGATCCGCGCTCTCCAGCACCGACCGCATCGCGCCCGCGTAAACAGCCACCTCGCGCGCCATGTTCGGATACTGGGAACCCTGGCCCGGAAAGAGAAATGCCAGCTTGGCCTTCTTCGCTTCCCGTCCCATCCGGATGTGCGCCGGCAGCGCCTCGCGCCGCCCGCCCCCGATCGCATCAAGCGCCGTCTGCAGAGCGGCAATCAATTCCCCGCGTTCGCCGGCCACAATGCACACCACCCACGGATCGTCCCTTCGCCGCCACGCGCGCTCCGCGCAGCTATAGGCAAACTCGGTCAGGTGAGGAAACGCGCCCGACTGCAATGCGCTCAGAAAATACCGCACCTCGGTTTCGAGCTCCCCGGCTCCCGCGCCGCGAAAAGCAAACAGCTCGCAGGGCCTGTCCATCGCGCCGGCCGCGCTTCCGCCCGTCGCTTCGTCTTCCCTCAGCACCGCGTGGGTATTGGTGCCTCCAAAACCAAATGCGCTCACCGCCGCCCGCCGCGGGCGGCCGGCCTCCGCAAGCCACGGCCGCGGATCTTTCAGCAGGTACACCGGGGAATCCGGCTGCTGAATCGGATCGAGCGGGTTCTCCACGCCTGCATGGGGCGGCAAGGTCTTGTGGTGCAAAGCCAGCGCCGCTTTGATCAGTCCCAGCACTCCGGCCGCCGTCTTGGTATGCCCGATCAGCGATTTGAGCGATCCGATCGCGCAGCTCTTCGCAGCGGCGCCGTCCGCGCGCAGCAGCGTGGAGATGGTCTCCAGTTCGGCAGCATCGCCCACCGGCGTTCCGGTCCCATGCGCCTCATAGAGTCCGATCGAGCGCGGAGCAATGCCCGCAGCCTGGTAGGCCCGCCGGCACGCCAGTTGCTGCCCCAGCGGCCGCGGCGCGGTCAGGCCCATCGCCTTGCCGTCGCTTGAGCTCGATACCCCTTCGATCACCGCATAAATGCGATCGCCGTCCCTCTTCGCGTCCTCGAGCCGCTTCAGAATCACGATAGCCACGGCTTCGCTCGTCACAATGCCATCCGCGGCCTTGTCGAATGTCTGCGCCCGGCCGCGTGCAGAGAGCGCCTGCGTCTTGCTGAAGGCGATATACGAAGCCGGCGTCTGCGCCACGTCCACCCCGCCGGCCACCACCATGTTGCTGCGGCCCCCGTCGAGCTCCTGGAAGGCCAGCTCCACCGCCTTCAGCGACGAAGCGCACGCCGCATCCACCAGGAAGTTGGTTCCTCCAAAGTTGAACCGGTTGGCCACGCGCCCCGCGCTCACATTGTTCAGAATTCCCGGAAACGACTCCTCGGTCCACTCCGGGAGCCGCTGGAATGCCTGCTCCGGCGTCTCCAGGAACAGCGGCACCATCGAGCGCGCGAAGCATTGATTGTGGTACATGCTGCTGCCGTCGCTGCCCAGAATTACCGAGGTGTTCTCCCGGTCGAAATTCCCCGACGCCAGCCCCGCATCGGTCAGCGCCTGCCGCACCGCCTCCAGAACCAGCAGTTGTCCGGGACTGATCGACCTCAACGACTTGGGCGGAATCCCAAAGCGCACCGGGTCGAACACTACTTCTTCCATAAATCCGCCCCAGCGCGAGTAAGCCTTGTCCGGCGCCTTCGTGTCCGTGTCGTAGAACAGCCGCCAGTCCCAGTAGTCCGCAGGAACCTCGGTGATGGCATCGGCCTTATCGAGCAGGTTCCGCCAGAACCGGCGCGGACTCTGCGCGCCCGGCGCCAGCACCGCCATGCCCACAATGGCCACCGGCCGCCGCCGTGGCCGTATCTCCGGCTCTTGGCTCGCAACGGAGATCTCCGCCTCGATCAGCTTCTGCCCACCCGCCGAGACCTCTTCGTGCAGAGCGGTGATCGAGTACGTGTTCCGGTGCATCGTCGCTGCCTGGCCGATCATGTACATGCCCTGGCTCTGCTGTCTCTCTTCCTCGCTCGGCAGCAGCCGGTCGCCGCTGCGCTCGATTCCCTTGGAAGCCAGCCGCAGGCGCCCCAGGCCAAGCCGGTTCAGCTCCTCTGAGATCAGGGCCGGCGACATTCCCTCGACCAGCATCCTGCGCCGCTCCGCGTGAAAGTACTCCGCAAACGGCGAATCGACGCAGCGAATCGAGTGCCCTGGGCCCACGTTCAGCGCCACCGTCGTCTTGCATTCGAGCGCGCACCGCTGAAATCCCGGCACAATCGCGCCGCTGGCCACGATCTCCTCGGTAAAGAGATACGCCGTGCCCATCAGCACGCCCACGCGCACGCCCATCTGCGTCAGCGGCGCCGCCAGGGCCGCCGCCATGGCCGCCGATCGCGCGTCGTGAATGCCGCCGGCAAACAGCAGATGAACTCCCTCCCGCCTCTCCGCGGGAGCGGCCAGCACCACGCGCACCACTGCATCCCAAAGAGGAAAGCTCGTGAACGGACCAATGTGCCCGCCGCATTCGGCGCCCTCGAAGACAAAGCGCCGCGCTCCCTGCTCCATGAACATCTTGAGCAGCTGCGGCGTCGGAGCATGAATGTAGGTTGCGATTCCCTCGCTCTCCAGCTCCGCCGCCTGGTCCGGCCGTCCGCCGGCAATCAACGCAAACGGAGGCCTTGCCTCGCGCACCGCCGCAATTTGCTCCGCCCGGAGATCGGTCTCCGCAAAACCCAGGATCCCCACGCCCCAGGGGAGACCGCCCAGGAGCGCCTTCGTCTCGCTCAACAGCGCCGCCACCTGTGCCTTGCGCATCAGCGCCAGCGCCAGGAACGGCAGTGCCCCGCCCCGCGCCACTGCATACGCGAACTCGGCCGTATCGCTCACGCGCGTCATCGGCCCCTGCGCAATCGGATAACGCGTCCCGTGCGACTCCGCCAGCGGCGAGCCGGGCGCCAGCGGATGAGTCGAGCGCGCCGTCGCCACGCCCCGTTCCGCCGCCTCCGCGACTCCGCGGAAAAGCTGCACGGCGGTTCCAAATCGCTCGCGAAAGTCCGCCGCCGCTCCAACCGCCTGCCCCAACGGCCACGCAAACTCCTCGGGATCGCCCCAGCTCATCAGCGCAGCGGCCGCGGCCGGCCAACCCGCGGTCTCGCCCGAGATCTCCGTCTCTGCAGCCAGCGCCCGCAGCTTCGCGGCGCCCTTCAGCGCGGGCCTGTTCAGGATCCGGCAGGGCTTGCCCACCCTGTCGCCCGCGATGGTGCAATCCTGCCCCGTCGTCTTTTCCAGAATCGCGCGCCATGCCGCAGGCAGCGGCGACTCCGGCATCAGCAGCAGTTGGTCGTCCAGCACCACTCCGGCCGCTCCCGCGGCGCGGCACGCCGCCGCGCTCGCGCACCCGATGCCGCCCTGAACATAGAAAGGCGCTGTGCAGCCGCTCGCGAACTTCTGCGCCAGCACAAATGCCGAATCCTCTCCCACCCAGCCGCCGCTCTCGCACCCCTTCGCGATGAATCCGTCCCACCACGATTGCCCGCGCATCTTCGGCAGCGTGTCCGCCGCAGTCAATTCCGCCATCAGGCGCCGGTTCGCCGCCTGCAGCTCCTGCGCGGCTTCAAACTCCTCCGCCGAATCCGCCGAGACAATCACCACGTGATCCCGCTGCCGCAGCACCTCCAGCCAATCCGCCGCCTCGTCGGCCTGCGCCATGGAGATGCGCAGGCCGATGCTCCCGCACGCCAGCGGCGCGCTCTCTACCAGCCGCCGCAGATTGCGAATCGCCGAAGACCGCGCTTCGGGCCGGCAGAACTCAAAATCCAGAACTCCGATCCCATCCGCAACGGCGGCGGCAAGAGCCAGCGATGCATCCCCGGAACCAATGGGAGAGATGGCGATGCACACGAAGGGCTGCATATTCGAATCTCCATTTCAGCAGATCTCGATAATCGGCTTCACCACAAAGCCGAGATTCTGAAACATCGTGCAACGGTAGTCCAGTTGCACCCTCGGGTAATAACTCTGGAACACGGTCTTGAAGATGCCCTGATCCACCGCAGGCGCTTCCTCGGCGGGCGGCGTAGCAGCAGCATCGGCGAAAAACCTCCGGCAAAACTCCGTCCGGCCGATCCAGACGCCGCTGTTGAGGAACCGAAAGTCGCTCTCCTGCGCGCCCGCAAGCCCGTTTTCAAAGGCCCTGAAGCGCTTGAGATTCGGCCAGTTCAGCAGGTCGGCGGAAAACACCAGGTCCGCGTCGAACCTCGATTCGAACTCGCGCACAATCGCGGCAGGATCGCCCAGCAGGATCGCATCCCGCGAATCGATGCCCATCACGTACTCCGTCTCGATCGACGCGACCGCCTCCGCCGTCAACTGCGGTTTGTGCCTGCTGTTCACCCAGTTCTCGATGCCCGCTCCCGTAACCCGGCACGGAACGCCAAGGTGATCGAGGCTCCGCTCCAGCAGTCCCATCCCCGCGGCCCCGTTGTTCCAGGTCATGATCGTGAGCCCCGGCACGGCTCCAATGCGCCTCTGCGGGCTCGAGAAGAAACGCTCGCATACCGGTCCCCAGAACGGCTTGAAGTTGTGCGGGCCGTGGCCATGGGCCACCAGCGGCGTGGTTGCAAAGGTGATATTCCTGATCATCGCTCGCACTCCCTGTCGCCGCGCGCCTGCGCCACCAGGATTCCCGCGCGTTCAAGCAGCTTCGGCAACTCTGGATCGCAAAGAACCCCCAGCTCGCGCTGCCTCTCTTCCACGTAGGTCGAGCTGCGCCCCAGCTCCTCATCGGAATAACCCGGATGGCACATTAACTCAACGCTGCCGCGTCCGCTTACCGCAAACGCCCGCTCCACCCGCGCCACCAGCCCCTCCGGAGTAATGCCCTCGCCATACCATCCCGATTCCAGCGCATCGGTGCAGGGCACTCCCCGGCGCCGCAGCTCGATCGTATGCGCGGCCGTCAGCGTCCGCGCCGGCAGTCCGTACTCCGCGGCCATCTCCGCATAGACCTCGAAGACCTCCGGGATGCGATGCACGCTGTGATGCGTGTCGATATGGCTGGGCTGCACCCCGAAGGAAAGCATCCTCTCCATCTGCGCATGCCATTCCCGCCGAATCTCCTCCGCCGCCGGGTTCCGGATGCTCCACCACGCCCGCGGAAACTGCCCTTCCTCGTCCACCAGCGAAGGAACATCCCCGCGGCAGGGAACGCCGTCCGTGAGCTGAAGATGCAGCCCGATCCTTCCCTGCAGCCCGGCGGCGTGCGCCGCCACGCGCTCCAGCGATCCCGGAACGCACGCCATCGCCGACGTCGTCGTCACCGCGCCTCGCAACATCGACTCGCTGATCCCGCTGGTCACAGACTCCGTCATCCCAAAATCATCGGCATTGATGAGCAGCATCTTCATCGCGGCACGCAAACCCGACCTCACACCAGCACATCCGGCGCCCGCGTAAAGCGATCGAAATTCTCATAGACAAAATCGATCACCTCGTTGACCGTCACATCCACGGGCGTCTCGTTCTTCACCAGCAGATCCTGAAATGGCCCTCCCTGCCGGAGTTTCAGGTCCTGCTGAATCGACGCAATCACGTGCAGAATATCGATCGAATCCAGTCCGATATCCTGCACCAGCCGCGCCTCCGGCCTGATCTTCGACGGGTCGAGGCTCCATCGCTCGTCTTCGCTCGTCAGTATGCCGATCACCACGTCTTCAATCTGCGTTCTCGTAGGCCGCATGAAGCTCTTCCTCCTCTAAATCCCCACCCTCGTCGCCGCACCGCCACCGGCAGCAGATCGCCGCCGATTCCCCCGCGCCCCGGTGCAGACACACATCGAATGAATCGTCCTCATGCCGCACCCGGCACCATCGCCGGTCCTCCGCCATCTCTTCGATCACCCACCGGTCCGGCCGGCCGCCCAGCCCCTTCCCGCAGGCCTTGGCCGCCGCTTCCTTGGCGCACCACAGCGCCAGCAGCTCGGCATTGTCCCCGTTCAGGAAACGCCGCTCCGAAGCAGCGAATGCGGTCTCCAGCCACGCCAGCCGCTGGCCGCTTCTCCCCGCTTCAAAATCGATTCCCACCTCGGCCCCCGATTCCAGCACCGCCGCGGCCGCCGCCCCCTCACTGTGCGTGATTGAAACCGAAGGAACCATCCCCCGCATCGACAAAGGTGCGCACCGCACCACCGGCGCCCCGTTTTCATCAGGCAGGACCTCGATGTCCGGCGGATCCAGATCCATGTCGAACCGCTCGCGCGCCCATATCCGCACCGCATCCTTTGCCGTCAGCCTGCCCAGCAGCCAGTCGGTTCGCCGATGTGTCTTCGCCGGCAGGCTATACCAGTAATCGAGCTCGTTGCGGTTCAGAATCAGGTGCGCCAGCGCCCGGCTCCAGATGCCCCAGCTCTGCTCCAGAAAATCCCGCTCCAGCGTATCGATACGCCGCACCACATGGCCCTCCGCGCCGGCCATCTCCCACGCCTCCGAAAAATACTCGCCCTCGCGGTGGGCCGTGAAAAACCGCTTCACCCATCCCGTGTTGAAGACCCGCAGCTGCATCCCCGTCATCCGCGCCCACACCGCGCCCGACGCGTCGACAAAGTCGAACGTGCAGTTCACCACCACGCCGTTGAAGCCCATCGTCGCGCGGCACGTCAGCCGGGCCCCGGGCCCCGGCGCAGGTCCATATTGGCTGTAGCCCTGCACCTGAAATGGAAAGATTCCAAAATCCCGGCGCAGCATCTCCGCCAGCCAATACCCCGCAAGCTGGCCGGTCGAATCCAGCAGCGGCCCCGCAACCTCGAACCCCGGCGCTGGCACATCGCGCAGAAACCCGTCCACCGGCGGAACGGCGAGTTCCGCGACGATGCTCGCCCCGTCCACCTCGTGCACCCGTTCAATCCCTCGAAACACGCGTCCGTTATACGTGCCTTCTTCAAAGAAGTACTCGGGCGTGATCACCGGCGCCCTGCCGTCTTGGAGACGCATATCCAGAGGAGCAGGCGCCGCCGCATACTCCGCCGCCAGATGCACCACGCCTTCAAACGCCAGCGACCGCTCCCGCGCTTCGTCCAGCTCGTAGACCCGCACCCGCACGCTCGAACCATCCATACCCGACGAGATCAGTTCCGCGTCAATCCCGATGCGCAGCGCTCCGCGATCCGCTGCCAGCCACCGGTAGCCGCGCATGTCGGTGAGCGACAGCACCCGCAGACCACCGCACAAGCTCAGCGCGGCCTCGGCGATAATCTCCATCGTCATCGTGAACGGCACAATCGGCAGTCCGTGCAGCTCCGGCTGCCGCCTGGAGATCGAGCGGCCCAGCATGTGATTCAGCAGGAAAGTATCGCGCTCGATTGTCACCAACCGTTCCGCATAGAGCCGCCGCCCGTCGCGCTCCACAACTTCGCCCAGCATCGGCAGAACCCGCTGCGCCTCGCGCCCGACGGCCCCCGCGGCTCGCTCCGCTCCCATCTGCACAGACCCTGCATTCGCAGTTCCCGCGTTCCCAAGCCTCGCCGCCACCACCGCAAATACACGCTCATGGCTCTCCAGGAACTCATTCATCAGCTCAAAATGAAGTTGAAGGGCCCGGCTGCGAATCGCCGCATCTCCGCGCGCCGCCGCGCGCATCGGTAGCGCCGCTGCTGCGGGCACTTGCGCCTCCGCCATCGCGGCTGGCTTCTCCTGTGCCTCCGCCTTCGCGCCGGCCTGCACCCGTCCCAGCACAAACAGCAGTCCCCGCAGGCGCTGAAACTGCTGCAGCCCCGCCCGGTTGCGGCTGTTCGACGCCACCGCCAGATGCTTCCGCCTGCGCAGAATCTCCGTTACAAAACCGGTCAGCGTCGCATCCGGGCCAACCTCAACGAAGATCCGCACACCGTCTTCATACAAACGGCGAATCGTATCCTGGAAAAGCACCGGCTGCGTCCACTGCGACAGCGCCACGGACCGAATCTGCTCCGCCTCCACCGGCAGGCGCTCCGTCGAGGCAGTACTGTAAACCGGAATCTCCTCCCTGCCCACCGGAATGCCCGAATAAATGCGCCGCAGTCCCTCCGTCTGCTCCGCGAAGAGAGGTGTATGATAGGGCCGCTCGGCCACCAGCACAAAGCAAAGGCCGCCCGCCTCCAGCACCCGGCGCCGCACCACCTCCGCCTCGTCCGTGGCCGCATAAAGAACCACCTGGCTCGCGCAATTGTCCATCGCCAGAAACGCCCGCCCCGCGCTGGCTTCCACAATGCTCTTCACCTGCTCTGCGCCCACGCCGCTCACGGCCAGGAAACGTCCCTCCATCTCCGGCCCGCTGCCCGCCTGGCGGAGATGAACGGTCACCTCGTTGATCATCCGGAAGACGGCTTCCTTGGTCGGGCAGTCCAGCACCCGCGCTGAAACCAGCGCCGCGTTCTCCCCGTTGCTGTGCCCCGCCAGCACGTCCGGTTCCACCCCGGAACGCCGCAGCAGTTCGCACATCGCCAGGCACGCCACCAGGCTCGAAGGCCCTCCCAGCTTCAGCTCCTTTTCCAGCTCCTCGCGCAGTCCCGGTTCCATTCCCGAGGGCGGAGGAAACACCAGGTCGCTGGGGCGCAGCCCGTGCCGCACGCCCGCAAACAGGTCCATGCAGTCGAACCACTCCCGCACCTCCGGATAATGAAGGCACAGGTCCTGAAACATCCTCGGGTACTCCGAGTTGAAGCCCGGAAACAGGAAAGCCATCTTGCCGCCCGGCCCGCCCGCATCCCCCGGCTCGCAATAAAACACATCATCGGCAATCTGCGGCCGCCGCCTGCTCTCCGCAATCTTCTCGAGCGCCGCACGCAGCTTCGCCGCCAGGTCGCGGCCGTCCCGCGCCACCACCGCCAGCCGGAAATCACCGGAGAGACCGCCCTCCCGTTCGCGGCGGCACAGCGCCTCGACAGGCTCGTCCGCAGCCGCCTCTATCTCCGCAAGCAGGCGGCCAATCTTCTTCAGTAATTCTTCCCGGTCCGGCGCGGCCGTCAGCAATAACTCATATCCCTTCCGGACATCGAACCCACCGTGAGCCCAGGGATTGTCTCCCTTGTACTCGCGCAGCGCCGCGGCGATGCGCACCTCCCCGCGTCCGCACTCCACCACGGCCCCCGTGCGCGCCTGCCGCCGGTCTCCATGAACCCACGGAAGGGGCTCAGCGGTGCCATAAAATCCCTTCGCAAGACGCTCCCCGCCGCCGCTTCCGGGCGGGATGATCTTGGTGTGCAGTGCCAGCGCGATCTTGACCAGGCTCTTCATCGCCTGGCCATCGGAATCGCAGCTTTCGATGGCCAGCCGCGTGTGCGGAACGATGCGTTCCGGGTCGGTCAGCTTGGCTCGCAAAACCTCCCACGCGTCTTCATCCATCTCGCCATTCGGCATGAGGCAGACCTCGGCCACCGCGCACGGCGAATGGTCTTCCTCGCTCACAAGCGTTGCATAAATCGAATCCCCGTCGCGCTCGGCATCGCTTTGCCGCTTCAGCGCAAGCGCCACCCCTGAACCCGTCGCCGGGTCCACGCATCCGGCCACCACCGCGCGCGTGCGCCCCGTCTGCAACGAGAACACCGCCGCGCCCAGTCCCTCGAAGGCCGCGATCCGCCCGTCCTCCGCCCTGACCGTCAGTTCGCCGAAATCCCCCGCCGTCCCTTCGAGAACCGCCCCGCCGCAGGCAATGAAAGCATGTAGCCCCGCGTCGGCCGTCCACCTTGCATCGGTCGCCGCCTCCGCAATCAGCCTGCCCGCAATCGCATCGCGATGCGGAGTTGTGTAAGCGGTTTCCGCGCCCGCCGCCTCTGGATTCAATGTCTGATCCCAGTAGCCTGCGGCCCTGTCGAAGCCCGGCCCGCACATCGCGATGCCCGCGATTGCGATGGACAGGTCGTAATCGTGCAATGCCATAAATCTCACCCTGCAGGTGTGCACCATAAGGCGCAGAGTTACAGCGTGAACCCAGACGCACGCTCCCTCGCGTGTGTGATTCGCTCGTCGAATAACTCAAAGATGACGACGGTTACCGGGGAATCGCGTTGATGTTTGCAAAGTCTGCAAGCTGGTTATCGCGAAGAGGATCGCTCGCGGCCGTGGTCCGAACCCAGTTCTAAAATCCGAACACTGATCTCTGAAACAAACGCGGCAGGGGAATCGGGCAGCCCTGGCTACCCGGGAGAGTCTCAGTATACCGGGCATCGCGAAGGGCTTCAATGAAATTCTGCGCTTTAGTAACTCGTTGGCGGTCACGCATCGAAGAAAATTCATTCATAATGCTGAAATTCGAACTTCACTCGCCCTCCCGCTCGAAAATAAATCGTCCGCACCAACACTTTCATCTGCTCGCGGCACAGGCCGCAGCCGGGAAAGCCTCTCAACTTCATCGCCGTCGCCGCAATGGCCCCAAAACTGCTCTAATAATTTGTGAGTAGAGGATCGAAAACTTGCGGCGCAAACTTGCCAACATCTCGCAAACCCGTTTCGAGTCGCTTAAGTCAGCGCTCAAGCAGCGGCTCGGCAGTGATTTTGACGGGAACGAAGGAACCGTCGAGTCCCACGGCTTTCAAGCCGGTATCCAGTACGACCCCGACAAACGGGAGTTAGTTATCGTTCTGTTAAAAAAACCCCGGCTCATGCCGGAATGGCTGATTGAGAGAAATGTGGACGCATGGCTCTCCCGCCATGGAGTTACCTGGCTGGGGCCCGACTTCGTCGTGGAAAAGACCTGAGGACGTTACACGGCTGCGGGTTGCTCAACCCCGATCATCTTGGTCAGCGCGGCCAGTACCACAATCTCATCGGGAGCCGCCGTTCCCATGCGCCGCATCGCCGGCGGCTCAAAGACCTCGGCCAGAAATCCCTCCGCCCCCATCGCGTCCTCCAGCAGCGGCGCGCCCTCCGTCTTCCACCAGTTCACGGCATCGAAGTACCGGCTGTCGCGCACCGTTCGTACAAAGAACGCCTCCGCGGCCCGCACCGGATCGTCTTCCCTCGCCTCCTCCGCAAACTCAAACGGAGCCGTCATCTGCGCGAAGGGCGCATCGATCCATCCCGGCTCATTCCGCTCGATCATATAGCGGTGGAACTTGAGATGCGCCTTGTCTTCCGGCGAAGATGCGAAGCAGCACCGGATGATCTCCGGATTCAAAAACGGGGCCACCACAAGATCGTTCTGCGCCGCCAGCGACCCGCTGTTTCTGCGCCGCGTGTACTCGTGCAGATAATGAAAGTCCAGCCGCGCCAGCCCGTGCAACTGATAACCGTCGGCCTGGCGCAGGGTTGCGAACAACATGTCGCGGACCCGCTCCGCCAGCCCCGGCCGCACAAACGGCGGTAGCCGGTTGAGATAACCCCGGACGGTCGCCTCCTCGATCTCGCTGTCGGGAATATCTTCAGGAATGCGATTCTCCCGCAAGGGCTTGTCGTAGAACCGGCCGCGCACCAGCTCCCCGTGCTGGCCCATGATATTGATGCTCACCGGCAAAAACCGCCGCCCCCGCGCGAACAGCGTCTTGTGCTTGTCCACGTCCATCTCGCCGGCCTGCCATTGCAATGCCAGCGCAACGCTGTGCGCCGAGTCCTGCCAATCGTTCCCGGCCGGCTCGGAGTGATGGCTCACGATCAGATCCAGGCCGGCACGCCGCGCCAGTTCGGACGCGCACACCACGTCGCTCGATCCGGGGCTGCCCTTGACCTTCGGCCGGAACTTCGCCTTCACCGCCGAGAGAGAAGACACCACCGCCCGCGAGTCCCATCCCCCGCTCAGCCCCACGTGAAAATCTCCGGCAACGCTCACGACCTCTTTCAGAATCTCCAGCACCGACTGCCGGCCTGACTCCAGCCACGCCTCGAGCGGCCTGCTCGCCGGGTGAATCCAGTCTTCGAGAACGTCGAACGCAACCCGCCGCACGCCCGCGCCATCGATCTCAAATCGGGTTCCCGGCCCCACTCTGGTCACGTTGCGAAACCCCGTCAGGCTCATGGGAAACCATCCCCCGGCCGCCGACCAGGTTGCCCACTCCTCCGCCACCGGCTCAAGATCGACCCCGAGAGTCTGCAGCCACATCAGGTGGTTGGTCACTGCCCACAGCCGCCCGTCATCGTATTCGAACAGGGGCGACTGCCCCAGCCCATCCACCTGCAACTTCGCCCGCTCATTCCGCTTGCTGAACCAGATCAGCGAAAACGGCGGGGCCAGCTCCCGCAAAAGCGATTCGGGCGAGCGTTCCAGCTCGCGGCACAGCCTCGGCAGCAGCGACGCCGGGTGAAGAGGCGCGCGAGACGCCATCGCCACGCGTGCATTCAGCGGATAATCGATCGCCAGCGCCTGCGTCAGTTCGTCTTCCTGGGCAAACTCGAGATGGCAACTCAGAACCGGCTGGTCGGCGACGATGAGATTCACTGCCTCATTCGACTCGTCCCTGATTGTTAACCCGGCCCCGAACATCGGCCCCAGAAAACTCTTGCTCTTGCGCAGAATCCTCTCCGGCGGCCGCCGCTCCGCGGTCCCCGCACTCAGCCGCCACATCAGGAAGGCGCGCATATCTGTCCCTTTCTTCATCCGTACTGCTGCTGGTTGAATTACTCGGTCATGGATTGCCACGCGATTGCAGTCTGATGCTATCATCATTCTGTTTCGGGCAAACTCGCCCTCTCAAGCCGATCGAAACTTCACGCATTCCAAGGGGATGAAGCAATGCCGGAGACACCCCCCAAGCTCCGCCTTGTTCACTTGAGCGATACCACCCTGCGCGACGGCGAACAGATGCCGGGCGCCGCGCTCGATCCTGACTCCAAGCTTGCCATCGCCCGCCTCCTCGGCGAAGCCGGCGTGAGCTCCATCGATGCGGGCTTCCCCGCCTGCGGAGCGTCCGAGGTCGAGTCCATTCGCAAGATCGTCGCGGCCAATCTTGCCCCCGGCATCTCCGCCCTCTGCCGGACCGTGCACTCCGACATCGACCGCGCCTGGGAGAGCCTTTCCGAATGCCCGCGCAACAAGCGCTCGGTAAGCCTGTTCATCGCGACCAGCCCCCTGCATCGCGAGTACAAACTGCGCATGTCGGTGGCGCAGATCCTCTCTATCGTCCGGGATTCCATTGAATACGCCCGCACGAACTTCGACATCGTCGCCTTCAGTCCCGAGGACGCGAGCCGCACCGAGCCGGAAGTCCTCTGCGCCATCTATCGCGAGGCCATCGACGCCGGCGCCTGCGTCATCGGCTTTCCCGATACCGTCGGCGTCCTGACCCCCGAGGGCGTGAAAGACCAGCTGCGCAGGATTCAGGACCAGGTTCCCAACATCGGCAAGGCCGCCGTCGCCGTGCACTTTCACAACGACCTGGGACTGGCGACCGCAAATACGCTCGCCGCCCTGCGCCTCGGAATCCCCATCGCCCAGTGCACCGTGAATGGCATCGGCGAGCGCGCCGGCAACACGCCCCTCGAAGAAGTTGCCATGGCCATCGCTCTCCACGGGCCCGAGCTCGGCATCCGCACCAACATCGTCACCGAGAATCTTTGGCGCCTCGGCCAAACCGTCTCCCGGCTATGCGGCATTCCCATCGCCGCCAACAAGGCCGTCGTCGGCCGCAACGTCTTCGAAACCGAGGCCGGAATTCATCAGGACGGTCTGCTCAAGCACCCCGATACTTATCTGCCCTTCCGGCCCGAACAGGTCGGCGCGCCGGGGATCAGGCTGGTGCTGGGCAAGCATAGCGGGCGCGCGGCGTTCTCTGAGAAGCTGGGCGCCATGGGCATCCGCCTCGAGCGCGAAGAGATCGAGCGCGTCGTGGAATTCGCCAAAGCCGCGAGCAAGAGCGAATGGCAAAATGAAGAAGCGCTGCTCGCAAGCGCCGTGGCAGCGGTCAAAGCAAAGTAGCAGGAGGCGGCAATGGAAATCAACTCAGCAGATAATTCGGTGGTCCTGAACCAGGCGCACGTCCGTTACAGCCCCGACGTCTACGACCACTACACCGCGCACTACGTAGGCCCCTTCGACAATATTCTCGGCATGCGCGTCATCGAGGAGGCCATGCCCCGCATGCCCGGAGCCACCATGCTCGACGTCGGCACCGGAACTGCGCGCTTCCTCGTCTATCTCGCCCGCATAAAAGCCCTCGAAGGCCTCAAGCTGGTCGGAACCGACGTCGACGCGTCGATGATCGAACGGGCTCGCCTCACGGTGGCGGCCGAGGGCTTTGCCGATCGAGTCGACCTGATGGTCGACGACGTGCACTGCATGAAACTGCCCTCCGAATTTGCCGACGTCCTCGTAAGCCGCTCCACCATTCACCACTGGCAGGATCGGCCCAAGGCCTTCCGCGAGATCTTCCGGGTCCTCAAACCCGGAGGGATCGCCATGATTCACGACGTCCGGCGCGATCCCGCTCCCGAAGCGCTCGAGGAGTTCAACCGCCGCCGCGCCGAAGCCAATGCCGAACTCAAACGCCTCGGCGCCCGGGAAGATCCCGGCCTGGGTGAGTCGGTAACCAAGGAAAAGTTCACCGTACCCGAGGTCACGGAGTTTCTCCGCGAGGCCGGTCTTCTCGATTACTCTCAGATTTACCGGCCCGAACGCGGACTGATGGCGTTGGGTTATGCCGTGGAGATTCGTAAGCCATCCGCCGATTAGCGGCGCGTCGCAATTCGAGTTATTCGAGTTTCAGAAATTCATCAACCGGGTGCTAGTATTCTGTTGACCACGAATTAGGCAACTGCTAGACTCGGCTTCTAGGGTCGATAAGAGAATGTTCAGTTTTCTCCTGGGTTCGGCGGCGGGGTTGTTCGTTCTGAGCAACCGTAATCTGCTGTGCCGTACCGCTGCGTGGATCGTCGTCCAGTCAGAAGCCAGGCTTGAGACTGCAAGCAAGCTTGCGCTGCGTGGTTGCGCCAGGACGCTCGAAGATGTACAGGACATCTTCGCCGAAGCGTCGAGTCTAAGAGACGCAGAACGACTTCGCGATGGCGGTCAACAGCCCTCGCCCGACCACCACCTGACCATCAACTAACTTCTTGATCGGTCATTCCAAAAGATCATTCCAATTCGGAAAGGATAGGTGAGCCTATGCTTCTCCTCAAGTTCCTCTTGCGCAGGATGAGTTGGACAAGCTTCGCTGTCGGTGCTGCCGCTTCGGTTGTCGGTCCTTCGCTCGTTCATCCCATGCTCGTTTCCACCTTCAAACTGAGCCAGGGCGCGGCCTCGGTTGCGCAGGATGCCTGGGGCCGTGCATCGACCGAGTTGGCCCGTGCCCGCAATGCGGCGGCGGCGCCCAAGTCGGCTGGTTCGTCCCCGTCCAGCGATGCGTTTCTCAGCGAGCTGAGGGCGCTGCGCGACGATCTCGCCGCCGTCAAGGCAAAGGTCGGCATCGCCTGAGCCGTCTCCGGCTATAGCGGTATCGCTTCTGTTCTTCACCGAACCAGCACGGTCGAGTGGCTTTTCCCCTCAAGTCAAAAGCCACTCGAATGCGGTTTCGGCGTAATTGCTTGAAGCGCGGCCGCTCTCACTCCGCTGTTCCGGGCGCACCACCGGGTAGTGCGCAATCCTCTTCCTGAGAGAGCAGGATTGGTGTTTCTCCGCATACGTTCGTCCATACCGGGACGGCTTCGTCTTGAAGCCCCTTCCCTCGTCGGCGATGCCCACCTCGGGTCCGTCCTTCAGACCAGGCTCCAGGCCGCATCCGGAATCTACTCCTGCGCCGCCAATCCGGTGACGGGCGGCATCCTCGTTACCTACGCCCCATCTCTCGATTCATCTGAAGTCATTCAGATGGTGAACACGCACCTCGAGGATGCCGTCGAGCATCGCGGCGAGGCGGATCTCACCTATCGGCCATGGTCGCCCGCCCCGGGCGAAAACCCCTTCATCAGCTTTCTCAACCACAGCCCGCAGCACTCGGGTCTCATCGCCGGCGCCCTCGGCACTGCATTCGCCGACCGCATGTTCGAAGCCGCGCCTCCGGCCATGATCGGAGCAGGCGTCGATGTCCTCACCCGCGGCTCGAACTCGGTCATCGGGAAGCTTGGCTTCCCAACCGTGCCCTCCCAGTTATCGTTTCTCGGCCTCGCCGCCTCTGCCGTTTGGATTCTCGATTCCTTCCTCGGCTATCTCCACACCTTGTCCTCCGAGCGCCTGGCAATCGCCGTCCAGAACGATCTCCGCAATCAGATTTACCGTCATCTGCAGATCCTCGATCTCGCCATCATCGAGGAGCGGCCGGTCTCGGCCTGGATGTCCCTGCTCGAAGGCGATCTCTCGCGCATCGGCAAATTCATCGCCCAGGGCGTCGATCCCATCGTCACCATCGCCGCCAATTGCGTCATCGTCCTTTCCACGCTGTTCGTCTCCTCGCCGGCCCTGGCGCTCGTGCACATCGCGGTCGGGCCGCTCATCTATCTCGTCTCGCGCGGACTGCTCAAGGCCATCCTCAAGCGCTACGAGCGCATGGGAAAGGATGAGTCGCGGCTGATGGAAATCCTCCACGGCAACATGACCGGGATGGCCACCATCGCCAGCTTCACGCAGCAGGAGAACGAAGCCGCGCGCGTGGCGCTGGCCGGCGATAAATGGGCGGAAAGCACCCGCAGCACCGCCAATGTAAGTGCCTTCTATACTCCCGCCATCCAGTTGGCCGTCGGCGCCGGCTTCCTCAGCACACTCACCTGGGGCGGCATCCTCGTCTCCCGCGGAGAAGTCGAGACGGGCGCCTATAACTCGATGGGCCTCGCATCGCTGCGCCTTCTGGCCGCGCTCGGACGCCTGGGAATGTCCATCGAGCAGTATCAGCGCGCCAGCGTCTCCATGAAGCGCGTCATCAGCATCCTGGAGCGCAAGCCCCTCGTCGCGAGCGGCTCCGGAACCCTCTCCCAGCAAGCCGCCAAGAGCGACATCGTCTTCGACAACGTCCATTACGAATACGTCGCCGGCACGCCCGTGCTTTGCGGCGTCAGCATGACCTTTCCGGGCGGAAAGACCTCTGCGCTGGTCGGCCCCACCGGCGCCGGCAAAACCACGGCCCTCAAACTGCTGCTGCGCTTCTACGATCCAACCGGCGGTTCCATTCGCATCGGCGGCATCGCTACCCGCGACCTGCAGCTCGACTCCCTGCGCAGCCATCTCGCGCTCGTGCCCCAAAGTACCTTCCTCTTCGGGGGAACCGTCCGCGAGAACATCGCCTACGCCAAACCCGATGCCTCCGCCGAGGAGGTTCGCGAAGCCGCGCGGGTCGCGCGCGCCGACACCTTCATCGAGCAGCTCCCCAACGGCTACGACACTGTGCTCAGCGAGCGCGGGGTCCAGCTCTCCGGCGGCCAGCAGCAAAGGATCGCGATCGCGCGCGCCGTGTTATCCGACCGGTCCATCCTGCTCTTCGACGAAGCCACCTCGGCGGTCGACTTCGAAACCGAAGCCTCGATCCAGTCCTCCCTGAAGGAAGCGGCGCACGGCCGCACCATCGTTCTCATCGCCCATCGCCTCTCCACCGTGCGCAATGCCGACGTAATCTATGTCATGGACGACGGCCGCGTCATCGAGCAGGGACGCCACGACGAGCTGATCCAGGCGAACGGCCTGTACGCCACCCTCTGGCGCATTCAGACCGGAGAGACTTCGAAGGAATCCGGACAGGAATCCGAACCGGCTGCGTCCACGGCGGCCGCTCCAGTGGAACCTGAGCCAGCGGAACCTGAGCCGGAGGAACCCGCGCCGGCGCCAACTCCGTCAGCGTCGGAGTTAGTACACATTCCACCCGCTGAGCCAGAAGCAGGAGAAACTGAATCCGAATCAATAGAAACTAAGCCCGGGTTAGCTCGGCCGCAGGAACCCGAACCGGAACCGGAGCAATCCCAGCCCGAACAACCCGCACCACTACCGCCTGAACCGGAGCAGCCTCCGGTCGTTGCGCAATCAATTGCCGCACCGGTCATCCAGCCGGCAGTTCATCCCAAACCCAGGATTCAATCTCGGGCAAAGACTCCGTCGCCGGGAAAACCCCTGCCCGCCGCAAAAGTCCAGCCCGCCGCTGAACATCAACCGGCAAAGGCCCCGGCAAAATCCCAACCTGCTCCCAAGACGAGATCCGCAGCCGCAGTCCCGCCCGCTTCGAAGGCCCCCGCCACTTCGATCGTTCCGCCTGCAACGAGCGCCTCGCCCGCCACTGCAGCGCCGCCCGCAGCCAGAACCCGCAAGGCTCCCAATCGCGCTCTCGCTCAACGAAAGACGCCGAAATCCACCAAGGAATAATCCCGCGGCATCATCTCCCGTCGAACATCGCAGCCAGGCCGGCGCCGGAACTACGCCAGATTCCCCAGGCGCACCAGGATCTGCCGGTCGGCGCCCACGGTCTTGCGCCTGCCGTGCATGATCTTGCGATTGTCAACCATCACCACATCGCCAACCTGCCACTTGACCTTGAAGGTCAGCGGATCGGCGGCCTCATCGATCTCCCGCATCATGGATTCCGGGATCTCCGATCCATCCTCGAATCGAACCACCAGGGGCGGCCGGTCCGGTGCAGCGCTTCCCAGCGTAGCCGCGGCCGCGCCTGAAAACACCGCCCGCTCAAAATGCCACAGCAGAATCGAAGAGTTGATGAACGCCTCACGCCCATCGTCCGTCGCAAACACCGCTGGCGCCACATACTCGATGCGCGCCGAACCATCCTCCCTCAGCTCCAGGGTCAACTCGTTGTCCTCGCAAATCCGCTTCAGCTCCGCCGGATCTTCCGTCATGAACGAGGTAGCCCAGTCCGCGGCCGCCAGCTCCCGGATGTAGCGCAACCGCCGCCCGCGCAGCAACGACTGCGTCTCCTTCGAAAGCTGCTCGAAGATCGCTCTGCCGTCCGCCAGCACGGTCTGGCCGTGCTCCGCCGGCGCCTGCTGGCAATAGAACAGCAGCATGTCGGGCCGCAGCTTCTGGTAATACATCTCGCCGTGCAGCGGAATGGGAAACGCCTGCGTGCTGCCGGTCGTCGTCATCACCGTGCCCCCGGCCCCCAGCGACTCCCGGTTCAACGCGCGAAATCGAATTCCCCCTCCGACATAAGTCGAAAAGCTCTTGCAGCACCGGTCGGTGAACGCCACAAAAGCATCCAGGTCGAAGGGAAATCCGCGCAGAAGCAGCGCGCCCTCCCCGGCGAACAGGTGCATAACGGCAGCCGCATCCGGCAGCCCGGAGCCCGGATTGGCTTCAACCAGGGAGCCGAACTCCGGCCTGATCCTGGAAACCTTGAACGATTGCGTTTGGATCGCTGCTGTGCTCATCGCATTACACCTCGACTACCGATTCGTTTGGGGCGTTGGAGTTGGTTGCATCCAGCCAGTCGCATGCGCTTTCGAATCTCTCCGCGCGTTCCCGCAAAATGCCGCGCTCTTCGTCGTGCGTAAAGATATAAAACTGCCCGGCCAGAATCGCCTTCGCCGCCTGTGCCGCTACATACTCCGGAGTCTTCACTGTGCCGAGCTTCAGCTGCGGCACGTGGTCGAGCACCTTCCCGCTCTGCTCTCCGCTGGCCTCTCCCGCACGATCGGCAATGCGCGTATCGACCACCATGGGGCAAAGCACGCCCACGCCAATGCCGAACGGCTTCAACTCCTTGCGCAGAGACTCCGAAAGCCCCACCACGGCAAACTTCGAGGCGCAATACACGCCCAGCCCGCCCACTCCCTGCAGGCCCGCGAGCGAAGCGGTATTCAGAATATAGCCGCCCTGCCCCTGGCGGATGAGCCGCGGAACGAACGCCCGGATGCCGTTCACCACGCCCCAGAAATTGACGTCCATTACCTTGCGCCAGACCTCGTCCGCCGTGCTCAGCAGCGGGCCTGTGGCCAGAACCCCGGCGTTGTTGCAGACGATGTGCACCGCCCCCAATTGACTCTGAACGGCCTCGGCCAGCGACTCAACGCTCCCCTGATCCGCCACATCGGCTTCGATCCCGATCACATCTCCGCCCTGCCCGCGCAGCCGCTCGCACTGAGCTTCGAGACTCGCGCTGGAGATATCCGCAAGCGCAACCCTGCAGCCCTGCCGGGCGAACTCAGCCGCCAGCGCCGCGCCGATGCCGCTTCCTGCCCCGGTTACCACCGCGACCAGACCAGACAATGTATCCATTGAGGGGGAGCCTCGCTCTACAATTGCGAGCCGTAACTTCAAACCTGATTGCCAACGATCATACCAGCATTCAGGCGGGAGTTTGTAAATTTTAGAGCCTCCTTGCAGTGAATCGTCGCCCGCGCTCATCGCTGCCAAAAATCGGATCTGCACAATAGAAAGCACCCGCAGAAAACCCGCACCCTGTTTGCCAGACACTCGTCCATGTGGTCCAATGAGGGTGTTGCAGAGCACCCGCCCGATCGGGGTCAGCGCGCCGTTCTTTTCAGCCGCAGGTTGCACCTTCAAGCCCTGCCCCGCCTGCTTCCCGACGTAAAGGAGGGCCACATCGGCAGCGCCTCCCGGCCCGCTCCCGCGGCCTCGACACCATGAGCCTTCCCGACTTCCACGTCCTCGCCAAGCCCATCGGCCCCATCTGCAATCTCGATTGCAAATACTGCTTCTATCTCGAAAAAGAGACTCTCTACCCGCAGGTCTCCCGGTGGGCCATGCGCGACGAGGTCCTCGAGTCCTACATCCGCCAGTACATCGAATCCCACGACTCGCCCGAGATCAGCTTCGCCTGGCAGGGCGGCGAGCCCACGCTCCTCGGCGTCGATTACTTCCGCCGCGTCGTCGAGCTCGAGCACAAGTACGCCAACGGCAAACGCATCTCCAACGCTCTCCAGACCAACGGCGTTCTTCTCAACGATGCCTGGGCCGCGTTCCTTCGCGAGAACCGCTTCCTCGTCGGCATCTCCATCGACGGCCCCCGCGCCCTCCACGACGCATACCGCGTCGACAAGGGCGGCCAGCCCACCTTCGACCGCGTCCTGCGCGGGATTGAGACTCTGAAGCGCAACGGCGTCGACTTCAACACCCTCACCACCGTCCATCGCGCCAACGCCGACGCGCCTCTCGAGGTTTATCGCTTCCTGCGTGACGCGGGCAGCGGTTACATGCAGTTCATTCCCGTCGTCGAACGCATCGCGCACGCCGCCGCCAGCGACGGCCTGCGCCTCATCTCGCCTGACTTCTCCGGCGCCGCGCAGGTCGCCCCCTGGTCCGTCCAGCCCCGCCAGTTCGGCCGCTTTCTCTGCGCCATCTTCGACGAGTGGGTCCGTCGCGACGTCGGCCGCGTCTTCGTCCAGCTCTTCGACGTCAGCCTCGAGATGTGGTCCGGCCTTGAAGCCAGCCTCTGCGTCTTCCGCCCCACCTGCGGCGCCGCCCTCGCCATCGAGCACTCGGGCGACCTCTACTCCTGCGACCACTTCGTCTATCCCGGGAACCGCCTGGGCAACATCATGGACGCGCCCCTCGCCTCGCTCGTCTCATCCTCTCAGCAGCAGCGCTTTGGTGAAGCCAAGCAGTCCAGCCTTCCCCGCTACTGTCGCGAGTGCGACGTCCGCTTCGCCTGCAACGGCGAGTGCCCCAAGCACCGCTTCGCCGTCACGCCCGACGGCGACCCGGGCCTCAACTACCTCTGCGCCGGCTACAAGATGTTCTTCCATCACGTCGATCCCTACATGCGCTTCATGGCCGCCGAGCTGGCGGCCCAGCGCGCCCCGGCCAACGTCATGCAGTGGGCCGCCGCGCAGGACGCAAGCGCAGCGGCTCTGAAAACCGGCCGCAACGGCCCCTGCCCGTGCGGCAGCGGCAAAAAGTTCAAACACTGCTGCGGCAGCCCCGCTAACTTACTAACTCGCTAACTTGCCAACTCGCCAACTCGCTAACTCGCTAGGTCTTTGGCCGCTTGTATTTCTACCTCACTGGGTGCCCCATCCATTCCGCAGCTTCACCGCGGAATGGGTGGGAATGTACAAAATCATGCGGTCAGAGTCCTGGCGAGCTCATCGATACGTCTTATCGTCAATCCTCGATAAGTCGGTCCCGTTCATCACCCCAATCGTCACATCCGCAAAGGTAAACACCTGCGTCCCCGGCTCCAGGTGCCCCGCGACCACTTTGTCCGGCGTCGCCAGCGTCATGTGCGCGTGAATTCTCCCGTCGATGATGTAGCCGTTCATGCTCACCAGATCGGCCGGCTGCGTCGGATTCCTCTCAAACGTATCGTGCGAAGGAAACACGCGATTGCTTACCTGGTGCACCTCGTACCCCCGCACCGACCCGATCCCCGCCAGGATCACTCCGTTGCGAATGTTTTCCTGCTTCACCATCTTCTCGAGCCCCGCCAGCAGGTCGGTCTTGTACTTGAATCGCAGCACGACGATCCTGTCGAAATGTCCGGTCAGCGCGTACACGTCGGGAACCGCCGCGCTGTTCGCCTTCGTATCGTCCTTCGGATTGGGCGACGCATTCACAACCGTCCACTGCGTCTCCTGCGCTCTGGCCGCGCACGCCGTGACCAGCATCCCCGCAAGCAGAACCATCCCTGCGCGCATATTCGATCTCTCCTTTTCCGCCGCAGCTCCCCGGTAAGCGGTCGCCGCTCCCCGCTATCGTCCGCCCTCGGTCACTTCTTCCGCCGTCCGCGTGCCCTCCGTAATCGGCCACGTTGAACACCGGCTCCTTCGCGCCCGCCGCCCCAGTCGAAGCCCCCATCCACGCGCCGCCGCCAGTACAGCAGCCAGCAGAGCCCAACGCCGCCACGCCGACTTCATCGCCCTCATCCTTTTCTGGCTCGCCGCCGGCGCCTGGCTCAATGCCCGGCCAGTTCCAGCCTTGCCTCTTCCTCCAGTAGCAGCGTATCCACCTGCCGCCGCTTTCCGAACCTCTCCGCATCCGCCAGGTACGCCGCATCGCGATAGTGAATCGCCGCATACGCCAGCGGCTCCGTCAGCTCATTCGGGTCCTCGCCGTTAATCGCTTTGTGTGTCCACTTCTTCGTGCCCGCGGCGTACGGCAGCAGGTACTCGAGCGCCGTACGCAGCGAAGCCCCGTCCGGCGCCTGATAACTCCACAAGTCCACTCCCACATGCTCCGCCTCTTCCGCCAGCCGCATCGTCGCATCCAGCGCAAAGGCCGAGTAGGAGAACGACTTGGTCCGCACCAGCTCCCGCGGTTCGCTCCCGTCCGCCTCGATCTCCGACGCAATCCGCTTCGTCTCGGCCGTCTCCGCCGTCTCGCGCGCCAGCGTCTCGTCTCCCAGGAACAGCGCCACGCCCACCGCCTGCACATCGTACCAGTTCCCGTGGTTGTTCCTGGCGTCCCGCTCGTCGCCTCCGTTCTTGCTCGTCTCCAGCCAGTGCAGATACTCCGTAAACCACGCCTTCAATCCCGCCTGCTCCTGTGCCGTCAGCGCACCCGAGCTCGCCATCAGCGTAATCCCGTCCAGCAGCTCCGGCATCTCGTGCAAGTCGATAATGCCCGTGCCTCGTCCCGTCACGATCCCCGGAATTCCCTGCGCGTAATCTAAATTCGGGTTCATCCGTGTCGCCGCATCCAGAAACCACGTCCGCACCAGCATCGCGCCCCGCTTCGCGTACCCCTCATCGCCGCTAAAGTAGTACCCCAGCCCCAGCGCGTGAACCGCCCCCGCCAATTCGTTGAACTCGCGGTCGTCCGAAACCGCGTACCGGTCCGGGTTTACTTCGCCGTCTCTGCGGATATACGGCAGCCCGTTCTTGGTCGCCGGGTTCGGCCACCAGTAGGGCCCGTAGCTCATGTAATCGTGTTTGTCGCCGCTCGGCGGCGTCGCCTTCTTGTCCATCACGCTGAACGGCCCCGCGCTCAACGCCCTGTCCGCCTCACTCCGCACCGCGTCCACAATTGCCGCCGGAGCCTTCGCTCTAATCTGGGCCAGGCTCCCTCCATCGATCAGCAGTGTCGCCGGCGCTTTCCCCTGCTGCGCCGCAACCGGCGCCGCCATCAACAAAAAAACCAAAAAACAACGCACTCCCGCTCTCCCATGCGGCTGCCGCGCCAGGCCCATGAAGCTCAGTCCCGGCCTGCCTCATCTCGGCAAGTCCGGCACTGGCGCCCCGCGCGTATCCGCATTGGCTTTCGCTGGTATCGGGTGGATTCCGCCCGCACTTGTTTTGTCTGCGGCCTCTCGTGTGCGGACCGTCTTGAGCAGTCGCCGCATCGTCCCCTGGCGGCTGCCTCGGATTATATCTGCCCTTACTCCTCGCCCGCACGGCGCGCCTGTCCCCCGCCCTCAATCTCCATCTCCGTGCGCTTTCCCGTTCCCCATCCGTCCCTTTCGATCCCGCCAAATCCGCCCCTTGCCCATGCACACCCGCCGAGGTGTATGATTCATCCGCCGCGTTCCCTTGCGCGGCCCTCCGGATGAACGGCTCCGCACTCTGCGCTCCACGCGGGCGCTCCTCTGCGGTCTTCTCCCGCCAAAGCCGCCCTGCCGGATCGCCGCGCCTCGAACCCGAGCGGCCCATCGTCCCCAAGGAGGACACCTCTATGGCTGCAACCACCGCGATTCACCCCGGCAAACTCAGCGATCGCGTCAGCTTCCACCGCCGCTACGGCAACTACATCGGCGGCAAGTGGGTCGAACCCGCCTCCGGGCAGTACTTCGACAACGTCACCCCCATCACCGGCAAAGTCTTCTGTGAAGTCCCCCGCTCCAACGCGCAGGACATCGACCGCGCCCTCGACGCCGCCCATGCCGCGCGCGAGTCCTGGGGCCACACCAGTCCCACCCACCGCGCCCTCATCCTCAACCAGATCGCCCAGCGCATGGAGGACAACCTCGACATCCTCGCCCACGCCGAAACCTGGGACAACGGCAAGCCCATCCGCGAAACCATGGCCGCCGACATCCCCCTGGCCGTCGATCACTACCGCTACTTCGCCGGCTGCATCCGCGCCCAGGAAGGCACCGTCTCCGAAATCGACCGCGACACCGTCGCCTATCACTTC
Organism: Occallatibacter sp.; assembly: GCA_035508555.1. Lineage (GTDB taxonomy): Bacteria > Acidobacteriota > Terriglobia > Terriglobales > Acidobacteriaceae > Telmatobacter. Next base: position 22,974 of record DATJMU010000074.1, on the reverse strand, counting down.
CATGAGCCCCTCGGCGTCGTCGGCCAGATCATCCCCTGGAACTTCCCCATCCTGATGGCCGCCTGGAAGCTCGCCCCCGCGCTCGCCGCCGGCAACTGTGTCGTCCTCAAGCCCGCCGAGCAAACCCCCGCCAGCATCCTCGTCTGGGCCGAGCTCGTCGGCGACCTGCTCCCTCCAGGCGTCCTCAACATCGTCAACGGCTTCGGACTCGAAGCCGGCAAGCCCCTCGCCTCCAGCTCCCGCGTGGCCAAGATTGCCTTTACCGGCGAAACCACCACCGGCCGCCTCATCATGCAGTACGCCAGCCAGAACCTCATCCCCGTCACCCTCGAGCTCGGCGGAAAATCCCCCAACATCTTCTTCGAGGATGTCCTCCAGGAAGACGACGACTTCTTCGACAAGGCCCTCGAAGGCTTCGCCATGTTCGCCCTCAACCAGGGCGAGGTCTGCACCTGCCCCAGCCGCGCCCTTATCCAGGAGAGCATCTACGACCGCTTCATGGAGCGCGCCCTCAAGCGCGTCGCCGCCATCAAGCAGGCCAACCCCCTCGACGCCGACACCATGATCGGCGCCCAGGTCTCTACCGAACAGTTGGAGAAGATCCTCAGCTACATCGACATCGGCCACAAGGAAGGCGCGGAACTGCTGATCGGCGGCAAACGCGCGCACTTGGGTGGAGAGCTCGAAGAGGGCTACTATGTCGAGCCCACCGTCTTCCGCGGCCACAACCGCATGAGAATCTTCCAGGAAGAGATCTTCGGCCCCGTCGTCTCCGTCACCACCTTCAAGACCGAAGAGGACGCCCTCAAGATCGCCAACGACACCCTCTACGGCCTCGGTGCCGGTCTCTGGACCCGCGACGTGAACCGCTGCCATCGTCTCGGCCGCGGCATCCAGGCCGGCCGCGTGTGGATCAACTGCTACCACGCCTATCCCGCCCACGCAGCCTTCGGCGGATACAAGCAGTCCGGCATCGGCCGCGAAACCCACTCCATGATGCTCGACCACTACCAGCAGACCAAGAACTTACTGGTCAGCTACAGCCCCAAAGCCCTCGGCTTCTTCTAAGTGGCCGCCGGGGCCAACAAAACTCTGGGTGCCCCGGGTCTCGATTCTGAGACCCGGGATTACTCAAATGTGACTCGCTAACTTGCTAACGAGGCCTTTGACCGCTCGAAGTTGTACCAATATGAGTGCCCCATCCATTCCGCAGCTTCACCGCGGAATGGGTGGGACTGCACAAAATCATGCGGTCAGTGACCTGGCTCCGCTAACACCGCTAACCCCGCTAACTCCGCTTTCCGGCGCCCCATGACCGACCCGCAAACCATCCCGCCGCCCACTGTGCCGCAGCAGGTCCTCGCCACCGACCTCGCCGTCCATCTCATCCGTGTCCTGCGCCAGAAGCACGGCCCGCTCATGTTCCATCAGTCCGGCGGCTGCTGCGACGGCAGCTCCCCCATGTGCTTTCCCCGCGGCGAGTTCCTCATCGGCGACGCCGACGTCCAGCTCGGCGAGGTCGACGGCGAGCCCTTCTACATGAGCAAAAGCCAGTTCGAGTACTGGAAGCACACCCAGCTCACCCTCGACGTCGTCCCCGGCCGCGGCGGCCAGTTCTCCCTCGACAGCCCCGAAGGCCTCCGCTTCCTCATCCGCTCCCGCGTCTTCAACGACGAAGAAATCGGCGCCCTCCGCGCCGCCGGCCGCATCTGACACTTTCGCTGGCCCCCGCCATCCCATCGGCGCTAAGATAACCGCAACCGGCTGGAGGTCTTCATGAGCCTTTTGCAGCAGGACTACGAGCAAACCGATGACGCCGCCCGCGGCGAGTCCTTCACCCGCGGGACCAGCCATATCCTCGTAGCCGCCATCGCCGCCACCATCCTTGTCACCGCGGCCATCGCCGCCTATGTGATCGCCGGCCGCAAGCCCGCCCCCGCCACCGGAGAGGTCGTCGGCGTCTGGGCCTGGCCCCACCACGCAGAAACCTCCGGCTTCGACGCCAGCGGCGCCCGCGTCCCCAGCGAATCCTTCGACCAGATGCTCGTCTTCGCCGACGTCCGCATTCACAACCAGACCAAGGGCCCGCTCTTCCTCACCAGCTCCATGATCAATCTCACTCTACCCGACGGAAGCGTCCACACCGCTTACGCGGCCAGCCCCTCCGAGTACGACCGCATCTTTTCGGTCTATGGCAACGTGCCCGTGCCCCACGGACCCGCGCTCCCTCTTCAAGCCTTCATCAACCCCGGCCAGACCCTCGAAGGAACCATGGTCGCGGCCTTCCGCGTCGACAAGCAGCAATGGGACGCCCGCAAGGCCATCGACCTCGCCTTCACCTTCCGCTACCAGCCCCCGCTGCACCTGACCCCGCAGTCCATCACCGACCGCTGAAGCAAAGCGCCTCCTCCCCAACGCGCCAATCCCCCAGCCCGTTCGCACCAAAACCAACGCGCCCCCGAAGGGGCGCGCCTGTTCGCCAGATCATCTTTCGCATGGCGGGCACCGCTCCAACGATACCCCGCCAACCAGAAATCGTGCTGACTTGCTGACTCGCTCCCAAGCTATTGCCCCGTCGGCGCCGGCGCCGGTGCCGGCGCGTTCTTCGGCGTCGACAAATACCCCGATACCTGGTTCTTCGAGTTGATGTTGTTCACCACGATCTCGAACAGCATCGGCGTCCGCCCGCTGTAGAACTGCAAAGGCTCGTTCGTGTTCCGGTCCTTCTTCTCGTACCGCTTATCGTCCGCGTAGATATACAGCGTGAACCGGCTGCGCTTCGGGTCCGCCTTGCGCAGCTCCAGGCTCACCGTCCCCACCGGCTTCTTCCGCCCCTTGTCCAGCGTGAACTCGTAGTAGCTCCGGTCGCCGCGATGTTCCAGCTCCACCAGCTCGTCGTGGTTCCGCGCAATCAGCGTGTTCGCGCCCGTCAAGTCGCCGCGCATCGACTGCAACTGGTTCTCCGTGTTCGCCAGGTCGCTCTGGGTCTTGGCCACGTCCGTCTTCACGCCGCCCACGTCGGTCTTCACGTTCGACAAGTCGCTTGAAACCGCGTTCACCTGCTGCGCCGTCTGCTGCTGCGCCGCCGCCAGCCGCCGGCTGTTGGCTTCCTCCGCGTTCTCCCGCTGCACGATCGCCTGCGCCCGCTCGTCGAGCTGCTTCTGCGTCAGGCCCAGGCTCCGGCTCAGCTCGTCGGTCGCCACCCGCAGCCGCGCATCGGTCTCCCGCAGGTCCGCCGCCAGCTTCGTGCTCTGCTGGTTCGCTTCGGCCAGCGCCGCTTCCTGCCGCGCCATCCGCCCGCTCAAAACAAAACTCCAGATCAGCCCTGCGATGGCCAGCACCAGCGCCGCCGCCACCACTCCAATAAACGCTCCCGAGTAGCTCCTCGGGGCATTCTCCTCAAGTTCGCTCATACCTTGCCTTTCGTCTCTCTCCGGCGCCCGCTCCTGCGCTGCGCATCGGCCGCTCGGGCGCCGTTCTGTGCCGTTAGACGGCGTTTCGGAGCCCCCTCGCCTACCCGCTGCGGCTGCTCCCCTCCGGCGCCCCACGGTCTAAGCGCCCGGTTGCGAGATTTTACTCCAATCGCCTCCAGGGAAGATACAGAATATCGAAATCCGCCCCCAACCCCCAATCCCCGTCCCGCCAGATGTGACAACCGGCGAACCGCTGGTCTATAAAGGATTTTTAGACATTTTTCGGCGTCCGCCCGGCGCTTCCGCGTCCCGCGCCGCCCAAAGCGCTTTATTATCGCTCATACCAAACCATCCTTGAGAGGGAGTTCTCACCATCATGGCCACCGCTGTTGCAGGAAAAGGTCTCGAAGGAATCGTCGCCGCCAACTCGGGCATCTGCTGGATCGATGGAGATGCCGGCGTGCTCTCCTACCGCGGTATCGACATCCACGACCTCGCCGAAAACTCCACCTTCGAGGAAACCACCTACCTGCTCTGGAACGGCATCCTCCCCAACCAGCTCGAGCTCCGCGAGTTCCGCTCCCAGCTCGCCCTCGCCCGCGAGCTCGACCAGCACGTCATCGCCCTCCTGCGCGGGTTCCCTTCGACCGCCACCCCCATGGAAGTCCTCCGCACTACCGTCTCCGCCCTCAGCTTCTACGACGCCGACGAGAAGGACAACTCCCATGACGCCAACGTTCGCAAGGCCTATAACCTCACCGCCCAGATCGCCATGATCGTCGCCGTCTACGACCGGCTCCGCAAGGGCAAAGAAATCGTCCCCCCCGACCGCTCCCTCTCCCACGCCGCCAACTTCCTCTGGATGCTCAACGGCGAGAAGCCCTCCGAAACCGCCACCCGCACCCTCGACATCGCCCTCGTCCTCCACGCCGATCACGAGCTCAACGCCTCCACCTTCGCCGCCCGCGTCATCGCCGCCACGCTCTCTGACATCCACTCCGCCATCACCGGCGCCATCGGCGCCCTCAAGGGCCCCCTTCACGGCGGCGCCAACGAAGGCGTCATGCGCCTCCTGCTCACCATCGACAAGCAAGGCGCCGATCCCGTCGAGTATGTCAAAGGAATGCTCGCCGCCCGCCAGAAGATCTCCGGCTTCGGCCACCGCGTCTACAAAACCGAAGACCCCCGCGCCACCCACCTCCGCCGCATGAGCGAGCAGCTCGGCAAAGACTCCGGCCACCCCAAGTGGTTCGAGATGTCCCGCGCCATCGAGCTCTACATCAATAAGGAAAAGCGCCTCAACGCCAACGTCGACTTCTACTCCGCCTCCACCTACGCCACCCTCGGCATCGACATCGACCTCTACACCCCCATCTTCGCCGTCAGCCGCATCGCCGGCTGGGCCGCCCACGTCATCGAGCAGCTCGACGACAACCGCCTCATCCGCCCCCGCGCCGAATACATCGGTCCCGCCTACCCCTGCCCCTACGTCCCCATCGCCGACCGGCCCTGACGCATCTGCGGGGGTGTCTCACCCCTGCCGCGCCTTCCACATCTGGTACAGCCCCCACGCCGACACCGTGCAGTTGTCCCGGATCGTCCCGTCCAGCATCATCTGCTCGAACTCTTCCACCGTCACCGACCGCACCACCAGGTCGTGCTCCTCTTCGTCCCGCTCCGTGGCCGTCTGCGTCAGCCCCGTCGCCAAAAACACATGCTGCTTCTGCCGGGTAAATCCGTACGCGATCCAAAGCATGCCCAGGTAGGTCATCCCGGCCGCATCCAGCCCCAGCTCTTCCTTCAGTTCCCCCCGCGCCAGCTCCTCCGGGTTGTCGATCTCCATCTCCCAGCCGCCCTGCGGCAGTTCCAGCGCCCGCTCCTGGATCGTGTACCGGAACTGCTCCACCAGCCACACCCGCCCCTCGTCGAGCGGCAGAATGATCGCCGAGTCGTCTTTCTCGACCACCCCGTAGATCCCCTTCTGCCCATTCGAACGCAGAATCTCGTCCTCCCGCAGCCGCATCCAGTGGTTGCGGTACACCTCCCGGCTTCCGAGAGTCACAATCGACGATGCGGCGCGATCCTCGCCTGCCTGCACATCGGTTCCTTCGCTGGAAAGCATCGTTCGTTTCACGGTGTCATTCGACGGAGTCCTGTGAATCGTCGCCATACGGCAAGCTTCTACCCTTCCGATGATATGCCCGCAAATTAAATTCGGCGAGAAATCTCCCTCACCCATCCCGCCTGCGGTACTTCCCCAGCCGTCCCACCAGCGACGCCGGTCCGCTGATCGCCAGCCGCACCAGGTTGCCTTCATACTCCCGGCGGCGAACCACCGCCCCCGCATCGATCGCCGCCAGCACCGTCCCTTCCCGCTGCGGCACCACCAGCTCCGCCTCCACCACCGGATCCGTATGCAGCGCTCCGTCGATGGCCTCCAGCAGCCGCTCGATCCCCTGCCCCGTCAACGCCGACACCGCCACCTCGCCCCGCGCCTCCGCCCGATCCTCAATCTCGCGCCGCTCCGCATCGCCGAGCAGGTCCATCTTGTTCAGCACTTCAATCCTCGGCTTGCCCAGCGCCTCCAGCTCGCCCAGGACCCGCTCCACCTGCCCCTTCTGCTCCTCGCCGTAGCTCGACGAAGCATCCCGCACGTGCAGCAGCACCTCCGCCCGCACCACCTCCTCGAGCGTCGCCCTGAAGCTCGTCACCAGCGTGTGCGGCAGGTTGCGGATAAATCCCACCGTATCCGAAAGCAGCACCCTCCGCTTGCTGGGCAGGTCAATCCCCCGCAGCTTCGGGTCCAGCGTCGCAAACATCCGCGACGACTCCAGCACCCCGGCCCCCGTCATCGCGTTGAACAGCGTGCTCTTGCCCGCGTTCGTATAGCCCACCAGCGCCACCGTCGCCACCGGCACACCCTCGCGCCGCCGCCGCTGCTCGCCCCGCACCCGCCGCACGGCCTCCAGTTGTTCCTTCAGGTGATCGATCCGCCGCTGAATCCGCCGCCGGTCCGTCTCCAGTTGCGTCTCGCCCGGCCCCCGCGTCCCAATCCCGCCGCCCAGTTGCGACATCGACTTGCCCCGCCCCGCCAGCCGCGGCAGCAGGTACTCGAGCTGCGCCAGCTCCACCTGCAACTGGCCTTCCCGCGTCCGCGCATGACGCGCAAAGATGTCCAGGATCAACTGCGTCCGGTCCAGCACCCGGCACGGCAGCGCCGCCTCCAGGTTCCTGAGCTGCGTCGGCGAAAGATCGTGATCGAAGAGCACCAGCTCCGCTTCCGTTGAAGCGGCAATCCCCGCGATCTCGTCCACCTTCCCCGATCCGATCAGCGTTGCCGGATCGGGCCGCGGCCGCCGCTGCAGCACCTCGGCCACCACCACTCCGCCCGCGCTCGTCACCAGCTCGCGAAACTCGGCCAGCGACTCCTCCGCGTCCAGCCCCGGAGAAACCGACGCATGTGCCAGTGCGGCTGTATTGGAAGGGGATCTTCTCCGAGGAGAAAGCGCGGTCGTCGCCGCCTCGCCGTTCGCGCCGCCATCGGCGCACACTTCACCTTTCCGCGCATCCGTTGCGGCTGCACGGTTGTTCGGCGGGCGGACGGCAAAATCCATCCCCACCAGGACCGCGCGCTCCGGCTCCCGGTTCGAACGGCGATCTCCCGCCGCACGCGCTCTGCCGGCCTCGCGCTCCACAAGCCTCAATTGACCAATACCGCTCCCTTGCTCCTTATCGCTCCGCGTTTACCGCAGTTGCGGATGGCATCGGCACGGGGGAGGGGCCTAATCCCGTTTGTACAGCACTCGGCCGGTGCTCGGAATGCAGCACGCTCCGGTTGCTGACCACCGTGGATATGGCGTGTTTGAAAATCAACTGCTCCTGGCTGTTGTTCTCGAGCAGCACGGAATATTTGTCGAAGGACCGAATCTTACCCGTCAGCTTCACCCCGCTGACCAGGTAGATCGTAATCGGGGTCTTGTCCTTCCGAACAGTATTCAGAAATGTGTCTTGGATGTTTTGTGCCGGCTTGTTTTCCATTGCCGATCTCCTGTTCTCTTTGTGTTGTTTCTGGTTGTCCTTGCCATTGCCTGAGTACAAATCAGCGGGCGGGGAACCGGAATTCCCATCCCCTTGGTCCCGCAATACGTTAACAATACAAAGCTTTCAGCGCGTTTTCAACTCCGGCCCCTCCCGTTGCGCCCTCCGGCCCGCAACTGCCAGTCCCAAAACAACTCCCGCCATCGCCGCTCAGCGGGTCAGTCTGGCCGGAATTTGAAGGGTACGGGCTCTAGCCCGTACTCAAACCACGCAGAATCGACGAGGGTTTCAGCCCCCGAGGCAAGCACCGGCCCCGATTTGCTCCCTGTTCGCCGTTTTTCCGCAGCCTGTTTAGCCCCGAACGGCGGGTGTCTTCAAACCGCCCCACCGCCCGTCACCGAATCCGCCCGAACCCGGCTGCTAAAATGTCCCCGTGCAAGACCCCTCCGTCCCGGCCGTTCACCCCGCTCCAGCCATCACTCCCGTCCCCATGCTCGACCTCGCCCGCCAGTACCAGCCCCTGCACAGCGAGCTCCTCCAGGCCCTCGATCATGTGCTTGAGACCCGGCAGTTCATCCTCGGCGAGCCGGTAGCCCATTTCGAGCGCGCCGCCGCCGCCCACCTCGGCGTCGCCCACGCCATCGGCTGCTCCTCGGGCACAGACGCCCTCTGGCTCGCCCTCGCCGCCGCCGGCATCGGCCCAGGCGCCGCTGTCGTCACCACCCCCTTCAGCTTCTTCGCCACCGTCAGCGCCATCCTCCGCGCCGGCGCCACGCCCGTCCTCGCCGACATCGACCCCGTCACCTTCAATCTCGACCCCGCCGCCGTCGAGTCCGTTCGCGAAACCGAGCGCGGCGCCTCCGTCTGCGCCGTCCTCCCCGTCCATCTCTACGGCCAGTGTGTCGACGCCGGCCGCTTCCTCCGCCTCGCCCGCGACCGCGGCTGGATGCTCATCGAAGACGCCGCCCAGGCCTGGGGCGCTCAATGGAACGGGATAAGCGCCGGGGCCCCCACGGACAGGTCTTCGTCCGTGGGGTGGAAGGCCGGATCACTTGGCGACGTCGCCGCCTTCAGCTTCTACCCCACCAAGAACCTCAGCGCCGCCGGCGACGCCGGCATGGTCTCCACCAACAGCGATGCCCTCGCCGAGCGCGCCCGCATGTTACGCCAGCACGGTATGCGCCGCCGTTACCACCACGACGAAGTAGGCTGGAACGCCCGCATGGACGGCTTCCAGGGCGCCATCCTCTCCGTCAAGCTCAAGTACATCGCCGCCTGGAACGACGCCCGCCGCACCCTCGCCGCCCGTTACCACGCCCTCTTCCGCGCCGCCGCCCTCGCCGAATCGGGCCCCTGCCCCGTTCGCGGCATCGTCCTGCCCGCCGAAGTCCCGGGCGCTCATCACGTCTGGCACCAGTACGTCATCCGCACCCCGCGCCGCGACGCTCTCCGCGACTTCCTCGCCGCCCGCCGCATCGGCTCGGAGATCTACTACCCCGTCCCCCTCCATCTCCAGGCCGCGCTCCGCCCTCTCGGCTACAAGGAAGGCGACTTCCCCCAGGCCGAGCGCGCCGCCCGCGAAGTCCTCGCCCTGCCCATCTTCCCCGAGCTCCGCGAAGACGAGCAGCAGACCGTCGTCGCCGCCATCGCCGACTTCCTGAGCTGAGCAACCCGCCCCATCATCCGTACTTTTTTCTTGACCACCCCTCCCCTCCTCAAGCAGACTTGCTGCGCCGGTCCATACCCACAAACCAGGCCCCCGGAACAACCTTTCCCTTCCCCGCTCCTGCGCAAATTTGCCGCGAACCATCGCGTTGGCTCTTGGAATCAATCCCCACCAGCCCTATTTCGGCCGAGGTCCCTTCCATGCGCACCCTTCTCGCTGCCCTCCTGCTCTCCGCCGCCGCTGCCGCCCACGCCCAGACCATCCCCAACCCCTGCCCCGGCGCCAAGCCCGTCCCGCCTGCCCTCCGCCTGCCCGCCACCCTGCCCGCCGGCGAGCCCTTCGCCCTCGAGCAGCGCATCCTGAACTACCTCAACACCCTCGACTACCGCAACCTCGGCTGGTGCCACGACAAGTGGGTGCGCGACACCGGCCCCCTCATCGGCCCCACCGCCTCCATCGTCCATCCCCCCGTCCACATCTACTACTCGCCCGAGGTCTCCAACTGGCTCCTCCACGGCCGCCACGGCCAGATCCCCGACGGCGCCGTCATCATCAAGGAGCAGTTCGCTCCCGTCCCCGCCGCCCGCTACCGCGACATCCCCCTCAAAGACCTCGGCTGCTCCAACGACTGGACCATCATGATCAAAAACTCCAGGGCCTCCCTCGACGGCTGGTTCTGGGCCGAGGTCTGGAACGGCAGCACCCCCTCCAGCTCCATGAACTTCACCAATGAGTTTCAATATCCCAACGCCGGCTACGGCCTCTACTGCCTGCGCTGCCACGCCTCCGCCGCCAGCGATCTCACCTTCTCGTCCCTCAACAACATGGCCGGCGCACCCGGCTGGCCCCTCCAGTACCGCGTCGATAACAGTTGGCGCTCCACGCCAGCTCCCATGCCGCCAGCCAAATGCGGCTACGGCGCCAAGGGCCTCATCGACTACATCGAGATCACCAGCCACCTCAAAGCCGCCGCCGCACTGCGCCCCCTCGAAGAAGCCATCGCCCCAGCCGACTTCCCCTCCCACGAGAAGAACGCCGCCCTCCAGGAAGACCTCCGCGCCCTGCATCTGCCTCTGCTCGCCATCGCCACCCCGCCCACCATCCAGAAGATGCCTCCCGAGACCTACGACGACGTCCTGGCCCCGCCCAAGGACAAGCCCCTCGGCAACTCCCCAGCGTTCGTGACGTCCTCCCAGTGCCTCGGCTGCCACAGCGGCCTCACCGGCACCGCCGTCGGCCCCACCATGGTCCTCACCTCCGGCAAATCCACCACCATCAACATCTCACCCTACGGCGAGTGGCGCTGGTCCCCCATGGGCCTCGCCGGCCGCGACCCCGTCTTCTACTCCCAGCTCGACAGCGAGCTCGCCCCCCTCCCTGACCATTCCAAAAAACAGCTCGTCATTGACACCTGCCTCAACTGCCACGGCGCCATGGGCAAGAAATCCTTCGCCGCCGAGCATCCCGACCAGGACTTCAAAGTCGACTTCGTCTACGACACCGATCCCGCCTCTGAAGGCTTCAAATACGGCGCCCTCGCCCGCGACGGCATCAGTTGCGATACCTGCCATCGCATGAAGCCGCCCGATAAACCCGGCCTCGCCTACTTCCTCGCCACCCACATCAACGGCAACTTCGCTCTCACCCCGCCCGGCGAGCTCCACGGCCCCTTCAAAGACAACGACATCACCACTTACCCCATGCTCACCGGCCTCAACGTCAAACCCGTCTACAGCCCCTACATCCAGACCTCCGAGATGTGCGGCACCTGCCACACCATCGTCCTGCCCGTCCTCGACAACCCCGATCCCCACAAGACCTCCGTCGAACAGAACACCTATGTCGAGTGGCTCAACAGCCAGTACCGTGACGAATACGGCTCCGTAGGCGCCGCTCCCAAAACCTGCCAGGACTGCCACATGCCCTCCGGCTACGTCAACGCCCAAAACAACACCAGCGTCGCCCAGATTCAGGACAAGATCGCCATCGTCGAAGACCTCACCTATCCCGTCACCGACCATCTCGCCCAGCCCTCCGATCTCGACGTCCGCTACCGCGAAACCGGCTACACCCGCCACGAGTTCCTGGGCCTCAACGGCTTCCTCCTCCAGATGTTCCTCAAGCCGGTCAATGAAAACGGCAACAACCAGGTCCTCGGTACGCGCCTCTCCGACTACATGACCGGCCTCGCCACCGATCTCCAGGCCGCCGCCGACAACATCGTGCAGCAGGCCCAGTCCATCACCGCCTCCGTACAAATCAGCAAGTGGGAGATCGCCGGCAACAAGCTCATCGTCGAAGTCACCGTCACCAACCTCGCCGGCCATCGCTTCCCCAGCGGCGTCGGCTTCCGCCGCGCCTTCCTCGAGCTCCAGGCCACCATGGACGGCAAGCCCTTCTTCACCTCCGGCGCCACCAACCCGATGGGCGAGATCGTCAACTCCTCAGGCCAGGTCCTGCCCACTGAATTCTTCAAAGACGGCCAGTACCAGCTCCACTACGACCAGTCCCACCCCATCACCTCAAGCGATCAGGTCCAGATCTACGAAGAACTGGTCCAGGACTACGACCACCACTTCACCACCGGCTTCACCCGCCGCGACTACGAAATCAAAGACAACCGCCTGCTCCCCATCGGCTGGTCGCCCACCGGACCTCCCGGCCTCAAAATCCCCGAGGAGTACCTCTACGCCACCTATCCCATTGGCCGCGCCCTCCACGACCCCGTCTATCTCGCCGGCAAAGGCCAGTCCATCGTCCGCTATGAGATCCCCTTGCCCGCCGGCGCAAACGCTGAAAATGTCCATGCGGAAGTGCACCTGTACGCGCAGACCATGCCCCCCTACTTCCTCGCCGACCGCTATCAGACCCGCACCCCGGCCACCGAGCGCCTCCAGTACTTGGCGCACTACCTCGGCACCCTCTCCAACACCGATTACGCCGACTGGAAGCTCCCCATCGCCTCCGCGTCGAAATGAGGCTGTGAATGGATCCCTCGATCGGAAAAACCGGCAAGACGATCAAGATGCTGATTAAGAAACGAGCCGCGAACCCGCGAACTTGCCAAGTCCGCGAAGCGGACGCCAGCCTGCGAAATGATCGGGAAAGGGAGTTTCATCCCTGCGCGGCGCTGCAGCTCTAGTACATCGTCCCGTTAGTTCCTTATGTTTTGTAACAGGGCACGACTTAAGTCGTGCCGCAAACGCCACAAAATAAACAAGGGCTTTAGCCCCTGCGGGAAGCTTCAAGATCGAAGTCATCATCGATTCGCCATTTTCCCCAGCTTCCATAGGCGAGAATCGCAATAATACAAAGCATTATCTGGACGATGTACTAGTAAGAGACTAACTCGCTAACTCGTTATCCCGCTTCAGCGGGATAACGAGTTAGGCGAGAGCCGCCTCTACGTCACCGGCCCCGGATTGAACAGCACAAACTCGTTGTGCAGCCCCCAGTGGTCCGCCCACGTCTTCTTGCGCCCGCTCGCCACATCCAGAATCAGCCGGAAGATCTCCCACCCCACCTCTTCCACCGTCGCCTCGCCCGTCGCAATCCGCCCCGCGTCCACGTCGATCAGGTCCCGCCACCGCCGCGCCAGTCCGCTGTTCGTCGACACTTTGATCACCGGCGCCATCGCCAGCCCGTACGGCGTTCCCCGCCCCGTCGTAAACACGTGCACATTCATCCCCGCCGCCAGTTGCAGCGTCCCGCAGATAAAATCGCTCGCCGGCGTCGCTGCAAAAACCAGCCCCTTCTGCGTCACCCGCTCGCCCGGCCCCGTCACCCCCATCAGCGCCGTCGATCCCGCCTTGGCCACCGATCCCATCGCCTTCTCCACGATGTTCGCCAGCCCGCCCTTCTTGTTCCCCGGCGTCGGATTCGCCTCCCGGTCCGCCCCGCCCGCCATCAAGTACGAGTCGTACCACGCCATCTGCTCCACAAACGCCCGCGCCACCTCCGGCGTCGCCGCCCTCGCCGTCAGCAGGTGCGCCGCGTCCCGAACCTCCGTCACTTCCGAGAACATCACCGTCGCCCCGGCCCGCACCAGCAGATCCGCCGCGAACCCCACCGCCGGGTTCGCCGTCACCCCCGACAGCGCATCCGACCCACCGCACTGCAACCCCACCACAAGGTCGGCCGCCGGGCACGTCACCCTCCTCCGCCGGTCGAGCCGCTCCAGCCTTCGCTCCGCCAGCTCCATGATCCGCGCCACCATCGCGTCAAACCCCTGCTCCTCCTGCAGAACGGCCACCTGCTTCTCGTCCTCGATCACCTTCAGCCCGCCCATCAGCCGCGCCGGCTGCAGCTTTTCGCACCCCAAACTCACCAGCAGCAGCTCCCCGCCAAAGTTCGGGTTCAGGCTCAAATTCCGGAGCGTCCGCACCGGTACATCCGCCCCCGGCGCATCCATCGCCACGCCGCACCCGTAGTGGTGCGCAACCGCCACCACGTCGTCCACGTTCGCATACCGCGGCAATATCTCCGCCTTGATCCGCCTTACCGCATACCCCACCGTCGGCGCCGTACACTGCACCGTCGTCGTAATGCCCAGGATGTTCTTCGTCCCCGCCGTCCCGTCCGCATTCCGATACCCCTCGAACGTAAACCCCTCAAGCGGCGCCGGCGCCTTGGGCGTAGCCGTCGCCAGCGGGCAATCCCCCAGCGCCGGAGCCTTCGGCGCATCCATCAACCCCTCATGCACCCACCTCCCCCGCGCAATCGCCTCCCGCGCGTACCCAATCGTCACTCCATACCGCACAATCGCCCCACCCGCCGCCACATCGGCCAGTGCCACCTTATGCGCCTCCGGCACATCCTCCCGCAGCACCACGCCGCCCGCAACTTCGCTCCCAGCCGCCAGCCCGCCCTCGGCCACCACGACGGCCACATTATCCCGCGGGTCCACACAAACCACGCGAATCGCCCGCGCCAAATCCCGTCTTTCAACCTGAGCCACTGGATTCATCGCCGCCTCCTGCTCCCATTCCAACATGGGTGCCCCAGCTCTCGATTTTGAGACCTGGGTTCGCCGACGTCCGCATCAACCACCCGTCCGCACTCGCTCAATCTTCACCGCACCAGGCACGGCCGCTTCGCATCGAACTTCCATCCCGGAATCAGAAACTGCATCGCCGCCGCATCGTCCCGCGCTCCCAGCGTCTTCTCGCGATACAACTCATTCGCCCGCTCCACCGCCTCCATATCGATCTCCACGCCCAGCCCCGGCCGCTCCGGAACCTCGATCTTCCCATCCCGAATCTCCAGCGGCTCCTTGGTCAGCCGCTGCCCATCCTGCCAGATCCAGTGCGTGTCCACGGCCGTAATCTTCCCCGGCGCCGCTGCCGCCGCATGGGTCACCATCGCCAGCGAAATATCGAAGTGGTTATTCGAGTGCGCCCCCCATGTCAGCCCGTTGTCCCGGCACGTCTGCGCCACCCGCACCGCCCCCTGCATCGTCCAGAAGTGCGGATCGGCCAGCGGAATATCCACCGCGTTCAACCGGATCGCGTGCCGCAGCTGCCGCCAGTCCGTCGCAACCATATTCGTGGCCACCGGCAAATTTGTTGCCTGCCGGAACTCCGCCAGAATCTCCCGCCCCGAAAAACCCTCCTCCGCCCCGCACGGGTCCTCGGCATACGCCAACACATCCTGCCTGCCCCTGCACAGCCCAATCGCCTCGCGCAAACTCCACGCCCCATTCGGATCGAGCGTAATCCGCGCCTCCGGGAACCGCCGCGCCAGCGCCTCCACGGCCCGCATCTCTTCCGCGCCGCTCAGCACTCCGCCCTTCAGCTTGAAGTCCGCAAACCCATACCGCTCCTCGGCCGCCTCCGCCTGCCGCACAATCGTCTCCGGCGTCAGCGCCTCCTCATCCCGCACCCGCAACCATCCCCTCGCATCGCCCGCGTGCCGGTACTCCATCCCCGTCTTCCGGCTGTCGCCCACAAAAAACAAATATCCCAGCACCGGCACGCTCTTCCGCTGCTGCCCCTCGCCCAGCAGCGCCGCCACCGGCATTTCAAGAAATTGCCCCAGCAGATCCAGCAGCGCCGACTCGATCGCCGTCACCGCATGAATCATCACCCGCAGATCGAACGTCTGCAGCCCGCGTCCTCCCGCATCCCGGTCGGCAAACCGCTCCCGCACCTCGTTCAAGATCGAGTTGTATGATGACACCGGCCGCCCCACCACCAGTTCCCGGGCCGCCTCCAGTACCGCCAGAATCTTTTCCCCGCCCGGCGCCTCACCCACGCCGGTGCGGCCATCCTCATCCGTCAGGATCGCAACGTTCCTCGTGAAGTACGGCCCATGCGCCCCGCTCAAATTCAGCAGCATCGAGTCCTGCCCCGCCACCGGCAGCGCCCGCATCGCCGTCACCCGCGGCGCCCGCCCTCGCACCTTCAACCCTTCGCCGCTCACCGTGTCCCCGCTCCCTGTCCCGGGTTTTGCGCCAGCTCCTGCACCCGCTTCATCCTTTCGCGGCTGTTTCCCAGGTGGTTGCGCACCGCCGCCCGCGCCGCCTCCGCGTCCCCGCGCACAATCGCGCTGTAAATATCCTCGTGCTCGTTGTTGATCCGCTTCAGATACTCCTGCCGCTGCGCCTCGCGCTCGTCAATCTGGAACCGCGACCGCGGAATCGCCTTCGGCCCCAGCGCCATAAAAATGTCCGTGAAATATGCATTCCGCGCCGCCCGCGCGATCTCCAGGTGAAACTCAAAGTCCGGGTCCACCCCGCCGCGCCCCACCCGGATCTCTTTCATGTAAGCCGCCATCGCCGCCGCCAGCGCCCGCAGGTTCCGCTCCGACCGCCGCGCCGCCGCCAGCGCCGCCGCCTCCGGCTCCACCGCAATCCTGATCTCCAGCACCGCCAGAATATCGGCCGCCGTATTCACCGCGCGCCGCTTCAGCGTCAGCCCCTCGCCGCGCGCCCGCTCCCGCACAAACGATCCCACCCCGTGCCGCGTCTCCACCAGCCCCGAGGCCTGCAGCCGCGAGATCGCCTCCCGCACCACCGTCCGGCTCACGCCCTCCCGCCGCACGATCTCGGCCTCCGTCGGCAGCTTCGCCCCCGGCAGCAGCGCGCCCCGCTCGATCGCCGCCCTCAGCCGCACCACCACCTGCTCCGTCAGGCTCGCCGGCTGTCTCCTGCCCTCCAACTCCATCCCACGCTCTCCAGGTCATCGATCGAACTTGTCAGACATCATATCACTCGCAGCCATCCGCACCGGCCCGCAATCTCCCGGTTTCTTGGGGATTTTTGTCTCTGGCGCACCTTACACCCCCGCATGTATGATCTCTTACGGCATTCTTGAGCCGGCCCGGCCGCCTCCTTGTACGCAGCTCCGCAACCCGGTCCGCCGTTCCACCGAAAGGTCTCGCATGAACCGCAGACAATTCCTCGCCGCCGGCGGCGCCGCCGGAGTCCTCGCCGCCACCACCCCTCCGGCATCCGCCACAGACACCCAGACCCTCCCTACTCCGGCCCGCATGAAGCTCGGCGACCAGACCCGCCCCACCAACGACGTCCACCTCCAGTACCTCGCACGCTACGGCGTCCGCCATATCTGCGGCTATCCCGACATCCAGGGCGACCGCCTCTACGCCACCGTTGACGAGCTCAAGCGCATGATGGACACCGCCGCCAAATACAACATCAGCGTCGACTGCATCGCCCCTCCGTTTCTCGCCTCCAGCTTCATCGACACTGAAAAGCACCCCGCCATCATGCTCGCCGAGAGCCCCGAGCGAGACCGCGACATCGAGCAGCTTCAGACCTACATCCGCAACTGCGCGCTCGCCGGCATCCCCTCCATCAAATACAACATGAGCATCCTCGGCGTCCTCCGCACCGGCCGCATCAAAGGCCGCGGCGACTCCCTCGACCACTACTGGGACCTGGCCAAAACCACGCCGCCCGAGCCCCTCACCAAGGCCGGCGTCGTTGACGCAGACCAATTCTGGGAGCGCATCACCTACTTCCTCGACCGCGTCATCCCCGTCGCCAACGAGTACAAGATCCGCATGGCCTGCCATCCCCAGGACCCCGGCGTCCCGCCCTCCGGCTACATGGGCGTCAACCGCGTCCTCGGCACCGTCGACGGCCTCAAAAAATTCATCACCATCCAGGAGAGCCCCTACCACGGCCTCAACTTCTGCCAGGGCACCGTCTCTGAAAACCTTGAAAACCCCAGCGTTGAGATCTACGACGTCATCCGCTACTTCGGAACCCGCAAAAAGATCTTCAACGTCCACTTCCGCAACATTCGCGGCCACCGCAACAACTTCGTCGAGGTCTTCCCCGACGAGGGCGACATCGACTTCGTCAAAGCCATCCGGGTCTACAAGGAGATCGGCTATGAGTACATGCTCATGCCCGATCACGTCCCCCTGGCCCTGGCCGACAAAGACTCGCTCCAGTCCTTTGCCTTCTGCTACGGCTACATCCGCGGCCTCATCCAGTTCGTCAACTCCACCGCATAAGAGCACTGCATAAGCAATGACCCGTCAAGCGCGCCGTAGGCGCAGAGTTTGTTAGCCCCGCGCTTTAGCGTGGGGAATGGGGATCGAATGAACACACAACGGAGTCCTGTAGGGACGGCGCAAAGACAACTCCCGCCCAGGCTTCAATAAGAGGGTGCCCCAGGTCTCGCTTTTGAGACCTGGGTTGGAAATTCAGACAACGACTCAAGAGCAGAATGGAAACCTCCACCGTGCCCGAAGACCGGCAAACCCACGTTCGCTATCTCGTCATCGCCATCCTCTTCGCGGTGAGCTGCTTCAGCTACGGCGACCGCGTCGCCCTCTCGCTCGCCGGCAACTCCATGTCCAAGGCGATTCACCTCACGCCCATCCGCCTCGGCGAGCTCTTCTCCGGCTTCAGTTGGGCCTACGTCCTCGGCCAGCTCCCCTCCGGTGGCCTCCTTGACCGCTTCGGCTCCAAGCGCGTCTACGGCATCAGCATCATCCTCTGGTCCTTCTTCGCCTTCCTCACCGCCTTCGCCGGCTATCTCGTCCCCAGCCTCGCCTTCACCGCCATCTTCATCCTCCGCCTGCTCTCCGGCTTCGCCCAGTCGCCCGTCTTCCCCGGCAACGGACGCATCGTCGCCGCCTGGTTCCCCACCGCCGAGCGCGGAACCGCCTCGGCCATCTTCAATGCCTCTCAATATTTCGCCCTGCCCATCTTCGCCCCCGTCTTCGGCTGGCTCATCCACTCCATGGGCTGGCGAAGCTGCTTCTGGTTCATGGGCGCGCTCGGAGCGGTACTTACGCTCGTCTGGTTTACCAACATCTTCAGCGTCAAGCAGCACCCGCGCATCTCCTCATCCGAAATCGACTTCATCGAGCGCGGCGGCGGCCTCGTCAACACCGACGAGAACCGATCCAAGGCCCGCGCCAACCCGCTCACCTGGGCCACCGTCAAAATGCTCCTGAGTTACCGCATGTTAGTCGGCGTCTACATCGGCCAGTACTGCATCACTACCCTCACCTGGTTCTTTCTCACCTGGTTCCCGGTCTATCTCCAGCAGGCCCGCCACATGTCCATCCTCAAGGCCGGCTTTGCCGCCGCCATTCCTGGTCTCTGCGGTGGCTTCGGCGGCATCCTCGGCGGCCTCATCTCCGACAAGATCCTGCGCAGCGGCCGCTCGCTCAGCTTCGCCCGCAAGGCCCCCATCATGGCCGGCATGGCCCTCGCCATGACCATGATCGCCTGCAACTACGCCTCCTCTCAGACCCTCATGCTTCTCTTCATGTCCATCTCGTTCTTCGGCAAAGGCATCGGTGCCCTCGGCTGGACCGTCGTCTCCGACACCTCGCCCCGGGGCCTGGTCGGCATGAACGGAGCCCTCTTCAACTTCATCGGAAACATGGCCGGCATCACCACTCCGCTCATCATCGGCGTCATCGTCCAAGAAACTCATTCCTTCAACCTGGCCCTGGTCTATGTAAGTTGCATCGCCTTCTGCGCCATCGTGAGTTATGGCCCCATCGTCGGCGAAATCAAACGCATCGAGCTGAATCCCGCAACTTAGTAACTCGTGGCGGGAGTCTGGTTTTTGAAAGGACACGATTTGATTGCGGTTCACCAATTGTTGTACGGCGAGCCTTGTATCAGGGCACGACTTCAGTCGTGCCGCAAACGCCTCAAAGTAAGCTCCGGGCTTTAGCCCCTGAGGTAAAGCTTCCGCCCCTACACCAACAGGAGAAGTGGCCTGGACCTTGCCGAAGATTCGATGCTTTAAACCTGTTTTGAAAGGGCACGACCTTCAAGCTTGCCGAAAATTCGACGCATCAATCCTGTTTTGAAAGGGCACGACTTCAGTCGTGCCGTAACATTCTCCTACAAGCAATGCGGCTTTAGCCGCCGGGGGATGTTTTTACGCAACATCGACCTTCACTAGAGACCGTCAGCCGTGAAAATCAGGAATAATCCAGGAAGTCAGCCCAATCTCTTTCGTCGCCGTCACGCATAGGAGACAAAACCATGTCCGACTTACCTCCCAACATGCCTCGCAATCTATTCAAGGACGCACTCGCCCGCCACGAGCGCCAGCTCGGCCTCTGGTGCGGCCTGTGCAGTCCTCTCGCCGCCGAGATCCTCGCCGGAGCCGGCTTCGACTGGATCGTCATCGACGGCGAGCACGCCCCCAACGACATTCCCTCGCTCGTCCCCCAGCTCCAGGCCATGCGCGGCTCCCCCACTGAGCCCGTCTTCCGCGTCCCCTGGAACGATCCCGTCGTCATCAAGCGCGCTCTCGACACCGGTGCGCGCACCCTCCTCATCCCCTTCGTCCAGAACGCCGATGAAGCCCGCCGCGCCGTCGCCGCCTGCCGCTATCCACCCCTCGGCATCCGCGGCGTCGCCGTCGTCCCCCGCGCCAACGACTTCGGCCGCATCCAGGGCTACCATCGCGCCGCCCATCTCACCACCTGCATCCTCGTCCAGATTGAAACCCGTGCCGCCCTCAAGGAGATCGAAGCCATCGCCGCCGTCGACGGCATCGACGGCCTCTTCATCGGCCCCAGCGACCTCGCCGCCGACTCTGGACATCTCGCCAACACCAAACATCCCGACGTGCAGGCCGCTCTCAAAGACGCCGCTCAGCGCATCCGCGCCGCCGGCAAATCCGCCGGAACTCTCTCCGGTAATCTCGACGACGTGGAGCCTCTCTTCGCGATGGGATTCAACTTCACCGCGGCCGGCAGCGACGTCGGCATTCTCGCCCGCGGCGCCGAAAGCATCGCCGCCCGCTTCCGCAAGTCTTGACTTCGCTAACTTAGCGCCAAAGCGCAAAGGAGAAGGATCATGGAAACTCTAGGTTTCGTAGGCCTCGGCATCATGGGCCGCCCCATGATGAATAACCTGCT
Organism: Occallatibacter sp.; assembly: GCA_035508555.1. Taxonomy (GTDB): domain Bacteria; phylum Acidobacteriota; class Terriglobia; order Terriglobales; family Acidobacteriaceae; genus Telmatobacter. The sequence goes on along the minus strand of DATJMU010000074.1, from coordinate 2,490 downwards.
CAAGGCCGGCCACAAAGTCGTTGCCTATACGCGTAACTCAAAAACCCTCGACGCCAGTGTCGCCGCCGGTGCCGACCGCGCCGCATCCAATCACGAAGTTGGCCAGCGCGCCTCCGTCATCTTCACCATGCTCCCCGACGGCCCCGAAGTCGAAGCCGTCGTTCTCGGCCCCGGCGGCATCCTCGAAGGCTGCAAGCCCGGCGCCCTCATCGTCGACATGAGTTCCATCAATCCCCTCGTCTCGCAAAAGATCGGCGCGGCCTGCTCAGCCAAAGGCGTCGATTTCGCGGATGCCCCCGTCAGCGGCGGCGAGCCCAAGGCCATCGAAGGCACCCTCGCCATCATGGTCGGCGCCAGCCCTGAGGTCTTCGCCAGAGCCGAGCCCCTCCTCAAGTGCATGGGCTCCACCGTCACCCTCACCGGCCCCATCGGCGCCGGCAACACCACCAAGCTCGCCAATCAGATCATGGTTGCCTGCAACATCGCCGCCATGGGCGAAGCCCTCGCCCTCGCCACCCGCTGCGGCCTCGACCCCGAAGTTGTCTTCAACGCCGTCAAGGGCGGTCTCGCCGGCAGCGCCGTGCTCAACGCCAAGGGCCCCATGCTCATCGCCCGCAACTTCAAGCCCGGCTTCAAGATTCAGCTTCACCAGAAGGACCTGCGCAACGCCCTGCAAACCGCCGAGGCCAACAAGATGTTCCTCCCCCTCACCAGCATCGTCCAGCAGATGCTTCTCTCCCTCATGGGCGACGGCAAAGGCGAGTTCGATCACTCCGCCATCGCAACGTTCGTCGAGGTTCCCTCCCACGTCGAAGTCAAGAAGCCTTCATAACTCGGTTTAACTTCACTTAGCCCGAATTAACGGCGCTCCCGGAATCTTCAGCCGCACGCGATAGATACTTGTCGACGCGACAATATAGAGCGTGCGGCGATCCGGCCCAGCCCATGTCAGGTTAGCCGTCCGCTCCGGCATCCGGATCACTCCCAGCGGCTTCCCCTCCTGCGAGATGATCCACACTCCGCCCGGCCCCGCGCTATAAATATTCCCCTCCACATCCACCTTCATCCCGTCAGGATTTCCGGGCCGCGGATCGTTCGTTGCGTCATAAAGCACCTTTGCGTCCGTCAGCGTCCCATCCGGCAGCACGCGGTAGCGCATCCATAACCGCTTCGGCTCAGAGTTATCCACGTAGAGATACTTCTCGTCCGGCGAGAAAGCAATTCCATTCGGCCGTGTAAGATCACTGATAACTAGCTCTAACTCATCCCGCCTCGGCTGCGTCCCCGGCCTCTGCTCCAGAGCATGAGGAATCCGGTAAACCCCGTTCACCTTGAGCTGTTTCTCCGGATCGTTGTCTCCCTGCGTCGGCAATCCATACGGCGGGTCCGTAAAATACACCGACCCATCCGACCGGTACACCAGGTCGTTCGGGCTGTTCAGCCGCTTGCCGTGATATGAATCCGCAAGAATCGTAATCTGTGCATCCGGCGCAAAGGACTCCAGCCGGAAAACATCGCGCTGCGCGTGCCCCGCCACCGTCAGCCTCCCCCGCGCGTCCAGCGTCATCCCGTTCGATCCCGGCTCCGGCCCTCCATACGGCGCCTTCCCCAGGTAACCGCTCGGCTGCAAAAAGATGCTCGCGCCCGCGCCCGGCGTCCACTTGCGGATGCTGTTGCTCGCGATCTCCGCAAAGTACAGGCTTCCATGCGCCCACACCGGTCCTTCGATCCACTTGTAGCCCGTCGAGATCTTCTCGAGCATCGCCCCGCGCGGAATAATCCCGTCAATCGCCGGGTCGGCGCGATCCACCTTGAGCGGCATCGAAGCTAAAACATCGCCAGCGCCGTCCGCCGCAACCTTCGGTGTCTCCATCAAGCCACCTACCATCGCGGCGAGCGCTGCCGCGGCAAGCAACAAAACAAGCTTCGTCGATTTCATCAGGCTTCCCCGGCAAACCCGGCTCGAACCTCCGGGTCGCCTCTGGATTTCCGTCAAGGGACTTACAAACGCGCCCCCATCTAAAATCGCGCCCCGCGCCGCTGTCAAGCACGCATTGAAATACGCGCAGTTTGCATCTCCAACGCGCGCAGCCGGCTTATTCAACCGCTCCAGGCCTTTTAGTTTGACTTAGTCCCGTCGAAATCCAATAATCCTAATAGATGGAGATCTACGAAGAGATCGTCAAGCTTCAGCGCGAGGGCCGCCGCGGCGCCGTCGCCACCATCGTCAACGTCCGCGGCTCCATCCCTTCCTTCAAGAGCGCCAAGATGCTCGTCCGCGACGACGGCTCCATCGCCGGCACCATCGGCGGCGGCTGCGTCGAGGCCGAGGTCTGGCAGGCCGCACGCGGCGTCATCGCCAGCGAGAAACCCACAACCCTCACCTTCGATCTCAACCAGGATCCGAAGTACGACACCGGCCTCGTCTGCGGTGGCACCCTCGAAATCTTCATCGAGCCCGTGCTTCCGTCCGCGCTCCTCTACATCTTC
>DATJMU010000073.1:0-7408 GCA_035508555.1 Occallatibacter sp. | reverse complement strand
GGGCGCCATGTTCGAGCACCGTTTCCGCTCCGCCGACGCCATTGAGAAGGTCGTCGTGGACGAGATCCCCATGGAGTTCCTCTACGCCGACGGCGACGATTACTACTTTATGAATCCGGTGGACTTTGAGCAGACGGTACTGAAGAGCTCCACGCTGGGCGACGCGGTGGAGTACCTGACCGCGAACCTGCAGATCAAAGTGAGCTACCACGACGGGCAGGCCGTGGGCATCGAGCTGCCGCAGACGGTGGAGTTGGAAGTGGTGGAGACCGAGCCGGGTCTGAAGTCGGCTACCGCGTCGAGCGTGACCAAGCCGGCCAAGCTCGAAACCGGCCTCGTGGTCCAGGTGCCGCCGTTCATTAATGAGGGCGAGAAGATCCGCGTGGACACCAGCGAGGGCGCCTACCTGAGCCGGGCGTAAAGTCTAAGTGGAATATCTGGCGGTCGGCAAGGGCCCCGCCTACATGAATGGAGGTCCGGTTGAAACCTCTGCTATCAACGCTTATCCTTTGCCTGTTCTTGCAGGAGACTGCCGTGGCGCAGAACTCCCCATCGTCCACGGCCGACCGGTCCACCGCCGTCGAGGGCAACAACGCCTTCGCCGTCGAGTTATACGGCCGGCTGCGCAAGCAAAGCGGCAATCTATTCTTCTCGCCCGAGAGCATCTCCACCGCGCTGGCCATGGCCTATGCCGGAGCTCGCGGCGACACCGCCGCTGAGATGGCGAAGACGCTGCATTTCACGCTGCCGCCCGGCCAGTTGCATCCGGCCATGGGCGCGCTTCTGACCGACCTCAACGCCCCGCACGATGGATACCAGCTTCGCGTGGCCAACGCTCTTTGGGCGCAACAGGATTACACATTTCTCGATGACTTTCTCCGACTGCTCAAGACCGATTACGGCGCGGGACTCAACAAGGTGGACTTCAAAGCTGCGCCCGAAGCAGCGCGGCTGGCCATCAACCATTGGGTCGAGCAGCGCACTGAAGATAAGATTAAAGACTTGCTCCAGCCGGGTGTTGTCGACAGCGCGACAAGGCTCCTGCTGACCAACGCGATCTATTTCAAGGGCGATTGGCAGACGCAGTTCGACAAGACGCAAACCAGGGATGAAGACTTCCATCTATCCTCGGCGCGGACCGTCGAGGCTCCCCTGATGCACCGTGAGGACCAATTCAACTACTTCAACGGCGGAACGTTTCAAGCCCTGGAGATCCCTTATAAAACCGGCGAACTCTCCATGATCGTCTTCCTGCCCAACGAGGTAAGCGGTCTGTCCGCTTTGGAAGCGTCGCTGACTCCGGCCGCCATGCAGCAATGGCTCGGCCAGTTGCGCCCCGCCGCCAAAGTCATCCTCACCCTGCCCAAATTCACCATGACCCGCGAATTCAATCTTGCCGGAACTCTCGGCGCCATGGGGATGCCGCGGGCGTTTCAAAACGACTTGGCCGATTTTTCGGGGATGACCGGAGACCGCGGCCACAATCTATTCATTTCGGCCGTGATCCATAAGGCTTTTGTCGATGTGAATGAAGAAGGCACCGAAGCGGCAGCGGCGACCTCGGTGACGATGAGGGCGGCCACAGCCCACGCGCCCGACCGGACGCCGCCGATTGTCTTTCGTGCCGACCACCCCTTCCTCTTCTTGATCCGCGACAATCGCTCCGGCGGCATCCTGTTCATGGGCCGCGTCGCCGATCCGAAGTAAGAGCAGCAAACACCGTCAGAATTTGCCCTCCGGCAGCGTAACCGCCTTGGCTTCGAGCAGCGCCTCAATCTTCGTCAGCGCCTCCAGCACCGCGTGCGACGCCGGCGCGTCCACCTGCACCACCGCCAGCGCCTTCACCGGCTTCACGCCCGAGCGGTCCCGGCCCAGCGCGAAGTTGGCGATGTTCACGCCTTGTTCGCCCAAAATCGTTCCGATGCGGCCGATCACGCCGGGCACGTCCAGGTTGCGGCAGACCAGCAGATTGCCGTCGAGCGGCGCCTCGATGTCGATGCCGTCGAACGCCAGCAGCCGCGGCTGCTCCCCGTGGATCACCGTGGCGCTGGCACAGCTGGTGCCCGCGGCCGTGTGCAGCTCGATGGTGAGCATCGTCCCCGCGCCGCCGCGCGGCCCGTCTTCCTTCTCTTCGTGGATGCGGATGCCGCGCTCCTGGGCCACCGCAGCAGCATTGATGCGGTTCACGTTCTCCGAGCCCTGCAGCAGGCCGGCGATGGCCGCATTGCGCACCAGCTCCGTCTTGGCCTCGGCCAGCGCGCCGCCATACACCAGATCGATCGCTTCGATGCCGCCCTTGCCCGCCTGCGCCAGAAATGCCCCCACCCGTCCGGCCAGATCGATGTACGGCGCCAGCTGCACATACTCCTCATGCGTCAGCGAGGGCAGGTTGATGGCGTTCTGCACCACGCCCAGCTTCAGGTACTCGCGCACCTGGCGCGCGATCTGAATGCCCACCGCCTCCTGCGCCTCCGCCGTCGATCCGGCGATGTGCGGCGTCAGGATCACGTTATCGAGGCCAAAATAAGGCGAGTCTTTGAGCGGCTCCACGGTGAAGACATCGAGCGCCGCGCCTGCAACATGGCCGCTCTTCAGCGCGGCGACGAGCGCTTCTTCGTCCACCAGCTCCCCCCGCGCGCAGTTCACGATGCGCACTCCCTTCTTCATCGCCGCGATCGTCTTGGCGTTGATCACGCCCGCGGTCGCAGGCGTCAGGCCCACGTGCAGCGTGAGGTAGTCCGCCTTCGCGAAAAGCTCGTCCAGAGAGACCAGAAGAATGCCGTTCTCGCGCGCCACCGCCGCCGAGACAAACGGATCGCTGCCGACGATCTCCATGCCAAACCCGCGCGCGCGCCTGGCCACTTCGAGCCCCACCCGGCCCAGCCCCAGAATGCCCAGCGTCTTGCCGCGCAGCTCCAGACCCTGGAGATTCTTCTTCTCCCACTTGCCGGCGTGCATCGTCGTGTTGGCCGCCGGCACCTTGCGCGCCAGCGCGATCATCAGGCACAGCGTCAGCTCGGCCACGGCCACGGCGTTGGCGCCCGGCGTATTCATCACCACGACGCCGCGGCGCGTGGCAGCTTCGGCGTCGATGTTGTCCACGCCCACGCCGGCCCGGCCGATCACCCGCAGCTTGGGCGCCTTCTCCATCAGCGCCTCATCCACCTGCACCGCCGAGCGCACCACCAGCGCGTCGGCGTCGGCCAGCGCGGTCGGCAACCCATCGGGCAGCTTATCGTGCGTCAGAACTTCCCACCCCGGCTCGGCCGCAAACACCGCCAGCGTCGCCGGAGACACCTTCTCCGCCAGTACGATCTTCATCGTCTCTCCCCTGCCCTTCTCTGCTGCTTCGTATTCGTCAAAGCGGATGCCGTGCTTCTCGCACAACAGCTCGAACATCCGCACCACGGCCGCATGTGGCTTGCCCTCGCCCCGCTCGTACTTCCAGATCGAGTTGGGGTGCACGCCCAGCCGCTCGGCCATCTGGTATTGATAGAGATCGAGCTGCTTGCGCGCGATCAGCAGCCTCTCTCCAAAGGTTAGTTCAGGCATGTGGTCCCTTCAGCGGTGCAAGCGGAGTTAGCGTGGCTAGCGGAGCTAGATGGAACTCGGCGTGGTTTTGCTAGCTCCGCTAACCTGCGCGAAGCGCAGCTAACAACGCTAGCTCCGCTTTCGCCGCTATCCCTTCACCGCTTCTGCATACACCTTCTGCGCCGCCGCCACGCCCTGCCCGTACGCGACCGGCAACCCCAGCGTGTCCTTGGCAATATGCTCCATCGCGCCCAGCAGCGCCACCGTGTCCAGATAGTCGAAGAACCCCAGGTGCGCCACGCGGAAGATCTTGCCCTGCATCTCGCCCTGACCGTTGGCCACGATCGAGGCAAAGCGCGTCTTGAGCGCCTTGACCACATCGCTCGAGTTCATCCCCTCGGGAACCGCAACCGCCGTCGCCGCCGCGGCCGGAGCCGTGGGCGCAAAGAGCGTGAACCCCAGCGCCACCAGCCCGGCCCGCGTCGCCGCCGCGTTCACCTGCGCGTTGTCCACCAGCGCCATGCGGCCCTTTTCGAGATCCCCGCCCGCCTGCCCGGCAATATAGTCGAGCGCCGCCCCCAGCCCCGCAATCAGCGCCACCGCCGGCGTGTACGCGCTCTCGCCCTTCACCGCGTTCTTGCGCTCCTTGCGCAGGTCGAAGTAGTAGCGCGGATTCTTAGTCTTCTCCATCGCCGCCCACGCCCGCTCGCTCACGCTCAGGTACGCGAGGCCCGGCGGAATCATCACCGCCTTCTGCGAGCCCCCGATGAGCACGTCGATGCCCCAGCCGTCCACGTCGAAGTGAGTGGTGCCCAGGCCGGTGATGCCATCGACCACCAGCAGCGTTTCGGGCGCAGCCTCTTTGAGCACCTTCGCGATCGCTTCCACATCGTGCCGCACCGCCGTCGAGGTCTCGGTGGCCTGCATGTACACGACCTTGGTGTCCGGCTTGAGCGCGGCGCGCACCGGTGCCAGGTCGAAGGTCTCGCCGTAGGGCGCCTTCACCAGGTCCACCTGGCAGCCGAAGGCCTTGGTCAAGTCGGCCCAGCGCTCGCCAAACTTGCCCGCGCTCAGAACCAGCACCCGGTCGCCCGGCGAGGTCAGGTTCGAGACCGAAGCCTCCATCGCGCCCGTCCCCGAGCAGGCCAGCAGCAGCACATCATTTTGCGTGCCCACAAAGATCTTCAACTGCGCCAGCACGCGCTGGAAGAGGGCGCGGAACTCGGCCGTGCGGTGGTGAATATCGGCGGCGGCCATGGCAAACTGCGCCGCCGGCAGCAAAGGCGTGGGTCCAGGCGTAAAAAGGCGGGTTTTGCGGATCATGATGGCTTCTCCAGGCGTCGAAGAGTTGAGTCTCCCCAGCGCTGATCACATAATACACAAGTTTGTGATTTATGTGATTAAAATCCGTGCGCAAATCCTGACGTAATCCGGACCAAAAGCGGACCAGTCTTCTGTCAAATCTATTTTTTTCAATTATTTAAAGCGGCTGCAATCTATTTAGCTCATCTGCCTCACTTCGAGTTCGCGATGACCCAGCCGTAGATTGTTTTCAGATCCCCTGTTCGCTGCCGCGTCTCTTCTTCAAGGCAAGCTGAGTAGGCTGGAGACTCCGCATCTCCCCCTTTGTAGAGATCGCTCTCTGCCCTGCAGGTGGCGTCTCGAAGCTGTAACCAGAGGCGCTGTGCGGCTAAGAGTTGCTGCCGTTGATCTGGTGTCAGCACCTGTCGAATCTGCCTGTAAAGCTGATTCAGTTGGTCATCGGCGGCTCTGTATGCCCTGGCGAAGCAGTTGTCGAGCGCCACGGTAACTCCACTGGTCTTCTGGCAGGGAGCGCCTGCTGCGTTCATGTGCTGTGCTTCGGCGAAGGAGCAGAAACAAACAGAGAACGCAAGCAAAAGCAGCCCGGAGCGGATAGGAGAGGTCATGGCTGCACAATAACAGAGACCCTTTGCAGCATTCTTCGGCGCCGAAGACTGAAATTGGCGTGGTGTGTCGAGTATGCCATCGCCGCACGGGTGAGTGCGAAGAAACGGGCGGCGCTGCCCACGGCCGTGAGCAGCACCCGGCGCATGAGGAGCCCTTTAGCGCCTTCCGCCTCCGCCGCCATGGAAGCCTCCGCCACCGAAGCCTCCACCGCCGCTAAAGCCACGCCCGCCCACCGGATGTCCTCCGTAACCACGGCCGCCGTATCCGCGGCCGTAGAAGATCGGCCCACCGTAGTAGCCGCCCCAGAAGCCGCCGCCCCACCAGGGTCCCCATCCACCCCAGGGTCCCCACGGGCCCCAATCCCAGCCCAGAGCCCAGGGATTCCAGTACCAACCGGGGTATGCCCAGCCATACTGTTCGGCAGCCTGCTCGTTTTCCTCGGCCAGGTACTCCGAGCGCAGCTTGCTCCAGCTGTAGAGATTGTCCTCCGCATGGCTGGCGTTGAAGCCGTGCGGCCTTGCCTCCACGCCGGCCTCGAGCGCCATCTCGTGGTGCTTCTTCACCTCGCGCGACTGCCCATCGCCCAGCTCGACCTGCGCCTCGCCGGAAAAGACGAGCACCCGTGGCGCGCTGGCCGTGAACTCGTAAAAGCCCTTCTTGAGCAGTTGCGTGCTCACGCCGTTGTCCACAATCTGCAGATCGTTCTGCGGGTAAATCTCGTCCACCTCGATGCCGGCCTCGCCGCGCAACAGTGCGACACGCGTGTTTGTAATGTCGGGCGAGATCATCTGCACCGCGCTGTGGTCGGCCACGCGCAGAAAGACGCCCGGCGTCAGCAGCACTTCGGCTTTGCCCCCGCCGGTGCGCAGCACCTCGTCCGGCATCAGCTCCGCCGTGCCCACACTCTTGTTGTTCACCTGTGATCCGTTTAAATAAGCCGAACCCTGGACATAATTCAACGTGCCGGGCTCGGGATAACTCCCATTGCCCGCCGGAACGTCGCCCAGCGCCGGCAGCGCCGCCAGGCACAAGGCTCCGATACCGAACAGCGCGGCCGTCTTCATCCTCCTTGCTCTTGTCTTGATGGTTTTCATCTTTAAGAATCCCCCATCTCTGAAAATGCGCCTTCGACTTCAAAGTTCTGGTTCGCCCCGGCCGCGCAAGCCAATCGATTTAGTGCTGTCAAAACCGGCGCCGGTTTTGCATCGCAGCGGCGCTCTGCTGCATCGTCCGCACCCGGCAGCCCTGGCGCGCTCATCCGCTAAAATCGAAGTTTGGAGAATCGACCGATGAACGACAGAGGCGCACTGGAGACGCTGATCAGCCAGCAGATCGTGACCGCCATGAAGGCCCACGACCCCGAGCGCACGGGCACGCTGCGGCTCATCAAGACCGCCTTGATGAACAAGGCCATCGAGAAGCGCGGTCCGCTTACCCAGCCCGAATCCGAGCAGGTGCTGGCCTCCATGATCAAGCAGCGCCGCGACTCGATCGAGCAGTTCACCAAAGGCAACCGCCCGGAGCTGGCGGCCAAAGAAGCTGCCGAGATCGTCGTCATCGAGGAGTTCCTGCCCAAGGCCCTCGACGAGGCCGCCCTCGCCGCCCTGGTCGCCGAAGCCGTTGCAGAGATCACCGCTTCCACCGGCAACAGGCCCGGTCCCAAAGAGATGGGCCCGGTGATGAAAGCCGTGCAGGCCAGGCTTCAGGCCGCCGGAGTCCGCGCCGAGGGCCGCACGGTAAGCGACCTGGTGAAGAAGGCGCTGGCTGGCTAGTACTACAGTTGCAGATAGCGGTTCCGGAGGGAGCAGGGGCCTTCAGGCCCCTGAGAAGTGGCCAGAATGAAGGGGCCTTTAGATGGGATGAGACGGCTGGTCTCGCGAATCGGCATTAAGCTGTTCGCAACGCACTCGGAGTGCAAAAGGAGACCAGCCAATGACGAAGGTTAGCA
>DATJMU010000072.1:0-40727 GCA_035508555.1 Occallatibacter sp. | reverse complement strand
CGGCCTTCAATATCTACATCGGCGACACGGGCAACCAGCGGGTGAGGATGGTCGCGGCTTCGACGGGCGACATCGCCACCATCGCCGGCACGGGCACGGAGGGCTTTACGGGCGACGGCTCCGCACTCTCCGAGGAGCTGGCCGATCCCAGCGGCGTGTATGTGGACGCGTCGGGCACGGTGTACGTGGCCGACAGCGACAACGAGCTGGTCCGCACCATCAGCGGCGGCACGCTGACCACGATTGCGGGCAACAACACGGAGGGGTTCTCGGGCGACGGGGGCGCGGCCACGAGCGCATCGCTCGATACGCCCAGCGCGGTGGTGGTCACGGGAACGAGCGTGCTGTTCTCGGATACTCTCAACAACCGCGTGCGCATCATCACCGCCGGCACGATCAATACGCTGGCGGGATTGCCTTCTTCGTCGTCGGAGTCGCTGGTGATCAGCGGCGCGACTCCGGCGGTGTATGGAACGGGCTCGCTGACGGCGACGTTCTCGAACGGCGGCCTTACGGCGACGGGCACGGTGACCTTCTACGACGGGGAGGGATCAAGCCCCACGGCCATCGGCCAGGCGACGCTCTCGGGTAACGTGGCCACCATCAGCACGGCTACGCTGGCTGCCGGCACGCACTATATTGTTGCCTCTTATCCCGGCGACGCCAAGGACGCGGCCATCGTCAGCGGCGTGTATGTGTACGTGGTGACGCCGGCTCCGCTGACCGCGGTGGCCAACGCGGCCACGATGCTCTACGGCCAGGCGGTGCCTGCGCTGACCGGGACGCTGACGGGCGTGCTGGCCCAGGACAACGGCAACGTGACGGCGGTCTTCTCGACCACGGCCACGAGCACATCGAATCCGGGAACCTATCCGATCTCGGTCGCGCTCTCCGGCTCGGCGGCGGGCAACTACACGGTCACGCTGGGCGCGGGTTCCGGTTCCCTGACGGTCGCGCAGGCGCCTACCGTGACCACACTCGCGGCCAGTACCAGCACGCCGGTGCTGGGCGCCTCGGTGACACTCACAGCGACGGTCGCTTCCACCACCACGGGCACGCCCACGGGCACGGTCAACTTCTATAACGGGACGACACTGCTGAACTCCGCGCCGGTGGCGTTGAGCGGAGGCGTGGCCACGTTCACCACCACTTCCCTGCCAGTCGGCTCGCTCAGCCTGACCGCCGTTTACAGCGGCAATATAGACTTTACGGCGAGCACATCGGCGGCGCTCACGACGACAGGCGTCTCTCCGGACTTCAGCATCACGATCACGCCGTCGTCGCAGTCGGTGCTGCCGTTCCAGTCGGTGAACTACACCATTACGGCGACGCCGGTGAACGCCACGTTTGCCTATCCGGTGACGTTCTCGGTGAGCGGCCTGCCGGAAAATGTGGTTGCGACCTTCTCGCCAACTTCGCTCGCCGCCGGCGCGGGCACATCGACGGTGACGCTGACGCTGGCGGCCAATGGCCTGGCGCAGATGCACGAGAAGGCGCATCCCTTCGGCGGGTTCCCGACTTCGGCGGCGCTGGGGCTGTTCCTGCTGCCGTTCCTCTTTGGCAAGCGGGCGCGGGGGACGGCGCGCAAGCTGTCACGCAGCGGCTGGATGCTGGCCGCCTTTGTGGCGCTGGCGGTGGCCGGCGCCATGTCGGGCTGCGGAGGCGGAGGCTTCTTTGGCCACACCACCCAGAGCTACACCGTAACCGTTACGGCTGTGAGCGGACCGGATACGCACACGGCCACCGTGACCCTGACCGTGCAATAGGAGAACGCCATGCGCAGATACTCGATCATCGCGGCTGTGCTGCTGAGTCTGGCGCTGACCGGCACGGCCCGTTCGCAGGCGGTTCCAGGCTCGGTGAACTTCCGCTACAGCGCGCAGATTTCGAACTCGCCGCCGGGGAGCTGCGGCTGCTTCGCGCTGCAAGGAGCCGCAGCGGATGCCACCTGGGGCAATGTTGGACCGGCCGGCGGCGCCAGGTTTTCGCTGGCCGTCGATGCCGGCGTGGAGCACACCGGCCATGTGGGCGATGCACCCTACGGCCTGACTCTGACCACGCTCACGGCCGGCCCGCGGATGCATCTTCCCGGCCAGAGAGTCCATATCTTCGGCCAGGTGTTACTGGGATGGGCGCACGGCGCGGACTCCGAGTTTCCGCACAACAACAGCCTCGAATCCTCGGCCAATTCGTTCGCGCTCGACCTGGGCGGGGGGATTGACCTGGCCTCGCACAGCCGGATCTCGCTGCGGGTGCTGCAACTGGATTATGTGCGCACGGGTTTTCCCAACACCTCATCGAACTGGCAGAGCAACTTCCGCCTCGGCGCGGGTGTCACGCTGCACTTCCCGCGCTGACGCATCTTCCGGGGCGGCAGGGCTGCCGACGGCGGGCGGTTTATCCAGTTGCGGAACCTGCTGTAGGGAGAGGCCAGGCCAGCGTGAGCGCGGCGGCGCGTGCGATAAAGGCGCTGCAGCAGTCCCGTCCCGCTACCAGAGGGCCATCTCATTTTAGAATGCAAGGCAGGGTTATTTCGAATAAGCACGGCTTCCTGCGTGGCGAACGAAGTCAGACGGAAGGAATGAGGCTTCAGCCCGAGAGGGACAGCTGGCGACGGCGGGAAGATCCATCCCATCTGAAGCCCGCCGTTAATTCGGGCGGTTTGAGGCACGACTGAAGTCGTGCGCAGTTACAAGACCCGCTTCAAACTGAGTTTCTCCGCAGACTGTGAAGCCGTGCGCTTTCAAGGCCAGTACCGTTCGCGATCCCAAGTCCAAATGCGATTGCCCTGAGGCGCACCGGGATCGACTTGACATTTCACTGTCCGGATAGCTTAGATGGAGACTATCTCATGCTCTCGTTGGCTCCCCCGTTGGGAATGGTCGTCTGGAGACTTCGAACGTCTCGACGCCGGTTCCTTCTGCGACAAAGCCACGAGAGACACAAGAACCGCGCGGAGCTGGGGCGACTTCCCTGCTCTACTCCTGGTGATACCGACGGCCTGGTTGCGGTGCGTTATGCGGTCATGGAGTTAACACTCTCAACCGGGGAGACTCTGACAATGGGACGAGCGGATGGCTGCGAGTAGGACAGCCATAATCATCGGAGCGGGGCCGGCCGGCTTGACTGCCGCGCTGGAACTGCTGCGGCGGACGGACGTTCGTCCCGTGGTCCTGGAGGCCACGGAGCGCATCGGGGGCATCTCCTGCACCATCCGGCACAACGGCAACCGCATGGACATCGGAGGGCACCGGTTTTTCTCGAAGTCCGACCGGGTGATGGACTGGTGGACGGAGCTGATGCCCATTGCGGCAGAGCAGGGCGACGGGCCGACCGCGATCCGCTATCAGAACCGGGAACGGACGGTCGCCGCGGGCGCGGGCGAGGCCGCCGATGCCGACCTGGTGATGCTGGTGCGGCCGCGCCGGAGCCGGATCTACTTTCTGCGGCATTTCTTCGACTACCCGCTGGCGCTGAACGCCCGGACGCTGCGCCAGCTGGGCCTGTGGCGGACGGCGAAGATCGGCGCGGGCTACATGCGGGCCAAGCTGCTGCCGCGGCGCGACGAGAAGACGCTGGAGGACTTCCTCATCAACCGCTTCGGCACGGAGCTGTACCGGACGTTCTTCAAGTCGTACACCGAAAAGGTATGGGGTGTGCCATGCGAGCACATCAGCGCGGAGTGGGGCGCGCAGCGCATCAAGGGACTGTCGCTGCGAACGGCCGTTGCACACTTCCTCAAGAAGGCGTTTTCGCGGGCGCCGTCCGGGGGCATCGCGCAAAAGGGCACCGAGACCTCGCTGATCGAGCGGTTTCTGTATCCGAAGTACGGGCCGGGGCAGCTATGGGAACGCGTGGCCGATCTTGTGCAACAGAAAGGCGGCGAGGTGCGCCTGGGCTGGCGCGTGCAGCGGCTGCACGTGGAAGGCGGCCGCGTGGTCTCAGTGGAGGCGACCGACGCCGAGGGTGCGGCGCACACGCTTCCCGCCGATTACGTCTTTTCGACGATGCCGGTGCGCGAGCTGGTGCACAGCCTGGACGCGGAGGTTCCGGCGGAGGTGCGCGCGGTGGCCGACGGGCTGATCTACCGCGACTTCATCACCATCGGACTGCTGGCGGAGCGGCTGGCGGTGACGGAGCCGGACGGATCGCCGCTCAAGGATACCTGGATCTATATCCAGGAGCCGGACGTGCTGGTGGGACGGCTGCAGATCTTCAACAACTGGAGCCCCTTTATGGTGGCCGATGCTTCGAAGGTGTGGATCGGGCTCGAATACTTCTGCTACGAGACGGACGAGCTGTGGAAGATGCCGGATGCGGAGATCGCGCGGTTCGCCATCGCCGAGGTGGAGAAGATCGGGATCCTGCGCGCGGCGGATGTGCTGGACACGCACGTGGTCCGGGTGCCGAAGACCTACCCCGCGTACTTTGGCAGCTACGAGCGGTTCGACGAGATCGTTGGCTATATGGACCGTTTCGAGAACCTCTTCCTGGTAGGCCGGAACGGGATGCACAAGTACAACAACCAGGACCACTCGATGCTGACGGCGATGACCGCCGTCGATCAGATCGCCGGCGGCCGCATCGACAAGGCCGCTCTGTGGGAGATCAACACCGAGCAGGAGTACCACGAAGAGAAGAAGTGATGGAGCGCTCGCATGACAGTGCGCGCCGGGCGCGGCCCACTCCCGAAGGAAGGAGCCGCGCGTATCTGCAGGGTCAGTTGACGGTGAGCTTCACGGTCACGGTGGGCGCGGGGGTGATGGCTGGATTGCCAGCGCCCGTCACGGTGAAGGTGTAGTTGCCGGCCGTGGTGCCCGGGTTACCACCACCACCGCCTCCTCCGCCGCCGGCACCTCCGCCGCAGGACGAGAGCGCGCCGAGCGCGATGATCACGATGACGAGGCCGAGCAGGTTGCGCCAGTTGCGCCGGCGAGCGGGCACTCCAAGGAATACCAGCAAAGAGAGAACCAATCCACCTCCGGCCCGAGTCCAGGCGGGAAGGCCATTGGGGGCAAGGCGCGACGAAGTGGCCGCCGTGGTGGTCATGGTCACGGTTGCCGCACCGCTCGCCGTGCCGTTGGCGATGGTCACTGGCGAGCCGGAGGTGACCGAGCAGGCGGGCAAGTCCGCGGCTCCGGCCGGGCTGGAAGCGAGAACGCAGGTCAGGCTGACGCTGCCGCTGTAGTTCGGATCGGAGGTAAGGGTAATGGTCGCCGTGCCGCTGCTGCCCGGATTCACGGCGGTTGGAGTCGAGGTGGAAAGCTGGTAGGGCGGGTTGACGGAGACGTTCGCCGGCGCGCTGGAGGTGCTGGTATAGACGGAGTTCCCGCTGTAGGCCGCGGTGAGGGCGTAGGATCCGGTGCTGGTAAAGGTGTTTGCCGGGATGGCGATGGTGGCGCTGCCCGAAGCCAGCGGGGTCGCGGACGAAGTGTAGACGATGGCGCCGCTGGGGACATAGACGGCCGAGAGAACGACTGTACCGGTGGGAGCGGGGCCGGCGCCGGTTACCGTTATGGTGACCGGCTCGGGCTGCGAGGTATCGAACGCTCCGCTGTTGGCGGGAGCGATGGCAACGCTCGAAGCAAGAGGGCTCACCACCTGAGCGATGGCGCTCGATGTTGCCGAGGTGTAGTTGCCGCCGGCGGCGATGGTCGCGGAGATGCTGTCCGATCCCACGGGCAGGCTGCCGGTGATCAGTATCGCTGTGCCACTGTTGGGAGCCGCCGTACCGAGCGATGCGTTGCCGTTGTAGAAGGTGACCGTGTTGGTGTCATCACGGGTCACCGTGGCCGTCAGGGTTACCGGCGCCCCGTAGCTTGAAGGGCCTCCCGCGGCGCTGACGCTGATCGCCGGGGTGGCCGGGTTCACCGTCAGAGTTGCCGATGCGGTCGCGGTTGTGTAGTCGGTTGTGTCGGTGGGCGTAAAGGTCGCCGATAAGGGTTGCGGTCCGGCTTTGAGTACGGTGCCGGACGCCGGATTGTAAACGAAGGAGCCTGCAGCCGAGGCCGTGGCATCAAGCTGCGTGGAACTCAGCGCGGTCCCATAGACGATGGCTGCGGGCGTTGCCCAGGTGATGGTGGGCGTGGCTTGATTTACGGTAAGAGTGACCGATGCGGTCGCCGATGTGTAGTCGGTTGTGTCGGTGGGCGTAAAGGTGACGGAGAGAGTCTGGGGACCGACGCCAGGCACCGCGCCCGCTGCCGGCGAGTAGACGAAGGTCCCCGGCACATTGGCGGTCGCATTGAGCTGGCTGGCGCCAAGAGGAGTTCCATAGGAGATGGAAGCCGGCGTGGACCAGGTGATGACGGGTTGACTCTTGGTGCCCTGGAGGGTCACGGTGGGGGACTGGCTGGCCGCGTAATTCGCGTCTCCCGAATAACTGGCGGCAACTTCGTGCGAACCGAGAGGGGCAAGGCTGACTCCCGTAGCGCTTCCCGTTGCCGACTGCGCCATATACGGTTCGAGCACGCCTGTCTCGTCGAGCGAACCGAAGGCAGCAATCAACGCAGGGTAGCCGTTGGCGGTGACTCTACCGGCCGCGGCGTTGCTCACACTGCCCGGAAGCGTTACTGAAGCGGCTTGCGTAAAGGCTCCCGTGCCGCTGCCCAGCAGAACGGTGGCCGAAGAATAATCAGACGAGGTCACAACCAGGTCGACCACGCCGTCCTGGTTGACGTCCATCGGAACTACGGCGGAGGAGGAGTAGTCAACGGTCGGGCTGGCCGCGGCCGTGAAGGTCCCGTTGCCGCTGCCCAGGAGGACGGAGAGAGTGGAGGAGTAATAACTGCCTACAGCCAGATCGGGTTTGCCGTCCCCGTTGAAGTCCGCGACCGCGATCGACGCCGGGTCGGTTCCAACCGAAAGGGTGTTGGGCAAGGCCGAAAAGGTTCCGTCGCCGTTGCCAAGCAACACGGTGATGGCGCCACTGTAGCTGCCGACAGCGATGTCCGGGATTCCGTCGCCGTTGAAGTCCGCCACGGCCATGGACACAGGAGAAGCACCTGTAGCGGGATAGGAAGCAGAGGTTGTGAAGGTACCGTCGCCCTTGCCGAGGAGGATCACCAACCGGCTGTTGGAGGTGTCGGCGACGGCGAGGTCGGGGATGCCGTCCCCGTTGAAATCGCCGGCGGCGATCGTGGAAGCGCTGACCGCGATGTTGGTGCTGGTGCCGACCGGGTTGAAGGTGCCATCGCCGTTGCCGAGGAAGATATTGACGATGCCACCCTGGTTCAGCACGGCGAGGTCGAGTTTGCCATCGCCATTGAAATCCGCGGCCGTAATGGCTACCGGATACGCGGAAGTCTGCGGGCTCAGATTGCTGATGGTGAAGGTGCCGTCGGGGTTGCCGAGTTGGATGACGATGGCGTCGATCTGAGTATCGAGGATGGCCACATCGGTGATGCCGTCGCCGTTGAAGTCTCCGGTAACAATCGCGCCAAAGTAAGGCGCGGTCGGGGTGGTGCCGAGTTCTGTCCAGGTGAGCGCGGGCGTGGCGCCGGTGAGTTTGGATGAGGCGATCACGGAGTTGCCGGTGCTGGTATCGACGAAAGAGAAACTGCCGGTGAGGGCCTGGGGGCCGTTCCCGTTCACCGTTGCATTCAGGGTGTAGCTGCCAGCGGCGCCGGAGCTGGCGAGCGACGTTGTGGTGGGATACGCGCCAGTAACCTGAAGGCTGCCGGCAGCGGACGAAGAGCCGCCCACGGCGGCGGTCCCGGCAAAGACCGCCTTATAGCTGTGACTCCCGGGCAGCGGCAGCAGATTGATCGATGCTGTACCCGCGCTCGTCAGCTGGGCCGATCCGAGCAGGTGGACATCTCCGCAGTAGGTAGCGGCGCTGTCGCAGAAGTTGACGAGTCCGGAGGTGACCGGAGAGCCACCCGATGTTACGGAGGCGGTCAAAGTGACGAGGCTTCCCCACTTCACTGTGCTTACGGTGGAACCGCCGGCAGTTATGGCGAGAGCCGTGGCGCCCGCTGCACCCGGCGAACGGATGGTGATGGGCAGTGGAGCCGTGGCGGAGAGCAGCCCGGATGTGCCGGTGATGGTGGCCGTCGCGGTTCCGGGCAGCGCAGAAGTGGAGGCAGTGAGCGTAAGGACGCTGCCGGCGGCCGACGAGGCCGGATTCCAACTGGAGGTGACTCCGGAGGGCAGTCCCGAGATGGAGAAGCTGACGTTGCCGCCGAATCCGTAGAGTGGATTCACAGAGACAGTGGTATTCTCGGCGCCTCCCGGCAAGAGAGTGATGCTGCCGGGCGCCGGCGTGAGCGTAAAGGACCCAGCATTGACCGTGACCGTGACTGTGGTGGAGGCGGTGACGGTGCCGAAGGTTCCAGTAATGGTGACGGTGGAGGTTCCGGGCGTGGCTGTACTGGTTGCGGTCAAGGTGAAGGCCGAGTAGTACGTGGCCGGGTTCGTTCCAAAGCTCAAGGTTACGCCCGAAGGCAAGCCGGAGGCGCTTAGAGTGACAGGGCCGGAGAACCCGTTCGCGCCGATCACGTCGATATAACTCGGATCGGATGCGCCCTGGTTCAACGAATATGTGGTCTGGCCCGGGCTGAGCGTAAAGGACGGAGTGGCAACGGTGATCGTAACGGTGGTGGTTGCAGAGAGAGTTCCCGAGGTTCCCGTTACGGTGACCGCATAGGTTCCTGTGGGCGCTGAGTCTGTGGCCGAGAAGGTGAGCTGACTCGAAGAGGTTGTCGGGTTGATTCCGAAGGCGGCGGTGACGCCGGTGGGCAGGCCGCTCGCGGACAGGGTCACGGAGCTGTTGAAGCCGTTCACGTCATTGACGTAGATATAGGTGGACGCGCTTTCGCCCTGGTCGATGGCGGGCGACGAATAATTGGAGAGAGTGAAGCTGGGAGCGGCTACCGTCATGGTGATCGAGGTAGAGGCGGTAGTGGTCCCACTGGTTCCAGTCAGTGTTGCCGTGTAGCTGCCCGCCGCGACCGATCCAGAAGCGGTGAGCGTAAGCTGGCTGGAGCTTGAATAGCCAGTGAGACTTACCGGGTTCGGGGAAAACGAGGCGGTAATTCCCGAAGGCAGGCCGCTGACCGACAACGTTACATTGCCGTTATAGCCGTTATTCGCGGAGACGTAGACGTAGGCAGTGGATGAGGTGCCGATGCCCAACGTGACCGAGCTTGGGCCAGTGACCTGGATGCCAGGCGCCACAATGGTGAGGGTCATGGTGGTCGCTTTGGAGATCGACCCGGACGTGCCGGTAATCGTGAGCGGATAGTTGCCGGTGGCGGCTGCGGAAGTCGCCGCCAGAGTCAACTCACTCGAATAGGTGGTCGGGTTGGTGCCGAAGGACGCCGTTACTCCGGACGGCAGGCCGCTGATGCTGAAGGTCACGCTCCCGTTGAATCCGAATTGATTATTGAGATAGACAAAGACGCCGGTGCTTCCGCTTTGCGAGAGGGTCTGGCTGGACGGCGCGGAGATGGTAAACGTGGGGGCGCCCACGGAGAGGGTGAAGGTGGTCGTGGCGGTCACAGTCCCCGCGGTACCGGTCACTGTCACGAGGTAGGTTCCGGCAGCAGCCGAACTGGTTGCGGTGAAGGTGATCTGGCTGCTGGTGGCTGTGGGATTTGTAGCAAAGGAAGCAGTCACCCCGGCAGGAAGACCAGAGGCGGAGAGCGCAACGCTTCCGTTAAAGCCGAACTGATCGCTGACATAGACGTAACTGGCCGCGGTCGAACCCTGGCCGAGCGAGACGCTTCCGCCGCCGTTGAGCGTGAAGCCGGGAGCGTTGACCGTGAGCGTCAAGAGGGCCGTTGCCGTGATGGATCCGGAGGTGCCCGTGATGGTCAGCGTGGCGTTGCCGACGGTCGCATTGTTGCCGGTGACGATGGTCAACTCGCTGCTGGAGGTGGCGGGATTGGGCGCAAAGAACGCGGTCACGCCGGTCGGCAGGCCGGTGACCGAGAACGTTACGCTCCCATTAAAGCCGTTCTGCGGGGTGATCTCGACCGAGGCGCTGCTGGTCGCACCCTGGCCCATCGAGACGGCGCCAAAAGTGCTAATCGTGAAACTGGGAGCGACCAGATTCACATAGATCTGTGTTGAAGCAGTCAGCGCACCGGAGGTTCCGGTCACGGTGATGGTTCCGATCCAGTTGGGCGCCGAACTGCTGGCGGTGAGGGTGAGAACGCTGGTGGAGCTTGCCGGGTTGGTGGCGAAGGCAGCGGTCATGCCGGTGGGAAGGCCGGTGACCTGCAGGTTGACGCTTCCGGTAAAGCCGTAAAGGTCGTTGACGGTGATGGTGGATGTGGTGCTGCTGCCCTGGTTGACGGTGACGGTCGGGGACGACGTGGAGAGGGTGAAGCTCGGCCCGTGGACTGCCAGATTCAGCGTCGTGGATTCCGTAATGGTTCCCGATGTTCCGGTGATCGTGACCGGGTAGGTTCCCTGGACGGCGGAGCTTGAAGCAGTCAGGGTGAGCACGCTCGAGGTGCCTGTCGAGGCAGGGCTGAAAGATGCCGTCACACCGGCCGGCAGGGTGGACGTCACCGCGAGACTAACCTTCCCGCTGAAGCCGCCGGCGTCGATCACCGAGATCGTGTCTGTCGTATTGTTGCCCTCGACCACATTCACCGTGCCGGCGGCGGAGGAGATCCAGAAACCCGGCGTGGCCGGTCCCGCCAGGTCATTGATGAGCGACTGGCCCGCCGGACTGCCCCAGCCGGTGACAAGGTCATAGCCCGGAACGGCGCTAAACCAGACTGTCTGATCGTCGGTATCGTTATTGCCGGACTGGATGTCATGGAAATCGCTACCATAGCTGGTGCCGGTGCCGATCTGGCTGAGTGCGGCATCGATGAATCCGATTCCGCCCAGAGGAGCATTTCCCGCCTCAACCGCCTGCTGGTTGACGAGCGCCATGAAGCCGGCCCAGCGCGGCGCCGCGAAGCTGGTGCCGGCCACGTCCGTATAGCACTCGCCCATCGTGCAGACGTAATTGTCGAAGTCTCCCTCGGCGGCAACGTCGGGCACATTGCGCAGGGTGTCCGACCCTCCGTTGCTGGAGGTGGCCAATCCGCTTTGCCAGCTCGGGATAGGAAGGTTATCCGGGCTGATGCCGCCGCCGCTTCCGAATCCTTCGGAATTCCACGCGACCTCGCTTGACCAGGCGCCGCCCGGAGCGACGGTGGTCAAATGCGTGCCGCCGACGGCGGTCACGTACTGGCTTTCGCCCGGATAGAAGAAGGGACTGATGGAGGCCTGGAAGGCGCCGTTGTCTCCAGAGGCCGCAAAAAACGTCTGTCCCTGAGCGGCCATTTCCTGAAAAATGGCTTCCTGCGCTGGAATGCTGTCCGGAATCCAACCCCACGAGCAGCTAATCTGCTTCGCGGTATCGTCGGTAGCGATCTGATTGAGAACCGCCGCGGGAGAGGACGCTGAAGTTGGGTCGCCGATGTAGACTTCCACGGCGCTCAGTCCCGGCGCCATGCCGATCGCCTGCACGATATCCAAAACCTGTTCGGCATCCTGATCATAGACGGTGTCAGTCGCGCTTCCCACCAGAATGTTCTGAACAGGAACGCTGTAGGTCTGGCCGGCGCCGCTGAAACTCAGATCGACGTCGCTCTGCAGATAGCCGCCAAACTCGACCAGGGCTACGGTCTGATTGAGTCCGGTCAGCGCGCTTCCGCCGTAGTACGCGGCGCGCATATCACTGCCCAGGTAACTTCCGCCCGGCCCCGACCCGCCCGCATCCGTCATGGGCATTTTCACGCCGGGAAGAATGTACATGGGCTGCGGAAGGGAGAGATTGTCCATGCCGTCGATGTGGGCGATCTGGGTGCTGAGAGCCACGGAGGGATTGCGGTCGGGGGAAAAGAAGGTGCGAGTCCCCGTCGGATCCTGATACCTGCCTATGCGCACATGGAATGCGCTGTTGACCTGGGCCACCGTTCCTTCAATGGTGACGATCAGCCGGTTCTTTGCCTGCCTGGTCACGGTAAATCCGCTGGCTGACGCGAACCCGACCACTTGCTGGTAGTCCTCTTCGGTGGGTCCGAACCGATCGGTGAATTCCTCGACACTCAGGAACTTGTGGTAGTCGGCGCTGGTTGGATCGTACAAGCGCGCAAGGAGCTGCATGAGCTGACTCTGGTTGCGCAGAGGCAGCACAATGCTCAGTTGCATCTTCTGGGTATCGGGGAGCGGGCCGAGGAATCGCGCGCCCGGCTGGTTGACGATCTGAGGCGCGTGATCGGGCAATACCTGCAGTGGCGGGGCGACCGTTTGCGCGGAACCGGCGTGGGAGACTGCCAACAGCGCCAGCAGCCCGGCGGTTGCGATCACCTGCCGCCAATTTCGTCCTGCCGGATTGTGGTTGCTGTGTGAAAAAGAGAGCGAAACTATGGGTTCAAGCGCCAATCCTGCGAACATCGCTCGCGCACCTCAATGAGCTGGGCTATGGCACTGACAGAGGGAGGCGAGGAAGCCCTCCGGCTTCAAGGGGGGATGCCATTTTGGAAATATCGGAATTATACCCAACCTCCTGGTAGAGCATCATTAACAAAATTGTCGAAGTGCGGAAAAGTTCGGATGATCTGTCCGCGCAGAGTTGTGAAGTGCGACCCGGTGTCAGTCGATCACAGGGTGCAGGAAGAGTCACTTTGTTTTCCTTTCGCCCCCTCCCGCGCGACTCCAGAGCAAGACTATCCGGTTGCAATCTGAGCTTCGATCTTCTGTGGTTCGGCCCTCGCCGTGATGAGATGAATCATCCGACGCCGGGCTCAGCGCCCGGGCGGGTTCCTGCAAGCCGCTGAAGATGACGAGCGAAGGGCTACCGGGGCGGGCCGGGCGCTTCATCAAGCGTATTGGCCCGGATGCAGATGGCAGGGTGCGAAGGCGGCTGCCGAGCAGGTGGGAATCTGCGGCACACGTTTGCGCGTACGCGGATGATCAGTGAACCATCCGCGAGCGGCGCTGCATGTAATCCATGAGCAGATACTGGCCGAGATTTTCGGGGGTGGTGAAGTAGGCCTTTCCGCGGCACATCTCCGTGACTTTGCGGACGAACTGGACGAGGTGCCATTCCGACGCCAGCATAAAAGTGTTAATGAGGACATTGCTTCGCTTGCAGCGCGACACTTCTTCGAGGGTCTCGTCGATCACAAGCGGGTCGAGGCCATAGGCGTTCTTATAAACTCTTCCGTCGGGCAGAGTGAGCGCCGAGGGCTTGCCGTCGGTGATCATTACGATTTGCTTCATATCCTTGTGCTGTCGGGCAAGAACGCGCTGAGCCAGGCGCAGCCCCTCGCGGGTATTCGTGTACCAGGGGCCGACCTTGACGCGGGCAAGCTGCGAGACCGGGACCTCTTCGGCGGAGTCGTGAAAGAGGACGAGGGAGAGCGAATCGCCGGGAAATTGGGTGCGGATGAGGTGCGAAAGCGCCATGGCCACGCGCTTGGCCGGCGTGAAGCGGTCTTCTCCGTAGAGGATCATGGAGTGCGAGCAGTCGAGCATCATGACGGTGGCGCAGGAGCTCTGGTACTCGCACTGATGCACGTGCAGGTCCTCGTACTCCATATTGAGCGGCAGGCCGATGCCTTCGCGCGCAATGGCTGAGCTGAGCGTAGCGGTGGTGTCGAGGTTGAGCGTGTCGCCGAACTGGTAGCGGCGCGAGGCTCCGCCGGCTTCAACGCCGGTGGCCCAATGGCGCGTGTCGTGGCGGCCGTAGCTGGATTTGCCGAGAGAACCGAGCAGATCGCGCAGGGCTTTGAAGCCGAGGAAATCCATGCTCTTGTCGGTTACTTCGAAGCGGGCCTGGCCTGACGGGCCGTCAACCTGCCCGCCTGCCTGCGACGGGCGCATCTGGTTGGGATGGCCGGTCATGGAGATGTAATTTTCGCGCTCCATCCGTTCGATGAGCTTGTCGATGAGCTTGTCGAGCGCGCCCTGCGCCATCAGCTCGTCCAGCTTCTGGCGGATGGACTCGTCGAAGAAGCCGCTGTCTTCGAGGGCGCGGCGAAGCGCCTGGCGCAGATCGTCGAGGGTCTGGTCGAGGTCCTGGAATTGCGAGTAGGGATCGTAGAATCCGGAGTCGAGCAGATAATCGGAGAGCGCCTGGAGCAGATCCTCGAGGTCGATCTCGGAGGCGAGGTCGCCTTTGTACTCGGTGTAACGGACGCGCTTCATGGCAATCACCCTCCAGCCGGGGTCATGGGAGAGGACGGGTAACTCAGTTGTATCCGCCGCGCGGCGTGCGGCGGGCCCTCTGCCATTCGTCGTAATCGATCTCGAGCTCAGCATGTTCCGGCTTGGCGGGCGCGGCTTTTTCGGCAGCGAAGACGCGCTCCTCGCTGCGGCTGAGTTTGCGATGGGCGACAAGGCCCTCGAGCAGGAATTCCGCGGCGGAAACGACTTTTGGCGCGGAGTCGGACTTGCCGACGCCCAGCGGCGCAAGCTTTACAACGAGGCCATGAATCTGCTTCAGGTCGTCAAGGGCGGCATCCGCGGGATGATTGTCGTCGAGTTTCACGGCGCCGCCGAGATGGAACCACTGCTCGATTTGCTCCGTGTCGACGCCACCGAAGGATTGATCGAAGATCCGGCCTACTGCCGAGCGGATCAACTCGCGTGCGACGGTGTCGGCACCGCGCAATTCGCCTTCATATTCAAGCTCGAGCTTGCCGGTCATGGCCGGCAGGGCCGCGTAGATATCGCTGATGCGCGGCAGGGCGACGGGCTCGCGGTTGACGAGAGCGCGGCGCTCGGCGTTGGAGACGACCACTTCCATGGTGGAGATGGGCAGGCGCTGGCTGACGCCGCTGCGCTTGTCGACGCGCTTGTCTTCGCGGGCGGAGAAAGCCACCTGCTCGACGATTTCGCGGATGTAATCGGGAATCTCGACCGGGACGGCGCCGCGCTCTGCCCAGGCCTCCTGCGCGGTGATGGCCATGCCTTCCTCAACGGTTTCGGGATAGTGGGTGCGAATCTCCGATCCGATGCGGTCTTTGAGCGGCGTGATGATCTTGCCGCGCGCGGTGTAGTCCTCGGGATTGGCGCTGAAGGCGAGGGCCAGGTCGAGGGCCAGGCGCACGGGATAGCCTTTGATCTGCACGTCGCCCTCCTGCATGATGTTGAAGAGGGCCACCTGAATTTTGCCGGCGAGGTCGGGCAACTCGTTGACGGCGAAGATGCCCCGGTTGGCGCGGGGCAGAAGGCCATAGTGCATGGTGAGCTCGCTGGAGAGATCCTGCGCGCCGCGGGCGGCCTTGATGGGATCGATGTCGCCGATCAGGTCGGCGACGGTTACGTCGGGGGTGGCCAGTTTCTCGACGTAGCGCTCATCGCGGCTGAGGTAGGCGATGGGAGTGGCGTCGCCGCGTTCCGCGATCAGCTCGCGGCACCGCCGGCACAAGGGGTGGTAGGGATTGTCGCGAATTTCGCAGCCGGCCACGTAGGGCAGATGGTCGTCGAGGAGGCTGGTGAGGGCGCGCAGGATGCGGCTCTTGGCCTGGCCGCGAAGCCCGAGCAGAATCAGGCTATGCCGTGACAGCACGGCGTTGACGATCTGGGGAATGACGGTGTCTTCGTAACCGACGATGCCGGGGAAGAGCGTTTCGCGGCGTTCGAGGCGCGCAATCAGGTTGCGGCGCATCTCGTCCTTCACGGTTCGCGTCTTCAGGCAGGCTGCGGAGAACTGGGTGCTGGTGCGCAGTTCCCCCAGGGTTTGGGGAAGCGGGTGAGCCGCGGGCATCGTTGACTCCTGGGGCCGGTTCTGTGCCGGAAGCCGACCCGTCTGCTTACAACTATAGACGCGATAGCGGTGAGTTTTGGCGCGGGGTGAAGCTGGATGACGGAAATGGGCGCCAGGAGCGTGTTGTGGTTGACGCGATGACCGGCGAGTGTTCAGTCGCGATCGGGTTAACGGGCTCCGCGGCATAGCCGGGCGGTTGGCCGAGGACGCTCCGATCCGGCCGGACACCGTTTTGAGGGCACGGTCCGGATGAGCGACACAAGAGCCGCCACGGCGACGATGGCAGCAGCACTTCGTTTTTTGGAAGGGGCTTGCACCGATTGGCGGATGTCTGCCGACTGGCGGCGAGCAGCCGACGCCGTTGCGCGCATGGCGACTGGGCGCCGGTTGGCGCCGGAATAGCGCGGTTGTGTAAAGTCAAGTCGGTTGAGATGTTGCGTTCCGGGTGCCGGGTGTGGCCGAAGAGCTGAGCGAGATTATCGAGACTCTCTATCGATCGGAATCGGGCAGGATTCTGGCGACGCTGGTGCGCCTGCTGGGAGACCTGGATCTGGCCGAAGAGGCCATGCACGAGGCGTTCGCGGCCGCCCTGGAGTCCTGGACACCGGCTGGCATTCCGGACAAGCCGCGGCCGTGGCTGATCTCCACGGCGCGCTTCAAGGCCATCGACGGGATGCGCCGGAGGGCGCGCTTCGATGGAGCGCAGAGGGATCTGGTTGCCCAGATGGAATCGCGCGTCAACGATGCACCCGTTGAGGATGAAGAGATCGAGGACGATCGCCTGCGACTGATCTTCACCTGCTGCCATCCCACTCTGCCCCAAGAAGGACAGGTTGCGCTCACGCTGCGCGAAATCTGCGGGCTAACCACGGAAGAGATCGCCCGAGCATTTCTGGTGACACCGGCAACGCTTGCCCAACGCATCGTCAGAGCCAAGGCAAAGATTCGAGAGACAGGGATTCCGTACGAGGTGCCGGCGCCGGAGGAGTTGCCGGAGCGGCTGGGCGCGGTGCTTCAGGTCGTCTATCTGGTCTTTAACGAGGGCTACTCGGCCGCGGCGGGAGCGGAGGTAACGCGGGCGGAGCTGACGGGCGAGGCAATTCGCCTGGGCCGGTTGCTGACCGAACTCCAGCCGGAGCCGGAGGTAATGGGGCTGCTGGCCCTGATGCTGCTGCAGGAGTCGCGCCGCGCGGCGAGAACCTCGCCGGACGGAGAGCTGATTCTGCTCGAAAACCAGGACCGCGCGCTGTGGAACCGGGAGCAGATCGGGGAGGGATTGGCATTCGTGGAGAAGGCTCTGACGTCCCGCCGCTTCGGGTCCTACACACTGCAGGCTGCGATTGCGGCCGTTCATGCGGAGGCGGAATCGGCGGCCGAGACGGACTGGCGGCAGATTGTTGCGCTTTACAACCAGTTGGTACGGATTCAGCCTTCGCCGGTTGTCCAGCTCAATCGCGCCGTGGCCATCGCCATGCGGGATGGTCCGGAGATTGGCCTAGCGCAGATCGACGCGGTGCTGGAGCGTGGCGAGCTGGCAGATTACTACCTGGCACATTCGGCGCGCGCGGACATGTGCCGGCGGCTGGGCAGGACGGATGAGGCGCGGGCTTCTTATGAGCGGGCGCTGGCGCTGACGCAGCAGGAGCCGGAGCGGCAGTTCCTCGAGGGGCGGATCCGGCAGCTGAAATAAAAAAATCGAGAGGCTGTCGAATTTCGGACTCGCGAACGACTATAGGACAAAAGAACGATGGGCTACGGTTCCTGAGTCAAGGAAAAACGAGGAGGGTTGGCGGTTCAGTTCGAGACAAAGCTCAGGGCTAAAGACGTGCCCTTGTTACAAAGCTCATTCGGCCGGGATTTTCAGCGAGCTGATTCGTCGCGCCTTTTCAAAACCGATCCAAACTGACCCACTACCCACAGGAAACAAGGAGAAAAAGCCATGCCACAGTATCTGGTTTGCAATTACCTGCCCGACGACTTCGACCCGTCCACCTTAACCGAAGCGATGATCGAAGAGATCCACGCGCTCAACCGCGAAATGATTGCCGCCGGAGTGAGGAAGTTCGCCTGCGGCATTTCCCCGGCGGGCAACGCCAAGACGCTGCGCAGGCAGCCCGACGGCAAGGTGCTGGTCACCGACGGACCGTACACGGAGACCAAGGAGCACATCGGCGGATTCTGGATACTTGAATGCGCCAATATTGACGAGGCGCTTGCATGGGCGAAGAAGGGCGCCATCGCCTGCGATGTGCCCGGCGAGGTGCGCGAGCTTCTTTTCTACCCGGCTCCGCAGCAATAGGCCAGCGGTAGCAATTGATCCGTTTGGCTGCCGCTGTGACCATCGCCGGAAAAGGGCCGGCTTGCGAGACGTGATGATTCCGGCTGGAGCTTTCGTGGTCTCCCAGGTCTCAAAATCGAGACCTGGGGCACCCGAGGTTTGAGGTGGAACATACATCTCAAGACCTGGGGCACCCGAGGTTTGAGGTGGAACATACATCTCAAGACCTGGGGTAGCCGAGGTTTGAGGTGGAACAGACAGCCCAGGGCCTGGGGCAGCCGGCGCACAGGCACATGCACAAAGAGGAGGTCAGCAAAATCCAATGAGGAACGTAATCTTTGCAATCAACATCACCGTAGATGGCTGCTGCGACCACACCAAGACAACGGGCGGTGACGAGATACTTGAACATTACACGCAGCTTCTGCGAGAGGCCGATCTGCTCGTCTATGGGCGTAAAACCTATCAATTGATGGTTCCTTATTGGCCCGATGTCGCAAAGGACCCATCGGGAACAAAAGCATCGATCGAATTCGCCCGGACATTTGACTCTGTCGACAAGATTGTCTTTTCACGATCATTGGACCACGTTGAAGACAGAAATACGCGCATTGCTGGTGGGAACCTTGGCGACGAAATCCTCAAACTGAAACAGGAAAAAGGCAAAAGCATTCTGGTTGGCGGCGTCGATATTCCTACGCAACTGATCGAGCTTGGCCTGGTGGATGAATATCGTGTTGTCATTCATCCCATCGTTGCAGGAGAGGGGAGACGGCTGATGGAGGGCGTCAGCCTGCCGGAGAAGTTGCAATTGAAGCTGGTTGACTCAAAGATCCTCAACTCAGGATGTGTTGCGCTTCGTTACTTGAAGCAGTGACAAGCAAATCAACCGACGGCTGTGCCGCCGGCTCCTACCGAGAGAACAAAAATGAGGGGAAGAATCATGAAATACATCTGCCTGGGTTACTACGACAAAGCCCAATTCGATGGCATGGCCGAGGGTGAGCGAAACGCCTTGTTCGACGCGTGCTTTGCCTACGACGACCATCTACGCGCGAACGGGCACTGGGGCGGTGGAGAGGCGCTTCAGGGGCCGGAGACGGCTTTGACCGTGTACTGGAAGAACGGGAAGGTTGCGACGACCGACGGTCCTTATGCGGAGACCAAGGAACAGCTCGGCGGGTTTCTGGTGCTCGAGGCGCGGGACATGAATCATGCTTTGCAGATCGTGGCGCAGCATCCGGCGGTGGCGTATGGCAACATCTTCGAGATTCGGCCGGCGGGGGATATGAGCGAGATCATGAAGGCAAGCGAGCAGCGACGGAGGCAGAACGCTGCGGGCTGAGCCGGCAGACGCGGGCGCGGGCCGCCAATTCCTGCCTTGACACGCCGGAGATGGATGATCTAGCGTTTGCGACTGAGCCAGGTGATGAGCGCGATGGAGTGCGAAACACTCTTTGGGATCTCGGCAACATAAGATTGTGCTCACCCGTAAGATTCAGTGCCCGACTCTCACCGAAGGAGAAGAGTATCCGCATGAAGAGAGCCATCTTTGCGCTGCTGATCGCCTGCGTGGCATGGGGTGGGCTGCCTGCCTTTGCGCAGGTAAAGATGACCCGGGAGCAGATCCTGTTCTATACCTCGGAGTGGAAGGGCCCACGCTTCCCTGACGGACGCCCGAAGCTGCCCGACAGCCTGCTTAAACGCGCGGCCAGCATGACGATCGAAGACGTATGGGAGTATCTGGAAGACCATGGCTACCACTGCCAGTTCGAGGGGAACTGGCAGGCGCTCCATCTGGATAAACCGATTGTGGGGCGGGCGCTCACGGCCCAGTACATGCCCACGCGCCCCGATATGAGGCAAGCCATCCTGGCGGAGGGCAAGGCGGAGGACCGCACCGCTACCGGGACCAATAGTTGGCCAATTGCCGAACTGCAGGAAGGGGACGTGTATGTCGCCGCCGGCTATGGAAAGATTCAATATGGAACGCTGATTGGGTCCAACCTGGGCAACGGCATCGCGGGACATACGCACGCAGGGTTCATTTTCGATGCCGGCATACGGGACGAGGAGGAGCTGCGCGAGATCCCGGATTTCAACGGCATGTACAAGGGCTACGATCCGACTGCCTGGGCGGACATGGAGCTGACGGGAATTAACGTACCGGTCCGGATAGGCCATGCGATTGTGCTACCGGGCGACCTGGTGCTGGCCAAGCCGCGGCAGGGGGTGCTCTTTGTACCGGCGATTCTGGCCGAGCAGGCCATCAGCGCGGCCGAATTCACATCGCTCACCGACGATTACAACTTCGAGCTGAACGAAAAAGGTGAGAACGGGGGGCAGTTCGAAGGGGGATGGAACGATGCGAAGTACGATGCCTTTGCCAAGTGGATCGACGCGCACCCGGACAAGTTGAACATGCCGCGCAGCGAGTTCGATGAACTGTTGAAAGCAGCCAAGGAGCGCGCCTCGCGGCCTCGCGGCCACGGTGGTCCCGAGTTCTGAACGCGCCCGGGTCAAGCGCGCAGCCGTGGCTGCCGATGACGAGGGCCGGATTGCAGCTCTCACTGGAGCTGGGCAGTTCTCTCAGTCGAAGAAGTCGCGGTCCTCGTCCGACAGATGGGCTTTGGCCGCCCGCACATTGAAGGTGATGCCCAGGCCCGGCTTGTCCCAAACGTCGATGAAGCCGTTCTTGACAATCGGATCGGGTAAGCCGTCCACAATGTCATACCACCATTCGGGGTCGCCTTTCGCATATTCGAAGGCGATATAGTTCTGCGGCAGGGTCGCCCCCATTTGCACTTGCGCAGCTACGCCGAAGAGCCCGTCGAAGATCCCGTGGGGCGCAATCAGAATGCCATGGAGATTGGCGTATTCGGCGATCCATTTCAACTCCGCCATTCCGCCCACATCTTCCGGATCCACGCCGATCACGTTCACGGCCTGCGTTTCGATGAGGTCTTTGCAGTTTTCCCGCAGATAGATTTCCTCGCCGGTATGGATGGGAGTCGAGGTGCTGTCAGTGACCTGTTTGAAGACCTGGGCGTTCGGATAGGGCGTGTAGTCGCCGGTGATGAGGTCTTCCAGCCAGGTGATGTGCAGCGGTTCGACCGCGCGCGCAAAGCGGATGGCATCTTTGACCACCCAGCCCGGCCCGCAGTCCAGCGCCAGCCCGATCTGGTCGCCGAGAACCTTCTTCATGGCTTCAACGCAGGCGACCACGTGGTTGAAGCCGCGCTCCGTGAGCAGGCCGCGATCCTCATAGGGCCCGGGGCGCTGCCACTGCCTCCCGTACCAGGCATCCGGAATGGCCGTCAGCATGGCGGTATTGTGGAAGCCGACGGGCGCCTTGATCAGCGTGTAGCCCTCTTTCGCCTCTTTCACCCGGGCGACCAACTCCGCGTAGTCCTGCGGCAGGCGCGGCCTCATGCCGGGCGCGTTGTTCTCGGTGTTTCCGTAGGGGCGCACGCGGTCGCGCACCTTGCCTCCGAGGAGCTTGTACACCGGCAGTCCCGCCGCTTGCCCGGCGATGTCCCAGAGCGCGATCTCGATGGCGCTCACGGCCGCGCCCCAGGGCTTGAAGGCGCCCATCCTGCGGATCTTGAGCATGATGCTGGCGATGTCCGTGGGATCTTCGCCGAGAAGGTAGTCTTTGTAGAAGAGCACCATTGGCTTCAGATACGGCTTGGCCGACTCGGCCTGCCCGTACCCGGAGATGCCCTGATCGGTAACGATTCGCACCGTCGGGTTGCGTCCGATCACGGCGCACTTGAGGTCGACGATCCTGATCGATGCATTTCCCGCCCGCCTGGCCGCGGTGGTCGCAGCACTTTGCTGCGCCGAAAGCGCCGTCGCCACGGCCATTCCCGAAAGCGCGCCTACAAATCCTCGGCGCGACAAACTGCTCATCGCTTCCTCTTCCATAAATTCTCCTCCCTGCAGGAAAGTCGCTTCGTCTTTAAGTCCAACGCAAAAACCGGTTATGGTACCTGGACCACTCTCGCCCTCACGGGCGCAGAGGAATGGGGATTCCGGCGCAGATCGCGAGAGCGGCCTGGAGCTACATCGAGAAAACGGCTTTGCCCTCGACGACGTGAAGATACCGGGGCAAGATTGCTGCGCGTGGCAACGGTCTACTGCTTGATGACGGTGCCGTCGGGAAGCCGAATCTCGCCCCAGCCACCGTTCAGGCGGCTGGGCGTGAAAGGAGCTTTGGCGGCTTCCTTCTCGTCGATTTCGATGCCCCAACCAGGCTTCTCGCTGACCCACAGGTAGCCGTCCCGCCACTCCGGGCAACCCTGGAAGATGGCCTGCGTTCTCTCGTTGAAGGGAGTGTATTCCTGGATACCGAAGTTGTAGCTGACCAGATCGAGCGTGACGTTGGCCATATGGCCAACGGGTGAAACGTCGCCGGGGCCGTGCCAGGCGGTCTTGACTCCGAACTGCTCGGCGAGGATGGCGATTTTGCGCGTCGGGCTGAATCCGCCCGCCTGTGAAACGTGAACACGGATGTAGTCGATGAGCCGTTCTGCGATCAGGGGCTGCCATTCATGCGGACTGTTGAAGAGCTCTCCCATGGCGAGCGGAGTCGCGCACTGCTCGCGGATCTGGCGAAAGTAGGCGATGTCTTCAGGAGAGAGTGGGTCTTCGAGAAAGAACATGTGAAATGGCTCGGCTTCTTTGCAGAACTGCACCGCCTCATTGGGCGACAGGCGCTCATGCATGTCGTGAAGGAGCTGAACCTCTTCGCCGAGCTCGCGGCGGCAAATCTCGAGGAGCTTGAGGGCACGCCGGAACTGCGCCTCGCGATCGAAAAGGGGCTGGTTGTGGAGTGCATCGGGCCGGTTGGCGTCCTTATGCTGCGAGCCGTAACCGGCCATGCCGGGAAGCCCCACCTGCACGCGGATGTTGCGGAAACCCTGGGCTAGATATCTGTGTGCATCCGCGACGACGTCTTCAAATTCGGCACCGCTGGCGTGGGCGTAGGTGTCAGCAGCTTCGCGGCACTTGCCGCCGGCGAGTTGATAGACGGGCATGCCGGCCTGCCGGGCTTTTATGTCCCAGAGCGCCTGATCGACGCCGCTGATGGCATTGTTGAGAACAGGTCCATTCCGCCAGTAGGAACTGTCGTAGCAGGATTGCCAGATGTCTTCGATGCGATCGGTGGTCTTGCCGAGAAGAAAGGGCTTGAGGTAGAGCTCGACGGCGGGCTTTACCAGGTCGGCGCGCTGCGTAAAAGTGGCGCAGCCGTAGCCGTAGAGGCCGTCCTGATCGGTGGTGATTTTCACGACAGTCAGCCGGGCGCCCTCCGGCTCGCATTCGATGACCTGAATGTCCTTGATATGGGGTTCCGGCATGGCCCGCGTGGCGCGTGCGAACTGCTCCTCTGCCGCGCTAACTCTCGGAACAAGCGCAAGGGCGCCTGCTCCCGCAAGGCTCTTCAGGAAATCACGGCGTTCGACTGGCATGTGGGCCCCCATCTTGAAGGAATCGCGCTGAGAAACGCAATTGTACGCGCACGCAATGGGCGCGCGCACCCCCCTGGGGATGCGGGAGGCGGGAGCCATCGGCGTCCTCCACGGTCTTCGATCAGACGGCGAAGTGATGGAGCGCCGGGAAGCGGAAGCGGGCCCTGGAAATGGGCAATCCTGCCACCTCGATGCGGGAGAGATCGCGCGTGCCCACGCCGGAGTGCTCCGCCAGCCGCAGGGTGCTGTCGCACTTCTGAAAGGGCGCAGTTCCGCGGTCCGCCATGGGGTCGAAACCCATCACGGCAGTAGCGACCGCATCCGTCGACACACAGTTGAGGCCGGCAATAAGCAGGCCGGGGTGGACAGGCTGGTGGTTCCAGCCAGGCTCCTGGTTGGGCAATTCGCCACCGGTCATGGTGTAGATTCCGTCGATGACGGCGAGGTGGATTGGCCTGGCCGCGACGAGGTCGGCAGTGATGCGCGGCACCCGGAAGTCGGGATCTGTAGACTCGGCTACCGGCTGGGGCGCGCTCCTGGGAGGCACGCGCGAACCGGAGTGCATCGGTGCGCGATACCCGCGCGGCACGATGCTCGGCGCATCCTCGGGAGCCTCACTGCTGTAAATCGTGCAAGGGGTGATTCCGAAGCAATTTTTCATGGAGAGCGTAACGCCGGCGGTGCGGTGTTCTTTCAGCTTGGCCAGTGAGACAAAGACATCCGTATCGCGATACGAATGATTCAGGTCATAGCCCGCGTACATCAATCCGCCCCCCGGCACCATGAACCGCGCGTACTCCTTGCCGCTTCCAAGGAAGTTGGTGTTCTCAAACTCCACATGCGCCGCGGCGCGCTCGAAATCCCGGGGCTGCCAGCCGGCGGCGATCATGAAATCCTCGAGCGGCCTGGTCCCGATGGGGGCGCTTTCCAGCAGCCGGATGCGCCGGGCGCCGGCATTGCCGAGCAGCATAACCAGGGCGCCAACCACCTGGGGGTGAACCCAATGCGTCATCTGAACCGGCATGGAGTTCAGCTGGTCGTTGGCAGGGCCGGTCATGTTGAGCTTGATGGCGACCGTCTTGCCTTGCACGAGCCTTTGGATTCCGCCAAGCTGGTCAAACATGGCGGCAAGGACCGGAGCAACCCCGCGGTCGTATTCCGGGCATGCGCCAATGGCGACACGGCTGGATGTTTTGAACGCCGACGCCAGCGCGGGGCGCACAATGGATGCGCCGGCCGTCAAGCTGACGGCACCGAGAAAATCTCTGCGAGAGAAATGCGTCTTCATAGTGCGACGTACCTCGCCAGTCTCTTTATGAATAGTATGCTCCCGATTGATCAAGGTTCACCAAAAAGGTTTTCGACCGGCGCGGCCCCCGGTCCTTCCCGGCTTCCTACGAGGAGGCCCCCGACGCGTTGAACGCCTGTCTGTGGAGCGGCCCGATCGTGGCTGTCCAGGCGAGCCGATGGTTGTGCTGAATCACGATAACTGCTTCGCAAGGGGCATCCGAATCAGGTTGCCGCTTCAGACTATCCCCATCGCCTTGGGACTAACTGGCCGGCGGGACCTCATGAAATTTTGCAGGAGCCGGGGGCGAGGTGTCCGGCTTTGAACACCGGGTCTCAATTATGAACGTAGGCCAGCGATGTCGAAATCGCCAACTTATTGATTTCAAGCGGATAGCGCAAAAATTTTATGGCAAGTGACATGCATTCTGGGTGTGCGAGTCAATCTGTGCGGAGGCCGGGATGAGAGTTCTGCTGCAGGATCTGAGTTATGCAATCCGTCAGTTGCGGAAGACGCCGGGGTTCACCGCCACGGTGCTGCTTACGCTGGCGCTGGGCATCGGCGCCAACTCGGCGATTTTCACGCTGGTCAATGCCATCCTGCTGCATAATCTGCCGGTCACAGATCCTAAAACCCTGATTCGCATCGGCGACAAAGACGCCTGCTGCGTGAACGGAGGCTGGCACGACGACGGGGACTACTCGCTGTTTTCGACAGACACCTATTACATGTTCAAGAAGAGCCTGCCGGAGTTCGAGGAGCTGGCGGCGATGGAGTCCGGCTACGCCTGGCGGCCCATTACCGTCCGCCGCGCTGGAGCGCAAACGCAAGCGAAGTCCGTGATCGGAACCTTCGTCTCCGGCAACTACTTCCGCGTCTTTGGTCTTTCGCCGGCGGCGGGCCGGCTGTTTATGGATGCTGACGACCAGAAGGGCGCGCCCATCACCGCCGTGATGAGCTACGACACATGGAAGGAGGACTACGCAGGCGATCCGAGCGTGGTGGGAAGCACGTTTTACATCAATACCAAGCCGGCCACGATCATCGGTATTGCGCCCCAAGGGTTTTACGGGGACCGCATCGATACCAATCCGCCCAAGTACTTCCTGCCCATGAATTCGATGGATGCGGTGATCGGCGCACCGTATTTCACCGATCCCGACACGCAGTGGGCGTACATCATCGGCCGCGTTCGACCGGGAACATCGCTGCCGGCGCTCCAGGCCAAGGCGAGCATGCTGCTGAAGCAGGAATATGCGCCGCTCAAGACCTTTACCGATCCGCGCGCCAAGCGTGTGCTCCCCCGCACGCATGTGGTTCTCACTCCCGGCGGCGGCGGTATCCAGAACATGCAGGATGGATACAAAGACCACCTGATGCTGCTCGAGTGGATCGCCGCGCTGGTGCTGCTGGTTGCCTGCGCCAACATCGCCAACCTGCTGCTGGTGCGGGGCATGAGCCGCCGCGCGGAGCTCTCGATCCGCTCGGCGCTGGGCGCGCGGCGCAGCCGCATCGTGCGCCAACTTCTAACGGAAAGCGTTTTGCTCTCGGGCGTGGGCGGCCTGCTCGGTCTCGCCGTCTCCTATCTCGGTGCACACGTGCTGCTGGCGCTCGCCTTTCCTGCGCAGCACAACATGCCGGTCGCGGCTGCGCCTTCACTTCTGGTGATCGTGTTTGCGTGCGCGCTGGCGCTGGTTACAGGCATCCTCTTTGGCCTTGCGCCGGCACTGATGGCCGCGCGCGCGCAGCCGGCAGAGGCGCTGCGCTCCAATGCGCGCACGACCGCTCACGGAGCATCGTTCCTGCAGCGCGCGCTGGTTGTGCTGCAGGCAGCGCTCTCCCTGGTGCTGCTGGTGGCGGCGGGGCTTTTTGCGCAGAGCCTCAACAAGGCCGAGAACGTGGACATGCACCTGGATGCGACGAATCGTTATATCGCCCACATCAATCCGCAGGCGGCCGGCTATAAGACCACAGAAGTCGAGCCCCTTTACCAGACGATCGTGGACCGCTTCCACGCGATTCCCGGAGTACTCAAAGTAGGCCTTGCCACCTACACGCCGATGGAGGACAACAATTGGGGATCCGGGGTAAAGGTACAGGGCGAACCGGACCTGAACAAGGGCGCATCGTGGGTGAAGTGCACGGCGGAGTACTTCGACTCCGTGGGCACCCATGTTGTCCTGGGCCGGGGATTCACGACGCAGGACACGCTGAATGCGCCACCGGTCGCCGTGGTCAACCAGGAGTTCGTGAAGCAGTTCTTCGGGAATCGCAACCCGCTCGGCCATCGTTTTGGTTTCTCCGGGCCCGGCCAGGCCGGGATGGACGGAGCGCATGAGATCGTCGGCGTGGTCGAGGACACCACCTATACAAGCATCTACTGGAAAAACCACGCCATGTACTTTCTGCCGCTCACGCAGCTTGCCGGCAGCGCCAAGGACCCGGAAGACACTGTCGAGAAGGACCAGTCGATGTATGCCGGAGCGATGGTGATCGAGACCAGCCACCCGATTCCCGGCTTTGAAAAAGTCGTCCGCGACACGCTGGCGAGCATCAATCCCAATCTCGCCATTGTGAAATTCCAGAGCTTCCAGCA
This sequence comes from Occallatibacter sp., assembly GCA_035508555.1. Classification (GTDB taxonomy): domain Bacteria; phylum Acidobacteriota; class Terriglobia; order Terriglobales; family Acidobacteriaceae; genus Telmatobacter. The sequence goes on along the minus strand of DATJMU010000072.1, from coordinate 13,373 downwards.
GCAGATCGACGATCAGTTTGTCGAGGAGCGGCTGATCGCGCGCCTTACTTCTCTTTTCGGCCTGCTGGCGCTTCTGCTGGCCGCCATCGGACTCTACGGAGTGACGGCCTATACCGTGGTCCGCCGCACCGCGGAGATCGGCATCCGTATGGCGCTGGGAGCGACGCGCAGCCGCGTTATTGGCACGGTGATGCGCGGAGCCATGCTACAGGCGGTTGCCGGACTCGCTATCGGAATACCGGTGGCAATCTTCTGCGTGCGGTACGTCAAGTCGCAGCTTTATGAGATCACCACCGTGAGCGCGCCGGTGATGGCCATCGCCATTGGAGTCCTGGTGGCTGCGGCTGCCATCGCCGGCATTATTCCGGCACGGCGCGCGGCCTCCATCGACCCGGTACAGGCCTTGCGCATTGAGTAGCGCCCGCCTTCGCAACCGTTGTTGGCCATTGCAATTTGCACCGTAACTGACTCCTGGTTCATGCAGGAATTCTGCGGAAATCGATGCCCAATCGTCCTCGATTATCCGGCACGCCTGAAGATCAAGGGGCAGCAAACACCTATTCCGCCGGGTTTACGAGCTGCCCAATTGCTCGCGGAGAGCCGGCACAGGGTTGACTGGCCATCAATCCGCAAATCACTCGTGTTCAGTTCGCGTTGTCCTTGTATCAGCGGCAGCCGCCACGATTTCGGCGGGAGTTAGCCTCGCTGTGAATTGAGGCCACCCGAGATTCAACCCTGCAAACAACCCGCGGGATACAACGGAAAGTGAGTGTCACCAAGAATCCAAAACTTTCATTTGACGCCCACTGAGATGTGTGCATAGAATGTTCATGCTGTCGTTCAGCATTCTCTTGCTGCATGTCCTTGCAGTTTGTGCGCCTTCTTTCCCCGCTTGTGCCGAAAATAGAGCGATGAACGCATGTCGCGCCGTTTTGGCTTTCGTTCTCGACCTCGCTTGAAGGGTGATCTTGTCAACTTAGTGCATTGAGCCTTGCCTCTGGTGCGCGGCGTTAAGTCGTCGTGCCTGGCTCAGTCAATGAGTAAGGACATTCCTGCAGAAATGCCTGGCATCTGAGGCGAACCTAGCCCTCCTCACAATCATCGTCGTCGCGAGAGTCACTCACGCACATGAAAGACGCAGAGTCGATGAAGTCCTTTACGAGACACCGGCCGCTGGCGAAGGCTAAAGAAACCGATCCCGAATGAGCTTCCAGTTACTCCCTCAATGCGGCGACTCCGCCGTAAGCGACGCGATCCTGGACCGCCTTGCGCGAGAGATCCTGATGGTCGACGAGTGCGATGACTCGCTTGTGCCGCTTTACGAGCGCGTGATCGAGACCGGGTTCGACCGCCCTTTGCCTCCTCACGCCGAGCGCCGCGACGTACTGATCGTGGGCGCCGGCATCGCAGGATTGTTAGCCGGGCGTATTTTGAAGAGAGCCGGCTACAACGTCACGATCCTGGAGGCAAACGACAGCCGCGTTGGCGGGCGGATCAAGACATTCCACTCGGGGACAAGACGAGTCTTCGAGGATCCCAAGCAGTATGCCGAGGCCGGAGCGATGCGCATCCCCACGACGCATCCACTCGTGAACAAACTAATCGATGTTACCGGCCTGCGGGCGAAGACTCAGCCCTTCTTCAACGTCGATGTGGATCGGGGAGATACGACAAAGAAAGCGTTCCGGGCGTGGCTCAGGACTAATGATGTGCAGGCGCGGAAAATCGACTATAACTCCGGAAAGTTGCCGCCAGCCCTGCGTTCGATGGGTTTTCCAGTCCCGGATCAGTTCCAGGATCTCACTGCTGACGCAATTCTTACAGATGCGCTTGCCCTTCCTAACTCCTGGCTTGCGGTTGGTCCGGACGATCCTCCGGAGGTAAAGACAAAGAAACAGATCGATGGCTGGAAGAGGGTGATCCGGGCATTCGATGAATACAGCATGCTTCGCTATCTGCGCGAGTATTTCTGCGGATTGGGGCTCTCGTCGGAGGTTGCGGAAAACCTGATTGCGTATGTAGGTACGTTTCAAAATCTAACTTCGAGGCTGTTTTTATCTTTCATCCATAGCTTTGTGGATACCTTCTACATCAGTTCCAGCGCGTCCTATGTCGAGCTTGCGGGCGGGAACTGGCAGCTACCGCAGGCACTTGCCGGTGGGCTGAAGGGCGAATTAGTCATGGATGCGCGAGCGGTCGAGGTGCAATGGCCAGGGGAGGAGGCCGGCAGCAGGAAGGCGATGCATCGCGGGCGGCCAGGGGTCTACGTGCGCACCGTGAACGAACCGCCTGTCAAACGGGGCGTAGCCCGCGCGGAGCACCGGCGCATCGAGCGGGAGTTCACCGCAGACCACCTGATTCTCGCGATTCCCTTTTCCGCCCTGCGCTTCGTCGAGGTCCATCCCCCACTCAACTTCCATAAGCGCCGCGCTATTCAGGAGCTGCACTATGACTCGGCCACCAAGGTGCTTTTGGAGTTCAGCGAACGATTCTGGGAGTGGGACGAGGAAGAGTGGCGGAAACATATGCCGGGCGACTATTTTGGCCATAACTCCGAGGGCGGGTCTTCGATTACGGATGGGCCGAATCGCTTCATCTATTTTCCGAGCCATGCAGTGGAGGGAAGCCGCGGAGGCGTTGTTCTGGCGAGTTATACCTGGGCCGACGAAGCCAACCGCTGGGACTCGATACCGGACGAGGACCGCTACGGCTACGCGCTCAAGGGACTTACCGATGTCTACGGACCTGAAATCAAGCGGTACTTCACCGGTTTCGGCCAGACGCAGAGCTGGATGGACGATTACTACGCATTCGGCGAAGCCGCGGTTTTTTCTCCGGGCCAGATGACCAGCCTGCATCCGCATATTCCCACCGCGGAGGGGCCGGTCCACTTTGCCGGGGAGCACACTTCCCTGAAACACGCATGGATCGAAGGCGCGCTGGAATCGGCGGTGCGCACCGCGCTGGAAGTGCACTGCGAGGCGCTTGGAGAAAGCGAACAGCGAACTTAAACCGAAGGAGGACGAAAATGGCTGAGACCAATGCAGTCAAACGGAAGTGGGTTCGCGATTACATCTTCGAAGCTATGAACGACCTGGAGATTCAGTATATCTTCGGCGTGCCGGGGACAAACGAGATTCCGATTATTGACGGCTGCGACATTCCGTCGAACCGCGTCGCTTACATCCAATGCCTGCATGAGAATATTGCCACCGGGGCGGCCATGGGCTATGCGCGCATGACGGGCAAGCCGGGGGTCGTGGTCTTACACGTAACTCCGGGCACAGGCCACATGATCGGCAACTTATCGAATGCATGGAAGTCGCGGGCACCCCTCGTGATCCTGTGCGGGCAGCAGCACAACCAATTAGTGACCCAGGAACCGCTGCTGGCGTCGAACCTGGTGGAGATTGCGCGTCAGTTCACGAAGTGGTCGCATGAGGCGCGGACATGGGAGGAGGTTCCGCTGGTGGTGCAGCGGGCATTTAAGGAGGCCATGGCCCCGCCCAATGGACCGGTGTTTTTATCGCTGCCCTGGGACTTTCTGGTGCACGAGGTCGAGCCGGGTTATGACGAGCCGCTGCGAGTTACCCAGATCCCGCCGCGATTTATGGCCGATCCGGCTGCCATTAAAAGTGGCGCCAGCATACTGGCCGCGGCCAAGAGCCCCGTTATTATTGTCGGCGACCAGGTGGGATATGCGGCTGCGTGGAGCGAGGTCGAGGAGACGGCGAGGCTGCTGGGCGCGCCAGTCTATCTGGAAGGCCAAAGCAGCATGGCCAACTTCCCCAACGCTGATTACCACTGGCAGGGCGAGCTCCCGGGCACGCAGCCTGCGATTCAGCAGCACCTGAAGCCGCACGACGTGGCCCTGATGTGCGGCTTCGGTTCGCAGGCCCAGATCACGGTGTTCAAGTACTCCGATGGGCCACTCATTCCACACTCCCTCAAGCAGGTATATCTGACCAATAACACATGGGATATCGGGAAGAACGACTATGGAGAGTCGGGAATCCTGGGAGATATCAAGGCCACCCTGCCGCAGTTGAACGCGCTGCTCGCCGGCAGCTCGCCGGAGGGAGCGCAGGCCCGCAACGAGGCCTTGGAGAAGCTGGCGCAGAAGCGGGCCGACGACTGGCGGAAGTATCTCGAAGACTCGAAGAAGGTCCGTCCCATCAAAGCTGTGGTGGTGGCAGATGCGATCCGGCAGGTAGTAAGCGAGCGCAGGCTGGAGCAAAAGTACGTGTATGTTCACGAGGCAGTGTCGGACGGGGCTCCGTTCCAACTGCTTCTTCCCTTCCACCAGCCGACGAGTTACTACTGCGTGGAGGGCGGATCGCTGGGATGGTCAATGCCCGCCTCGCTTGGCATCCGGGTGAGCGGGGCGGAGTCTTGTGGAATCCAGCCTGACCTGGTGATCAACGCGGTCGGCAACGGTTCAGCGCTCTTCTACCCTCAGGTATGGTGGACCGCTGCGCATAAGGAGCTGCCGGTCCTCTATATCGTGATGAACAACCTCGAATACCGGACGCTGATTCAAGGACTGGCCACGGTGGCAGCCACGTATGGACATGCGCCGGGCTATGACTGGCTCCCGGTCACCAACGATCCGTCGTATCTCAAGATCAAACGACCTGAGATCGATTTTGTTCAACTGGCGCGTTCCTTCGGCGTGCACCACGGCGAGCGCGTCACCGATCCGCTCAAAGTTCATGCGGCCGTTGAAGCGGGCGTTGACCACGTGATGCATAAGAAGACCTCGTATGTGATCGAGATCTTCTCCGATCCGGCAGTTGCGGCGGATGGGCCGGCGGCGGCGGAAGCGCTGCGCAAGGTGCAGGCGCGAGCAGCTTTGGCAGGAGAAACCGCGCCCCCGCCCGATCAGCCACCGCTGGACGTTTACTTTCAATCCTTAACTTAGACAGGAGAAGAGCCATGCCCAAGAGTAATCCCTCGATCGAGGATGTGATCGTTGTAGGCGGCGGGGTTTCGGGCCTGTACTCGGCCTGGCGAATCCTGACCGGGGAGCCGGAGAAGGGCCACGCCGCGCCGCCCAAGCGGGTGAAAGTGCTGGAGTTGAGCAAGCGCACCGGTGGGCGACTGCTTACGTGGCGCCCGTTTCCAGACGACCTTGGCCTGCACGCGGAGTTAGGCGGGATGCGCTTCTTCAGCCAGCAGGAACTGGTGTGGTCGCTGATCCAGCACTTTGTCAAGACAGGACAACTGCACCCTCCTATCAAGTTTTATGTGGCCGACCCCAATGGCAACAATCTGACCTATCTTCGCCAGCGCATCCTGAAATCCGCCGATCTGGCCAATCCCGGCAAGGTCCCTTACATGCTGGACGCAACCTCGCGCTACGCGAGCCCCGGAGAGATTGTGGCCGGGATCATCCAGACGCTGTTGGTGGCCAACCGCGCAACCGTGGCGAGGCTGCTGAACGGGCGAACCCAGCCTACCTCGTGGGAAGACTGGGACAAGGTCAAGCCGGAACTCGAATATGGGAACCAAAAACTATGGAACGTAGGTTTCTGGAACCTGCTGTCTGACCTGCTTTCTCCCGAGGGCTATAACTTTGTAACCGATGGGTTTGGCTACTATAGCCTGACCAATAACTGGAACGCCGCCGAGGCGATGCAATCGGTGTATCTCGACTTTACCCAGAATCCTGACTATCAGACGCTGATCGAAGGGTATGACTATCTTCCCGCCCTGCTGAAGCTGGAAGTGCAGCGCGCCGGCGGCGAGGTGTTGCTGGACCACGCCGTAACCAGGATCGACCGGGACGGGGACGGGGTGTACGTCTTGTCGCTTCGCAACCGCGAGCCGATGCGGGCGCGGAACGTAGTGCTGGCGATGCCGCGGCGCTCGCTGGAGTTGCTGGACGAGTCACCGCTCTGGAATTGGGAGCGCGTGGTCGGAGAACAGAAGGGCGTCGACGTGAAGCTCGTGAATTACCTGCAGTCGGTGATTCCCTATGCGGCGTTCAAGATGTTCCTTGCCTATGCCACGCCCTGGTGGCGAACTCCGCCCGTGAGCATTGCGGCGGGTCGCAGCATCTCCGACATTCCCATCCGCCAGACGTACTACTTTCCACCCGTTCCCGACGCGTTTCCGCCGCCGCCTCCGGACAGTCCCTTGCTGAAGGGGCCGGCATTGCTAATGGCTTCCTACGACGACCTGGGGGCGGTTTCGTTCTGGCGCTCTCTCGAAGATCCAAGGGACCTGGAGCCCAGAGCCAACAAGCGGCTGCGGCTGGCGGCCGAGGCGATCCCTTCTGGCGCCGAGAACGCAATGACGTTCTTCGAGCGACACGTGCGCGAGATGAGCCTGGCCATGGCCGAAGAACCCGGCTTCTTTCCAGCGCCGCCGGAGATGGTACGCCACGCGCAGGAGCAACTACGCCTTCTGCATTTCAATCAGGCGCTTCCCGATCCCATTCCCGATCCCAACGGAGAGCCGGGGGACCTGTTGGCGGCTTACAAGGATTGGGGGCACGATCCCTACGGGGGTGGATGGAATTTCTGGTCGCCCGGCGTCAATGTGAAGGCGATCATGGAGGGCATCCGGCGGCCCTTTGCCGACGAGAACCTGTTCATTATGGGAGAGGCGTACTCAGGAAACCAAGGCTGGGTCGAGGGGGCGCTGACCACGGCCGAGCATGTGCTCAGGGACTATTTCCATCTGAAACCGGCGGTATGGCAACCGGAGCACGTTTACCTGGGTTACTGACCTCGGCGGTCGCGCCAATCGCCTTTGAGGAGACCGGATAGCTGTGGACTCGAAGGCCGCGCCTGCCTGTTCAGATTGGCCGGATACGGAGTTGTTCTTTTGTTGTTCAGTTCCTCGTTCCCGCGTGGTGTACACGTCTGCTTCCAGGATCGCGAAAGGCGCGCCATTGCCGCAATGCAGGAAAGCCGCAGCCAGATGCCGCCGTTATTGGCGGCGTTCTTCGCTCATGAGCTGGGCGAACTGCGGCGTCTTTCGCAGGGCGGCAAAGTCGGGATCCTCGGACAACCGCTTGTAGTCGTCGAATCCCGCATCCATCGCCTGACGCAGATACTCGAAGGCCCGCGCGTTCATGCCCGCCTGGGCATACAGCGCGGCCAGGCAGTAATCCTGGTTGGATTTCTCTTTTGTGTTGCCGGGTCCTATGATCTCATCCTGGCCGTCTTCGCTGAAGGCGTTGGGGTCATCCCGAAACGCGGCCCGGTAAGCGTCCATCCCCTTGTTGAGTTTGCCTTGCGCGAAATAGGCCGCGCCCAGATTTTTGGCGACGGTGGCATTGCCTGGCCTGAGCCTCAAGGCCCGCTTGTAAAGGTGCTCGGCCTTTTTGTACAGCCCCTGTTCAAAGTAGACAGCGCCGAGATTATTCAGCGCATCGGGGAATCTGGGTTCGAGCCGCAGGGCGCGTTCATACAGCAGCTTCGCTTTATCGATCGAATAGAGATGCTGATAGGCAACTCCCATTTTGTTCAGGACGGCGGCAGACTGGCCGGGAACGCTGCTATAGGCTGCGAGGGCAGCCTGATACTCCCTGCGAGCCATCAGAAGATCTCCGCGGTCTTGCGGGGGCAGGTTGTTGATGGACGCTCCGGGCGCGACATTGGCCTGCCGGGCAAAGGCCTTCGATTGGTATAAGGCAGCAGAGGGCATCAACAGACCCATGCCGATTGCGACCGAAACGATTGTAGAGAAGCGACATTTGTTGATCATCTCTCTTCTCCATCCACAATTGTCGAATTATGGATTGACCGCTGCCATAGCCAATTGACGGGAACAGAGCATGGCCACTGGGAATGCGGTGCGAGCCCCAAAAAGCGGCTGCGGGCTGGAAAGAGGTTCAATCGGCGTCATCCGCCGGAAAGGAGCGGAGCCTGCGACCGAGCAAAACGCTGGCAGGACTGGCTTAAAGTTAGCGCAATCCTGCGCGGAATGCCAGCAGATTTGCAGAGTGCGGGTGATAAAGCCGGCGCCGGGGGTCAGGCAGCGAAGATTTCGTGAAGGCGGGCGACTTCACCGCGCACATTTTCCTCGGGCGTGTTGCCGTAACCGAGGATGAAGCCCTGGCGGGCGTCGCTGCCGGACCAGCAGGGGGAGAGCGGCCAGAGCCACAGTTTCTCCTGGGCCGCCTGCATGGCAATCTTGCGGTCGCGACGGCCCGCAGGCAGAGTCACCGCGAGGTGCATGCCGGCCGCCGATCCGTGTATCTCGAGGAGGCCGCCGAACTCCGCGTGGAGGCTCTCGACGAGCGCCGCGCGGCGGGCTTTGTAGACCGCTCTCATGCGCCGGATGTGCCGTACGAAATGCCCCGCACTCATGAAGTCGGTGAGAACCTCCTGGAATAAATAAGGAGGGAAGATGTCCATGGCGAAGCGGACAGCCATGAAATGCTCGACCAGATCGGGAGGGATCACAATGTATCCCAGGCGCAAAGAGGGATACAGTACTTTGCTGAAGGTTCCTATGTAGATAACTCGTCCCGCGGTATCGAGCCCCTGAAGCGACGCAACGGGCTGGCTCTCAAAGCGAAACTCGCTGTCGTAGTCGTCTTCGACGATCCATGCGGAGGAACGCACGGCCCAATGGAGGAGTTGCAGGCGGCGAGAGACGCTCATGGTGACGCCGAGCGGATAGTGGTGCGAGGGAGTGACAAAGGCGGCGCGGGCTTTGGCGGCGCGCTTGATGCCATACGCGACACTCATGCCTTCTTCGTCCACAGGCACGGGAACGGTATGACAACCGGCCCCCATGAGGATGGAGCGGACGAGCGGATAGCAGGGCTCCTCAATCCAGACCCGGTCACCGGGGTTGAGGAGGACGCGAGCGGTAATATCGAGAGCCTGCTGAGAGCCGGAGACGACCATAATTTGATCGGGATGGCAGCGGACCGCGCGCGACGCCGACAGGTAGGCGCAGATTGCCTCGCGGAACGGCCTGAGACCGCAAGGATCGATGTGATGAAAGGCGTGAAGGCGGGGCGACCGGCTGTTGCGGGCAACCAGTTTCGACCAAACTTCAAAAGGGAACTGATCGATGGCCGGCTGGTGAACAGCGAATGCGCCCCAGCCAAAGCGCCAGGGAACGTCCTGAAACCGGGGAAACAAAGAGATGCGCCTGGACACCGGGCGCGCTCCGGCGGCGATCTCGACGGAAGGGGTGGTCTGGCGGCGATGGTCCGACAACGATGCGGCGACGAAAGTGCCGGCCCCAACACGGCTCTCGAAGTAGCCCTCGGCAGAGAGTTGAGAGTAGGCGTCGAGGACAGGATAGCGGGAGACCCCCAGCGCCAGGGCCAAGGCGCGGCTGGATGGCACCTGCTGGCCGGGCATGAGCCCGCCGCGCAGGATCGCGTCGCGTAATCCGGCGTAGACCTGCCGGTGCAGGGGCGCGGCAAGATCGCGATTGATGGGGATAAGTGGAACGACGCCGGACGCAATACCTGCCATTTTGTTCATCTTAGTGGCTATGGGAGAACAGCCGCAAATGGCTCTCACGAAATGCCAATGGGCGGCGAGGGGGAGTGGACCTGGGGTATTCGAAATGCGCGACTCCCGCCGCCTCCACCAACATTATAAAGGCTTTACAAGATGTATTTAGTAAACGTACAATAAACTTACAACGGAGCTGTGAAGTCTGTTATGGGGCGAGACGCTTACCTCGCAGAACGCCCGCAACGACGCTGTCCGTCTACACCCGCCACTACCTACCGTGCAAAAAAATGAACCCTGCCTGGTGACGCTGCAAGGGTCCGAAGTGGATCCAGGGCACCCTGGATTGTGGCGAGTTTATTCATCGCAGCGCTAAGACGCGCAGTTGGGAAAAGGCCGAGAAGTTAGTCTGTAAGCTCGAAAAGGGGACCGATTCGGCGCCTGCGCAGGCTGCCCCTCCCGCGCCTGTTCCTCTCAAGGTCGAAGACCCGCGAGGTGTCATGTCTACATTGCAAGTACCAATCAACACAGAATCACTGTTCGAACCACTGCTGACTTCGCGCGAAGCGGCTCCGTTTCTCCGCTTCCACTACAAAACTCTCGAAACCATGGCTCGCGCTGGCATCGTTCCCGCTACAAAGAAAGGCAAGTGCTGGGTATTTCGGCTCTCGAAGCTGAACAAATGGATTGACCAAGAGCTGGAATCGAGTGCTGTGCACTAACCAGCCGTCGTCGAAGATCTGGACGCAGCTGTACGTAGAAACTAGGCGATGAACCACGTAGATAGTGCAGCATTCTCTGATCCAAGGGGACCAGCTGGCAGAGCGCGATTGGCAAGCGCAACGTTCGCAAGTTGAACTCCCAGTACGGACCTATCTCTATCGAGCCGTAGACAAGTGTGGACAGACGATCGACTTCAGGCTCAGCAGGACACGCGACGTATCCGCAGCGAAGGCATTCGTTCATAAAGCAATCCGGCATGAAGGGCGGCCGCCGCAGACGATTACCTTGGAGGGCTATGCCGCCTCCCATCGCGCGGAGCGCGAAATGAAGAACGACGGCCAGCTACCAGGGCGCACAAGGCTGCGCTCGTCGAAGTATCTGAATAATCTGATCGAACAGGATCATCGCGGTATCAAGTCCAGAACCGGCCCCCTGCTCGGATTCAAGAGTTTCTCCTCGGCAGCAATCACCATTGCCGGAGTGGAACTGCTCCGTCGTATTCACAAAGCTCAATTCTCCTTGAGTCGATTTCGCCTCAAAGATCAAGCTGCGCCTGCATTCTGGAACGCCGTACTGGCGGCTTGATCCGAAACGCAGTCACAGGCAATACGTCGACCATCGAGAGAATTTGCACCAGAGCCCTTATTACAGGGCGAGCAGTGGCTCTTTTCGACGGGCTAGAACGCCTACTGCGATCAGAGCCGCGGCGAAGCATGCCCCGGCGCCGACAGCGAGCGACCAGCGCGGCCCGAAGTGGTTGGCAACCCAGCCGACTATCGGAGCGCCGATGGTCATTCCGCCCAGGGCAACACCGACCCGAAGCGCCATGACCCGGCCCCGCATGGAGGATTCTGTCGAAAGCTGCATGATGCTGTTGGTGCCGTTGGTCAGGGTGAGGGCAGCGGCGCCACTGACCGCGAGTGCGGCGGCAAACCACCAGTATCCCGGTGCGAGTGCGGCGAGGGTCCAGCCCAGCCCGAGTACGGTGGCCCCCATCGCGAGAGAGGCCAGGCCTGGTTTCTTTCGGCTGGCGGCAAACAACGCTCCCAAGAGCGAGCCCACAGCCATGATGGAGGAGAGCAGACCGAAAGCGCGTGGATCGGAGCGAAAGACATTCACGGCCATGGTCGAGATGAAGACCGGAAAGTTCAATCCAAAGGTGCCGACCAGAAACAACATGATCAGGATGGCGCGCAGGTCCGGCGTCCTCCACACGTAGCGGAATCCCTCGCGAAATCCTGATGCGCTGCGATGAGCTCTGACGCTTGTGCGCAGTTCCGAGAGACGGAAGCACGCCATCGAGATCAGGACGGCCCCGAACGAGAGCCCGTTGAGAAGAAAAGCCCAGCCAATGCCGACCCTGGCGATGAGCAGACCTGCAAGGGCGGGACCGATCATCTGGGCGGCATTGAACGAGGTTGAATTCAAGGCTACGGCATTGGGAAGATCCCGATCGCCGACCATCTCCGCCACGAAGGTTTGTCTCACCGGCGCATCCAGAGCAGCCGCGGAACCAGACAGGAAAGCGAAGACATAGACGTGCCAGAGCTGGATAACTCCCGCGATGGTGCCCACTCCCAGGAGGAGCGCCAGCACGCCCATGGTGGCCTGGGTGAATATCAGGAGCCTGCGTTGGTTGAGGCGGTCCGCGGCCGATCCCGTCCAGGGGAGGAGAAGCAACTGCGGGGCGAACTGCAGGCCGGTCACAATACCCAGCGCCGACGCGTCATGATGGGTCAGCTGCGTCAACACCAGCCAGTCCTGAGCGACGCGCTGCATCCAGGTACCGATGTTCGACACCAGAGCGCCGGCTGTCCACAGGCGGAAGTTGAAGCTCCCCAGGGAGCGAAATGTGCCGGCAACCTGATTCTTCATGGGCGGGATGGCGCGTTGCCCCCGTGGAACTGGCCGAAGTGACGCGCCGAAAAGACGCTGATGAGCAGTGCGCCGAGGCCGAATGCAAAGATGTGTGCCGTCGTCCGCGGATCGAAAACGCCGACGCGCGCGACGAGCAGATATCCAACCACGGCGTTGAAGAATCCCCAGACAACATTGACCGTCGAAGAGGAGAGCCCCTTACCCGGCGGATGAGCAAAGGGACTTTGAAAAGCGCGTCCCATGGCGCCGGAGACAAAGTGAGGCACAGCGTTTGCGGCAAGAGCGCCGCCAAAGAAATACGACACAAGCCAAAGCCAGTTCATCATGCTGAGATCCCTTTACCAAGTTGATTGTCCAGAAGCGAAATGATTTCCTGGGCAGACCCTGTCTCGCCAAGACGAGGAAAGACGTTCCGGATGCTGTACTCGTGTGCTTCCGGGCGGATATCGGTCATCGCATCGAGCGCCAGGGTCACGTTGAATCCTGCTTCGTATGCCTGGCGGGCGGTTGCCTCAACGCCGGCGGAGGTCGCTACTCCGGTCATAACAACCTGGGTAACGCCTCGCTCCTTGAGCCGGCGCTCAAGATCTGTCGTAGCGAACGCGCCCCAACTCTGCTTTGTAACGACGATATCGCCCGGTTGCTGATCCAGTTGTGGCAGCAGGTCGGTCCATCCCTCGGCAAATGCCGGGTTGGCGCGCGGACCCTGTTCCGTCCGGCCTGGCGGCCGTCCCGCCACACTGACCAGCACGACCGGCAGGTTCTGCTCACGGAAGACATCGATCAAGGCGCACGTTCGATCGATGACCTTGCCAATGGGATGAATAAACTTCCCTTTGACGATGCCATTCTGCAAATCAATGACGATCAACGCGGTGTTGGGATCAAGAACTGTAGGCGGCATGATTCTCCTGGCATACAAGGTTGACGCAGGGAAGGAGCAGGACGCGGCGGGTTCAATCGTCAACCAGGCGCGTAAGCAGCGCGAGTGCCGCCTGAAGCTTCTCCTGCTCCTGAACAGTGAGCTTCTGCGAGATCCTCATGGTGAGCCAATCCTGTCTTGCGGCCCTGCCCTGCTGAAGCAACTTCAGGCATTTGGGCGTCAGAGACATCAGAGTTTGCCGGCCGTCGCCCGGGTCAGGCGCGCCTTTTACAAGGCCCGACTCTACCAGCGGAGCCACGACAGCGCTCATGGATTGGGGACGCATCTGTTCGGCCCGCGCCAGACTTGAAACCGTGGCCGAACCGTCCTTCTCCAATCGAAGAACGACTGAGGTCTGCGACGGCGTCAGATCATTACCGCCTCCATGCTCCCGGTAACGCAGCTTGAGCTTGCGGAAC
>DATJMU010000071.1:0-14528 GCA_035508555.1 Occallatibacter sp. | reverse complement strand
GTCGGCGGCACGTCGGCGTAGTCCCGCCCAATCGCGGTGCGGATATGGCGCCAGTGGGCGACCAGGTTATTCGTCGGGTCGAACCCGACCCATCCCAGATGCGGCAAGAGCACCTCCACCCACGCGTGCGTCGCGTCAGGGGTCGAGCGGTCGTGGCTCTCGCGGCTGCGGTAGAGATAACCGGAAACATACCGCGCCGGGATGCGCACGTGCCGCAGGAGCGCGATCATGGTGTGCGCAAAGTCCTGGCACACGCCCTTGCAGCTCACGATCGCCTCGTCGATCGGCGAGTCCACGCGCGTGTGACTGGGTACGTACTCGAAGTACTCATACAGCCTCTCGTTCAGCTCGTGCACCAGCATCAGTGGATCGTCCCGCCGCGCCGCGCCCATCTTTTCGGCCAGCCTCAGCACCGCCGGCGTCTCCACGGCGAACGTGCTCGGCAGCAGCATCTCCCAGTAGTCGCCCGCCTCGATCAGCTCGTCCAACGCAGGCCACGCGTCCGGCGCCAGGAACCGCGGAATCTCCGCCATCTCCTGCTGCTCCACCACGGACTCGGCTACGATCACAAGCTGGTTGTGCTCGCCCGGAATGTCGAAGTGCTGCACGTTGTTGCCCTGGTGGTCGCGATACGTGAACACGCGGCAGCGCGGGCTCACGGAGAGCGAAAACGTGAGGCAGATCTGCGTCGAGTCCGACCGCGGATGCATGCGCGTCTCCATGATGCTCTCGCTCACGGGCCGCGCGTAGCGGAAGCGCGTGAGATGGCGGATGGAGTAAAAGTTCATGGTCGCTCCCGGTCACACAGCCAGCGCCGACTGGATTGAATAGTGCACGTAATAGCGGTAGATCATCTCGTGAATGCGCAGACACTGTTCCCGGATGGTGTGCAGGAATGCTCCCGGATTCTCCGCCAATATCTCGCCCACGGTTGTGTATTCGAGCATTCCATAGAGCCGCCCCGTACAGACCTTCAGCTCCTCGGGCGGCCGCCGGCCGCCAGCCCGCTGGATCGACTCGATCGAGTGCCGCACCCCATCCACGCAGTACCGGATGGCGTGCGGAAAGTCACGATTGAGCAGCAGAAACTCCAGAATGCGCGCCGGCGAAACATCGGCCGTGTACACCTGGCAGTAGGCCTCAAAGGCCGTGCAGGCCCGCAACAGCCCCACCACCTCCAGGTAGTCGTAGCCCGTATGCTCCCGCTCCTGCGTGTCCACGAGCTCCGGCTGATAGACCTCCAGCAGCGTCGCCGTCGCATAGGCCCGCTCTAGGTAGCGGCCCAGCCGGATAAACTGCCAGCCCTGCCCGTGGATCATGGTGGACGCGCCTACGCCCTGGAACAGATGGATGCCGTCCACGATCGAGGCCAGCATGTCGCTGATCCCCGCCCCAAACTGCGCCTCAACCAGCGGCGCGTGCATCTGGTGGAAGAGCCGGTTCAGCCGCTGCCACTGCTCGGTCGAAATCTCTTCGCGCACTTGCCGCGCATTCTCGCGCGCGGCGTTCAGACAGTACATCACCGAAGCGGGGTTCACGGGGTCGAACACCAGCCGCCGCGCCATGGCGTCGAAACTGCCGCTCCACTCCATTCCCGCCGGCTTGCCCAGCGCGGCAATCATGCGCTGCCAGCGCGTCTCGGCGCCGGCCGAGCCGGTGTCCAGCATCAGGCTCATGGTCACGTCGAGCTGGCGCACAGTATTCTCCGCCCGCTCCAGGTAGCGGCTCATCCAGTAGAGGCTGTCGGCAACGCGCGAAAGCATCGTTGCACTCTCCCGCACTCTGAGTTGCACTACTGTTCCAGAACCCATGTGTCCTTACTGCCGCCGCCCTGCGACGAGTTCACAACCAGCGAGCCCTTCTCGAGCGCCACGCGCGTCAGCCCGCCGGGGACGATGTTCACCTTGTCTCCGAAAAGGATGTAGGGCCGCAGGTCCACGTGCCGCGGCTCCAGACGGTTGTCCACCAGGCACGGCGCCCTTGAGAAGTCCAGAGTCGGCTGCGCAATGTAGTTGCGCGGGTTTGCCTCAATCTGCCGCGTAAACTCCTCCCGCTGCCGCGCCGTCGACTGCGGCCCGATCAGCATCCCGTAGCCGCCGCTCTCGCCCACAGCCTTGACGACGAGCTTGTCCAGGTTGGCCAGCACATGCTGCCGCTCTTT
Source organism: Occallatibacter sp. (assembly GCA_035508555.1). GTDB lineage: Bacteria > Acidobacteriota > Terriglobia > Terriglobales > Acidobacteriaceae > Telmatobacter. Next base: position 12,367 of record DATJMU010000071.1, on the reverse strand, counting down.
CTCCTCGCTCAGCAGGTACGTCTCCACGTTGGCCAGGATCGGATCCTCGTTCATGTAGTAGCGGATCATCCGCGGCACATACGCGTACACGGCCTTATCGTCGGCCAGTCCCGTGCCAAAAGCATTGGCCACCGTCACATTGCCCGCGCGGTAGGCGTTGAACAGCCCCGCGCAGCCCAGCGCCGAATCCGCGCGGAAGATCAGGGGGTCGCTGAAGTCGTCATCCACCCGCCGGTAGATCACGTCCACGCGCTTCAGCCCGTCGGTGGTGCGCATGTACACCACGTTGTCGTGGGTCACCAGGTCGCGGCCTTCCACCAGGTCGACGCCCATCTGGCGGGCCAGATACGTGTGCTCAAAGTAAGCGGAGTTGAAGACGCCGGGAGTGAGCAGCACGATGTTCGGCTCCGGCCTTCCCTCGGGCGCCAGCGAGCGCAGCGTGGCCAGCAGCATCTGCGGGTAGTGGTCGATGGGCCGCACCCCGTAGCTCTGGAACAAGGCCGGAAATGTCCGCTTCATGACGCGGCGATTCGTGAGCATGTAGCTCACCCCCGAGGGCACGCGCAGGTTGTCTTCGAGAACGACGAACTCGCCGTTATTGAGGCGCAGCAGGTCTGTGCCCACCACGGCGATGTATACGTTGCGCGGCACCTGCAGGCCGCGCATCTGCCGCCGGTAGTGCTTGCAGCTATAAACCAGGTCGCGCGGGATGACGCGGTCAGCGAGGATCTTGGCGTCGGAGTAGACGTCGCGCAAAAACAGGTTCAGCGCCGTGATCCGCTGCGTCAGCCCGCGCTCGATGCGGTCCCACTCCCGCGCCGTCACCAGCCGGGGCAGCAGATCATAAGGAAAGATGCGCTCGGTCCCCTCGTCGCGCCCGTAAACCGTGAACGTGATCCCCTGCGTCAGGAACGCGAGATCGGCCGACTGCTTGCGCTGCTCGAGCTCGTTCTCGGGCAGCGAGGCCAGCGTCTCGGCCAGCGCGCAGTAGTGCTGCCGGATCGCACCATCCGGCTCGCGCATCTCGTCGTAGGCATGGTCCAGCGGGTAATCGCCGAACAGTGTCTCCAACTCCGCTGGATGGCCGGCGCTCATGGGGAAGTCCGCGTACCTCTCGCGTGGATTCGGGGTCTTTCCGGGTAGGCCGCTGCCCGCGCGGCCCTCCGGCCGCATCGCTCCCGCGCCTCTTCCGTTGGAACCCTGTTCTTTTGCTTTTAACACGCGGGGGCCAAAGGAGCAATCGGCCCAAAGAGGAAATGCGCATCCTCGTAGGCTTTAGCCAATGCTACGAGAGCTTCGAGCCGGTCACCATCGGTCGTACTTTCCGCCGCGCCCACCGCTCTCTCGCCCGCAAGGCCGCTTCGTGGTCAGCTTCAGTCTCGATCGGTTTCAGATGCGCCATCTTCGAAGCTCCAAAAGCGCGCGACGGCGCGGCCAACTTTGGCCGCGCCGCCTTTTCCGTATCCTTCTTGTCGACATTCGACCTAGAACAAATTCCAAAGCGACTGGTTGTACACCTCGTGATGGAACTGCACCTCCGAGCTCTTCACGAACGTGCCCAGATCCCGCGGTGAACGGTTGGCCGCCGCTTGCTTCAGCTCCACGTAGCGGCCCTGCACATCCGAACCCAGTATCTCCGCAATCCACTTCGAGCTCTTGAAGTCGTCGATCGCCTTCTGGATGTTGTCCGGCAGGTACTTGCCACCTCCGCGCAGGTTCTTCGCCGTCGAGATCTCCCCGTCCACGCCTGTCTTGAAGATGCCGTAGAGCGACAGATACGGGTTCGCGTCCGGAGCCACCGCGCGCACCTCCGTACGCATGGAGCGGTGGTTGCCGATGGGCACGCGCACCATCGCCCCGCGGTCCGTCGCCGACGCCCGAATCTGGTTCGGCGCCTCGAAGTGCGGATCGAGCCGCCGGTACGCGTTCACGCTCGAGTTGAAGATCAGGCACATGTCCAGCGCCCGCGTCAGAATCCGGTCCAGGAAGTTCCACCCGAACTCCGAAAGCTGCTCCTCGCCCTTCTCGTCCCAGAACAGGTTCGTCTTGCCTTCTGACACCGAGACGTTCGTGTGCATGCCGCTGCCGTTCACACCCACCACCGGCTTGGGCAAAAAGCTCGCCGTGTAGCCCATGTTGGCCGCGATCTGCCGGCACAGCAGCTTGTAGAGCTGAATCTGGTCGGCTGCCGCCACCACTTCCGAGTACCCGAAGTTGATCTCGAACTGGCTCGGCGCCACCTCCGGGTGGTCCTTCTCGTTCTGGAAGCCCATCGCCCGCTCGACTTCCGCCGCCGTATCAATAAACTGCCGCAGCGGATCGAGCGGCAGCACGTGGTAGTACCCGCCCGTGTTGATGAACTCGAACTTGCCCGTCTCGTGGAAGTGCTTCTCCGCGTCCTTGCCCGCAAACAGGAAGCCCTCGATCTCGGTGGCCGCGTTCAGCGTGTAGCCCTTATCGGCGTACAGCTTCTCAGCATAGTTCTTCAGCACGCCGCGGATGTCGCCCGCGTACTGCGACCCGTCCTTGTCGATCACGTCGCCGAACACCAGCACCTTGCCCGTGCCGAACACGTCCGCCGGAACCCAGTAGAACGCGCTCCAGTCCACGCCCAGCCGCAGGTCGCTCTCCTTCTGCGCCGTAAAGCCGCGGATCGACGAGCCGTCAAAGGTCAGGTTGCCGTGCGCTCCCAGCAAAAACTTCTTGTCGTAGTCCAGCAGGTGCAGCCGCCCCTCGAGATCGGAGAACAGCACCGAAACGGCCTTGATCCGCTTCTCGTCGGTCAGATACTTCAGCCGCTTCTCGCGGATTTCGCCGGCGTCCACGTGACTTACACGGTCGTGCTTGGCCTGCAGGTTAAGCTCTTCCAGCTCTTCATACGGGAGCGCGAGAAAGTTGCGGAACTCGTGAGACATAGCTCTCCTTCTTCCTTTTTGGACGGATAAAAATTACAGTGCCTCCGCCGGCCGGCGTGGCCTCTGCTCGGAAATTACTCATTAATAGCCTAACTCCCCGCACCGGCCCCAGCGAAGCGAATTTGGGCCCGCATGTGGAAACAACCCGCCCCCGCGCCGCCGTTTTCGGCCAAATCCGGGCCCCAACCCGGCTTCCGCCCATTCCCCATGCATTACTCTGGATTCTTCAGGAGTCCAGCCCCGCCATGCACAAACTGCGCCTTCCCTCTGCCTTGCTCCTTGCTGCTCTCGCCCTGCCCTTTGCCTTCGTGCCCGCACTCGCCCACGCCGCTCCGGTCGAGCAGATCCTCGCCAATCTCACCGCCGCTCCCCGCCGCCTCTACCACGCCGATGTCGAAATCCCCGTCAAGCCCGGTCCGCTCGACCTCATCACGCCCCAGTGGATTCCCGGCAACCATCGCCCCACCGGCCCGGCCGCCGAAATCACCGGCGTCGTCTTCACTGCCAACGGCAAAACCCTCCCCTGGCGCCGCGACGACGTCAACATGTACGAGTTCCACCTCGACATCCCCGACGGCGTCTCCACCCTCCACGCCCAGCTTGACGCCATCGTCACCTCCCGCGTCTCGGCCAAGCTCGCCGTCCTTGAGTGGGAGCGCCTGCTGCTCTACCCCGCTCACATCCCCGTCCGCGACATCCCCATCCAGCCCTCGCTTGAAGTCCCCGCCGGCTGGGGCGTCGGCACCGCGCTTACCCCCGTCAGCTCCGGCCCTTATCCCGTCCCAGCGTCCGGTAGCATCACACGCTTCGCCGCCACCAACGTCGAGCAGCTCCAGGACTCGCCCATCATCGCCGGCGAGTACTTCCACGAGTACGCGCTCGCCCCCGGGATGCCGGTCAAGCACTACCTCGACGTCGTCGCCGACCATCCCGAAGACGCAAACCTCCGCCCCGAGTTCCTCGCCGACGTCAGCAACCTCGTTCGCGAAGCCAACGCCCTCTACGGCTGCCATCACTACCACGTCTACCACTTCCTGCTCACGCTCTCTGACGTGGCCGGCGGCGAAGGCCTCGAGCACGGCCAATCCTCCGACAACGGCGTCGGCGAAAAAGGCTTTGCCGATCCCGCCCACCAGCTCCTCAACGCCGACCTGCTCTCCCACGAGTACACCCACTCCTGGAACGGCAAGTACCGCCGCCCCGCCCATCTCTACCAGCCCGACTTCGCCACCCCCCAGCAGGGCGGCCTGCTCTGGGTCTACGAGGGCATGACCCAGTACCTCGGCTACGTCCTCGCCGCCCGCTCCGGCCTTGAAACCCCCGCCCAGTTCCGCGACACTTTCGCCCGCGTCGCCGCCAACCTCGATTACACCCCCGGCCGCAACTGGCGCGACACCGAGGACACCGCCGTCGCCGCCAGCATCCTCCGCGACGACAGCCCCTTCTGGGCCAACTGGCGCCGCGGCCAGGACTACTACTTCGAGGGCGCACTCCTCTGGCTCGACGCCGACACCCTCATCCGCAAGATGACCGACAACAAAAAGTCCCTCGGCGACTTCGAAAAGATCTTCCTCGGCAAAGGCGGCGACACCGGGCCTGAGATCGTCCCCTACGACTTCGATGACATCGTCCACGACCTCAATCAAGTCGTCCCCTACGACTGGGCCGCATTTCTCCGCGACCGCGTCTACAAGATCAACGACCACGCCGATCTCGCTGGCATCGAGCAGGGCGGTTACAAGCTCGTCTACCAGGACAAGCCCAGCGCCACTGAGCGCACCATCATGTCCATCGGCGGCCCGCGCCACGGCGGCCCCGACTGCTGGTTCTCCATCGGCCTTCGCATCAACAAGGACGGCTCCATCCGCGACGTTCGCTGGGGCGGCCCTGCTGACAAGGCCCTCATCGCTCCCGGCGAAAAGATCATCGCCGTCGATGGCCAGATCTTCTCGCCCGACGCCCTCAACCAGGCCATCCGCGCCGCCAAAGACTCCACCGAGCCCATCCGCCTCATCGTCCAGCAGGACTCTTACGTCTCCACCGCCCAGATCGACTATCACGGCGGCGAGCGCTACCCCGTCCTCGAGCGTGTCGAGGGTACGCCCGATTACCTCGACGACATCACCAGGCCCCTCACGACGCCTGAGCAGGCGCCCAAGGAGGAAAAGGCAGATTAAGCTGCATCTGACGAATCGATGCGGTGAGATGGGGAGCGCACAGCGTCGCAGCCGGCACGGCCTGCGAGTAGCTTTGGACCTACTGCACCTTCCCCGGCACGGTCCGCGCTCCCTTTTCCTGCTCCGCCTCCACGTGGAACTGCTTGAACCCGAAATCCCGCTCCGTCACCCGCTGCCGAATCCCCTTCACCAGCAGCAGCCGCGCCGTGATCGTCCCTTCGCCGCCGGTCGGCAGCCAGAGCCCGCCGGCCTGCGGTGCCTGCTCGAACCGCATCTGCGTTCCCTTCTCGATCGTCGCCACCAGCCCGCCCGCCACGTGGAAGTTCTCGTCGAACCGCACCTCGAGCTGCGCCACCTGCAGGTCCGCCTCGTCCACCCACAGCGTCCCCTCCAGCTTCTTCGACATATCCTCGGCCAGCCCGTGCGTCCTCACGTCCCTCCGCCCCGCGAAGTCGAACACGATCGTCGGCCGCCCTCGGAACTCCACCCGCCGCGGGTTGCGCACGTCCATGAGGTCGAGCAGCCGGCTGACCGAAATCGCCGGCCCCCGAAGCGGCTGGCCCGGCGGCGTCTTCTCCGCCTTCTCCACCAGCTTCTTCACCCGCGCGTCCTCTTCATCCAGCGCGTGTCCGCTCAGCGGTTTGCCGTCCTTGGCCACCGTCCGCGCAATCCAGTGCCCGTTGACGAAAAAGTTGTCATCCTCCTCCGTCTGTGTCTTGGTCACGCGGCCCGCCTTGTCCACATCCTCGGTTGTATCGAACGACGTAAAGGTGTAGTTCTCCCGCACCTTGTCCAGCGCCTTCTGGTGCGCCTCCACTTCAAGCATGAGCTGCCGCACATCGGGCACGGGCCCGCTCGCCGCCGGCTGCCCGCCTGGCGCCGCCCCCGGCAACAGCCACAGGACACCGGCCACCAGCGGCAACCCCATTCTGCCAAGCATCGTCACACTTCCATTGTGGCCCAGCCGCCCCATGCGCTCCGGTATACTTGTCTGGCCCCCGGCGGCTCGCAGGGCCGGACCAGACTTCCGCCATCCCCCGGCGATTACCCCAAAGGAGTGGCACCGTATGCTCAGCTTGCTGGTTCAGTGGGTCCTCTACGCCGTAGCCCTCATCGTCGTCTCGCGCCTCGTCCCCGGCTTCCATGTCCGCGGCCTCGGCCCCGCCATGATCGCCTCCCTCGTCATCGGCTTCCTCAACGCCACAGTGGGACTGCTGCTCAAGGTCATCACCTTCCCTTTGAGCATCCTCACCCTCGGCCTCTTCCTGCTGGTGATCAACGGTCTTATGATCCTGCTGGCATCGAGCATCGTCCGGGGCTTCGACGTACGCGGCTTCTTCCCCGCCTTCTGGGGCGCCGTCGTCCTGGCCATCCTCGGCATGATCATCCGCGCCGTCACCAAGAGCTGATCGCCGGCCGGGAACTCAGCAAGCCGGCACTCCTCGGCCGACACTCTTCGACCGGCACAGCCGCGCCCACAGGCCGCGAGCCGGGCACTCCCTGCCCCATGAGGCTCCGCGCCGTGAGCATTGGTTTCGGGGATGGAAGGGAGATGCCCGCAGCTACTGCACTGGCCCGGCCGCCGGCTTGCCCGCAGTCTTCTTGCCATGGCGCGCAGCCTCGGCGCGGTGATGCGCGCGCGCAGCTGTCCTGGGTGACGCAGCGGCCTTCCCGGGCGCCGCTACCATCGGCCCCGGAATCGTCTCCGGCCGCCGCACCGCACCCGCGCTCGCGAATCCTCGAGCGGGCTGCGCGGGCGCCGGCGCCGCGGTCCCGTTTGCGGCCTCGCTCCGCTCCACGCGCGAGTAGACCCCCCACCCCCCGCCAAGCACCACAAAGACAATCGCCGCCGCCGCCGCGTTGCGCATCCAGGCGTGGCGATCATGCCTCCGCGGCCAGCAAATCAATCGTCCTCCACGAGGCGCCGCGGCCACGCGGCCGATCACGCGATCCTCAAGCCCCTCCGGCGCCGGAAGCCTGGCAAGCCAGCGCAGCGTCGCGTCCACCTCGTCCTTCGCGCCGCGCTGGGAGTTGGGAGTTCCACTCAAACGCGGGATTTCACCCGGCGCCATCATCGCGAACTCCTTGCATGATTGAGCAGGCCGGCCATCAGGTTGCGCGCGCGGAACAGGCGCGAGCGCACGCTCGACTCCGTGATGCCCAGCACGGCCGCGATCTCCACGCTCGTCAGCTCCTCGAAAGCCGAGAGCAGCAGCACCTGCCGCTCTTTCGCCGGGAGCTGCTCGACGCATGTCAGCACCCGCGCATGATGCTGAGCAGCCGCCGCGGTCTCTTCGGCCGAGAGCCCGTTTGATGGCAGCACCCGCGCGAGATCCGCCACATCGTCAGTCTCCGGACGTGTCTTGGCCCGCCGCTTGCGGTCGAGCACGATATTCCATACGATCCGGATCAGCCACACTCGCCGGTCGCGCACCTCGGCCAGCGTCTCACGGTGCCGCAGCACGCGCAGGAACGCCTCCTGCACCGCGTCCTCGGCGTCGGCGGCGTTGCGCAAGACGGAGAAGGCCACCCGGTAGAGCGTTGAGGCATACTCCATTACCAGGAGGGCAAGCGTATCCTCCTCCGCCTGGTTATGGAGCCGGCTCTCTGCCGCGCTGTTCGGAATCTCCATCCAACCTGCGTAGATTGCCTGGCTGGTGCTGCTCATAGTTCACCAGACGCAACCATTGAGGATAGTGCTCAGTCCGGGCTGCCGCTTGACGTGACGCCGGCGGTTCATCCGTCGATCGGTTTCTCCATCCGCGGCCGACTCAGATCGACCGGAGGAGGGCTACTTGCTCGTCAGCTTCTGAGCGGCGATGCTGCCGGCGGCGCCCTCTTTGTCCATATCGCGAACCCGGGCCCAGGTCATCCGCGCCTGCTCCTGCTTGCCCTCGGCGGCGTATAAATCACCCAGATCGAGGTCGGCCACCGCGGCGGACACGGTCTCTGACGGTTTCGCGGCGACTGCCTGGTAAAGTTCGATCGCCTGGCTATCACGGCCGGTCTGCTGGTAAAGCTGCGCCAACGCAAGCCTGGCCAGGTTCGAGAGGTTATGGCTCCACGACGCAGCTGCCGTCTTCAATTCGCTCTCGGCCGGGCCGTTCTGCCCCAGGTCTTCATCGGTAATTCCCGCGAAGTAGTGGGCCTTGGCCCCTTCGGGCAGCCAACCGTACTTCTGAGCCACCGCCAGGAACTCCTTATTCGCCGCCCGCGCGCGATCGGCGGCCGTCGCGTAGCTCCCGCTCTGGGCCGGAAAGCCAGGCTCGGCCAGCGGAGCCGTGTAGATGTCCAACGCTGCGCCCAGGGCCGTCGCGGCTGCGCCGTTCTCAACGTTCCAGTAAATCAACCCTCCCAGAAACAGCGCGAGAACAATGCCAAAGGCAATCGCCACGCGCACCACGCCGGCGCGGTGACCGCCGAACCAGGTGATGCTGCTCGCGGCGGCCTGCGCAAACTTATCCCCCTTGAGGGCGTGACGGGTCTGAGTATCCACGGGGTTCTTCGAGTCCTTCGTCGGTAGACTTGCAGGCGAGTCCGAACTGGTGGAGGCGCTGCAACCGCAACCTTATTAGTCTACCAGCGGCCCAAGAGCAGCGTCCACCGCCCTCCCTCGCGGCGCCCAGCTATTTTCGCGGGCCCTGCGCCCCTGGCCGCAGCGCCCGGATGCGCTCGATGGCGCCCCATACGCTGGTGTTGCCGCGCAGCGCCCCGGTTCCCCGGGTCATCGGTCCTTCGACAAAATCGACCGCTGGCACTCCGCGCAGTTCGGCCTCGCCCCGAATCTCTTCGGCGACCTCAACGGTGATCTGCATGGCGGTTCTGCTCCCTCCTCCCCTCATCGCCGAAATCCGGGAGAAAAAGAACGTGTCCCAGATTTTCCGGCACAAAGCTGAACTGGCGGATGCCGCCGCGCCTTACCTCCGAATGAATTACGTGCTCCCGCTTGCCCCCTGCGCGGCCGGAAGGTACGCTAGGAATATGTACGAGGATTTTCACGTCGTCGATCGCTGGAGCGGGGAAGACTTGCATTGCCGCTGGCGAGCCAATATCGTCGCTATCGCCACCCGCCACGCCGATGCGGTGGACGTCCGCTTCGATGTAAACGGCGGGCCCATGTGGATCGCCCTGCCCCATGATGCATGGGTTGCCCAGAAAAAGCGCAGCGGCAAGGTCATCACAGACTACATGGCCGCCCAGATCGCCGGCCGCTACCTCAAGCAGCTGATCGAAGACGGCTACGATGCGCGGCGGGAAGTGTATACGATGACCGTCCCTGAGGTCCTCGCGCACCTCGATGCCGTCGTCGATGAAGCCACAGCCCAGCATGAACTCCCCGTGCTACCCGTCGGTGCCTGACCGGGCCGCTCGGCGTCCTCAAAAATTTCCTCGCGCTTGTATCTCCGGCGCCAACGTCGGGAGTATAGTGTATCGGTGAGTGCGGCACACTCCCTGACGCGCCGCCGCGCCATCTTCCTTCCGGGTCCGCGCCCCACCGCGTGGAGGGCCGAACCGAGGAGCGGAAGCTTTCAACGAAAGATACGAGAGCCGCTCCCTCCCACAGCCTGAAAGCGGCTCCTTGGCAACTGGCGTACGAGCTCATTTCTCTGACCGATGCTCGAGGTATTTCCCAGGCTGTACGGCGAACGACCACGCTCGATTCCGGAGTCGCGGCAGTCAGATCGTCCACACCTGCGCATAGCGTGGAGGCGTGGCACGCGTTCCTCGAGGCAGTTCCTGAGCGTGTGCCTGTTGTCTTTACTCATGGATCGCCGTCTTTCGCCCGAACGCGGCCCCCGACTCGGCGTGGAGCTTCCCGCCGGCGCCTGACCCTGTTCGAGCATCGCTCCAGAGCTCCGGAGAAATCGCGTTGCTTTCATGCGGTGTGCCCGGGTGAAAGGCGTCCAGCGGGCCAGCGGCCGTTTCCATTCGGCCGGTGGTTTCGGTTCGCGCCCGAAACCTGGTGCGTGCAACTTACTCGACAAACCCGATCCTGACCAGTAAGGAGGAATTGAACATGCCAAATTCCAAGAAGATTCCGCTCAAAGGGAGTGAACACGTCGCCCTGCCCGGCGTCCGGGCCATTGGACCGAGCGATCCCCATCAACTCATCGAAATCTCCGTGGTGCTCAAGAATCGCAAGCCGGTGCAGATGCCTGAAAACGGCCACATCCTCAGCCACAACGAGTTTGCCCGCACCTACGGCGCTGACCCGGCGCATATCGACAAGATCCGCCAGTTCGCCCGCGACAACAACCTGCAAATGCTCGAGCGGGGCGACGAGACGCACCGCCGCACCGTGGTGCTGGCCGGAACCGCCGCGGCCATGGAGAAGGCGTTTGGCATCGAGCTGACCGAGTTCGAGCACGAGCATGGCAGCCACCGCGGATACACCGGCTCCATTCAACTCCCGGAGGATCTGGCCGCCATCGTCACCGGCATCTTCGGCTTCGACGACCGGCCGGTGGCCCATCCACACTTTCGCTACCGGAATGTCAACCGCGCCTTCGGCGCCCGCCTGTCCAACACATCCTACAACCCCAACCAGGTTGCCAGTCTCTACGGCTTCCCGCAGGATGCCACCGGCACCGGACAAACGATAGGACTCGTCGAACTGGGCGGCGGCTACCGCCCCGCCGACATCCGCGAGTACTTCCAGGCGCTCGGTCTGCCGGTGCCCGCGGTCAAGACCGTCTCGGTGGACCACGGGCGCAACCGGCCCTCCACACCCCAAAGCGCCGACGGGGAGGTGATGCTCGACATTGAGGTAGCGGCGGCCGCCGCACCCGGAGTCTCGCTGACCGTCTACTTCGCACCCAACACCGCCCGCGGCTTTCAGGACGCTCTGAGCACCGCAATTCATGACCAGCTCAACAAGCCCTCGGTGGTTTCCATCAGCTGGGGCGGACCGGAGTCAACCTGGTCCACCCAGTCGATGACGAACTTCGACCAGGTGGCTCAGGAAGCGGCCATGCTGGGCGTCACCATCACCGTAGCCGCTGGCGACAACGGATCCAGCGACGGCGTCAGCGACGGCAGGAACCACGTGGACTTCCCGGCCTCCAGCCCCCATGTACTCGCGGCAGGCGGCACGCGGCTGGTCTCGGTCAACGGCGCCATCCAGACCGAAACGGTGTGGAACGACGGCGCGCAGGGCGGCGCGACCGGCGGCGGCTACAGCACCACCTTCACGCGTCCCGCCTGGCAGAGCAGCGACGACACCCAGACCGGCCGCGGCGTTCCTGATGTAGCCGGCGACGCCGATCCCGAGACCGGCTATAACGTCCTGGTCGACGGCCAGCAGATTGTCGTCGGCGGCACCAGCGCCGTGGCCCCGCTCTGGGCCGGGCTCATTGTGCTGCTCAATCAGAAACTCAACCGGCGCCTTGGCTTCATCAACCTCGCGCTCTACAGCATGGACCAGTCGCGCGGCTTCCGCGACATCACCATGGGCAACAACGGCGCCTACTCGGCCACCTTCGGCTGGGACCCCTGCACCGGCCTCGGCAGCCCCATGGGCGCGCAACTGCTTCAGGCCCTCCAGGGCGCATCCGCGGCCGTACCTGCACAGACTCACAAAAAGGAGGGCGCGCACGCCGGGGCAGCACGTTGAGGCGTCTGAGATGCTGAGACAAAACCGGCCGGAAACGCAAAAAGGCCACCCGCATCGGCGGGTGGCCTTTTTGTTGAACTTATTGCCGGCGATCACCTAATCTCCCACACAGTCGCCCGTGCAGTACCATCGGCCCAGCGAGGCTTAACTTCCGTGTTCGGGATGGGAACGGGTGATCCCTCGCAGTATGGTCACCGGCAAATTGAGGCGCTTGGCGGGCGTCTGAGCCCGCAGCCGAAATCCTGAGCGTTCTTCGCGAAGGATCTGCGGTTCGCCTTTGATCTTGGATGGCGCTTGGCGGGTGGTTCCCCGCAGTGGGCCGCGACATCTGATTTGTCCCGGATGGTTTCTCCCGGGCCGTCAGGAACGCGGACAACAAGCTGGCGCCAGCAAAGCCGAACGAAATTGATTGGTCTACAAGGCTTGCTTGAAGAATGTCCGCCATCACTGCGCGGAGTTAATTCTATGGACAAGCCGAACGGGCGATTAGTACTGGTAAGCTTCACGCATTACTGCGCTTTTACACCCAGCCTATCAACCAGGTCGTCTTCCTGGGCCCTTCAGGGAGATCTCATCTTGGGGCGTGCTTCCCGCTTATATGCATTCAGCGGTTATCACAACCGAACTTCGCTACCCAGCCGTGCCCTTGGCAGGACAACTGG
>DATJMU010000070.1:0-2702 GCA_035508555.1 Occallatibacter sp. | reverse complement strand
GCTTCGTCGCGGGGCGTGAGGTCGCGGTAGTTGGGCACGCGTTCGTAGAAGTCGTGGGCGACGAGGTTGAAGACATCTTCTTCGAGGTTGGCGCCGGTGCAGCAGATGCCGTGAATCTTGTCGCGGCGGATCATCTCGGCGAGCGAGATGCCTAGTTCGGCGGTGCTCATGGCGCCGGCGATGGTGACGAACATCTTGCCACCCGCGTCGAGCAGGCGGTTGTAGCCTTCGGCCGCGTCGACGAGGGCGGCGGCGTTGAAGTGGCGATAGTGGTGCTTGATAAATGTAGTAATCGCAGACATGACAGTTTCCTCACTCCTCTTGAGCGTGAATTTCCAATGAAATTTGCCGGAAGGTCCCTCGCGGATTGTCCTTCCTCACGCGAGAGGCAGCGGGCGCGCTCGGAACGGCGCGCCGGTCGGAACTGCTCTGACTAAAGTATCACAGATGCACGGAGCGCAGATGAATCCGCACCGGGATTGAAAGCTGGATGCGCTACTTCGTTTCGAGCAGCGCGTTCACCTCTGCGATGACCGCGAAAGCGTCTGCGATGTAGACAACGTCGGCCTTGCCGCGGGTCCAGCCGCAGTTGGGGTCGAGGGAGATGGCGCGGCGCTCGCCAATGAAGCGCCAGCCGACGACATGCGGCTCCTCGCCGTGACAGCAGGTGGCGAGGCCCTTGGGATGGCGGGGCGTGGAGCCGGTCTGGCCGACCTGGTTGAGGTGGGTGAGGAATGGGAGGACAGGCTGCCCGTCGCTGCCCTGGTCGACGAGGGACTTGCTGCTGCCGAGGGAGGCGCCACTGCGGCGGAGAAATTCGAGGATCCGTTCGCCGGCTTCGGCGGGGTGCGTCCGGCCGTCAGGCTGCTTTTTGGTCCAGCCGGCGCCGGCTACGAAGAGGAGCTGCGCGTCGGGGCGGATGGTCTGCGCGTCCTGCTGCGGGGCGCGGATGCCGGTGACGGTGGTGCGCGGAGCGGGGAGCTCGACGGCGACCGGTTCGACGGCGGCTGCGCCTGCCGCGCCAACATAGGCTGCGTGCGTGCCGGAGTCGAGGAGCAGGAACCAGGGGCGCGTGGAGCGGGTCAACACGGCTTCGATGCGCTGGCGATAGAACCAGCGCGTGGCTTCGACGCTCTCCGCTCCGGCGATTGCAGCGATGTGCGTGTCGATGACGCCGCCCAGCCGGTGAGCTACGCCGGCCATGACGCGCGCGAAGCGGGAGCTGTCGGGAGCGAGCACGAGGGCTGGTGCGGCGGCGCGGCAGAGGGCTGCGCAGGCCGCGGCGTCAGTGGCGTAGCGGGGCTGGGCAAAGGCTTCCCCGGCGATCGCGAAGAGGCGCGCGCCTGTCGTGGCCAATGCGCTCGCGGCGGCTACGGGGTCCGCGGCGACAAGGCCAATGCTCAAAGGGGCCGAGAGGCGCGAGGCCAGCGCGAGGCCGGCGGTGACGGCTTCAAGCGAGGGCCGGCTTAGGGCCGCGCCGCTCTCGTCTACGTGCGTCAATACCAGAATCGATTCGATAGCCATTACTCCGCTCCCATCCACTCGACCAGTTCGCGGGCGATCTGCGCGGGTGGGCGGTCTTTGACAATCTCTGTTGTGCGCTGCTGCGCGGGGAGGCTGACGGAGAGATAACGCAGGCCGTCCTGATTGAGTGCCGCTGATTGGGCCTTTTGCAGCGCGGGCATCATCGTTCGCATATTGCTCATGCCGATCTGGGGGTTGTTGCGCGGCTCGGGCAGAGTGCCGGTGGCCCAGCCGAGGACGGCCGGCGGGCCGGCGCAGACGGAGAGCTGGTGCCTGCCGCCCTCGATGCGCTCCAACACTTCAAAAGATCCGTCGTCGCGCAGGTCGATCTGGTCGACGCCCTGGAACTGGTCGGTGATGCCGAGCCGCTCGCCGATGAGCTGGAGGGTGACGCCGGCGCCGCGCGAGGCCGACTCCCAGCCGCCGAAGAGCAAGAGCTCGGCTGTTTTGAGCCCTGGAATAGTTGTGATGGCGTTGGCCAGCGCGGCCGCAGTGGCGTGGGCATCGGGAAAGCCGCCGATGGGGCCGTCGACGGGAATGAGCTCGAAGGCCGCCTTTTGTGCGATGGTCATCATCACTTGCTGCAGTTTGGCTTTTGGGCCGAGGGAGACGAGCCAGAGCTTGCTGCCGGGGTTCTTTGCGGCGAGATTGGCGGCTTCATAAAGAGCGCTTGCAGCCCATGGGTCGAGGACGGCGGGGAGCACCATCTCGTTCTTGATGCCCGGGCCGGCCGGACTGTCCACAGGTTCCAGAGTTTGCAAAGGGTCGGGAACGACGCCAGCGCAAACGACGATATGGAAGGGATTTGCCATGAATGTTCCTTGTTCGATTCCAGTGATGGCCGTTAATTTTCCGCCGAGTGCAATCCTCCGGCGCCGGCGCGGAAGTCGATGTTGCCTGGTTCGCCGTCGGGCGCGTGCGGGCAGTTCCACAGGCAGGCGCCGCAGTGGATGCACTTTTCGCGTTCGAAGATGGGCTGGCCATTGGCGCCAGCGGTGATGGCCTGGCCGGAGCACATGGCGACGCAGGTTTTTTCCTCGCAGGCGGCGCAGATCCTGCGGTTGCGGAAGACGACGTGATCGGCAAAGCCGGGCGGGGCCTGGACTTTGCCGCCCATCAGCAATGCATCCTGCTGGGTGACGAGCAGGCGGCCGTCGAAGGGGATCTCGGGCCAGCCG
>DATJMU010000069.1:0-4476 GCA_035508555.1 Occallatibacter sp. | reverse complement strand
CAGGTTCGCCGGATTGACGATGGCTCCGCATTCGTAGGCTTCGCAGATGCGATTCACCTTCAGCTTTCCGCGGGCGTGATCAAGGGAAACCTCGACGCATGCTGCGACATAGGAACCCTTTTCGACGCCACATGCCAGGCCCACACCGATGTCGGCACTCTTCTGCTTCGCGCGGTCGCTCCATCGGAACTCATTCGCCGCACATTCAAGGACAGCACGCAGACGAGGGTCCTGGAGATGTGCCATGCGGAAGTCCAGCGGATCGGCACCGGCCCGCGCCGCCAACTCGTCCATAAAGACTTCGCGCGCGAAGTTGTTCGCGGTGGCCGCGAGCCCGCGATAGGAACCGTGCCTGAGGGGCGGCTTCGACGCTACGAACTGGCAATCCTTCTTTGGGATGGAGTAGGGCGTGTCGACGGCATTCGGCCCGGAGTTAATGTTGATGAAGTGCCAGGTTGCGATTTTGCCGTGAGGGTCGAGGCTGGCCTCGGCGTCGATCACTGCGGCGGGGCGGAAATAGGCCCAGGTGAACTCCTCTTCGCGCGACCAGCGCAGCGACACGGGCTTGCCCGCAGTCTTCGCCAGTCGCGCGGCTTCTACCGCACATTCGCCTGTGTGCTTGCCGCCAAAGGTGGCGCCGAAATCGGGAATTACCACGCGCACATCGTCTTCAGGCAAGTGGAAGGCGCGCGCCAATTCGTTGCGGATCCCAAAAGGATTCTGCGAGCCCGTCCAGACGGTCAGCTTGCCGTCGGTCCACTCGGCGACCGCGGCGCGAGGCTCGAGCGGTGCATGCTGGATGTAGGGCACATAGTAGGTTTGGTGGAGTGACTTTGCGCCCGCGAGGTCTGTTGCAAAGGGGTTTGCCGGGACGCCACCTTCAGCATTCTGTTTCAGATACGCGGCCAGATCTTTGCTCGACGGTTGTGGGGCCGGCGCGTTCTCCCACTTTGCTGTTTTCGCCAACGCTGCGAGTGCATCGAGCGCGGTTGAGCTGTTGCGCGCGACCACACCGACGAACTGATCGTCCTGTACGACGGTGAGATCTTTCATTGCCTTCGCCGTAGTCGTGTCGATCGAGAGGAGCTTTGCGCCGTATGCCGGTGGGCGGAGGATCTTGCCGTAGAACATTCCGGGCCGAGTAACGTCGGAGGGAAACTGGCGCGTACCGGCGACAATTTCGCGCGCGTTGGGGCGAAGAACCGGCGTGCCCATCACGCGCCACTCTTTCACGGGAGTCAGCTCGACCCCCGCGGGGATCGCCCGCTCAAACTGCCTCGCCACATCTGCGCTCTTCGCGAGATCGGCATAGGAAACGGCTCGCCTGCTTGTTCCATGCACGATCTTGCCGTCGCGCACCTCGAGTGCGGCAGGTTCTACCTCCCATTGCGAGCATGCGTACCCTATCAGCAGATTTCTGGCTGCCGCCGCGCCCTGTCGCACAGCGGGAACGGTTCGAGGAGTTGTGCCACTGCCCGCTGTCATGCCGTCATCGGGAACGAGGCTGGTGTCGGCGAGGATCATCTGCACCTGGCTCGCCGGAACGCGAAGTTCCTCCGCTGCGGCCTGGGTCAGCTCGGCGCGGGCTCCCTGACCGCCCTCAACCTTACCGGCCATCACGGTGATGGTGCCATCGGTGCCGAGGTGAATGCGCGCCGCAAGAGTGCGCGCCCCGGTGCCGAGGAATCCTCCGTGACTGCGCTGGCCGCTCTCCTGCGCCGGAGACTTGGCGTGCAAGCCGACGGCGAGCATCAGGCCTCCACCGAGTAATTTGGTGAACGATCGCCGGGTAAGCCCGAAGTCGTAACCGAAGCTGTCGGCGGGCCCTCCGAAGTCCACGGGATCATCAAGCGGCGGCGTTCCGCGATCTGGAGTTTCGGTCTTCATGCCTGCCTCTTTTCGATCTGGGTCAGGCCAACCACGCGGCGAATTGCGGCGCGATATTTCACGTAACTTCCGCAGCGACAAATATGCCGTTGCAGTTCGGCCATAATTTCAGTCTCATGCGCGCCGGGATTTCCCTTCATTACACCAGCCGCGCCCATGATCATTCCGGCAGTGCAGTAACCACATTGGAAGGCACCCTCGGCGAGAAACGCTTCCTGCACGGGATGCGGTTTGCCGTCGCGTGCCAAGCCTTCAATCGTCAGCACCGTTTGCCCCTCGACCGCGCTGATCGGCGTAATGCATGAGGGCGTGGGCTGGTTATTGATCAGAACCGTGCAGGCGCGGCAAGCGCCTTCTCCGCAGCCAAACTTGGTGCCTGTGAGGTGGAGGTCTTCGCGCAACACCTCCAGCAGAGGCCGGTCAGGGTCGGGGGAGATGGTCTGCGGTTTCCCGTTCAGCGTAAAAGCGATTGCGGCATCCATACTCTGCGCGCAGCCAAGAGCGCTCTACTCATTAACAATGAACCCGCCAGCGCCAGGGGGTCAACCGCCCTATTGCCCTATCCCCTGCAACCGGCACTTAGTACAATCTCCACCATGAAGTTAGCCGAACTCGCGCTTGCGCTGGGCGCCGATCTCTACGGCGACGGAGATGCGGAAATTACCGGAGTGGCCGGCCTCGAAGACGCCGGACCGGAAGAAGTGACGTTCGTCGCCAATCCCCGGTACTCGGCGCTCGCCCGCACGACGAACGCCGCCGCGGTGCTGGTCACACCTGACTTTCCTGAGATCCAGACCCCTACACTGCGCACCGCGAACCCCTATCTGGCATTTGCCAAGGCGGTTCAGCTCTTCTATCGCGAACCGATTTACGCACCCGGGGTGCATACTACCGCCGTGGTTCACCCTACGGCACGGATTGGACGGGAAGCTCACATCGGAGCGTTTGCCGTAGTGAGCGAGGGCGTTACCATCGGCGATCATGCGACGTTGCTGCCGCATGTGGTGGTCTATCCCTACGCGAGCATCGGGGACAATTTTTATGCCCATGCGCACTCCGTTGTGCGCGAATACTGCCAGATTGGAGACAACGTCGTTCTGCAGAACGGCGTGGTGATCGGCTGCGATGGCTTCGGATTCGCCAAAGACGATGACGGCGTCTGGCACAAAATTGTGCAGTCCGGCCCCACCATCGTCGAGGACAACGTGGAAGTCCAGGCCAACTCAACGGTGGACCGCGCCAGCGTTGGCGAAACCCGGATTGGCCGGGGCGTGAAAGTCGACAACCTGGTGCAGGTAGGGCACGGCTCAAAGGTCGGAGCCAACACTCTGCTTTGTGCGCAGGTAGGGCTGGCAGGCTCGTCCGAGATAGGGAGGAATTCCATCCTCGCAGGCCAGGTAGGGGTGGCGGGACACTGCAAGCTTGGAGACGGAGTTATCATGACGGCGCAATCCGGCGTTTCGCACGACGTGCCGGCCGGCAAGATGATTAGCGGGTCGCCGGCGTTCGATAACCGCCAGTGGCTCAGGTCAACCGCTATCTTCAGTCGTTTACCGGACTTAATGCGCCAGCTACAGCGCAAACAAAAATCCGAAACTTAAGTCACCTTTTTCCCGTAAACAAATCACCGTCAATTTTTCTGCATCCAACAAATTTTATGGACGAGACAGAGAACGAAGCCCGTAACGGGTCGCAGACGGCAGTTGCTGAACCCATCAGGGTCCTGCTGCTTGACGATCAGGTCGACAATCTTCTTTTGCGCTCCACGATTTTGCGCAAACACGGATACCTCTCTGAGACAGCATCGTCGATCGAGGAGGCGCTGACCCTCCTCGATGAGATCGACATCGCGGTCCTCGATTACCACCTGGGAGCAGGCCAGTTCGGGACTGAAGTGGCTGCAAAGCTCCGCGAGCGGCGGCCCGAGGTGCCCATCATCATTCTTTCGGCGACCCTGGAGCACCGCTTCGGCGGAGTCGAAGACATGCACCTGCTGAAGGGCTACAGTTCGGTCGATGACCTGGTCAATGCCCTACGGTCGTTTGAGGCCAAGCTGCGTGGCAAGCCGGTGGTTGTCGATGCCCGGGACTTCTTCTACTCACGGATAAACATGGCCATGGGTGATGATGTGGTCGTGGAGATCCTGGACGCCGAGGGCAACTGGCAGTATGTGAATGAGGCTTGCGCGAAGCTCCTGGAGCGACCTCGGGACTGGTTCCCCGGCCGCAATATGTTTGAAGAGATGCCTGAGTTGGCCGCAGACTGGCGCGAGATCCTACGCACCGTTGCCGTAGATCGCGAAACCTATCTGGACCGTACTTACCGTGGGCTGCTGAACCTGCCGCGCAAGGGTGAGGAGTGGGTATGGAACGTGCTCGCCTTTCCCATCAGCCTGCACACGGGTGCCACCGGGGTCGTGCTCTCCGCCCGGATTCTCGAACGAAAAACTGTACTGTGAACGAACCACCGCAAGACAATCGAACCATTCTGATGCTGGGAAGAGCCGCGATCTTTCTCGCGCTGCTGGCCGTGTTTTGTATATCCGCGTGCCGCTCTGCCTATGTCGAGACCACGCTGGAAAATAACGGC
>DATJMU010000068.1:0-29907 GCA_035508555.1 Occallatibacter sp. | reverse complement strand
CATCTAATTTTGTTTTTGACTGTGAGGCTCGTTGACGAACTGTTTTGTCAGGCACAACCGATCCGAAACGTGTCGCAGATGCGCCGATTTCCTCTCGAAGGGATCTCTGCGATACGGCTTCAGGCCCAGATGGCGTTGAATTAGCTTGCCAAACTCGCCGAAATGGATCAAAGAAGTAATCTTTGTCCGCAGAAAATTAAGATGCGTTTGCCCTGAAGAGAGCATCCGTTGCTAGACACATTGACGCTTCAGCGATGCAGCCTTAGGCATGCGGCTTTTGCCGGCTATACCGGCCTATCCCGTCAATGCGCCGATCGCCGAACCCGAAAACTGGCGCGAAGACCTGCCGGCGCTTTGCGGAGTGGATGTCATAGCTCATTCCCGAATTGGCTCAGCGCGCCCTTGGCATTCATGTCGAGCGCGCCAGACGAAAGAAACCGCACTGCGATGTGCAACTAGGGGCTCGGAGCGTCTCAAGAGGAAGTCAGCACTCAATCGCAGTCAAGAGTCCTAGTCTCGATATATGCATTCGCAGTGGCCTGCCTCGGAGTCCCTCCTGTTCGTAGATTTTCGTCTACCTCCGGGGGCCTGGGAGTGATTATGGAGCCGCTTCATGCCTCTCACCTGAGGGCTCCCGCCCTAAACCACGCCAAACTCCACAGGTCGCAATTCGCGGCAGCTCTGCTGGCAGACACTCATCTAGTTCATTCAAAGCGACTTATGGGATGGTAATATCGATAGAAGCGACTTTCAGTCACTCTCGTGCGTTACCAAAGAGCCTATTGACACACTTGATATAGGTCATCATGATGAATACGTAATTTCCACAGTACGATATGCGGGCATGGGGCCGAATATCGCTGTGCATTGTTTCCGGCTTCCCTTATCCGCGACTAAGAAGTAATGGATGTATGCTCGGATCGCTTCGGAGAGGGGTGTCTTTTGTTCTCTGGAGGGAACATAGGTTGGCTTTTAGGGCGTTGCAGTACTCTACTTAATTTCCATTTTCTTTCTGGTCGGGAAAGAGTTGCGGCCCAGCGGCGACGAACGCAATGACTCTTGATCCTTTCGTTTCCGGCCGTGAATTGGGCATTCTGAGGTTCGGCTTTTCGGAATCAAATCAAGTGTTAATTGCTGCCATTTGCGGAGAGGGCATAGTCTGCACTTTTCCAGAAGAGAGGATTCTCTCTGTGCCCACTGCAAACCTTGACTCGCCTTAACCTGGGTTCCAAGACTGCTTCAAACTGTCAAGTATTCGATCGGCGCGAGAGATGGCGATCCTCGCTTCGAGAGTCAATAACTTCGGATTTCCGTTGCGAGATCCGACAACAGCATACGATTGAAAATTGCTCGCAGAGCGCGTTAGGTAAGACAGATTCGGGCCCCGGGAAACCCGCAGAAGAAAAAACAATCTACCGCGTCCCTGGGTCTGTTAGTTGGCCGTATGGGTGAATGTGTGGTACCGCAAGACTTTTGCTGAGGAATCTCGTGAGCGCATTTCTGTTGATTTTAAGTGCAATTCAGGATCTTCAGACACGGCTGGAGGTCAAAGGTGTGTTCGAGTCGGCCGGCCATCGGATTATTGACTCAGATGGCTGTGCGCAGGCCGGACTGTTGCTGAACAACGGGCTCGATCCCGATCTTGTCTTGCTTGACCGTTCGTCGATCGATTCGGTCGCAGCATCTCAGTTTCGTGAGTTGTCTCGCTGTGCGCGGCCTGCCAGAACCTGCCTCGTAGCCCGAACCAATGACCTCGAATCCCGCCAAGAAGCCATCCAACGTGGCATCGGGCACTTTCTCAACCTGCCTGTTACGCCAGAGGACCTTAGGGGGATGGTCCGTGACTTGAAGCACGCCGGCATACAGCACCAGGTTGGCGTCAACTTGTTTCCCTCATCCATGAATGGCGCCGCATTAGAAATGCACGCGTTGGCAGCAGTGCCCCCTCTTCCGTACATTGAAGATTTCGGAGACGGTACCTTCTTCCTGGCGGCTTCTCCCAAAATGCTTGAGATCCATCGCCAAGTGAAGTTACTGGCAGAAACTGATGTGAATGTGTTGATCTTGGGTGAGAGCGGAACCGGCAAGGAAGTTATTGCACGCTTGATTCACAAGAAGTCGCAGCGGTGTGGAAAGAAGTTTCTCAAGGTAAATTGTGCTGCATTGCCCGCCGATCTGCTGGAGAGCGAACTCTTTGGGCACAAGCAGGGTGCGTTCACCGGGGCGATCAAGGATCTGCCTGGGAAGTTTGAGCAAGCCGGTGGGGGAACCCTTTTTCTTGACGAGATTGGAGAGATCGATGTGCACTTGCAGGCAAAGCTTCTCCATGTGCTCGAAGATGGCGAGTTCACCCGCCTTGGTGCTCAGCACGGCACCAAAGTCGACGTTCGTGTGCTTGCCGCTACAAACATTCAAATGGAAAGCGCGTTGTCCGCAGGAACTTTCCGCGAAGATCTCTACTATCGATTGAATGTATTCACCATCACAGTTCCTCCTCTGCGCGAGCGGCGGGAGGAAATCCCTTACCTCATCGACGAGACAATTCGTCGCGCCTCGGCAGAAATCAATATCGACGGCGCCGCCAGCTTCTCTACACGCCTTGTCGATGCGGCGCTCCTTTGCGACTGGCCCGGGAATCTGAGAGAGTTGCGCAACTTCGTCACTCGGACAATGATCATGCGTGATCCAGATGCGGCCCTGCGACAACTTGAGTGCAAGATCGCTCCATCGAAGGTCCTTTGCGATTCCCGCCGCACGACGGACGAATCCTCCCCAGGTCTGGGTATGAAATCGATCGTTCGCGATATCAAGGGGCGCACTGAAGCCAAGATGATCCTGGAGGCGCTGGAAGTGGCTGGCTGGAACCGGCGTCACGCAGCGCGATCTCTCGATATCAGTTACCGCGCGTTGCTGTACAAAATCCAGCAGCACCATCTCACACCGCAAGGGGCCGCGAATACCAGAGAGGTCGCATCGAGCGTCCCCTCTCTGAGATAGGGTGAATAACGATTTGGGAAGGTGGGATCGACGATCTGTCAAGCGAGATTGAAGCCGGTCTTGACCTGGAGCGAATTGCAAAGATACCTGGCGAGAGCGTGCCTCAGCATTGTTTCTGTTTCGGAGTGCCCGACTCTGTAAAAGCGCTGTGGGCCACGAGTGTACCCTTGACGGGGGTGCCGAACGAACCTGCTAACAATCGTTTTTTCAATGCTTTGGGCGGCGCGAAGGAGCGCGGAGACCAAGATCGCGAGTAAAGAGTTTGCTGAAAAAGTCGGTGAGGATGGGAAACCGCGAGAAGCATCCGCCCAGGGGCTGAAGCTGTCGTTAATTTGATTAACTCTACGGCACAGTTCTCACGCGGCTCAAGCCGTCCTCTCTCAGAGGCCGGAGTTCTGGAGCGGGCTTGTCAGGAGCCGGAAGTCTGACCAACGGTCG
Organism: Occallatibacter sp.; assembly: GCA_035508555.1. GTDB lineage: Bacteria > Acidobacteriota > Terriglobia > Terriglobales > Acidobacteriaceae > Telmatobacter. Next base: position 26,472 of record DATJMU010000068.1, on the reverse strand, counting down.
AGTGGAGGAGCTGCGTGGCGAGGGAGCAAAGGCCTTGGCGGAAGGTTTCGCGGACTGCGGGGGGTGTCCACGCTTGTGCGCCTTGACCTCCGTGGACGGCGAGTAGCGCGGCCGTTTCGTCGGAGGAGAAGCCGGCGACGGCGCGTAGAGCGAAGACCGTCCGGAGATCGGCAGGGAGGGCGGCCAGCCAGTTGCGCACGCGGTCGCGGCCCTGGCCGGCGATCATACGCTCGAAATGGTCGCCCGCCTCGCCGGCTGCATCCAAGTCGTCGTCTTCAATGCAGGTTGAAACGCCTGCAGTACTCGCCGGAACTGCCAGAGAACCAGGCTCGCGGCGCGCCAAATGCTCGATGGCCGAGGTGGAGAGGGCAAGCCGGCAGTTCTTGCCGCCCTCGAGCGGATCCTTGCACGAGGCCGCATCGACGTTGGCGATCGCCGTCTCCACCAGGGCCACGCTCTCCTCGCCCTCGCCCACCAGCATGGATGCGAGCGTGTAGAGCTTCGCTGCCATGTGGTCGAACATGGCATCCATACCTTCGAGCGCGCGGGCTACGGTCGCCTCGTCCTTCACGCGGCCGTCCATCAATCTGTGGACGCGCTCGGCGAAGTCCCAGGCCTCGTCTGGAACGGGCGGCTGCGGAATCAGGCTCGAAGAGGTGGATTCGTTTACCATCGGATGTCTCCTCTCCCGGGGGTGGAAGGTTGGCCTTAGTGTACCGCGAGGAGTGCTCGCGGCGCGTCAAGACGGATACGCGGCGGTCCGGACCCGGGTTCCCGGCTGGACCGGGACTTGCGCCGCCCCTTGCTTTACTTTTTGCCCACTCTTAACATTCCGTTACCCCTTCATCCTGTATCCGTTGCTTGACGGTGTGATTTTTCCCCCGGCCGCTGCGCGTGCCGCCCCGGGGGCAAACGCTGTAGACTTCCAATCACGTCCCCAGGACGGCTTAGGATTGCCAGCAATGCCCCGGAACAGCCAAAAGCTCAAGCTCTTCAATGGCCGCGACCACTCATGGATGGAGTTCAACCGGCGGGTGCTCGAAGAGGCAGAAGACGCCACGAACCCGCTGCTGGAGCGGGTGAAGTTTCTGGCCATCACCGGCTCCAACCTGGACGAGTACGTCGAAGTGCGGCAGGCCGGGCTGATGCAGCGCATTGAGGACGGGTACCGGGAGCCTGGTTTCGACGGGCTGCGGCCGGACGAATCGCTTGAGGGCCTGACGGCCGATATTCACCAGTTCGTGGCTGCTCAGTACCACTGCTGGAACCGCCTGCTCCTGCCGGACCTGCGCAAGCACGGGGTGCGGCTGCTCGATTGGGACGAGCTGGGTGAGCCGGCGCGGGCCTTTGCGCAGGGGTACTTCCAGCGCGAGGTGGATCCGCTGCTGACGCCCATCTCGATCGACCCGGCGCACCCGTTTCCCCGGGTGCTGAACAAGGCTCTGTGCCTGGCGCTGCTGCTTCGGGCCAAGCGCCGAAGCAGCGGGCCGCAGGTGCTGGGCGTGGTGACCGTGCCACGGGCTCTGCACCGTTTTGTCCCCCTGCCTTCCGACGACGGCAGCTTCGAGTACCTGCTTCTCCAGGACCTGATTGCGCAGAACCTCTCAGGAATGTATCGCGGCTACGAGGTTCTGGCGTGGGCGCCATTCCGCGTGACCCGCAACTCCAACCTCTACTTTGAGGAAGAAGAGTCGCGCTCCCTGCTCGAGACGATCCGTGTGGAGCTGCACAACCGGCGCAAAGGCGACGCCGTGCGGCTTGAGATCGAGACCGGCGCGGAGCCCGAGATCGTAGAGCGGCTGCGCATCAACTTCGAGCTTGAACCGAGCCAGGTGTTTCACTGCGAGGGCCCGGTGAACCTTTCGCGGCTGATGTTTCTTTACGACGACGTGCGACGGCCCGATTTGAAGTTCCAGCCGTTCGCGCCCCGGCCGCTGGTGCTGAGCCGGAAGTCGACGGGCATCTTCGACGAACTGCGCCATCGGGACATCCTGCTCCACCACCCGTACGACTCTTACGAACCGGTCGTCGAGTTTGTGCAGCAGGGCGCACAGGACCCCGCGGTGGTGACGATGAAGCAGACCTTGTACCGCACCAGCCACGATTCGCCCATGTTCCAGGCGTTGACCGAGGCGGGCGCAACCAAGGAGGCGGTGGTCGTGGTGGAGCTGATGGCGCGGTTTGACGAGGCGTCGAATATCCGCTGGGCGCGGAGTATGGAGGACGCAGGCGTCCAGGTGTTCCACGGGGTGGTGGGGCTGAAGACTCACTGCAAGCTTGCCATGCTGGTGCGCCGCGACGAGGACGGCGTGACGCGGCGCTACTGCCACCTGGGCACAGGCAACTACAACCCGGTGACGGCCCGCTTCTACACCGACTTGAGCCTGCTGACCTCGGACCCGCAGATTGGCGAGCGGGTGCATATGGTGTTCAACTACTTGACCGCCCACGCGGAGGTGGACGACTACCGGCCGCTGCTGGTGGCGCCGCTGACGATGGCCGAGAGCTTTCTGGGGCTGATCCGACGGGAGACTGAGCACGCGCGCGCCGGAAGGCCGGCCCATATTGTCGCCAAGATGAATGCGCTGCTAGAGCCGTCGGTGATCGAGGCGCTCTACCAGGCCTCGCAGGCGGGCGTGGAAATCGACCTGATCGTGCGCGGGCTCTCGATTGCGCGGCCGGGCGTGAAGGGGCTATCGGAGCGGATGAGGGTCCGCTCCATCGTCGGCCGGTTCCTTGAGCACTCGCGGATCTTCCACTTTGCCAACGGCGGCGAGGATGAGGTCTACCTTGGGTCGGCGGACTGGATGCCCCGTAACCTGTTCGAGCGCTGTGAGGTGGTGTTCCCAGTGCGCGACCCGGCTGCGAGGGCCCGCATCAACGCGGAGATCCTTCCGGCGTACCTGGCGGATACGATCAAGACCCGGCTGCAGCAGGCCGATGGTGGCTACGTGCGGGCCAGCAAGCTCTTTAAAGACGCGCCCGCTTTCTCGAGCCAGGAGTTCCTTATGAAGCTGGCCGAAGGCAAGACGGAACTGGAAGCCATTCCTGCTGCCACGGGCGTGAACCCGCCCGCCAAATCTCCGCGCGTGAAGGCGACGGCGGCGGATTGAGGCATCGCTCCGCTTTGAAGCAAAAGCTGCAAGATTGCTGGCAGCGAATCTTCGACGTTTATAGGCGGACGAGGCTCCGTTGGAGGGCGGTGACGACGGCTTGGGTGCGGTCGCTGACGTTGAGGCGCATGAGAATGACGCTGACGTGGCACTTGACCGTAGACTCGGTAATGCCGAGGTCGGTGGCAATCTCCTTGTTGCTCTTGCCTTGAACAATGAGGCTGAGGACCTCGCGCTCGCAGGTGTTGATGTCGGAGTTGGGGGTGCGCGAGGAAAGCGCGCGCGAGACGGGCGGCGGAATTAAGCAGCCGCCGGCATGGACGCGGCGCACGGCCCTGATCAGGGCTTCGTGGGGCGTGCTCTTGTTGATGTGGCTGCGGGCGCCAGCGGCCAGGGCCGGATGGATGTCTTCGTTTCCCTCGTAGGTGGTGAGAACGACGATTTTAGCCGTCGGATGATGGGCAATCATGTGGCGCATGGCCTCAACGTCGCCGTTACTCGGCAGGCGCAGATCCATGAGGGTGACGTCGGAAAGGTGCTTTTCGTAGAGGGCGACGGCGCCTCCGCCGCTGCCTGGGCCACAGTGACCATGTCGCGTGGCGGCCATGCCAATACGCTTGATGAGTAATCGTCGACAACGACGGCGCGGATCTTTGGCGTTTCTTCCATCTCTTCCGGTCCTTCCATCTCTCGCTCCCCGTGATTCAATCTCCTACGCGCCAGGAGCGGCGGTCAAGGAGCACGAGGCGGGTCGAAGGCGGTGATAACCGGGAGCACGTTGCCTCCGTTGTCAAAGAAGCCGCGGCCGCGGAGAGCGTCTTCGGCGGCTGGCTCCCACCAGAAGACGCCCTGGCCGAGCCCATCGGGGATGGCGCGAACCGCCGCATCCACGGCGCGCAGAAAATCCCGCTGGCCCTCAGGGGTCTCGGGGAAATCCGGCTTCTTGCCTTTCATGGCGGCAAATCCGCCGGGAGTCCAATTAAAGGCGGTCTCGCCAACGATGATGGGGCGGTGGTAGCGGAGGGCGAGGTCGCGGAGGTTGGTGCGGAGGGTGGCGATGTCGCCGTGCCAGAAGGGATAGTAGGAGAGGCCGATGACGTCGAAGGGGACGTGATGAGCGATGAGGTTATCGAAGAACGATACGGCGGCGGGATAGTCGCCACTGCGCTCGATGTGAATCATGATGCATGGGCGAGGCGCGCTGCCGCGGCCGGCATCGACGCCGGCGATGCCGGCTTTGAGGAGATCGGCGAAGTTGTCCCAGTGCTGGGGCAGTTTGCCATCTGGCCATAACATGCCGTTGGTGACTTCGTTGCCGATCTGGATCATGTCGGGCATGACGCCGTGGGCGGCGAAGGCGGCGATGGTGCGGCGCGTGTAGGCGAAGACGGCGTGGACAAGCTGCTTGTGTGTGAGCTTGCTCCACGCGGCGGGCGTGGGCTGCTTGCCGGGATCGGCCCAACTGTCGGAGTAGTGCAGGTCAAGGAGGAAGTGGAAGCCGAGAGCCTTGGCGCGTTTGGCGAGGGCAAGCGTGTAGGGAAGATCGTTGGGGAGCTTGTCGGCGCTGGCTTCGGGATCGTGGAAGAGGCGCAGGCGAACCCAGTTGTAGTGATGCTCGCGGAGGATAACCAGAACGTCTTTGGGACGGCCGTTCTCTTTGAAAACCATACCGTCCTGCTCGCACTTGGCCAGGAAAGAAACGTCGGCGCCGATGGCGTAGTTGTCTTGCGCCGGGGCGGGACGGACTGCGAGAAGAGCCACGCCGGCCATACAGAGATGGGTAAGAAGGCTACGCATGGAAATCACACGGCGCAACACAGCACTATTCACGAAACAAGCCATCTTACGCCTGTCTCCTCCCACGCCCAGATGCGGCCCAAAGGATCGGAAGGCGTGTGTCGAGTTTCCAACTACTGGTCCTCGGCGCTGAGAACGAGCTGGTACTGAGGGATGAGGGTGATCTTATCCAGTGCATCGATCTGACCTTGCGGCGGAAAGTCCAGCGGGGCGGGCAGCTCGAAGTAGACCGGGGCGTCACTGGGTAGCGGGAGGATGGATAGATCGAAAGAGCCGCCGCCGCTGGCGTCGAGAAAGCGCCGAAGGCCAATGGACCACGGGCGGCCGTTGTAGAAGTCGTCCGTGAGCAGACGGCTGCCGGAGTAAAAGCGAGCCACATCGCCCTGGTACTGAACTTTGAGGAAGAGATTGCTAAGGCCTGCGAGCGAACCTGGAGGAATGGTGATGGACCACCGTGCGGCCGATGGGAGTTCACCCGCAGGCGGAGCCTGGGCGACGCTGTTAAACTCCGGCCCGAGGTGCACCGGCGGGGCTTGGCTGGCGGTCTTTGTCTGGCGGCAGGTGAGCTCGATGTGGCGCTCGGGGGCCTCGGCGGCGAAGCTGGTTTCCGCATCGGATGTTGCGGTTTGCGTGAGCGGCAGATTCGCCTGAAGCGGCTTGGCGACCGGCGGCATGATGGTGAAGGCGAAGTGAGACGACCCGTTAGAGCGCAGCCAGATGTGCGGCCTGGACGAATCGGGGTCCGCAAAGAATTCCTGCGCGGTCATCAGCAGATGGTCGCTGCCGTCAATACGGACCTTCCATGCGTCTTCAACCTGTTCCGCCGTTAGGACAACGATGCGGATGGCTTTGCCGTCGGCGGCAGTGAGATCGATGGAGGATTGGAGACCCGGATCGATTGCATTTACGTAAATGACACCGCCTGCGCGGGACTGTTCAGCGCCGGGCGCGCAGATGGAGCGCAGATTCGCTTCGTTGAAGGCAAACTCGACTGGAACGCCAGGGATGGCTTCGAAGTAATAAGTGGTTTGGGCGCGGCTGGTGAGGCGGGTGAACAACTGGGCGGTGCTGTAGCGCAGGTTGACGCTGCCCATGCGGAAGTTAAAGGGCCAGATAAAGTAAGCGCCCGAGGGAAGATCGATGGGACGCTCGGGAACCGCGAGCGTGCCGCCAGGCAAGTCAATGAGGAATTGCGTGGCAGGACGCGGAGGCATCGCGTAGTTGCGAACGTAGTTGCCGAAGAAGATAAAACCACTGTCGCCCCTGGAGCGTACCGCGGCGCGTGGGGTGGTAAGGTCGCGCGAGTCTTTGGGCAGGACCTCGGGTGGGTGGACGATCATGGGTGCCAGATCGGCGCCGAAGTCATCGAGAAAGTCCTGAAAGACTTTGAGCTTGCGGAAAGAGGCGCGCTCCTGGCCGAACTCGCCCAGCGGAGCCTGAAAGTCGTAGGACTTGATGGGAACGTCGTTGGGATAGCCGGTCTGCTGGGATTCTTGGAGTGTGGTGATCTTTCCGTCGGGGTTCTCGCCGCCCTGGAACATGTAGGTGCCGTACAGATTGATGCCGGAGCCGAGCATGATGGGGAACATCGCGGCGATGTCGCCGGGGTGCATCACGGGGCGCCGATGATAGGTGTCTTCAATGCCGCCGCCAATCTCGGCGGTGAGATAGGGAACGGTGCTAGGCGGGTCGCCGGCGCGGGTTGTGGGCCTGGCGTTCGGTGAAACGCGGCTGTAGAAGCGGAAGGCGTAGGTGTCCTGCGGAGGCAGTTTGCGAATGGAGCGGTCCCAGGGGGCGTCCGGGTAGCCGCCGCCGTAGATCGGAAGGACCGCGCGCGGAGGAATAACGGCGTTGTCCCAGCCCGTGACGAAGTAGAGCGGGACCTGGAGACCGCTCCGGACAGCAAGCTTCTTGAGCATAAGGATATGCGCGGCGCCGGCGCTGGGGCCCCGCGTGGAGTACTCGTTCTCGAGCTGAATGCCAATGACAGGACCGCCGTCTTTCCAGAGAAGGCCAGTGAGCTGGCGGGCGATTTGACCGTACCAGATGCGGACGCTGGCCAGATAGGCGGGATCGTTGACGCGGGTGGGACCCTGTTTGAGGACCCAGTCGGGCAGGCCGCCGTTGCGCGCTTCGGCGTGATCCCAGGGGCCGATGCGGGCAACCATATAAAGATGGTGCCTGGCGCAGAGCCGAGCAAAAGCGCGGAGGTCGCGTTCGCCCGCCCAGTCAAACTGTCCGCGGATTTCCTCGTGGTGAATCCAGAGGACGTAGGTGGCGACGATGTCAACGCCGGCCGCTTTCATCTTGAGGATCTCTTCTTCCCACTGGCTGCGCGGGTAGCGCGAGAAGTGAAATTCGCCCATCGCGGGAAGCCAGGGTTGGCCGTTGAGGGTTAAGTAGCGGCTGTTCAGGCCGAGGGTGCTGCCGGAAGGGGCCGTGCCGTAGCTTTCGTCGTAGGCGGCAGTGCCGGGGACGCTATAGGGAGTGCTGGCATCGATGCGGATCTGCGTGGCTTGTTGGACGGGTGCCAAAGGCGCAGCGATGCATGGGGCGGCGAGAGCGATTGCGCCCCAGAGAAACGGGGGGCACAGACGTACGCGCTGCAGATTGACCCGGAACGACGATGAGAAAGAGAACATAAAAACGGACTCTGCCGGCGTCGATTCACACAAAGGCACGCCTTTGAGAAATACGAGCGCCGAAAGATATAACTGTATTCCCACCCCAAGCTTCTTCAATCCGCCGAAAGTTGGACTGAGGCCAAATTTCGGAGTGAGGGCTTCGCCCGCGGTTCCCGGTTGGCATTGTACTGGGCACATCAATGCGTCCATTGACTGCCTTCGTACTGCGGCTGGCGGTCTCCGCGGCGGCGATTGCCGCTGCGCAGGTCGATCTCCTGGCAGAATACACGCGCCATGTGTGGCATGCTTCCGACGGGCCGCCGGAACAGACGGCACAGGCCCTCGCGCCGACGCGGCACCGGTAGCTGTGGACCGGCACGACGGGAGGGCTCGTTTGCTTCTACGGCGCGCACTTAAAGTCTTCGACATGCAGAATACACCAGCGCTGCACGAGGGCAGCGTGTTCCGCCAATGCGCAGAAAAGGCTCGCAGGCCTTCGTAGGTCCGAAATCCGGGCCAAAGGCTTAACTTGGGGAGGAGCGAAGGACTGCATGTTGGGAAAAAGAGCGGAAACCAATGAGAACCCCCATACAGTGCCCAGTTCAATATCGACCGTTGTTTTTCTGCTTTTGAGCGGGCTCTGCTCCGCGCCCTCCTTTGCCGGACCGCACTATGGTGATTCCAAGGCAGACCGAAATACCGCCAGTCCGAAGCAAAGGACCGCTGCCTGCCTCGGGCTACAGCGGTTTCGCTTCCCCTCTTTACAGAATCGATACTGCAGAGTGGCTTTTTCCTCAAGAAGAAGCCACCTCGAACACCACTCCGGTGTAAGCACTTGAAGCGAAACCGCTCTAACTGTGTCTACAAAATATAGTGCAAGAAGTCAGGAAAATGTTCCGCAGATACGCCGCGCAAAGCCGGTACAATTCGCACGACCTTCATCCAGAGGCGCCGGCGTGGCTTCGCCAAAGGCGGTCCTGCCGTGACTATGTGGTGTTGCGGACAGTCGTTAGGACGGCTTTTCCCTGAGGAAGAAAGCGCTTAACGGTTTCACCCTTCTCTGCAGCAACTGGGGAACCACTTGAACGGCGGAACGCGCCTCTAAACATAGTCAATCAATTGCATAAAGCCATAATCCATGTGTAACTGCTGGTGGCAATGGAAGAGCGTTTTGCCGGGATTGTCGGCGACAAAATCGAAGTTCAGCGAGCTGTAAGGATTGATAGTGACCACGTCTTTCATCAAGCCGGAGCAGGGCTTACCCCCAATGCTGACAACCTCGAAACTATGACGGTGCAAATGCAGGGGATGAGACTCGGCACTCGAGTTAACGAATGAAAGCCGGTAGCGCCCGCCTTTCTTCACGGGAATGACCGGGGTATCCGGAAACGACTTGCCATTGAGCGACCACCGCTCGAATCCCTCCTTGTCGGCGGGGACGGGCGCGATGATCATGGGCACTTCATCGGTGTGGGCCGTTTGTTTGGTGGGATTGGCAAAATCCAGATAATTCCAGCGCACCATGGCGGGATCTACCCAGGTGGGAGCGCCCGTTGCGCCCGCGTACTCGATCACGCGCCCTAAGCCCTGTTGCCGCTCCTCGGCTTCGGTTGAGCCCAGGATCCATATTCCCACTGAGTCCATTTCCACAATTGCGTCGATCCGCTCCGCGACGCCAAGCGCGATCGTCTCCACCTGCCTTGGCTGCGGGACCGGATTGCCGTCCATTCCGACGACCGTGAACAGGTGGCCCGGCAAGGCCAGTGAGACGTTCCGCGTGGCGCTTGCATTCAGAATGCGGAACATCACCCGCTCGCCGCTCCGCACCCGGATTGGCTCGGCCGCTGCAAGCGTCTTGTCGTTGAACGTAGCGTACTTGTAGCTCACCGTGCGGGCGTTCATTGGCGGTGGCATCCGCGTCCAGAACGGCTCCCAATGATGAATGGCGAGAAAGACTTCCCGGTCATAACTTCCGCTGTCGTACTTAGGCTCGATATAGATAAATCCGAACTGTCCAGTATAAGTCGCACGTGTCAAGTCGCTCATCGCGCTGATGTGCGTGTGGTACCAACGGGTGCCCGAAGGGTTGGGCGTGAAGCGGTAAGTCAGCCGTCCATGCGAAGGGATGAGCGGCGAACCTTCCTCCGTCGCGCCATCGTCGTATGAATCGATGTGCAATCCGTGCCAGTGCACTACCTCGGGGACTGAGGTTTCATTGAATACATCGATGCGGACCGGAACGCCTTCCTTGAAGCGCAGCATCGGGCCCGGAACCTGACCGTTATACGCCACCGTGGAGATCTTGACGCCGGGAGCGATTTCAAGGTCGATGGAATGAATCCGCAGCGTGTAGTCGGCCGCGGGGGCCGGCTCAGCGAGCAGTGGGGAGCACAGCGCCGAAGTTGCAGAGCGCAATGCCAAAGATGCCGCGGCCGCGCCGGCCGAGGAAAGGAACGTTCTCCGCTTCATCAATGTGATCCTTCTGCCCTTCGATTAGATCTTTCTCGGTAATCAGGGAAGAGCGAACGTAAACAGGTCGCTGCCTGCGGCGATCGCGAAATACTGCTTGCCGTCAACTTCATAACTCATGGGCGAAGCGTGCGGACTTTGGCCCAGGTTGAAATGCCAAAGCGGCTTTCCCGTCTCGCCATCGACCGCCTCGAAGGAATTTGCATTGTCGCCGAAGAATACAAGGCCGCTGCCCGTCGACATTGCGCCTCCAGCGGAATGCGTATCTCCCAGTTGCAGATCTCTCCATGCAAAAGTGTTCTTTTCTGGGTCGTAGGCCACCAGAACTTTTTCGGCGTGTTCGCCGGGGCTGCGCCGGGCTCCGGTCGAATAGTAGCCTTTGCCCTCTTCGAATGGCTCGGTCTTGGCCGAATACACGCTGCAGCTTTCAAGCGTTAGAAAATAAAACAGGTGCGTTGTCTCGCTGTAAGTTGGAGAGTACCAGTTAGTGGCCCCGGCGTATCCCGGGCAGATGCGTGTGCCGTCCGCGTCCGGAGTGAGACCGGTCAGGACGGGCCTGCCATTCTTATCGATTCCTCTGGCCCAGTTCTGCAAGAGGGCGAACTGTCTGGCGCCAAGAAAGGCCCCATTGGTGCGGTCGAGAATGTAAACGAAGCCGTTGCGGTTGGCTTCGAGCAACAGCTTGCGCGGCACGCCTTTGTAGTTCATATCCGCCAGAACCGGTGTTTCAGTGGCGTCGTAGTCGGCCAGGTCATGTGGGGTGAACTGGAAATACCATTTGAGTTTGCCCGTATCGGGGTCCAGCGCAAGAACACAGCTTGAGTAGAGGTCGTCGCCGGGGCGCACCGAGCCGTCGAAATCCGGGGATGGGTTGCTCGTCCCCCAATAAACCGTGTTGAGGGAAGGATCATAGGTGCCCGGCATCCAGGTAGTCGCCCCGCCGTGCAGATATGTTTCTCCAGGCCAGCTCGTTGAGCCTGGCTCGCCCGGAGCGGGAATGGTCCAGAAGCGCCAGACTTCCTTGCCGGTCTTGGCGTCGAAGGCCGCCAGGAATCCTCGTACCCCGTCGTCTCCGCCTGAGGTTCCCACCAGCACTTTGTCCTTTACGACCAAAGGCGCGCTCGTAGCGCCGTAGTTCTTGTTTCCGGTGGCATAGGCGACATTCCAAAGGAGATTGCCTGAGCGCGCGTCAAGGCATAGCAGATGCGCGTTGTCTGTCTCCATATAGACCCGCGTACCCAGAACCGCGACGCCTCGATTGATATGTCCCGACGCGTCATCAATCAGTCCGTAGCTGATGGGCCAGCTATGATGCCAAAGAACCAGCCCCGTGCGCGCGTCCAGAGCATAGGCATCGTTCGATCCTGTGACGTACATGATGCCGTTCACAACGACGGGGGTTACCTCGAGGATGCCCGGGTTGCTGCTGTGAAATACCCATTGCGCGCGTAATTGGCTGACATTGGCGGCTGTGACCTGGCGAAGACTGGTGTAGCGCCTGCCGGTATAGTCTCCGTTATAAGAAAGCCAGTTATCCGAGATTCCTTTGGCGTCTAACTCGTTCGTCGCCACCCCCTGCGCCCTATACGCAGGCGCATTTACGGCCTGAGCCGGCACTCCATAACTGGAAGCCACTGTACAGGCCCCGAGCAGAAGACAAAGTAATCGCGATGACATACTCCCTCACCTTGTGCGCTCCCTTCGAGCCAATCTCTACTTGTAAGGCACGAAGCCGCGGGTTCGCGTCTTAAGTGTATATACGGATGTGGTTGCCGCAATGTAGAGGGTCGAATAGTCTTTCCCACCCCAGGAAAGGTTGGCCGGCTGTTCCGGCAGCACGATTGTGCCCAGGTGCTCGCCGCTCGCACTCCAAACCCAGATGCCCTTTGGCCCCACCACGAAGAGGTTTCCATGCTTATCCAGGCGCATTCCATCGGGGACGCCCTCGCCGCGCGCTCCCGCCTCGGAGCCTAAGATACGCCCATCGGAGGCAGTTCCGTCGGGGTGAAACTCGTAGACCCAGATGTTCTTTTCCTTCGTATCATCCACGTAAAGGAACTTGCCGTCGGGAGAAAAGGCGAGTCCGTTGGGCTGCGTCTGGTCCTTCTCGATCAGAGTGACTTTGCCCGAGTTATCGACGCGATAAACTCCCTGAAAAGGAATCTCTTGTGCTTGGCCTTTTGGGAGGTCGAGTGTCGGGTCGGTAAAGTAGAAGGCGCCGTCGGGTCCCAGTACAACGTCGTTGGGGCTATTGAAACGCTTCCCGTCGTAATGATCGGCGATGACGGTATAACTGTGGCCGTCGGGCGAAAGGCGGATAATGGCCCGCAGCACGCTGGCGCAGTCAATCAGATTGTGGCCGTGGTCGTAGGTGTTGCCGTCTGGATCGCCAAGGGCGATGATCTCCTCCCTGTGCCCATCGGGATAGAGTTTGAAGATCTTGTTCAATATCTCATCGCTCACCCATAAGAAGCCTGACTGATCCCACACGGGTCCTTCGGTAAAGCCAAAGCCCGTTCCCATAGTCGCGAGTTGAGTATGGTGGCCGACGAGGCCCCAGAACTTCTGCGAATACGCCGTGAGTTCATAAGCACGTTTCGGACGCGGAGCCTGCGCCCACGACTGCGCCCATGCGAACATGGCGAGCAGTATCACTACGATTAGCTCATCGAGTAACTTCCCAGCTTTAGTTGTCATCATTCTCTCTTTGCCGTCTTGTTCAGTGTGTCGCTCGTTAACAAAAAGCTGACGAGGTCGTCTAACTCGTGGTCGTTCAGCCGCGCCCCATAATCGCGTGGCATCGACGAGTGTCCGGTCAACTCTATTCGTACAAGGCTCGACCGGGGGAACGACCGGTAATTGCCGCTTGTGTCCTGCAAGATAAGGTAGAAGTTATCCTCACTGCGAATGAACCCGCTGAATTGTTTTCCGCCTGCGGTCATCACCATGACGATTTGCGCCGCGCGTGCGATGCCGGCGTCCGGATCGATGATCGTGTTTCGCGTTTCCTGGGGCGTGTGCCCTATCCGGTAGAGAGTCAGGTCAGAGGCAATGAAGCCTCCGTTCCCGTCGACCATGTGGCAGGCGGAGCAGCCCGCCTTGCCATAGAAGAGCAGTCTGCCGCGACTCGGATTTCCCGGTACCTTGATCGCAATGGTCACGCCTTGTAGAAGGCGTAGATAAGCGACCAGAGCTTTAATCTTATCTGGCCCGAGAAAGGCGAAGGGCGGCATACCCGTTCCAGAGACTCCGCCACTTACGATGTGGAAAAGATCCGAGTCCCTGAAGGAGACTATCTCGCGGCGCGTGGCAATGTCGGGAGCTCGCTCTCCCCCGCGGCCGTCACTGCCGTGACAAGCGGCACAGTTGGCGGCAAAGAGCGCAGGCCCGGTAGCCTCGGGCTGCTGTTGCGCGGACAGGCCGGACACCGCCGCAAGGACTACGGCGATGATGACGGAGTAGCGAATCGCCTTGTGTGTTCGAATGTTTTTCATCCGCATTATCCGCTGCGCAAATGCGCTTTCGAATTCTTATAACAAGCGAGGAAGCTGAAGCTCGCGGCTCTTATGACAGGCCTTGTACTTTGCCGCGCAGAACTGTGACAGAACACTTGGGCAACGTAACGGCGGCACCGCGGCCTGCCGTGATTTTGGAAGCGACAGGCGGGTTATCCGGTTCCGCGTGCGACTTCGCTCCCATTGAGTGCCAGATGTACTGCTCGCTTCCAAAAGTGACCATGGCAACCTCGCCCTCGAAGAAGCCAGTTTGTCCGTTGGCGCCTTCGAAGGCCACGTCGACCGTGTGCGGATTGTCCTTGTCCTTATTTACGATGAGAAGCGCCCAATCGCTGTCGGGGCGGTGAACGGCGTACGCGGTGACGAGAGCGTGCCCCGCCGGATCGGAGACGGTGCCGCTGACACCGAACAGGCGATGCACGCCGCTGTGGTGGGTGACCCAGTCGTTGTTGATCATACGGCCAGTGTAATAACTGGCGGTGAATTGTTGAATCGTGAGGTCGCGATCTGCGACGTAATTGCCATAGGTGGCCCAGCCTCCGTGGCAACCAGGGTGGAGGGGCTCGGCCTGGATGGGCGAGTGGTAATAGGCCGAACCGCCGTAGAAAAAGAACGAACCGACGCTGTCTGCTAGCCAGAGCGCGGAAAAAATGTCGGTCATGTAATTCGAGAGACTGTAGGTCAGAGCGCTCTCAGTGTTCTTTAGGGGTACGCCTTCGGGTAGGCCGTCCTGACGAAAGGAGTCGAGACAGTTGCGGGTAACATCGGGTTCGCGGTAAAGATCGGACCAGTTCACTGAGCAGGGATCGAAGGGATAGTGTTCGAAAGAGACGAAGGCGAGATCCTGAATGTGATTATGGGACTTCAGATAGTCGAGGAAGCGGCCGAACCAGGAGGTGCGGCTCTCGGCGTCGGGCCAGACGGAGACGTCCTGATTGATGCCCTGGAAGACCGGACCACCCAGTTTCGCTTCGGGAACCAGTTTATGGATGGCGTCAGCGAATTGAATGTAGAGGGCCGCGTAGTCTTCGGGAAGGATGTACTGGCCGTCGCACTCTTCGCCCATCTCGACCCAGCCGAGATCGTAGCCGCGCTTCTTAAGGTACGCGATCTGATGAGCGGCATCTTCAGGGGTGCTGAATAACACCGCGACGGGAATCATGGCTGGGAGATTGTTGGTGATGCCGCAGGTAAAGAAGAGGTCCATGCCGGTCTGGTCGCCGCGCTTATTCAGATCGGCGGCGGAGTGGTACGGGTCGGTCGAGGAGCAGTAAGTTGGTGTCTGGGTGGCATCGGGCGAGTGACGGACGAGATCGACAAACGAGCCGTCTTCAAGGATGGTGCCGGCGTAGACCTGGTAGATGGCGTAGCCGACCCGGTGGCGCAGATCGTCGGTTCCGTGCGGTCCGGGCTGATTCGAGGATTGGGTCATGACCACGCGAATCCAGCGCGTGGTGACGGGCTGCTCGGCGAGTTTCAGGGTTGCGGTTCCGCCTTTGCCATCGCGTACGAAGCCGTTGGGGAAAGCGTTCCAGCGGCCACTGGCCTGCTGGCTCACGCCTAGGCCTTCCTCGGGCACATATTGCGCCTCCCAGTTCATGGGATCGACGCCGGTCCAGTACTGGACTTCATATACGGCCGCGCAAGGCTCGCACCAATCAATCCGCAGGCCGTTGATCTGCTGGGGAGTGAGCATATCGACGATGATCCACTGCGGATGCTGGGCGTCGTTTTCGCCGGTGAATGCCTTGGTGAGATAGGGATTGCTCTTCCAGAAGGTGGTGGGATCTCCATCGGTGAGGCGGCTATAGCCGCTCACTGAGCCGCCATCCGCAGTGGTGCCGCGATGGGGCAATGGGTACCCGAAAGAATCGTGAATGAACCCGGTGGGCTCGGCGTCGCCCACAAAGTAACCCCGCTGATTGGCCGGGTCGCTCCACTTGCCGTTGGGGTTCCAGTGCCAGGCCTCGATGGCGAGCTCGGTGTGGTTGCGATAAGTAATGGGTCCCCAGCCGGCAGAGAGCCATTGGTGGACCATCTCCGGCGTATAGATTTTTTCGATCACCGGGGCTGAAAGTTCATCCATCGAGGAGCCAAGGCTCTTGTCGGGATCGAAGCTGTTTACGGCCTTGCTGGCATCGACGCGCAGAGAGGCCGTTGGCCCTGCGGCCAGGCCGAGAATGCGGCGGCCGGAGACCATGGTGAGCGCGGCGGCTCCGGCTGCCTGGCCGAGAAACTTGCGCCGCGAAAGCCCGCGCGGACGGTCTTGCTCCGATGACTTCAATAAGGATTTCACTGCTACATCACCTCTGTATGAGTTTTGAGCTCCTCGCGGCTTCGGCTGAGCGGCCGTTGGCGGCTCTGCTTAAGAGCAATCGTGGTTGAGAAGACCCGCTATTGGGCTCCCAGATTACCGCGAAGCACGACAATCGATGCTTTGGGCAGGTCGTAGAGCATTTCCGGGCCGCTTGCAGTCACGGTCGATTGGACGGCCGGGCCGTCGGGGTCCGAATGGCCGGTTGGGATGCGGCGCTGAGGGTGAGGAGACTCGCCGTCTTCATCGTCTCCGTCCTGCGGCGGGGCGGCAGGCTGCTCCGCTCCGGCCGGAGGAAGCGGGTCGGGATGCCACTCGTACTGCGCCGCGCCAAAGACCACGCGGTCTACGGTGCCGGTGAAGAAGCGAGTTTGCCCGGTCACCGGATCGACGAACGAGACGCGCACGGAGTGGGCATTGTTTTCGTCTTTGTTGATGAGCATGACCGACCACTGGCCGTCGGGCCGGTGAATCGGGTAGGCGGTGATGAGCTCGTGGCCGTCTGGGTCAAGAACGTTGCTGGAGGCTTTGTAGAGCTTGTTGATCTGGTCGCCGGGCTGCACCCACTGCTGCGTGATGACCTGCGTGGCGAGATATTGCGGCGAATAGTCGGCGTGGCCCTGGGCGTCAACATCGAGGAAGCCGCGGCCGCTGTTGCCGGGCATGGCGATGTACTGGAAGTAATAGGTGGCGCCGGCGCCGGCGGACATCATGGCGCCCTCGAAGTCGGCGAGCCAGAGTGCGCTCTTGACGGTGTGGGGGCTGCCGTCCTCGAGGTCGTTGCCTTCGGTCATGAAGTAGGGAATGTTGGGCGGGAGGCCGTTGTCTTTCCACGCCTGCACGACGTGATCGACCCAGGTGGGCTCCATGTCGAGCGAGTCCCAGTTGCCGCAGAGATGAGTGCCAAGGCAGGGATAGTGTTCGAAGGAGAAGAAGCTGAACTCGTTGAGGGCGTTGTGGGCTTTGAGGTAGGAGATGAATCGGCCGAGGAACGACACGCGGCCGTTGGCGTCGGCCCAGGAGTCCACATCGCCCGGAGTTCCTTCAAAAGGCGGGCCGCCGAGCTTAGCCTGGGGCACGAGCTTGTGAATGGCGCGCGCGAACTGGATGTAGAGCGCGGCGTAGTCCTCGGGCAGGATGCGCTGACCGTCTGCCTCCTCGCCCATCTCGATCCACGAGATGGGATACTTGCGCTTGTAGAGGTAGGCGATCTCGTTGGCGGCGTCCTGCGGCGTGTTGTACAGCATGGCGATGGGGATCATGGTGGGCAGGCCGCGAGTCACGCCCGAATTGAAGAAGAAGTCGAAGCCGATCTGGTCGCCGCGGCTGTAATCGAGATCGGAAGCTGCGTGCCAGGGATCGACGGATGAGGGCCAGGTGATGGTCTGATGCCGGTTGGGCAAGTGTTTGACGACGTCAGCGAACGTGCCGTCGGGCGAAAGCGTTCCGATATAGAGCTCGTTGATAGCGTAGCCGAGGCAGTTGCGCTTGTCCTGGGGGCCGTGGGTATCGCAGGTGTTGGATGACTCGCGCATCCAGATGCGCAGGTACTGGACGGGGATGGTCCAGTCGGCCAGCTTGAGGGTGGGCGTTCCGCCGCGGCCATGGAGGACCGTGCCCATGGGGAAGGTTTGCCATGTGCCCTTGTTGATGCCTTTGTAGAAGGGCAGGAGGTCGCCCGTCCAGAACTGGACGTAATACTGCGTGGCGTAGGGGTTGGCCCAGGCGATGCGGATGGCGTTGATGTCGACCTTGTGGCCGAGGTCGACCATCACCCACTGGGGGTGCAGGGAGTCGTCCTCGCCGGTGAAGGGCTTGGTGAGGTAGGGATTGCTCTTCCAATAGCTCTTGGGATCGCCGTCGGTGAGGCGGGACCAGCCGTTGCCGTCGCCGAGAGTGGCGCCGCGGTGGGGCAACGGGTAAGCCCAGGAATCCATGATGGGCTGGCTGGTGGGGTCGGAGCTGCCGACGAAGTAGCCTTCCTTCCTGGTCGGGTCGCTCCAGGTGCCGCTGGGGTTCCAGTGCCAGGCCTGAATCTGCAGCTCGGTGTTCTGGCGGTAGGAGACGGTTCCCCAGCCGGCGCCCAGGAGGTCTTTGAGGACGGGATCGGTGAGGATCCATTGCCGGTGCTGAACGATGGCGTCTTTGGTGCGCCCGCCCCACTGGCGGTCGATGGCTCCTCCCAGGGCGCGGAGAGGGCTGAAGGCGTTAACCGCGTGAGAAGTTTCGACCGTGATCTGGCCTGGCTGTTGCGCGTCGACGGCTCGCGCAAGACAAAGAACCAAAGACAGAAAGATGGAGAGAGCGACTTTCTTTAGCGATGTCATCACAGCACCTTCATTGTTGCTGCCCGCCTTGAGGCGGTGCTGCAGATTATGCGCCGGGGTTCGCAGTCGCGCGCATTTGGGTTGTTGAGTTGACGTAAAGCAACAAACAGTTGCCGGGTGGCTTTTCCCCCTCCGGGAAAAGCCACCATGGAATGCCCCAACGCAAATGGAGAGTTGGTTTAGAAGGTGAACCTCGCCTCGAAGCTCATCTGCCGCGGGACATTGGCCTGGTTGGTGATCTGCCCGAAGCCGGCCTGATCGCTGTCGTTGGGCTGTTCGCCGAAGTTTTCCGGCGCCCAGAAGACATTCGGATAGCCGAACTGGACGGAGTTGGTCAGGTTGTAGGCCGATGCGGTTACGGCCAGGTCCCTTTGCTCGCCGAACTTAAAATGCTTGGCGAGCGAGAAGTCGAGATTGCGGGCTCCGGCGGCGCGGATCCCCGGCAGGATCGCATTTCCGTCGCCAGCCGCGAATTGGTTTGTGGGCTCCTGCATACAAGTGTAGTTAAACCACTCGTCGACGGTCTTGGGCGCGCCCGTGCCGCAACTGCCGACGATGTTGGGGCGCTGGTTGAACCAGGGGTCGAGGGTGCCGTTGGGGGTTGCGATGGGCTGGCCGTCGCCCAGCGTTGTCACGGTGCTGACCGTCCAACCGCCGAGGGCTTCGTCTCTCCAGCCCTGGAGGTTGACGAGGCGCCCGGCGCCGAAGGGTAGATCGTAGGAGAGCTCCCAGGTGAAGAAGAAGGGGATGTCCTGAGTGCTAAGGGCTCGCTCAAGCTGGAGGTCTTTGAAGTCCTGGGGAGCGGCGTAGTTGTTGCCGCTGAAGGCCAGGGAACCGGAGTCATCGTTGGTGATCAGTTTGCCCCAAGTAAACGAAGCGAGGGTTGTGAGGCCGTGGCTGAGACGTTTTTCAAGCTTGGCCTGGAGGGAGTGATAGATGGAATCGCCAAGGGTAGCGCCCCAGTCGAGGATTCCGCTGCCGCCCTGGCCGGTGTTGCTATAGGAGAACTGGGGATACTGTTCGAGCATGACCCACTGGGGCACTTCCGTGGCGCCGTACCACGGGGCGTTGGGGTTGGTGATGGCGTTGGCGTAGGGATAGGGAACCATGTTCAACAGGTTGTTTCCGTATTTGGCGATGGTTTCAAGGGAGAGCTGGTTGAGGTCGGGGACGTTATTGGCGAATGGCAGGTACAGGTCGTGGCTGCCCACCCAGGCGACGGAGAGGACGGTCTGGTGCGGGAACTCATACTGGAAGCCGAAGTTGAAGTTATAGGTGGTCATATCGGGCGCCGAGCGGGGCACGAAGTTCAAGCCGAGGCCCAGGTTGGTTTCGGCGCCCAACGACCCTTTGGTCGGCTCGACGATGCCGTTCGGAAAGGGGTTGTCGAGGGTGTTTCCAGGAACGAGGTAGGTATCGGTGGCATCGGGACTGGACGCGAGCCAGGTGGTCTCGGCCAGGTAGGAGTCGTCATTGAACTGGTTGATGGATGCCATGTGGATGCTGGGCCCGTAAGAGATGCCGAAGCCGCCGCGGATCACCGCGTTCTGGGTGATGCGGTAGGTGAGGCCGAAGCGCGGGGCGAAGTTGTGCCAGTTGGTCAGGTACGGGCTGCGATGCGAGCTGTTTGAAAAGACTTCGCCGCCGGTCAAATTCACGCCGTTGACCGCGTAGGCGAGGGTCGGATCAAAGTACTCCATGCGGTTGAAGCGCTCGGTTGCGCCGGGAAAGGCATCCCAGCGCAGGCCGGCGTTGACGGTAAGTTTGGTGTTGGGGTGCCAGTCGTCCTGGATGAAGAGGGCGAAGTAGGGATTGCTATTGGCGCCGAAGATGTCGGTGGTCCAGTTGGGCTGGTTCTGGCTCAGCGAGCCCACGCCGATGAGGAACGAAGCGAAGCCATCGCCATCGCCGGCGCCCGCGCCACCCACGCCATCGTTGGAGGTGGCGTCGGGGCCGAACTGGTAGTAGCCGTCCGGGGTGAGCGTCTGCCCAACGTTCAAAAACTGCTTCTGATAGTCCCAGCCCAGGCTGAGACTGTGACGGCCGATGACTTTGTCGAGGGTGGCGCTGAAGTCGTAGTTGGTGACAGCGTATTTGAAGACGGCGTACGGAGCGGTGCCGAGGCCGTATACTCCGCCATCGCCGCTGAAGTCGATGTAGGGAATGCCGGGCAGCACCGAGGAGGATGCAAGCGATTGGGAGAAGCCGAGCTGGGTCATGTCGTAGCCCAACTGGCCCTGGGGCTGGTCGAACTCGTAGTGGCGGATGGCGGAGGCGCGCAGTTGCAGGACGGTGCTGGAGTTGATGGTCCAGTCGTAGCCGATCAACAGGTTGCCGTCGTGGTCGAAGTTCTTACCCGCCGTAAAGAAATCGTTATGAAAGAAGTTTGGAGCGGTATCGTTCTCGCGGTGAATCGATATTCGTCCGAAGAGGTGCTGGGATTGAGAGAGGTTGTCGTCGAGACGGATGTCGAACCGCTGGTCTGTCTCAGGATGTGAACCGGCCGCGAAAAAGTTGTTGATGTGGTAGTCCCCGACGCCCGTTGTGGTGGGGCCTGGCCAGTATTGCAGGTATTTCTGCGCGATGGAGTTGATCGAACCTTGGCCCGAGGGCAGAAGCTGATTATTCGGGAAGGGCTGCGGGCAGGGAGTGATGGGGTTGCCGTTTGAATCGTCCGGGCAGTTCGATGTCCCAAAGTTGAAGGGGTTGTAGATCGTTACGCCGGAATCTCCCGAAAAGTCGCCGCTTTTTTCAGCCGTCGTCGGCACAGTCGCGGTAAGCTGGCCGGCGGTTGCCTGCTGGGTGCCCTCATAGTCGCCGAAGAAGAAGAACTTGTCTTTCCTGATGGGGCCGCCGATGGAGCCACCCCACTGGTAGCGATGGAAGTCGGGGATGGGCACGCCGTTGAGGTTGTTGAAGTAGTCATTGGCATCGAGGCCGTCGGGGCGGATCCAGGCGAAACCGTCGCCGTGGAACTGGTTGGTGCCGCTCTTGCTGACGAGGCTGATGACGCCCGCGGCTCCGGTTTGTACGCTGGCCGGGGTGGTATTCAGCTCCATGCGGAACTCCTGGATCGAGTCCTCTGGCGGCTCGAGGGCGGGGATAACCACGCCCTGGTTGTTTTCACCGATGGTAAGAGGGCTGCCGTCGAGGATGTAGTAGATCGTGCCCTGCTGTGCTCCGTTGATGGAGAAAAGGGAGACCTGGTCGCGCCCGGAGTCAAGGGAGGTGATGTTGCCGTCCTGGGGAATGACGCCGGGGCTGAGGAGCGCCAACTGGAAGACATCGCGCTGCACCAGGGGAAGGCGGTTGATGGTCTCGCTGGTAATCAACTGGCCGGTGGTGCTGCTGGTGGTGGCGGTAATGTCTTCGGCGGCGGAGACGGTCACGGTCTGGGTCTGCGATCCCAGCTTGAGGATGACGTTGACCGTTTCCGCCTGATCGACGGCGATGCTGATCTGGTCCCGCACCGTTGTCTGGAAGCCTTTGGCGCTGACTTCAAGCCGGTATGTGCCGGGAATCAGGCTGACGAAGGAATAGAGCCCGGCGCCAGAGGTCTTACCTTGCAACGCGACGCCGGTCGCATCGTCGGTGAGAGTGACGGGCACGTTGGGAACTACCGCTCCGGATGTATCCGTAACCAAACCGTTCAAAGAACCGCGGCCGGCCACCTGCGCCTCAAGATTCGCCGCCCACACGATCGCGACAAGCGCGCACAGACCCACACGCAGACAGGTTAACCTCATGATGATCGCCTCCAGTATCAAAACCCAACGATTGCGTCCGACGACACAAAACTTCGGGGCGGCCCATCCCGTGCGCGGCATCTGATATCGGCTTCTTTGTCTCGAATTTGCCTGGGAAGCCTTCGTCGCACCGGTCCTGCAGGCTTACCCGCCCGAGCGTGTCAACAAAGTAGCTCTGGAGTAACACTTCGTTGACAAAGCTGTGAAGCTCCAAACGGTTCCTCACCGATTCGAGCAGGATTCAATCATTTGGGAAGTCTTTCATCTGAAAAAGCTTGCAATTGCGCACGTGTGATACGCTAGAGGAACCTGGCCTTCAAAGTCCGAGGCGGTCCTCAGGTGTGTCTGTCCGTGGGTTTGTCATGGAAGAACGCGGTGTGGATCAAGACGTTGCTCCCGAAACCGTTCGAGCCGAGCTCGAGCGCATCCTCGCCAGCCCGGAATTCAAAGCCAGCAGGCGCTGCCAGGACTTCCTGGAGTTTGTCGTCAGCCGAGCGCTGGGCGGGTGCTGCGAGGATTTGAAGGAGCGGACGATCGGCATCGAGGTCTTCGGCCGCCCCCCCTCCTACAACACCAGCACCGACGGAATCGTCCGCATCAACGCCAGCGAGGTGCGAAAGCGGCTCGCAATCTATTACGCGGACGCCGGTCGTGCGAATGAGTGCCGCATCGCGCTGCCCACTGGCAGTTACGTTCCCGCATTCATTAGGCCGGCTCGGGCCGCTGTGGAGGCGGTCGGTCCGAATGGGCTGCACCCTGCTGGCCTGCTTGCGGTGGAGGCAAGCCACCCAGGGCTGGTGGCGGAGAGCGGTCCGCCGCACGGGCGAGGATTGCGCCGGGTCGTGGTGGCTTTGGCGGTTGCCGCTGCCCTCATTGGAACCTTCCTTTCCGTGCGATGGCTTCGCACCCGCCAGACCCAGTCGATCGTGGACGAGTTCTGGCAGCCGATGTTTCAGGGCAGAACACCCATCATGATCGTTGCGGCGTATGTGCCCACCTTTGATCCCGCCACCAATCCGCCCAACGGCCAATTCACTCTGATGACCGACCAGTATGTCGGCGGAGGAGACCTGATTGCCGCAGTCCAGATCTCGACCATGCTCGTGCGCCTTGGCCATCCCTTTGATCTGCGTATGGGCTCGGATGTCTCGCTCGACGACCTGCGCAACACGCCCACCGTGCTGATTGGATACTCGAGCACGCAATGGAGAGACATGACCCGGAAATTCCGCTTCTTTGTCGACGACAACAGTCACGGAATGATACGGGACTACGGCAAGCCCACCAATTGGTACCCACACGATGAGACTCCCGAGCATCATACGGACGAGGATTATGCGGTGATCTCGCGGGCGTACGATCCGGATACCCACGCGATGCTTATCCTCGTCAGCGGCTGCATGCAATATGGAACCGAGGGCGCTGCCCGGCTGATCACCAACGCCGAACTGCTCGCCACTGCGCTTCGCGGTGCTCCAGAGAACTGGCAGCAGAAGAATATGCAACTGGTGGTGGCGTTCGACGTGGTCGCGAACTCGCCGGCCTCTTCCCACGTGGTCGCCTCCTATTACTGGTAACGGTGATCGTCGGGATCATCTGCGCCTCTCGTTCGGGATGATGTTCCGGTTCCCCACTCATCGCCGAAGCGTGGCTCGGAGTTGAAGCCGCACAAGATCCCGGCGGCGGGGACAGGATGGAACGTGCCACGGGCCGAGATGGGTCCGGAGCGCAACCCCTAAGCCAGCTAGGCTGGAACCAAGTGGTCCTCGGCTGTGTTTTCGGCCGCACAGACCGCCGGGGAAGTTTGAGGCTGCGCGTCGGGCAGCATCTTTCTTACAAGCACCACGGCCACCGCGGCGAGCAGGAGTCCCGCGGGAATGTCGAGGATGTAGTGCCAGGCCAGGCCCACCGCCGTGACCATGAACCACAAAAGACCGGGAACGAAGAAGAGGCTGAGAGGCCGCGAGATGCGCCGCAGCATCCATATAAAAAAGGCCGCGTGGGCGATGTGCAGGCTGGGCATGGCCGCCGGCGGCATCAGAAAGTAGGACGCGGGGATTCGCCCGGTGGTCACGAACAGAGTGAACTTTTGCCACATGTGCAGCTGAATGAGGGTGGCTTCGCCGTCCACACCGTGGCGATAGATAAACGGGCCGACGGCGGGCGCGATCCAGTAGCATACGCCGCCCAGGGCCAGGATCCAGCCGACACCGAGAATGACCTGGCGCTGGCCGGTGGGGCTGTCATACAAGGCGTGTAATCCAAAACAAACGAAGAAGAGAAGGATAAACCAGCCGTGGTAGGCAGCCCCGACGTTCAAGCCGGCGTGCTCCATGAGCCGCACAAAATGGTTGCAGAGCGCAACGACGGGGCTGAGCAGGCGATCCACACTCTCATAGAGGGCGCCGAAGCGATGCGGATTGACAAGCGGCATCCAGGCCTTGCACTCGAAGTGGCAAACGGTGACGACGAGCAGCGTCGGAATGCTTACCAGCAGGATGAAGGCGCTGGATTTGCGGGCGGCTTTGGACCGGACCAGGATGCCGAGATGCACCAGGATCGCCAGGGAAAGGGGCAACAGGTAGTGGCCGAGCATCTCTTCCCCGGAAAGCAGGTCAGGAGGGCTGGCCGGCAGACGCAGAGCAAGGCCGATCGCGACCACCGCCAGCGAGAAGCAAAGAAGGATGAGCTCCGGATAGCGCCTCAGACGCTGCCAGCGAAAGGGCCCAGCCAGTCTGTGGGCGAGCGGGGACATGCCACAACTTTCCTGATTCAATTGTCAAGGGAGTCCGTCACCGACGCCATGCCACATTGGTGCCATCGAGATCTCTTTTCGTAATCTGATTCAACTCGCAAGCCCTGCCGACGGGCCGAGCGGAGAGCCATGGGAAGGGCTGCGCGCCCGCGCAGGTATGAAAGTGGAGTTCGCTGGAGCTCTCGATGAGCTCAAGTCCCCGATCGTTGAAGTGTATGGGGGCCTCTCAGGAGCGGAAGCGGCGCTGATTCCACGGTAGCAAGATGAGGGGAAATTATCGGCAAAGGCGAAGGATGAATGCGGCGGCTGAATTGTTAAAGGAATGTGAATTCAGTTACTATCTGGTTACCGAATTATTTAGATTAACTTGTTTGTTTTCAATAAATCGATGTTCAAAATTGCACCATAATCTGTGCAAACTGTGAGGGACTCCCCTGGGGGGGTCTATGCGGCCGGCGCAGCGGGCTGGGGCCGCGCGGCACTCCGTTTTTGGGGACCTCTTCCGCATGGGTTGGCTCCTGAATGCTATTGTGCGCCGAATGGCGGTAATTCCCGGCAACACAGCAACGGCAGCAGGTAGGAGATACTGGAATCATGCCATTTACGCTTTCCCATGCGGCCGCGGCGATCCCGTTTCGACGGACGCGCCTGATCATGTCGGCGATGGTCATGGGGTGCTTTGTGCCCGATTTTCCCCACTTCACCCCGCTTTCGCCGCGGATTTCCTTGAGCCACACGGTGGCCGGGATGTTTGTCCTGGATTTGCCGCTGGGGTTTGCCGCGCTCTGGCTGTTTCACTTCATCCTCAAGGAGCCGATGCTGCTGTTTCTGCCGGGCGGGATGCGACGGAGGCTCAGGACCAGCGTGGACAGTTTCGCGTTCTGGCCGTGGGAGCGTCTTGGTTTGATTGTGCTGTCGATCCTGGCGGGCACGACGACTCACCTCCTGTGGGATGCGTTCACGCACCGCGACTCCTGGATCTATGAGCACTGGGCGTTTCTGCGGGGGTGGGTTCATCTGCCGGTCACCGGCGCCATGCAAATCACCACACTGCTGGAGTACGGGAGCAGCGTCTTCGGCGTTCTGGTGGTTGCTTTCTGGATCTGGCACTGGTATGGCACCACGCGCCCCTTGGCCGCGCCGGCGGCACGGCCCTTGGCAGGCGGGCAGAGGCGGGCTTTTGTGGTTTTGCTGCCGGCCCTGGCGCTGCTGGGAGGCGCGATGCGGGCCTATCGCGTGGACGGAATCGAGATGCAGATCCGTGCGGTTGTGCACTTCACCACAGATATGCTGATTTCGGCGATCACGATTTTTCTGCTGGAGCTGTTGGTTTCCGGCGTGATTCTTCGCCGGCAAAGGGCGGTGCCGGTGGGGGTTTGAGGCTGGGGCGGGGCGCCAAGCCTGGAGTCATCCGGGAGAAGAGCATGCAGATGCGGGAACTGAGGGCAAAGGGTAGAATCGAGCCTTTCAACGCCATTTCCGGGCAGTTGGAGCATTACCGACTACTCGCCCCGTCGCTTTCGATGGGGATATAACTTCATTTTTTGAGGCACGAGCAGGGACGTCTGGATCGTGGCCGACTTATCGTTTCTTTTCCGATCTCAATGAGCGACCAGGAGATCGATTTCGAAATAACATCGCAACAGATTCAGGGGAAGTGGAGGGTTTCCGCAGGGGCTAAAGTGTCTGCGTGAGAACTCAAATTCTTCTGGCGGGTTGGCGACCAAATGCCCGCGGCTAAAGCCGATCCTCCGTTCCGCGCCCAATTCAGCAGCCTGAAGGCTGCTGCTCCCTCCGATTTGCGCAAGGAAC
>DATJMU010000067.1:0-15853 GCA_035508555.1 Occallatibacter sp. | reverse complement strand
TCGGCCATGAAAGCTTTTCCGCTCACCGCGAGCTTGAAGGCCAGCTGAAGAAATCGCTTCGTGGCGAAGTGCGCTTTGATTTAGGCTCACGCGCTCTTTACTCTGCCGACGCATCGAACTACCGTCAGCTCCCGATCGGTGTCATTTTTCCGCGCGATGCGTCCGACATTGAGGCTGCACTGGCCGCCTGCCGCGCCACCGGCGCCGCCGTTCTTCCGCGTGGCGCAGGCACCAGCCTCGCCGGACAGTGCGTCAACGTGGCCGTGGTCTTTGATTACTCGCGCCACATGAACGCTCTCACCTCGATTGACCCCGCTGCCCGTCTCGCTCGCGTAGAACCCGGCATCGTCCTCGATCGCCTGCGCGACGCCGCCGAGCTGCATCACCTTACCTACGCTCCGGATCCGGCAACGCACTCCCGCTGCACCCTCGGCGGCATGATCGGCAACAATAGTTGCGGCGTCCACGGTCTCCTCGCCGGCAAGGTCGTCGACAATGTCGAATCCCTCGACGTCGTCCTCTACGACGGCACGCGCCTCACCGTCGGCCCCACCCCGCCCGCCCAGCTCGACTCTCTCATCCGCGCCGGCGGCCGCATCGGCTCCCTCTACGCCGGCCTCGCCCGCATCCGCGACCGCTACGCCGGCCTCATCCGTCAAAAGTTTCCCCGCATCCCTCGCCGCGTCTCCGGCTACAACCTCGACCAGCTCCTCGACGAGAACGGCTTCAACGTCGCCCGCGCCCTCGTCGGCTCTGAAGGCACCTGCGCCAGCATCGTCTCCGCCACCCTCAACCTCACCGCCAGCCCGCCCCATCGCGTCCTCGTCGTCGTCGCCTTCGACGACCCCTTCGAAGCCGCCGATGCTGTCGTCCAGGCCCTCGAGCACGCCCCCATTGGCCTCGAAGGCTTTGACTCCATGCTTGTCAACTTCATGCGCCGTAAGGGCCTCAACCTCGCCAGCATGCCACTGCTCCCCGAGGCCGGCGGCTTCCTCCTCATCGAGATGGGCGCCTGGAACCCCGCCGAAGCCCAGGCCCAAGCCGAAACCCTCGCCCGCGAAGCCCCCTCCTGGCCCGGCTCTCCCACCGCCCGCATCCACAACAAAGAGGACGCCGCCCGCATCTGGCACATCCGCGACTCCGCCCTCGGCGGCAACGTCTTCGTTCCCGGCGAGCCCAACGGCCTGGAAGGCTGGGAAGACGCCGGTGTCCCTCCAGCGAAACTGGGCGCCTATCTCCGCGGCCTCACCACGCTCATGGCCGAGTACGGCTATCGCAGTCCCTTCTGGGGCCACTACGGCCAGGGCTGCGCCCACCTCCGCCCCAACTTCGAGCTCAACACCGTCCCTGGCCTCAAGAAATACCGCGAGTTCATCGATCGCGCCGCCGACTTGGTCCTCTCCTTCGGCGGATCCATCTCCGGAGAACACGGCGACGGCCAGTCCCGCGCCGCCCTCCTGCCCAAGATGTTCGGCCCCGAACTCGTCGAAGCCTTCCGCCAGTTCAAAACCCTCTGGGACCCGGACAACAAGATGAATCCCGGCAAGCTCGCCGACGCCGTCCGTGTCTATGACCCCATCGAGAACATCCGTCACCGCCTTCACGTGGAAGGCCAGCCCGAGCCCGTCGAGCCCGACAAGCACTTTGCCTTCGCCCACGACCACGGTTCTTTCGAAGAAGCCACCGAGCGCTGCGTCGGCGTCGGCGCCTGCCGCAACACCACCGGCGGCGTCATGTGTCCCAGCTACCGCGCCACCCGCGAGGAGCGCCACTCCACCCGCGGCCGCGCCCGCCTGCTCTGGGAGATGCTCGCCGGCGCCCTCCGCCAGGAAGGCTTCCGGAGCCAGTCCGTCCATGAAGCCCTCTCGCTCTGCCTGAGCTGCAAGGCCTGCAAATCCGAGTGCCCCGTCCAGGTCGATGTCGCCGCCTACAAAGCAGAGTTTCTTGCCCAGCACTACAAAGGCCGCCTGCACCCTCTCCATCACTATCTCTTCGGCTACGCCGACCGCCTCGCCCACTGGGGCTCCATCGCCCCCTCGATCACCAACGCCGTCCTTACTGGCCCGCTCACCGGCCCCATCGTCAAGCGCATCGCCGGCATCGCCCCCGAGCGCCAGCTACCGCGCCTCGCCCCGCGCAGTTATCAACGGGCCCGCGCCGGCGCCATCCGCCCGCCCCAGTCCCACGTCCTCCTCTGGCCGGATACCTGGGACAACTACTATCACCCCGGCACCCTCGCCTCTGCCGAGACCGTCCTCGCCCAGGCCGGCTTTGCCGCCGAGCTGCCCCAGGGCCACATCTGCTGCGGCCGCCCCCTCTACGACTTCGGTCTCCTTGACTCCGCCCGCGCCTATCTCGCCCACATCCTCGATCGCTTCGCCCCTCAAATCAACTCCGGCAAGCCCTTCATCTTCCTCGAACCAAGCTGCGCCAGCGTCTTCAAAGACGAGCTCCTCGAGCTCTTTCCCAGCAACCCCCGCGCCCTGCAGCTCAGCTCCCAGGTCTGGCTCCTCGCTGACTGGCTCTCCGCTCACGCCCCGGACACCTTTGCCGGCAGCCTCGAGGGCGCGCATGTCCTCATTCACGGCCACTGTCATCACAAGGCCGTCTTGGGTGGCCCAGCCAGCGAGATCGCCATCCTGCGCAACGCCGGCGCCACCGTCGAGCCCATCCAGGCCGGCTGCTGCGGCATGGCCGGCCCCTTTGGCTTCGAATCCGACAAATTCGAGGTCTCCCGGTCCATCGCCGCCGACGGCCTCCTGCCCGCCGTCAACTCCGCCGGCCCCATGACCCTCGTCATCGCCGACGGCTTCAGTTGCCGCGAGCAGATCGCCCAGCTCGCCCACCGTCCCGCCATGCACTTCGCTGAGGTTCTCGCCCACTCCTGCGGCTGTAGTGGATAATCAACCCCTGTTCACGCCGCCACTCCGGCAGCATAAACAGGCCATGCTGCCGAACTGTCCTGTCCCCGCACCTGTACCGGTCTTATACTGGTCCTGGGCGGACCGGCCCATTTGCGGGGGCTTTTACCGGTCCGCTGTGCAACTTCGATCCGCCGTCTCGCGTCTCATCGCCTGTCGGCCGTGTTATTTGCCCGTACCCGGTCCGTTTTGTTACGCTCAGGCATTCTTGAGTGCCCATCGAAAGGAGTCATCGCATCATGGCAGAAGAGACAAAATCCTATTACGGCATCGCTTGGTTCCTGGCTGGTTTGGGCGTTGGCGCTCTCGTCGGCATTCTCTACGCTCCCAAGAGCGGCCGTGAAACCCGAGACACCATCGTCAACAGTGCCAAAGACAGCACGGAGTTTCTCCGCGCCAAAACCCAGCAGGTCACCGAGGCCGCTGGCAGTCTCGTCGACAAGGGCAAGGAGCAGGTCGGCGAATACGTCGATCGCGGCCGCGACGCCGTCGAGCGCGGCCGGGCACAGTGGGAAGAGTTCGTCGAGCGCGGCAAGAGCTTTGTCTCCGACCAGTCCAGCCGCGTAACGGCTGCCGTCGACGCGGGCCGCCAGGCCTACCGCTCCACCACCGCTCCCGAAGAGCCTACTCAGTTGTAGGGCCAACGCACCCGCTCGGTCCCGCCCTCCGCTGCGGCGGGTGACCACCCCTGCAACCGCCGTGCGGCGTATCCTCCATTCTCCCCTCCGCGAGGAAGCGCCGCACGCAACCCCGCCGGCCTCCGCCGGTTCGCGATACGAGATCGGTGTTATGCCACACTTCGACGTTGAAACCGTACAAATCGTCGTTCTTGCCCTGGTCGCCCTCGCCGTCCTCCTTCAGGTCGTCCTCGTCATCGCCATCTTCTTCGCTGTCGGCAAGACCGGCAAGGCCGTCAAGCAGGAGTTCGAGGACCTGCGTTCTTCCCTCATGCCCTCCATCTACAACTCCCGCGACCTGCTCGCCGCCACCAAACCCAAGATCGAAGCCGCCGTCGAAGACCTCGCGGTCCTCGTGCACAGCCTCCGCTCCCAGTCGGAAGACGTCAAAGCCACCGGCACCGAGATCCTGGAGCGCCTCCGCAAGCAGTCCATCCGTCTCGACTCCATGATTACCGAGCTTCTCGACGCCGTCGACCGCGCCAGCGTGGCCGTGGCCGATGCCGTCAACCGCCCCGTCCGCCAGATCTCCGGCTTCATCGCCACCGCCAAAGCTGTTGTTGAATCTCTCCGCGACTCCGCCTCCGCTCCGCCCTCGTCCCACCCTCCTCAACCCCACCCTACCCCGGGGGATCGCGGCTTGCTGCCCTAGTCTGCGGTCTTCGCCGCACCCGATCTTCGCTCTGCGCAATCCTCTCGGTGGCTTGCGGTTTGCCGTGCTGCACACCCCCCCGCCGGCCAACCTTAAGGAGCCCCATGCACACCATCGATCCCGCCAGCCAGCCCTACGCCGACATCTACAAGCTCATGATCGGCGTGATCGTCCCCCGGCCCATCGCCTTCGTCTCCACCATCGACGCTGCCGGCGTCCGCAATCTCGCCCCCTTCAGCTACTTCACCGGCTGCAGCACCAATCCACCCGTGGTCTGCTTCTGTTCCGCCGTCCGCTCCGGGCCGCGCCCCCAGAAAGACACCCTCCAGAACATCCTCGCCACCAACGAGTTCGTCATCAACGTCGCCACCGAGGAGATTGCCGAGCAGATGAACAAGACCTCCGCCGAAGTCGCTCCCGAAGTGGATGAATTCGAGATCGCCGGCCTTACTCCCCTCGCCAGCGACCTCGTCAAACCGCCCCGCGTGGCCGAGAGCAAAATCCACATGGAGTGCCGCCTTCGCCAGGTCATCTGCATCAGCGACCTGCCCGGCGGCGGCAACCTCGTCCTCGGCGACGTCCTCCGCATTCACGTGCAGGAAGACATCCTGATGGACGGCTACAAGATCGATCCCGACAAGCTCAACGCCATCGGCCGCATGGGTGGCCCCACCTACGTCCGCACCCACGACCGCTTCGAAATGCAGCGTCCCCGGTGAACTCCACCGGGGACGCCACACCGTCTTGCTAACTCGCCAACCAGGTCTCTGACCGCTTGATTTTGTACGAATCTCGGGTGCCCCAGGTCTCGATTTTGAGACCTGGGATTGGCAATCGAAGGTTCAAAACCACCCTGTCGGAGACCTGGTGTAGTCCGCCGCAAATCTCATCGGTTATGTTTTGTATCAGGGCACGACTTCAGTCGTGCCGAGACACGTCTGTTTCGAAGATTGGGGCTTTAACCCCTGCTGTCTTCCGCTCTGCCCGCCGAATAACATCCTGTATTTCCGGCGGACCACACTGACTAGCCGCTCTTCAGAACGAAACCCGCAGCGCGAACTGCATCACCCGCGGATCGCCCGCCAGTGTCGTAATGCTGCCCACGCCCCCGCTCGTGATGTTCCCGTTCGGCTGCCCGAACTCCGGCGTGTTGGTCACGTTGAACACCTCCCAGCGTGCCTCCACGTTCCAGCCCTCCACAATCGGGAACTCCCGCAGCAGCGCCGCGTCGAACACATCGATCCCCGGCCCGCGCAGCGTATTGCGTCCCACGTTCCCGATCGCGCCCACCGCTGTCGTCGTATACGCGTTGGCCGCGCCCGACGGCGCCTTCGCTCCGCACGCCGAGTCCGCGCTCGCGTAAAACCAGCAATCCGGATCGCGCACCATCTGCACCTTCCCGATCTGGTTCGGCGTCGCCGTCGTGTATCCGTAAGGATCCAGCACCGAGTTGTACTGCCCGTTGTTCTCGTTGATCTGGAACGGGTGACCGCTATAGTACGTGTACACGCCCGAGGTCTCCCAGTTGCCCAGCACCCAGGCCAGCGGCCCCTGGCGCAGCATCTGCTTGCCGCGCCCGAACGGCAGGTCATAGACATAGTTCACGCTCACCCGGTTCGGCACGTCGAAGTCGCTCGGCCCGTACCAGGACGCGTAATTCCGCCCGTCCGGCGCGTCGCCCGAGTTCGACTCCAGCTCCTCCGGCGTGTTGTCCAGGCTGCGCGAGTGCGTGAACGCCGCATCCATCTCGAACCCCTTCGTGAACCGGTGCTCCAGGCTCGCCTGCAGTCCGTTGTAGCTCCCATACCCGATCGGCGAAGTCCACTCGATCTGCCCGAAGTTCGTGTATGGGACCACTCCCGTGCTCACCCCTCCCGCGATGATGGGCTGGTTGTAGTTCCGGATCACGTCCAGGTGCGTGGACTTCGTGCCTACGTAGTCCACCTCCGCGCCCCAGTTCGCCCCGAACTGGTGCTGGATCCCCAGGCTCCACTGCTGCACGTACGGCTGCGGATCGTTCACCGGCACCGACCGGATGTGAAATGCCGTCAGGTTGCTGAAGTCGATCGTGCTCGGATCCAGAAAGTTCGTCGGAAATCCCACCGAAGGCGTCAGCACAGGCGTTGTATTGCTCGTCAGCGTCTTATTGATCAGGTTCGGTGGATTCAGCGCCAGCTCGTCCTCGCTCCCGATCCGCTCAAACAGCGTGTAGTAGATCCCGTACCCGCCCTTGAACACCGTGTTCGCGTCCGGCGAGAACGCAAACCCGAAACGCGGCCCGAAGTTCTTCGTATTCGGCTTCACGATCGCCCGGTTCTGCATCGAGCCCCCCGACGCGAAGAGCAGCGCCCCGGTCGAAGGATCGAAGTCCGCCATCCGGTTCCTGCCTTCCATCGCCGGCGTTGCAAAGTCGTACCGCATCCCCAGGTTCAGCGTCAGCTTCGGCGTCGCCTTCCAGTCGTCCTCCACAAACCCCGACGCCATCCACAGCCGCTGGTCCACAAAGAACACATTGGTCAGCTGCGTGTACTCCGTGTCGCCCAGCAGCCCGTCCGCGTAGGAGAGCCCCGTACCCGATACGCACTTGCCCGGCGCGCTGTGCTGGCACGTGAACACGCCCGTAAACGTCAGGTCCCCGCGCGTTCCCGGCTCGTCCTGGAACAGGTTCCGCATCGGCAGATACACGCTCACCCCGTACTTGAACGTCTGCCGCCCGTGCACCATCGACAGCGTGTCGTTGTACTGGTACTGCATCGGCACCTGCTGCTTGGGCAGATAGTCCGGCGACCCCTCGAACGCGTAGTTCGAAAAGCTCGTCAACGGCACTCCGCCCCCCAGCGCCGGGTTGTCCGGGATTCCCGGCACAAAGTCCCCCGCCAGTTGGCTCAGCGTGAAAGGCTGCTGCTGCGCATAGGAGTAGTTCCGCACCCACCCGAACCGGAACTCGTTCACCATGCTCCCGCTCAGGATGTGCGTCCATCCCAGCACCGCGCTGTGCGCCTTCAATATCTGGTTGCCCCACGCCGACGTCGAAGTCCCGTCCGCCAGTCCCCCCAGGTAACCCGGAATATCCCGGTTCCGCGTCGAGTAGTTGTAGCGCGCAAACACCGTATCTGAAGAGGACGCCGTCCAGTCCACCCGCGCGTCGTAGTTGTCCTCGAAGTCCGTCAGCAGTGCGTTCCGGATGTAGTTGTTCAGATCCGGCGGGCTTCCCGCCGTCGTCGTGTTCGGCAGCGGAAACAGCGCCATCAGCTTCTGCACCGCCGGGTCCAGGTCCCCCGACGGAATCGAGTTATTCGCAAACGGCTGGCAGTTCGACCCCGAGTACGCCGGACCGCACGTCGTCGGATCGTAGATCGTCGGGTACTTCACGCCCACCGCTGCCGCCGTCGCTGGGCTGAAGTCTCCCGTCCGCTCGTTGGGCAGCGGCACCGTCGAGGTCCGCAGCACCCCCTGCTTGATCCGCGTCCCTTCGTAGTCGAAGAAGAAAAACAGCTTGTTCTTGATCACCGGCCCGCCCAGGTTCGCCCCAAACTGGTTCTGGTTGTACTTCGGCTTCGCCAGCCCATGCCGGTCTGAGAAAAAGTCGTTCGAGTCGAAGTAGTTGTTCCGCACATACTCATAACCCAGCCCGTGGAAGTGGTTCGAGCCGCTCTTCGTATTCACTGAAACCACTGCCCCCGGACTCCGTCCATACTCCGCCGAATACGGGTTCGTGATCACGTTGAACTCCGCGATCGTATCCAGCGACGGGTGCGCCGACTCAGTGCTCAGCTCCTGCACATTCTCCGAGAACGTGTTGTTGTCGATCCCGTCCAGGATGAAGTCGTTCTGCAGCGAGTGCACCCCGTTCACGTTAAAGTCGCCCACCCGCCCCGCCGAGGTCGCCCCGCTCTGCTGCGTAAACCGGCTGATCTGCACCCCCGGCACCGTGCGCAGCAGATCATCCCAGTTGCGCAGCGCCAGCGGTGTCTGTTCGATCGTCGTCGGGCCCACCACCGTACTGATCGACGCATCGTCCGGCGAAAGCAGCGGCGTCCCCGCCTCCACGCTCACCGTCTGCTGCGCGTTGCCCAGCTTCAGGTGGAAGTCCTCCCGCACCCGCTGCCCCACCTCGAGCGTGACCTCTTCGCTCATCTGGCCAAACCCCGATGCGTTCACCTTCACCGCATACCCCCCAATCGGCAGGTCCTGCATCGAATAGGCCCCGGCCGCGTCGGTCTTCACCGTCCGCGTGTACCCGGTGGCGTTGTTGGTCACCGTCACCGTCACATTCGGCACCACCGCGCCGCTCGGGTCCGTCGCCAGCCCTGAAAGGCTCGCCGTGTTTACTTGCGCCTCGGCCAACGGCGCCAACGCAATCGCCAGCGCCAGGCATACCGTGCGAAACGACAACATGCGCATCAGTCAACTCCTCTATGGTTGTGTCCGGTTGTAGGTTGAATTCAGTCAGACAGTTGGCCCTAGACTCCGGTCCCCGCAGGGACGCAACCCCGCGGGCTGCGAAATCACTCCACGCGACGAACTTCTTGTATCGAGACACGAGTCGGCTCGTGCCTTCGGGCAATCAAATCAACACAAGGGTTCAGCCCTTGAGCCAGGATCTCTGCCAAGTTTCTACATCTCACGCAGACAGTCACGTCGAATCCGGTCTTGTAGTGCGGGGCAGAGGCGCAATCACCAGCGCTTCATCCTCCGCAAGTCCCGGTTACCGGGGGAGCGTACGAATTGGGGTCGTACAAGGAAATCTTCCTCCGATTTCTTTGCGCCACCATGAAAGGACGATGAATGGAATGCAAACTCTGCGCCGGTCCGTCTCAATCGCCAACCGCGTCTGCCCGCGCAATACCCGCACGCCCTCGCCCATCGATCAGCCGATCAATAAAATAATCGCCATGACAAAAGCCAGCTGGCTCGCCGCCTTTGCCGCGCTCTCTCTGGCCTTCGCCGGCCTGCCCTCAATCGCCGGCCAGCCAGCCGCGGCTTCCCCAACCCTCGCCGCTCCCCAGCTCGTCATCATCGACACCGACATCGGCGACGACATCGACGATGCCTTTGCCCTGGCACTGGCCCTGCGCAGTCCCCAGCTCCGCATCCTCGGCATCACCACTGACTTCGGCGACACCACCCTGCGCGCCCGCCTCGTCGATCGCTTCCTCCACGCCGTCTCGCGCTCCGGTATCCCCGTCGCCGTAGGCATTCGCACCCACGAGACCGGCTTTACCCAGGCTGCCTATGCCCGCCTGCAGCCGCCCCAGCCCCACCCCGACGCGGTCGGCTTTCTCCTCGGCCAGATTCGCGCCCACCCCGGCCAGATCACCCTCGTCGCCATCGGCCCGCTCGTCAACGTGCGCGCAGCCATCGCCCGCGATCCCGCCACCCTCCGCAAGCTCCGCCGCGTCGTCATGATGGGCGGCAGCATCCGCCGCGGCTACAACGATTCCAAAACCGGCGCACCCCGCCCGCCCGACCCCGAGTGGAACATCCGCTGCGATCCCGCCGGCGCCCGCGCTCTGCTGGCCTCCGGCGTCCCCGTCTACATGATGCCCCTCGACTCAACCCAGGTCCCCCTCGACGCCGCCAACCGCGAAAAGCTCTTCGCGCGCCAAACGCCCCTCACCGATCAGTTGGAGATGCTCTATGGCGAGTGGTCCAGGGCAACCGGCCGCTCCACGCCCATCCTCTACGATCCCGTCGCCCTCACCTACGCCCTTCAGCCCGCCCTCTGTCCCGTCCAGCCCATGCACCTTGAAGTCACCGCTAAGGGCTACACCCGCCCCACCCCCGGCCCGCCCAACGCCCAGGTCTGCCTGCAATCGGACCCAACCGCCATTCTCGGCTTTCTGATGCCCCGGCTATAAATCGCATCTCCGTTTGCTGCGGAGGCACTTTCCGTAAGAATCTCCTCTCGCTTAAAAATTCGGCGGTTTGCCGAAGAGCCACGCGCTGCCGGGTCCGCCAGCCGCTGGATCAAGGCGAGTTGGAATGTTGCCAAAACAGCGGCTACCGAACCAGCAGTCATTCACCGGCACCCGCAAAGCGTTTGTCATCCCAACCGGAGCGGAGGGATCTGCGGCTGTTCCTAGCGATGCCTCTTCGCCCGGAAGCGCGCTCTGTCCCGATTGGCGGTCGCACGGCCGCGCCGCGGTTTTGTAACAGGCCTCCACCGTCGTTGCCGACCCGCGGGGGACGAAACTGTGCCCCATCCATCGGACGTCTTTGTTTTTGTCCGATGGGTGGGAGTCCGTAGAATTCATCTCTTGTTTTGTTGCACTTGCAATTTTGTTTCTTATCAGGCCACGGCTTCAGTCGCGCCGAAATCGCAGCAAAAGGAAGCGTGGGCTTTAGCCCCGGAGGCTGTTTTTCGGGGTAGTGTCCGGTTAGGGGGTTAACCAGGACCATGCAGCACTGATGACGCTCGGCCAACCGCAGCAATGCAAAACCGTGCTTGCTCCGTCAGAGGGGAGTCATCCGCGGATTGTGGATACCTAAGCCGAGTGTGCGGCTTGGCTGGCTACTTGTCTGCGCACCGGATGAGACTGGCCGGACACCTTTGCTGTGGCCTTAGTACCAGAACTTCACTTTTGGCCAGAGCGTTCGGAGGTTTTCATGCAGCCCCCTGCAGACGAAGATCGGCCCGCGCTCATACGGCTCCACATACGGATTTGTATCCTGCGCAAATTCCTCGACCGAGTCGAACTCGCTCTCGAGCTTCTTGCGGTTCTCTCCAAACACGATCATCACGCTGCCCGTATACCCGCGCGGTCCCCACAGAAAGTAGTTCTGGTGTCCGCTGATAGCCTGTGGGACATCCGGCCGGTACACGTTCACGGCGCTGGCGTCGCCATAGTTTTCCGCGTAGATCACAGCCTGAGCGCGCTCCGCCTCCGGCAGGGAGTGCCAGGCTGCGGCCAGCAAGTCCGCCTTTTGCCTCCAGTCCAGCATGTCCGCGTAGTACTGTGGCAGCGCCGCCGTGGCGCCCGTCTCCAGCCTGCGCGGCTGCATGTGGATTCGCGCCTGGTAGGCAATGATCTGCGCGGGCGGCAGCACTGGAAGGATGAGAGGTAACAGAACCGCGGTGAGTCCTACATCCAACGCCACATACGCCGGCGTCAGGCCGCGCCGCAACCACGCTCTGCGAAACGCCAGATCCCAGGCCGCTGCGCCCGCGGCAAAATAGAGCGGATAAATGGCTGCCAGGTAATAGTCCTTGGCGTCGAGAAAAATCATCAGGGACAAATACAGCACATACGTCACGCCCAGAAAGCGGAGCGTCTTTGCCGACCGGCTGAAGAGCAGCCACAGGACGCCCCCAATCCACAATGGAGCCATCAGCGGCCCGAATACCAGCATCTGGTTCAGCACAAACGGCAGCGGACCGAGATGCACGTTCTTGCCGTCGATCTGATCGTTGTGCAGCAGTTCCAGAGTCGCCCAGTGGTGGTGCACCTCCCACAACAGATTGGGCAGGATCAGCACGACGATCAGCGCAACGCCTATCAGAAACCATTTCGAAGCCAACACTTTCCTCTGGCTGGTGACGAGCAACGCCACCAACAGGCAGACCAGAAAGAAAAACTCGTTCCACTTATTTTCCAGCCCCAGGCCCGCGGCGACGCCCAGCACCACCCACCACCAGGCCACTGCCAGGCCGCTGCGAATGCCGCGACCGGCCCGCCGTACCAGCTCTATCAGCGCCAGCACGGCCGTCATCCAGAAGACCGGCTCGAAGATGCTGGTCGAAATCGTGGCATCGATCCCCATGACCATGGGCGCCAGCAGAATCCCCGTCATCGCCAGCGCCTGCGCCCAGCGCGAAGCGCCCATCCGCCATGCCAGGATCCCTGTCAGCGCCACTTCCGCGCCCCCCGCCAGCGAGGGAAACGTCCTGAACAGCGCCAGCGAATGCAGCCCAAAGAGCGACTCTGAAATGCGGGCAACCAGCGGAATCATCGGCGGCTGATCCACATATCCCCACGCCGGATGCCTTCCGCAGACCAAGAAATACAACTCATCGCGGAAGACTCCGTAGCCGGCATGCTGAATCGCGATCTGGCCCAGCGTCGCAAGCACGTACTTGAGGACACCAAACCCTGCCGCCAGCCACACCGCACTCCTGAGTGATTCCCCGCCGGACTTCGGCGCTTTGGTTGTTTCGGTCTTAACAGTCACTGGCCGGTTGTCTCCCCTTCAGCAAGTAGATTGTCTTTCCGTATCCATCCTACGCACATTGGCGCTGTGGATATACCTTGATCTTCTACAGCTTGCGGTGTATATGTAGAAGTCATAGGCATGAAGAAAACAGACGACAGATTTGACCTTCCGCAAGGCACGCTCGACCTTCTCATCATGAGGGTCGTTGCGCTTGGACCCATTCACGGCTATGCCATCGCACAAAGAATCCAGCAGATCTCGCGCGACGCACTCCAAGTCCAGCAAGGATCTCTCTATCCCGCGCTGCACCGCCTCGAATATAAGAAGTTGCTCAGCTCTCGCTGGAAGCCCTCCGAGACTGGCCGGGAAGCCAAGTTCTACGAGCTCACTTCCAGGGGACGAACTCATCTCAGGGTTGAAACCGAAAACTGGACGCGCCTGACCGACGTGGTGAGCCTCATTCTCGAGGGGACCCTGGAGGGAATCTGATGGGCTGGTTACGGAGACTTTTCTCTCGCGAACGATTGGAGGCCGATCTGGACAAAGAGCTGCGCTTCCACTTCGAATCCCAGGTCGCGGACAAGATTCGTTCCGGCATTCCGGAAAGCGAAGCCCGACGGCTCACACGAATCGAGTTCGGCGGGATCGAGCAGATTAAGGAAGACTGCCGTGAGCGACGCGGAACCATGTGGCTTGAGTCGCTACTGCAGGATGTTCGTTACGCCGTCCGTCAGTTATGCAAGTCGCCTGGATTTACGATACCGATTACCGGCGGCTGCTCTGGCGTCACCGCAATGGACGATACCGGAACTGGATTCGGCACGTCGATGCAGGCCTAGGTGAGCCGATAACCATAATGCCGTGTCGCCCGCTCTCAAGGGGTCAAGCGAGCCAGGAGTTGGGGGCAGCTCCTTGGAGAAGCCCGTGAGGTTCTGGAGCATCGGGCACGAAGGGAAATGCGAGCCGCGGCAGATTCCGAGGAAAAGGGATAGCCGCCCTATGTCGGGCATCAGCTTTCCGGAGTTCGGGCGAACTTCTGAACCTCCGCCGCGGCGGGCCTTGGGCCCGGCTATCGCGGAATGTCTTTTATTGTCATTGGGCCAGTTGTAGAAACTGACTTGCGCTCGCGAGCGCGCTTCCCAATCTTCCCATGGCGGGCCACATATCCACCGATTGTTGCCGGCTGATGAAAAGGTCGCGGCGCAGCGCAACTATTGCGTCCTGGCCGTGTCAACGCGTTCGTCGCAGCCAAAGCGATCCGGGTGTTGTCGGCTGCAGACCGTTGGGTCCTCAGATCAAGCTCGAAATTGAGCTCGCAATGGTTGTTTGCGGCGGCTCTTATCGGCGCCTCCTGCGCAAGCGGGGATCGGGAGATCTTCCACGTGGCGCATGAGACTGCCGCTGCCCGCCGAGTGATTTACCCCAGCGGTTTTTTCTTCGCCTGAACGAACACGCAGCGGCGATGCCCAGGACACGCATGCTCCGTATACCGCTGCCTGCACAACCAGCGTGGTAAGCCCGTAAGAACGTCCCTCGATAGTCGCAATTGTTACCCTGGCGCCCTTCCGGCGCCGGATCGCTTCCGACCCGGCGTGCGGGACGTCTGGCCCCAACAATAAGCGCGAGAACTCAGGAGGTTTGATTATGATGCAACGGAAAGCCGTCGCCTCTCTTGTCTTCGCAATCGCAGCTTCCTTCGCATTGGCGCAGGCATCGCCGCCTGACGGCGGTTCTCCATCCCCGTTCCCGTGGCGGGCGCCGTTTCCTCCTCAGATCAAGAACGTGGTGATCATCTTCCAGGAGAATCGGACCCCCGACAATTTGTTCCACTTCTTAACACCCGTCTGCCCGCTCCCGGCCAATCCGGACCCTCTGCACGCCTGCATTCCCGAGCACGTAACGGATTCCTGTTACGACATCTCCTCTTGCGGGTTGTCGAACCAGAGCGGTTCGGTCGTCCCGGTACCGCTGGCGCCGACTCCGCTGGCCGGCTCCGTGGACCCCGACCACTTCCACCACGGGTTCAACAACATGTGCGACCCTGATCCGGGGACGCTGGAGTGCCGCAACGACGGCGCCTGGAAGACCTCGTCGCCGGCCGGATCTTCCTACGCTTACGTGAAGAATCCCGCCGTGACCAACAGCGACGGCAGCAGCGGACACCTGCTCGATCCCTATCTGACGCTCGCCAAGGAATACGGCTGGGCGAACTTCATGTACCAGACCAACCAGGGGCCGAGCTATCCGGCGCACCAGTACATCTTTTCGGGCACGTCATCCCAGAGCGCCGAAGACGACGCGAAGTCGACGTTTGTCTCGGAGAACTTCAATAACGAAGTGCTGAGCAATCGGGCCGGGTGCCTGGCGCTGCAGGGCGCAACCAACGATCTGATCTCTCCCGTGTTGAACACACCGGCGAAGGACTGCACGCTGTACGCCGGGGGTTCGGTCCAGGAGTGCCCGATCAGCAACACCGCGCTCATCTATCCCAGCGACCCGGCGGGCACGTTCTGCTACCCGCACCAGAGCATGGCCGACCTTCTTGATCCCAGGTCCATCTCGTGGAAATACTACGCGCCGTCCGCGGGCTCGATCTGGACCGCCCCGGACTCGATCAAGGCGATCTGCCAGCCCGCGTTCGTGAATCCCAACGGCGACCCGAAGTCAGGGCTGGAGTGCAC
This sequence comes from Occallatibacter sp., assembly GCA_035508555.1. Lineage (GTDB taxonomy): Bacteria > Acidobacteriota > Terriglobia > Terriglobales > Acidobacteriaceae > Telmatobacter. The sequence continues at coordinate 768 of DATJMU010000067.1, read as the reverse complement.
CGGGAAGGAGTGGAACGCAAACGTGGATGTGAAGAACCTGGGCACCGACATCCTGCGCGACATTTCGAGCTGCAGCCTGGCGCAGGTTAGCTGGGTGATCCCGAACGGCACCTGGTCCGATCACCCGCCGGACGACGAGTACGGGCCGTCGTGGGTGGCTGCGGTCGTCAACGCGATCGGGAACAATCCGCGATGCGGAAGGGATACGCCCGATGCCGGCCAGAAGTACTGGGAGGATACGGCGATTGTGATCACCTGGGACGATTGGGGCGGATGGTCGGACAACCAGCCGGCGCGTTATGCATCGAAGCTGCCGTGCAACTCGACCGACTGCCAAGGCGACTACCAATACGGCTTCCGGGTCCCGCTGATCGTTGTCTCCGCCTACACGCCGCCGGGATACATCAACAACATTCCCCACGATTTTGGCAGTGTTCTGCGTATGATCGAGGGCATCAATCATCTCGAGGAGGGTTCGCTCGGCTTTGCCGATAAGCGGGCAACGACGGACTTGCGGCTCTTCTTCACGCTTCCTATCCCGCGGGAATTCCACACCATTCCGGCGGAAAAGGGCGCGAACTTTTTCCTGATGCAAACCGGCGCAGCGGCTGCCCCTGACACCGACTAGAGCCTGTTATTAACTTTCGCGTGTGCGGCGTTGCGAGCGAAAATCGGGCCAGACGAGGCGGAGGACGACGGCTGTGGCGGGTCCACCGCCTAGGACGACAACGAAGTATGGCCCGATTTGCGCCGCAACCCAGGGTTCCC